>JAGCCO010000040.1 GCA_017651645.1 Bacteroidales bacterium
ATTTGCCCCTTCTTGGGCACCTCTAAGAAGACCTCAACCGCAGTGGGTATGAGTGCAGCCGTCATCTTCGTGCTGACCTTGGCCACTTTGGTGACTTGGCTGACGAACCGCTACATCCTGATACCCTTGAATCTGACCTTCTTGCAGACCATCGCCTTCATCCTCATCATCGCTGCTTTGGTGCAGATGGTGGAGATTATCCTGAAGAAAATCAGTCCGTCGCTCTACACCGCCTTGGGTGTGTTCCTGCCGCTGATTACGACCAATTGCGCCGTCCTCGGCGTGTCGCTGACCGTGGTCACCAAGGAGTTCAACTATGGCGGCATTACCCACATGCTGAGCCTCGGCGAGTCCATCGTCTATGCCGTCGGCATCGCCCTCGGTTTCTCTATGGCCTTGATTATCTTCGCCGGCATCCGTGAGCACATCGACCTGATGGAGCCTCCCAAAGGCATGAAGGGCACCCCTATTGCCTTGATTACTGCTGGCATTTTGGCTTTGGCTTTTATGGGGTTTACAGGGATTGTGTGATCTATATGGCCTTGCGTGGCCATGTATGGCACGTGGTGGCCATGTGTGGCCTATGCGTGGCCATGTGTAAAAGCAGGGGTTACGCTGCGCTTCACCACCTGCTTAATGTCCAGCGCCCCAACGGGGCTGGCTTGAACAAAAAGAGCTGCCGTTTGGTGGCTCTTTTTGTGCTTTTTTAGGTACTTTTTCCTTGTTTTTTCAGAGAAAGTTGTACTTTTACGGCTTCATTATGTGATTTTTACAAACTTCCAGCCATGAAACACGCCTCCTTTGTCCTTATCCTATTGATAGCCTTCCCGCTGTTTGCCATCGGGCAAGACTTCACCATCACTGCCTCAGACAGTAACCATATCAGCCTGCATTTTGAGTTGGGCGACTTCAGCATCGACACCATCAGACACGAAGGTGAGCTGATGCACACCATCGCGGCAAAAGGCATCGTCATGCCCAACGACTACGGGCAACCTGACCTGCCTACCTTCAACCGTTTCGTTGCCATCCCACAAGGCGCGAAAGCCGTCGTGGAAGTCAAGACAAGGCGCGACGAGGTCCTCTCGAACATCAACATCGCACCATCCGACGGCAGCCAATGCGAGAACGATGCCGAGCGGCCTTTCTTCAAAGACCCAAAGGTGTATGCCAACAACAACTTTTATCCAACGGAGACCTACTGTGTAGCCGAGCCACAGCAGCTGCGCGGTGTCGATGTCATCCATCTGGGAATCAGCCCTTTCCAAATCAACCCTGTGACACGGGAACTTGCCATCCACCGCGAGTTGGACATCGACATCCGTTTTGAAGGCGGCAACGGACACTTCGGCGACGACCGTCTGCGCTCGCGCTTTTGGGACCCCATTCTGAGGAACAACATCCTCAACTACGAGTGTTTGGAGCCCATCGACTATGATGCACGCATGCAGCAATGGACACAAAACCGTGCCACAGGTTGTGAATACCTCATCATGACCCCCGACAACGATGCTTATTATGAGGCTGGAAAACAACTTGCCGACTTCCGCAACAAACAAGGCATCCTCACCCAGGTGATGAGGGTCACGGAAATTGAGAATCCGACCGGACAACTTGCTCAGTATATTATAAGACAATGGATCAGAGATGTTTACGACAATTGTGATATCCCACCAGCGGCCGTCTGCATCATCGGCGAAAGCGGTACCAACCTTCAACAATATGTACCAGGCTATACCACTTTGCATCCCAAAGACAACTTCATCACCTCTGACAACCCATACGCCGACGTCAACGACGACCGCCTGCCCGACATCTGCTTCTCGCGTATCCTTGCGCAGAACGAGTCGGAGCTGCCCATCTTCATCGGCAAAATACTGGAATATGAATACACCAACACCGTCAGCGACCTCTATTACTACACCCATCCCCTGACGGCGGCGGCATGGCAAGACAGCAAATGGTTCCAAATCACCATAGCGACCATCAGCGGCTACCTGTCCCAACACGGCAAATACCCTGTACGCATCAACGAACTATACGACGGACAGCAAGGCTCCAACTGGTCAACGGCACCTGGCACCGCTTCGGTGGTCGAATATTTCGGCCCCGAAGGTGTAGGCTACATCCCCGCCACGCCTGGAGAACTGGGCGGCTGGACAGGTGGCAATGCCGAACAAGTGATCGATGCCATCAACCACGGTGCCTACATCATTCAACACCGCGACCACGGATGGAACGCCAAATGGTACCAACCCGAAATATACACTAGCGACTTCGGCGACATCAATAATGTGAACAAGCTAACCTACCTTATTTCAGTCAATTGCCGGACAGGCATGTACGACAACGCGACGACTTGTTTCATTGAAGCCCTCTCGCGCATGACCCGCGACGGACAGAACGCCGGCATCGTAGGTGCCATCGGACCCACAGGACAGACCTATTCCTACGCCAATGACATCTTCCTTTGGGGCGTATGGGACCTCTTCGACCCCACTTTCCTTCCGGAATATGGTCCCTTCAACGCCCATTCCGACTCATGGATGCCTGCCTTTGCTTGTGTCTCGGGTAAATACTTCCTTGAGACCCATGTCTTCCCCAGCACCGACCAAAACATGTGTCACACAACCTACAACACCTTCCACACCTTCGGCGATGCCTTCATCCGGCTGTTCAACAATGTACCGCAACCCATCACCACCACACATGACGAGAGTATCCAATGCTTCTCGCCCTTCCACATCACCGCGCCCGAAGGCTCACAAATCGCATTGACGGCCAGATTGGGACAACAATGGCACATTGTCGCCACCGCCACAGGCACTGGAGAAGAACAGACCATTACCATCTTGGAGAACGTCCCCGTTAGTAACATCCACCTCACCATCACGGGCGAGAACCTCCTGCGGGTGGAAGAAGACATCCCGTTGGTGCCTTTCGACAGGCCTTTCGTCGTTGTCGACAGCATCGCCATGAACGGAAGCGGACTCACACTACATTACAACCAGTCGGTCGCAACCAACATCAACGTGACCAATGTAGGGCTGCAAGACTGCGACGGCGGATCGGTCAGCTTCACTTGCGACCATGAGCAACTGGCCATCACGCAAGGCGAGGCCTCGTTTGACGCTCTCCCGTCCAATGCAAGCCAGCTCATCGAGAATGCCTTCCAATTCACCCTCAGCGACTCCATCTATGACAGGACACGCATCCCTTTCACCTTAACCACCCAATTTGGTGACGAAACCTACGCACAGGAATACGAAATCGAAGTCGTGGCGCCCAACATCTATGCTGAACTGATTGACGTCGACGATTCACAAGGGAATAACAACGGACGGCTCGACCCAGGCGAATTTGCCGCCCTCACCTTCCGCGTCACCAACAACGGCCATTATCGGGCCGACAGTCCACGCATCTCCTTGGGCAACAACGAAGGCTATATCCGCGTCATCACCCCGGAAACCCCAATTGAAGACCTGGAAGTGAATGGATTGGCGATGGTTACCTTTGATGTTTTCGTCGAGTTTGTAGCAGGCGAGGTACCCTACGTCCATCTCATGCTCCTCTCCGCCATCAACGGCTTGAGGATAGAGCAAGACGTCATCTGCCCGATAGGCTTCGTGACGGAAAGCTTTGAAAACGGAATGTTTGACCCCATCTATTGGACCAACGACCCTTTACATCCTTGGACCATCTACACATTGGATGCATACGATGGCGTATACTGCGCCAATTCGGGTGCCATCGACCATGATGAATCCTCCGAGCTGACCCTCAGCTTCAACTCGACGGAATCAGGCGAAATCAGCTTCTACCGCAAAGTATCCTCGGAAGCCAACTACGACTTCCTCGTGTTCTACATCGATGGTGAAGAGCAGGACCGCTGGTCGGGCGAAGTCTGGTGGGCTAAACGCAGCTACCCGACCCTACCCGGACAGCACCAATACACCTGGACCTACCTCAAGGACTATTCCGTCGACAGCGGCTCGGATTGTGCCTGGATCGACTACATCGTTGTGCCTCCCTACTTGGACGGGACCGACGAGCAAACCGGTTTGCCACTGAACATCCATCCCAACCCCACCACCGACCAAGTCACCCTCGATTTGGAGCAGATGGACGACTTCGCCGTGCAGGTGTACGACGCAAACGGGCGGCTTGTCTTCGCGAAGCGCAACGCCGCCGTGGTTTCCTTCAAGGACCGTCCAGCGGGCATGTACCATATCGTGGTGGAGCAGAACGGGCAGCGGTGGAGCTGTAAGCTCATCAAGATGTAATCCTTTTCGGCTCATGTCCTTTTGTGAATTGGATTTTTCCTATCTTTGCGGACATGAAAGCGAAGCTTTTCGTCATAGGGTTATTGTTGCTGGCCTTTGTTGCATGCAACCGTCCCAATGAAGGGTCGGTGGAGACACGATTCATTGCGTCTCCTGAACTATCGGCTATCGACAGCCTGATGTGGCGGCAGCCCGACAGCGCATTGACATTGTTGTTGCCCTGGTTTGACACCTGTTGTAAAGCGGCGCGCCACGTCTCTACAGCCACGGCATACGACCGCCATTACGCCCATATCCTATTGTCCGAATTGCTGTACAAAAACGATTGCGAACAGACCAACAGAGAGGATCTGCTGTTGGCAGTGGATTATTTTGATTCGATATGCGGTAGAGACGTTTCAGGAAACGTCTCTACAACCGCATTCCTCGACGCCCGCGCCCATTATATTAACGGCGTAGGATATTACGAACACGACAGCACCGCGGAAGCCTGCGCCCAATTCCTGAAAGCCTTGGAGGTGATGGAAAGCCATTTCGAAGAAAAGGAACTGGTGGAAAACAAAGCGAGATTTATGGCTTTAACCTGTACAAGATTGACCGACTTGTATGCCAATGAGTATCTTCAGGAACAAGCCTCATATTTCGGCAGGTTTTCTTTGAAATACTACCAAAAATACGATGCTGCTGCTTCACATGTTGCCTGGATATTGAACGAATTAGGGGCTATCTATGATATTATGGAACGATGGGATAGCGCATATTATTATTACAGGTGTGCCAAGGATATCCTACCCGATACCATCAATCCTACTTATAGAGATATTGCTACCCGGCAGGCTTTTCTGTCCTATAAGAAAGACCATCAGCCCGAAAAGAGTTTGGCCGTGTTACATCGTTTGGCACATCTCGCCGTAAGTGAACGCGAGCGGTTGGCTCGATATCTTGCCGTTGGAGACATCTATTATTATGAAGGGCAATTTGATTCGGCTTGGTTTTATCTGAAACAAGTGTACGACAATGCATGTACCCCCGACAGCAAGATGCTGGCTACCGAAAGGCTGCAGGAGATTTCCACAAAGAACGGGGATACGTTGAAAGCGAAAGAATACGCCCTTGCCCTCTCGCAATACGTCACCCTAAAGGACAAAGACGGCAAGCTGCATTCCACCTTGACAGGACTTTGCCAACAATATGAGCAAAACAAACAGGAAATCCAACACAGGTTGAAGGTCCAAAAGGCTACAAAGCGATGGGGTGTTATGTTGGGAATCGTGTTGGCCTTGGCTGCTGTAGTGTCTGTTTTCCTCACCCTGAGCAGAAAACGCAACAAACGGCTGCAAACGGAGAAAGAGGATGTGGGCAGGTTGCTGGAAACGGAGCGGCATACCCATAAGATGCAGCAATCCTCCCTTTCCAACCGCTTGAAGCGGAGCAACGAGGAGCTGCGCGAACTGAAAGACCAAATCCGCCAGCAGGCGGACAACATGAACCCGAAGCCAGAGACACAGGCTCTATCGTTCAACGACGAGCCCATCTGCCGTCTCATCATGGAGCGGGTGAACGAGGGGCAGTTCAAGGCGAAAATAGATTGCGGGATTTATAAGCAATTTGCTTTGGACAAGCAGCAGCTGTTGGACTTGCGTGTTGCGGCCGACCGTCATTTTAGCCAGTTCACCCTTCGTCTCAGGAAGGCCTACCCAAAACTAACCAATATCGACATTGACTATTGCTGCCTTTATTTGCTCAACCTGACCCATGCCGATATTTCCGCCTTGATGCAGCGTGCCTATAACACTGTTGTCGAGCGTGACAGTAAGATCCAGAAGGTATTCGACACCGAGAAACCGCTTCCCGTCATCTTGACGGATATCGCTAAGAATCCTTCATCTATTTGATTTGCAATACGTTAACTAAAAACACCGAACCTTTCCGAACCATCATTTTGTTGACAGGAATTATTTTCCTGGAATACTTTTGCATTGTTAAAGCAACAAGTAGTACAATGAAAAAGTATTTGATATCAGCCGCACTTCTATTGGCGGTGTTAGGCCTTAAAGCCCAACAAGGCGAAATCGTTTATAGGGAATTCGATCCGCCATTGGAATTTGTACAGAATATTATTGGTCCCCCCAAAACTTTGGAATTGGACTTTGACGGAGATGGAGAGACCGACCATAGGTGGTATGGTGAATACTATGACCATGGTGAATGGGCAGTTCGTGAGGTGTCACTTAACGGATGGGAAATCAGACTAGTTGGTTTGGCTGATTACATCACATATACCTTAGATGAAAACGACACCCTCATTCCTAACGCACCAGAAGGTTGGAGACGCGGTCCCGACTATGCATATTACGTTTACTTGGAAACTCAGATCTACTATGAAAAATATGGCATGCACAAGGTGATTGACGGCAAGAACTATTATGGTTGGTACCATGGCTATGGTATGGCAGGACAGGAATATTCAGGGGCGCCTTATCTGTTCAAAGTATATATTGACAAGATAGCTTTCTGCACTATTCCAGACTATCCCCTACGCTATGGACAAACCAGCATCACAGGCGTTGAAGAAAACGAATCAGATGTTTTCGCCACAATTCATCCCAATCCCACCACAGGTCTTGTAACCGTCACGGGTAAGAACCTGCGGCAGGCTGAAGTGGTCGACATGCTCGGGCAACAGGTGCTCAAAGTACAGGGTAATGGCAACGAACTACGCATCGACATGGCTACCATGCCTTCGGGTATCTACTTTGTCACCATCAACGACGAAGAAGGACGGAAGTGTGTGCGAAAGTTGGTGAGGGAATAATGGCGGAACACGAAAAGCGTTTCAGACAAGTACCAGATTTATTTTCATCCGAAACGCTCTTTGATAAAAAACAAGAATAAAACGGAAAAATATTTGTTTAAAGTGAAATAATTGCTATTTTTGCCGCATAATATCAATAAAAAATACAACATGAAAAAGCATCTGTTTACAACAATGATTTTTGCCATGGCGGCATTGTTTGCCCATGCCCAAAGCTATCAGCTCCTAAATCATCACAGCATCGGAAACTATAATGTTGATATGGTGGGGGTGACAGAATTGTGTGACGGGCATGTGATTGCCAACACTGTGTTGAGTAACATCTATCCGTATGGTGTTTTCCCACTTCATTACACCTACGGCCGTTGTCTACTCAACATTTCTCTTGACGAAGTAGTTGTCGTTGATTCTGTAATTGATTATGACAACTACATTAAAAACCACAACTATCTCTTTGAGCCCAATCCAAACGCGGGTGACTTCATATTCGCCAGAATCAAGAGCGACATCGGAGGTGACAGCCTCTGCATCAGCAGATACGACGAGAATTTCGTGTCCGTCTGTGCCAATGTGTCTGTCCCTTTGGAAGAGGAAGCCGGTTATCAAACGTATTATTGCTTGGGTAATGACGACTTCATCATGTCGTATGACGTCCTTGACCTTAACGGGACTTTCTTTTCGCGTTATGGCTTTGACGGTACACTCAAAAACAAGGTGTTTTACCATGATTCGGTTTGTCCCATTCACACCTACCAAGGAGGTAGATTAAAGGTCTGGAATCAAGAAAGGACAGAATACTTGGTGTGCGGAATTGGGCAAGGGAAGTTTGCGTACATTTTGATGGACTCAACGCTCAACATCATAGACAGTGCCACAATCTACTCTAACGCAAGTCCACATTTCATGGACAGTTACGACAATGATATTGAGAACATGGATGATGAGACTTATCTTTTAGCCACGCATTACAGGGATGTTATCCGAGACGGGATTCTGCTGGCCAAACGGAGTAAGACAACGCATGGAAACCTGAAAAGGATAAATTTTCCCGAGGCCGACAATCAACATCAGAGAATAATAGGACTAGGCAGGTCGGGTAACGGAGATTACTATCTGGTATATAAGGATGCAGACCTACAGGTTTTGAGGTTCGATTCCGACTTGAACATCATTTGGGAGCGTACTTATAGTTTACCTGATGGGTATTATTATCCTTCATGCATGAAAGCACTGAATAATGGAGGTTTGGCCATAGGAGGTATGCAAACCACTGGTACGGTATTTATGCTTATTGTCAACGATGATGGCACAACAGATACTCCTGAAATGGAAGGATTTGTCCGTCCCTTTATGTTCTACCCCAACCCCGCCCAAGACCAGCTTCACCTTCAATACTCGCCCGACGTAACACCCACGCAAATCGAACTCTACGATCTACAAGGACGCCGAGTGTGCAAGCAAAACAAAGGTTTGGAGAGCGTAGACCTGCAAGGCCTTACTGCGGGACAATACCTGATGAAGGTCACAATGGAGGATGGGAAGTCTTATTCGGACAAGGTGGTGAAGAAATAGCCAGCCATGAGGAGCATATCGAAATCCCTAATTTCCGCGCCAACAGTGGCGGTCTTGGTCGCCTTGCTGCTGGCGGGATGCCAAAACAGGGAGAAGAAAGAAGTCCAAAAAACACCTGTTCAGACCGAAGCTGTAGTGGACAGTACCGAAAAAGAAGACACCATGAAGAACTACTATGAACGGATGTGGCGATTGAAGGTGCTGCTTAGGGGCGCTGGCAATTGGGAAAGCGAGAGGTAGATGTAAGCTTTTCGCGGCGCAAAACCTCACTACGAGGATGGAACGAACGAAAAGAGCTGCCGTTTGGCGGCTCTTTTTTTGCTTTTTAGGAGAAAAATACTTCATTATTCCAAAAAAGTGCGTATCTTTACGCGTTTTTTTAATTTAATTAGGTAGTCAAACAATCAAACACGCTAATACCATGAAGTTCTTTCTCCGTACCCTTATCCTCGCCAGCATGCTGTTCTCGGCCATGGCAACGGATGCGCAGACGCGCGATTTCACCTTCAACAACAGTGCCCAAAGAGAAGGGCTCACCGTTGAACAAAACACACGCTCCAACCTCACGATGCGCCATGCCCTGAAACAGCTGCAGATCGTCAACATCACCGACAACGGCTATAGGGGCGATGTCGTGCAAGGCGGCACGGGCATCAGCCTGCCTGCCAACGCCGGCGAGCCCAACCTGCCCGCCTTCAGCCGCTTCGTGGCTGTCCCCAACGGCGCCACCGCCCACATCGAGATGGGCTATCGCAGCATGACCACCATAGCGGACGTCGACCTGCTGCCCGCCGCACCCATCAAGTTCGACACCGACGACAGCCCCGATACCTATGAGAAGAACCTCAGCATCTACAACAAGAATGCCTTCTTCCCCGAGCAGCCTGTCACCGTGTCGGCACCCTTCAGCCTGCGCGGCGTGCAGACCGTAGCCGTCACCGTGGTGCCTTACCAATACAACCCCGTCACGAAAGAACTTCGTGTATACGATGACCTACAATTCGACGTGCGCTTCGACGGCGGCAACGGCGAGTTTGGCGAGACGCGCCTGCGTTCACCTTACTGGGATCCCATCCTCATGCAGAACCTGGCCAACTACAACCAGCTCCCTGTCATCGACTATGAGGCCCGTATGCAGGAATGGGTCAACAACCGCCCCGAAGGCTGCGAATACCTCATCGTCATCCCCAACAACGAAGACTTCCGCCAATATGCCAACCAGCTGAGAGACTACCGCATCCAGCAAGGCATCCTCACCGAGGTGAAGAGCCTCAGCGACATGGGCTGCGCCACCACCGACCAGATGAAGGCTTACTTCCATAATGCCTACAACACCTGGGACATTCCACCTGTAGCCGTGTTGCTTTTGGGTGACCATAACACCAACATGAGCGTGGGCATCCCAGCCGAATACACCTATCACTCACAGAACTATGGCAACTGCATCACCGACAATGGCTATGCTGACGTCACAGGCGACCTGCTGCCTGAGATGGCCTTCTCGCGCCTCGTGGCCGCCAACGTCAACGAGGCCCAGATGATGGTGAGCAAACAACTTGAATACGAATATACCAATCCCAACATGGATGCGTCCTCCTACGAACACCCCATCACCGCTTTGGGCTGGCAGACCGAACGTTGGTTCCAAATTTGTTCTGAAGTGGTAGGTGGCTATTGGCGCAACCAAGGCAAGGATCCCGTGCGTATCAATGCCATTTATAGCGGTTATCCCAGCAACCAATGGTCGAGCAACCAAAACACCTATATGGTCGTCAACTATTTTGGTCCCAATGGTGTTGGTTACATCCCTGCCACGCCGAGTGAACTTGGTGGCTGGACAGGTGGTACAGGCGGACAAGTGGTGCAGGCCGTCAACAACGGTTGCATGCTTCTCCAGCACCGCGACCATGGTTACTACCAAGGCTGGGGTGAGCCTGACTTCAGTTCCAGCCACGTGACCCAAATGAACAACGTGGGCAAGATGACCTTCGTCAACACCATCAACTGCCAGACCGGCACCTTCGACCATAACCCCGAATGCCTCATCGAGGCTTTCATGCGTCGCACCAGCAGCGGACAGAACGCCGGTGCCGTAGGCTGCATCGGACCCACACAGACCTCCTACTCCTTCGTCAACGATGCCTATGCTTGGGGCATGTACGACCAATATGACCCGCAGTTCATGCCCGACTATGGCCCATACGCCAACTACGAAGGCAATTGGAGACCTGCTTTCGGCAATGTGGCCGGCAAGTACTTCCTTGCCCAGAGCAACTGGCCCTATAACGCCAACAACAAAGCCATCACGTACAAGATGTTCACTGCCCACTGCGATGCTTTCCTGACACTTTACACGCAAGTGCCCACCACCATGAACGTCAGCCATCCATCACAGATCACTGCCACCACCACAAGCATCAACGTGAGTGCCCCGCAAGGCGCCATCATCGCCTTGACACGCAACAACAATATCCTGGCCGTGGCCACCGCCACAGGTAGCAGCCAGTCCATCACCTTCCCTGCCCAGCCCTCGAACAGCAACATCACCATCGTGGCCACCAAGCAGGACAGGCTCCGTTATGTAGGCACCATCCACGTCATCAGCGAGCCCACACTCACCCTCACCGAAGTAAGCGTGAATGATGGCAACAACGGTCAACTCGAGTACGGCGAGCAAGCCTCGTTTAACATGGTCATCAAGAACACGGGTGACCAAGCCTCGTCACAAGCCACCGCTACCCTCACCACAAGGACGACGGACTATGTCACCATCAACCAGAACACAGCCTCCATTCCAGCCTTGAGTCCTAACCAAACCACCAATCTGGATAACGTGTTCGGCATCACCGTGGCCGACAACGTTCCCAACGAGACCCGTCTCGACTTCACGCTCACCATGGTCGGCGGCGGACATACCTGGACAAGTGACTTCCACTTTAACGCCTACGCACCCGATTTGAAAATCTATGATGAAATCTCCATCAACGATGCCGGCTCCAACAGAGGCAACGGCAATGGTCGCCTCGATCCTGGCGAAACCGCAGCCATCACCTTCAACTACAAGAACAACGGAGGCTCAGCGGCCAACGACGTGACGGCCACACTCACCACCCCGATGGAACAATACATCACCATCAGCAGCCCTACGGTCACCACACCGATCGTGGATGTCAACCAAAGCGTTGAGGTGACTTATTTGGTCACCGTGGCAGCCACCATGCCTAAGGGTGAAGCCGCATTGTTCACTCTCGAAGTCGTCTCAGGTGCCTATTCCCATTCAAACAGCTACTCACACCGCGTCGGTCTCGACATCGAAGGCTTCGAACAAGGCTTGGAGACTTTCGGATGGGAGAACGACCCCGACCATCCCTGGACCATCGTCGACACTGAACCTTATTCCGGCAACTTCTGCCTGCAATCGGGCACCATTGGCCACAATGCCACCACCACACTCGCCATGCACTTCAAAGTCGAGAACGAAACTGACGAGATCCGTTTCTACAGGCGTACCGACTGCGAAGCCAACGACTACCTCAAGTTCTACATCGATGGTGTGATGCAACAACAATGGGGTGGGTCAAGCACATGGCGCGAAGTCATCATTCCCGTCACCCAAGGCGAACACACCTTCTCGTGGACTTATGAGAAAAACGCCTCGGGTACCAGCGGCGCCGACCATGTGTGGATTGACGAGATCCTCTTCCCCGTTCCCCACATCGACTTTGCCTGCAATGCCGGAGCCGACCAGAACATCTGCCAAGTGGCGGCACATTTGGAGGCCAATGTCATCGGATATGCCAGTCTCCTTTGGACGACAGACGGCGACGGCAACTTCGACCATGACGACATCCTTAACCCCATCTACACCCCTGGCGAGCAAGACCTCGTGAACAAGGTCGTCACCCTGACCCTCACGGCGACGAATGAGGAAGGAGAGACCTTAAGCGACAATGTGACCATCAACTTCCATGCGCCCGCAAGCATCGAGATGGAAGAAAGAGGCGAGATTTGCGAAGGCGAGAGCATCCTCCTCGCTGCAACTGTCTATGAAGCAGAAAATATCAGCTGGACCACCAACGGTGACGGCAACTTTGATGACCTTGTCAGTATAGAGACCCATTATATCCCTGGAGAGCAAGACATCGCCAACGGCAGTGTCACCCTGACCCTCACCGCCATGTCGCCATTCGGCTGCGGCGATGCCGTCCAAGAATTCAACCTTGTCATCCATCCGCTGCAGCACTCCGAGTTTGAGGCGACTTCGTGCGGCTCCTACAACTGGAACGGCATTGAATACAACGAGGAAGGCGATTACGAGCAAGTGCTTCAAAGCATCCACGGCTGCGACTCGACCGTGGTCATGCACCTCCATTTCATCGACAACTACAATGTGGAAGCCGAGGAGACGGACTGCGGCACCTACGTTTGGGGCGGCGAGACCTTCACCGAAAGTGGCGTTTACGAACACACCTTCACCTCGATGTACGGCTGCGACTCCATCGTGGTGATGCACTTGACTATCTATGATCATTCAGAGACTGACTTCACCGCCGAGGCTTGCGAAAGCTATCTTTGGGATCCTCAAGGGCATGAGATAATTTATACCGACCACGAAAGCATGATATATGACATGTCAGGAAGCTATCACCGCACCTACATTTCCATCTACGGCTGCGACTCGATTGTCACAATGCACCTAATGATTGAAAACGTTCCCATCCTTGAAGCTCTCAGCGGCGACAATGAGGTGGATGTACGCCTGACACCCGTCAGTACCTACACCGCAGAAATCACAAATGCTGTCGCAGAATACTTCTGGAGCCTCGAGCCACAAGAGGCTGGCATGCTCACTGCTGATTACAAAACAGCCACTGTCACTTGGAGCGAGACCTACAAGGGTGAAGCCACCCTCACCGTGAAGGCAGAGAATGAATGTGGCGCAATGGAGCTTTCGAAGACTGTCAACGTGAAGAACACCACCGACGTGAACGAATACGGCTTGGAAGCCAAAATCTACCCGAACCCGACTAACAGTCTCGTCACCATCGAAGCCCAGAGTCTGCAACGCCTGACCGTGGTGAACGCCCTCGGCCAGACCGTCTACGACCATGAAGTGGAAGGCAACACCGCACAAATCGAGATGGCACAGTTCGGCACGGGCACCTACCTCATCCGCATCCAGACTGGAAACGGCGTGGCAATGAAACGCGTCAATGTGATACGATAAACATTTTAAAATAAGAACAAGATAAAAACCTACATACCATGAAAAGATTCGCTAAGACAATTATGTTTGCCCTAATATTGTCGGTAATCCCTGCAAGGATATGGGCTCAAGATGACATGTCAAATCATGCACAAACGAATATCGAGTCCCATATTAGGGATTATGAAAACGGATTCCTTTTCAACGTATTTGAAATTGAAAATGTGGAGGAGCGTGTTCAGTTAGCATCAGCACTTGCCACGAGCGACATCTGGCTATGTAACCCAACTGAGAACCCTGGTGAATTGTTCATCAGGCCCAACAGTTACAATGCCGACATCCCGATTTATGCCGAATTTGAATATCTTAGAATGACACTGAGAGAAGAATACGAAGAAGTGTCCTTATTGCCGAAAGAGGAATTTGCTGAAATCTTCAACTCATGGGCACAAAATATCAGTGACGACTACTACAACTTCTTGATTTCCGACTACCTCGACCGTGCCAACCACTGCATGGATGCAGATCCATTCTGCACCTCGGATGTCTATACTTTCCCCTCAACCAACAGCGGTTATTCATGGTCGGGACCCGACTACGGATGCTTAGGCTCCTCCCCTACAAACAAACACTCCTTCTGGTACTATATGAGAATTGGTGTTGCCGGTAACATCACCATCAAGATGGAAGCGCCCTTCGACATTGACTTTGCGCTTTGGGGGCCTTTTACCGACCAAACCACTCCTTGCCCGACAGCAGCAGGTCAAACAGGTTTGCTGACTTCGAATTGCACCAGTTGTCCTAACAACACCTCAAACCCCAATTTCTATCCATCAGGTAACCTTCATGACTGTAGTTTCAGTGCACAAGCCTACGAATATGCCCACGTGGTTAATGGACAGGTAGGACAATACTATATTCTCCTTATCACCAACTATAACGGAGGCAGCGGCAACATCACTTTCCAAAAATACGCTGGTGATGGCGAGACCGACTGCGGCATTTTGCCTCCTTTGGTCAACAACGAAGGCCCTTATTGCGTGGGCGAGACCATTCATCTGTCGGCTCAAGGCCAAGCAGGAGCCACCTATAGTTGGACTGGTCCTGGCAACTTCTCCTCAAACCAACAAAACCCAACCCGCCCGAACTGCACCATGGCCATGGCTGGTACCTATACTTGCACCATCACTGTTGGCACCGCATCGAACAGCGCCACCACTGAAGTGGTCATCTATCCCCAACCCACGGCCAACTTCAACTACACCTCGGTTTGTAAAGGGACACCTACGCAATTCACCAGCACCTCCACCACCAACCCCAGCGGCCAGCAAATTCAAAGCTACCAATGGACTTTTGGTGACGGACAGACTGGAACGGGACAAAACGTCACTCACACCTACGCCCAAGCGGGCAACTATCAGGTGACGCTCAATGTGACCACAGGCAATGGTCACTGCACCAGCTCAAAGACCCAGACCGTGCCCGTCTATGCAGCTCCCGTTGCATCGGCCACTGCCCAACCCAGCACCGTCATCTATGGCGGCACCGCCACACTTACGGCCAACGCTGGTGCCACTGGAACCTTTAACTTCCATTGGGAGCCCGCCAACATGGTAGTCAATGCCAATGCCCAGACCACCCAGACCGTGCCGTTACAAGCCACTCAGACTTATACCGTCACTGTCACCAACCCACAAGGTGGCTGCAGCAGTACGGCACAAGTCACCGTGAGCATGGAAGGCTCCAACATGACCGCCATGGCCTCCGCCGACCAATATGAACTCTGCGAAGGCGAGTCGACCACACTGCATGCACAACCCTCAGGCGGCACAGGCAACTACACTTTCAACTGGTCTCCCGCCAACACCTTGAGCGACGCCACCATCCAGAATCCTGTGGCCACACCGCCCGTTGGCGAAACCACCTATACCTGCGCGGTCAGCGACGGCATCACGAACCAAAACGTCAGCGTGACCATCATGGTGCATCCCAATGAAGTGGAAGAAGTGGAGCACACCATCTGTGAAAACGACATTTATGACTTCTATGGAGAAAACGTCCAGACCCCAGGCGTTTATGAACACCACACACAAACCGAGTTTGGCTGCGACAAGCTCATCCGTTTGCACCTTTACAACTGGGATACCTACGAGACCCCCATCACCGACCATTTCTGCCAAGGCGAACATTACCAATTCTTCGACCAATCGCTAAGTACCTCAGGCATCTATTACCACACCTTGGAATCGGTGCACGGCTGCGACAGCGTCATCAGACTCAACCTCATCCAAGACCCAAGTTATGAAGTCGAGCTTTGGGAATCGACCTGCGAAGGCGGTCCAGGCTACTACTACAACGGAGACTATCTGCAACCCAGTGCTTATCCTTACGTTTACAATTTCGAGAGTGTTCTGGGATGTGACAGCGTCGTAAGCCTCCACATTGAAGAAGCCGAATACAACTCCAAGACCTATTCCGTCTCGCTTTGCGCCACGGAATACACATGGGCTTCAAACGGTGTAACTTACTATGAAACAGGCACCTATTACGACACCCTCTCCTTCCCTAATTCCTGCGACAGCACCCTCGTCCTCAACCTTGAGCTCAGGCCCAGTTACGACATCGAGGTGCATGTAACCAGTTGCGACAGTTACCATTGGAAAAACGATGCCTACAATGTAGACATGACCTTCAACCAAAGCACGGTGTACACCCACCCATACGTCAACAGCTACGGTTGCGACAGCGAAGCCACGCTCTATCTCACCATCAACGATCATGACGACATTGAATTCACCGTCAGCGACGAAGAAAACTGCGATGAGTATTTCTGGGATCCTCAGGGGCACGAGATCGTTTACACCGACCATAACGAACTTACCTATAACATGACGGGCACCTATCATCGCACTTATAAGAACATATACGACTGCGACAGTTTGGTGACCATGTACGTGCAATTCGAGTACACACCGCATCCCACCGAAATCTATCCTATGGATGCCACCAACACCGCACCTCACTGGGTCGTGACGGCAACCGAGTTCCAAATCAACGCTTACGACTTCAACCTGTGGGACACCAACCCGAACTGCCATTGGGATTCCGTCACCTGGAACTTTGCCCAACCTGTGAACTGGATTCTTGAACCCTTTGGCGAAAAGAACCAGTGCTGTAAGGTGTATGTGCTTAGCCGCGTGGAAGACACCGTGTGGTTAGAGGCCCATGCCTACAACCGTTGCGCACCACAAGACGGCATCACCCAACGTTATTGGCTCATCAGCTCATTCATCGGCATTGATGAGGACGAACTTTCGACTGGTTCAGCAGCCTTCGATGTCATCCCCAACCCCAACAACGGTCAGATGCAACTCAACCTTGAACGCCTCACGGGTAAGATCGACATCAAAGTGTACGACATGAAAGGCACGCTCATCGACCAGTTCGAGGCCCACAACAGCGGTTCCGGCACCTACGACTACAATATGAAAGGCAAGGCTGATGGCATCTACTTCTTCGTCGCAACCAGCAAGGAAGGCACCGTGGCGAGGAAAGTCGTCGTACAAAAATAAAAACACACAAAAAAAATTACAACTAATACTTTAATACCGCTCCACACATGAATAAGAGAATCAGACTGTTTTGTATCGTCTTGTTGTTGATGGCCATGCCCATGAGACAATTTGGACAAACCGTAAGAAACAACGCCATCGAAATAGAGTTATCAACCATCAGCAATCCAGACTATCGATACTGCCTGTTTTCTTATCTCGCCAATGATGAAAACATATCTTATGTCATCAACGAAGAAGAGAGTTCAGTATTATTGTCCTCAGCGACCAACCTTGACGAGCGACAGTTTCAAGCCTATTTTGATGCATTGAAAGCTGTTGCCGAAGAAAGCTTTACTACTTATTCAAGCGCAGACAAGGAGTCGCAGGGAGCCACTTTCACATATTGGAAAGAACGCCTGCCCCAAGACCTATTTGTGTTGCTTTTCAGACAGCTGCTCATCGAGAATCCGACCAATAGGGACGGGAACCAGACTTGTGCCAATTCGGATCCATTCTGCACCACTGATGTAGTTACATTCCATGTAGATGCCAGTGCGGGTGGCGTTTGTGAGTCGGGGCCTAACTATGGTTGCATGACTCCGTATACCTCACGCCCACCATTCTGGTTCCACATGAAGATTGCTGTTGCCGGGACATTCACTATCCAAATCACCAATAGCAATGGCTTGGATTTGGACTTTTGTGCTTGGGGACCTTTTGCTGATCCCATTACCCCTTGTCCGAATCAACTCACCAGCGATAAAATCATTGATTGTGACTCGCCTTGGAACACTGTCCAAGAGTGCACCGTACCCAGTTCCTCGCAAGTTGGGCAATATTATATCATGGTCATCACCAAATACTCTTCTGGTTCAACAGACATCACCTTCCAGAAAATACCCAACAGCGGTCCAGGAGAGACCGACTGCGGCATTCTTCCTGGTATTGTCACGAACGATGGCCCATACTGCGTAGGGGAAACCATTCATTTGTCGGTCAATGCACAAGATGGTGCCACCTATAACTGGACTGGCCCTGCTGGATTCAATTCCAACCAACAGAACCCGACCCGCCCGAACTGCACCTTGAACATGGCTGGCATCTATACTTGTACCACTACCGTTGGTACACAATCCACCTCAGACACGACCAATGTCGTCATCTATCCCGACCCGACTGCTGATTTCAACTACACTACTGTATGCGTCGGCAATGCTACGCAGTTCAACAGCACCTCCACCACCAATCCTCCAGGCCAACAAATCAACAGCTACCAATGGAACTTCGGTGACGGTCAGACTGGAACAGGACAGAATACAAGCCACACATACGCCCAAGCCGGCAGCTATCAGGTGACCCTCACTGTGGCGACCGGCGGACACTGCATCGACCAGATCACCAAGACCGTGAACGTTTTTGGGCAGCCCACTTCCAACTTCACTTTCACCTCGGTCTGCAAAGGCAACCCGACCCAGTTCACCAGTACGGCCACTGCTCCCAGCGGACAGCAAATCAGCAGCTACCAATGGAACTTCGGTGACGGTCAGACAGGCTCAGGGCAAACGGTAAGCCACACCTACGCGCAAGCCGGCGACTATCAAGTGACCCACACCGTTGACATCGGTGGAGGAAGCTGCAATGACCAAATCACCCAAACCGTGCCCGTATATGCCACACCCGTTCCCTCTGCCACGGCACAACCTGGCACTGTCATCTATGGTGGTGTCGCCACCCTTTCCGCCAATGCCGGAGCCACAGGCTCGTTCAATTTCCATTGGGAACCCGCCAACAAAGTGGTCAACCCTAACAACCAGACCACACAGACCGTGATGCTTTATGAGACAACCACCTTCACCGTGACTGTCACCAACCCTCAAGGCGGCTGTACGGCCTCAGCACAAGTCACAGTGAGCATTGAAGGTTCCAATATGGTTGCCATGGCCACAGCCGACCAGACCTCACTTTGCGAAGGCGAGTCGACCACATTGCACGCACAGCCTTCGGGCGGCACTGGCAACTACACTTACAGCTGGACACCTGCCAACACGCTCAACAACCCCAACATCCAGCATCCAGTGGCCACTCCGCCCGTCGGAACGACCACTTACACCTGTCATGTCAGCGACGGATTGAGCTCCCAAGACGTCAGCGTCACCATTGTGGTACATCCTAACGAAGAATCCGACGTGTACGAAACCATCTGCGAAAACGACACCTACACCTTCTTTGGTGAAATGCTTCAGACCCCTGGTGTGTACGACCACACCATTGAGACGCAATATGGCTGCGACAGTGTCATCCACCTGCATCTGAGCAACTGGCAGACCTACGAGACTACGATCACCGACCGTTTCTGCGAAAGCGAACACTATATGTTCTTCGACCAAGCCCTTGACGCACCTGGCATCTACTTTCACACCTTGGAATCGGTGCATGGCTGCGACAGTGTCATCAAACTGAACCTCGCTCAAGACCCAGTTTACGAATTCGATTACTATGAGTCCACCTGCCAAGGCGGTCTCGGCTATCATTACAACGGCGATTATCTGCAACCCAGTCCCTATCCATACGTCTATGTGTATGAATCCGTCATGGGCTGCGACAGTATCGTAAGCCTTCACATCGAAGAGGCTCAGTACAACTCAAAAAGCTATAATGTATCCCTTTGCGCTGAAGAATACACCTGGGCTTCAAATGGCATAACCTATTATGAATCAGGTACCTATTACGACACCCTATCCTATCCTAACTCATGCGACAGCACGCTCATCCTCTATCTTGAGTTAAGGCCAAGTTTCCAAAACGATGTGGTTGTCACCAGCTGTGATGCCTATCGTTGGAAAAACGACGCCTATAACGTTGACATGACCTTCAACGAAAGCACAGTCTATACGCACCATTACATCAACAGTTTCGGTTGCGACAGCGAAGCCACGCTCAACCTCACCATCAATGACCATGACGAGAGTGATTTCACTGTCAGTGATGAGGAAAACTGCGACGAGTATTTCTGGGATCCGAAAGGACATGAGATTATTTACACCGACCACGAAGACCTCGTCTACACCATGTCGGGCACTTATCACCGCACCTATAAAAACCAATCCGACTGCGATAGTTTGGTCACCATGAATGTGCAATTTGCCTACACGCCCCATCCCACCGAAATCTACCCGATGGATGCCACCAACAATGCGCCTCACTGGGTCGTGACGGCTACCGAGTTCCAAATCAACTCGTACGACTTCAACCTTTGGGACACCAACCCGAACTGCCATTGGGACACCGTCACCTGGAGTTTTTCCCAACCCGTGAATTGGGTGCTTGAGCCTTTTGGCGAGAAAGCCAAATGCTGCAAAGTGTATGTGCTCGGCCAAGTCAACGACACGGTGTGGTTGGAAGCCCATGCCTTCAACCGTTGTGCCCCGCAAGACGGCATCACGCAACGTTATTGGCTTGTCTGCTCGTTCTATGGCGTAGAGGAGAACGACGCTTCGACAGGCTCAGCGTCCATTGACTTCGATGTCATCCCCAATCCCAACAAGGGTGAGATGCAGCTCAACTTTGAATATCTCACGGGCAAAGTCAACGTGAGGGTATACGACATGAAAGGCACCCTCATCGACCAGTTTGAGACCATCAACAATGACGGTCCCAGTTCGTACCTTTACAATATGAAGAATAAGACAGACGGCATCTATTTCTTTGTCGCCACCAGCAAGGAAGGCACCGTGGCAAAGAAGGTCGTCATTCAAAGATAATACCACAAAACCATAATTCTCACAATTTAACAACCATGAATAATCAACTAAAGTTTATCGTTTCAGGTTTCCTGTTCTTGTTGCTGCCTTTCATGCTACATGCACAACCATCCCAAGCCAACAAGGTGTCGATGGGGCATGAAACGCCATACAGACAATATGCTGAAGATGGAATAATGCTCAACTTCTTCGACATTGACAACATCGACTTCAGGCTATACTTGCTGTACAATCTCAGCCATGACGACAGGTTCACGATATTGGCGGAAGAAGACTATGGTTTATTCACTGTCGGTCCAACTGAAGATTTCACGGAGAACAGTTTCTTTGACAGTTTTGAATCATTCTACAACGAAACCTACATCAACTTCAGATTATTCGGGAAAGTAGACCTTTTGGACTTGGAGCCTCAATGGAAAGACGGTGTACCATCCATGCATTTCGCATCCATCACCATGGACCTTTCCTTCAGCAGGGCCATCACCGTCAACAACCATTGTGTGGATTCCGACCCTTTCTGTACCTCTGATGTCATCCAGTTTCAGGCTGCCAACACGTCACAGACAGCCGAGGATCTCGAAGGGGTAGACTTTGACGACGGCTGCATCGGCAACTCCTACAACCCCTCCTGGTATCACATGAGAATCAACACGCCCGGACAATTCATCATCCACATGGAAGGCCACGATCCAAACACGAATGAAGAAAGAGACATCGACTTCTGCATGTGGGGACCGTACACCGACCCGACATCACCGTGCGTGCTCCAGCTGACTTCTGACAAAATTATCGACTGCAACTATTCCGCGAGCTATTCTGAAGATATCTTTTTAGGTTTTCAAGAATGGGAGCACTATCATGAAGCCGACCATGGCAACGTCAATTTCCACATGCCTGAGACTGGAGAGTATTACATCTTGATGATCACCAACTACTCGCGCCAGCCCTGCGTCATCACCTTTACCAAGACCGAAGGATCAGGTCCCGGCACTACCGACTGCGGCATCCTGCCTGGCATTGCCACCAACAACGGGCCATATTGCGTCGGTGACACCATCCAACTATCGGTCACCACCCAAGCAGGTGCCACCTATAGCTGGACAGGCCCCGATAACTTCAGTTCGAATCTGCAAAACCCCATCCGTCCCAACTGTACCCTTGAGATGGGTGGCACCTACACTTGTATCACCACCGTTGATGGCCAAACAACGACGGGTTCCACTGAGGTCATCGTGTATGCCCAACCTATAGCCGACTTCAATTTCAACACCGTTTGTGAAGGCGATATCACTCAGCTGAACAGCACCGCCGACACTGAGCCTTCAGGGCAGGAAATCACCGGCTACCATTGGGATTTTGGTGACGGTGAGACTGCTGATGGGCCCAATGTAACCCACACATACGCCTCACCGGGTGACTATCAAGTGACCCACATCGTACATACAGGCAATGGGCATTGTGTCGATGAAATCACGAAGACTGTAGCCGTATATGCCATCCCACAAGTGACAGCCTCTGTCAGTCCAACCTCTGTTATTTATGGCGGCACAGCCACCCTTACCGCAATTGTAGAAACGCCCGGCAACTTCAGCTTCCATTGGGAGCCTGCCAATATGGTGGTCAACCCTAACAGTCAGACCACACAAACAGTTCCTATCACGGAATCACAGGTCTTCACCGTCACCGTCACCAACCTGCAAGGTGGCTGCATCAACACGGCTCAAGTCACCGTTCACATGGCGGGCTCCGACTTGACCGCTACTGCCACTGCCGACCAATATGAGATCTGTGAAGGCGGATCGACAACACTCCATGCCCTACCTATTGCTGGCACAGGCAACTATACCTATAACTGGTCACCCGCCAACCTGCTCAGCAACACCACGACGCAGAATCCAGAGGCCATGCCACCCGTGGGCGCAACCACTTTCACCTGCATCGTGAGCGACGGCATGACAGACCAGGAAGTCAGCGTGACCATACTCGTGCATCCCAACGAAGAATCTGACCTGTACGCATCGATCTGTGAGAACGGTTCCTATAACTTCTTCGGACAAAACATCCAAGTTGCCGGTCTGTATCATCACACCCTCCAAACCATCTATGGATGCGACAGTGTCGTCCACCTCCACCTTTCCCTCAACGAACTGAATGAAACTAGTTTCATCGTCGGCGACGAGGAGAACTGCGACGAATACTATTGGGATCCAAAAGGACATGAAATCGTCAATACCGACCACGAAGGTTCTTTCTACAACCAATCGGGCACCTATCACCGCACCTATTTAAATTATTTTGGCTGCGACAGTTTGGTCACGATGAACGTCCAATTTGAATACACGCCACATCCTACAGAAATCTATCCCATGGACCCCGATAACACGGCTCCGCATTGGGTCATCACCGCAACTGAGTTTCAGATCAACACATACGACTTCCACCTTTGGGACACCAATCCAAACTGCCATTGGGACACCGTCACTTGGAGCTTCGCTGAACCGTTGGATTGGGTACTTGAGCCCTTCGGCGAGAAAGGACGATGCTGCAAAATTTACGTGTTGGACCAAGTGGAAGACACCATCTGGCTGAAAGCCAACGCCTTCAACCGTTGTGCACCTGAAGAAGGCATTGAAGAACGCTACTGGTTCGTCTGTTCTTTCTATGGAATCGACGAAGATGGCCCTTTGACAGATTTTGGTACCGTCGATTTCAGTGTCGTCCCCAATCCCAACAACGGACAAATGCAAATCTTATTCGAGCGTCTCAGCGGCAAGGCTGACGTCAAAGTGTACGACATGAGAGGCACAATAATCGACAGTTTCGAGACCTACAACAACACCTCATACAATTACGACATGAGCGCCAAGAGCGACGGTATCTATTTCTTTGTCGTCACTTGCAAGGAAGGCACCATGGCCAAGAAGGTCGTCATACAAAGATAACCCCGTAGAGACTGCATTCACACCATCTCTACAACAACATAACACCTTAATATGAAGCAACATAGAGCAATCATCATAGCGTTCCTCCTCTTCTGCCTTGGCTGTTCGTCGGCCTGGGCACAGGACATCTCCACACAAGGCAAGGAATTCTGGGTTTCTTTTATGGGAAATGGCTATAAAACCAATTCCGGTTTTGACAATCCTTGGGTAATCAACCAAGTGCTCATCAGTGGCAAGCGTGACTGCACGGGTGTCATCGAGAACCCCAACACAGGTTGGTCACAGTCTTTCACCGTAAGAGCCAACAACATCACTACCATCGACAACCTTGAAACCGAGTCCTATGTGGAGACAAGTGACAACGAACGTATTGTGACTAAAGGCTTGCGCATCGTCACCACCGACACGGTGTCGGTGTATTGCACCAATATCGCCAACGTATCGTTTGACGCCTCCTATGTGCTTCCTCGCCAGGCTTTGGCCGACAATTACATCATCCAAAGCTACGACCAATCCACCTATGTAGGCATGGCCTATGATTATGCCCAGTTCCTCACTAGTGCTTTTCTGATTGTCGCCACCGAAGACAACACCACAATTGACATCACTCCTACTGCCACTTCTTTCACAGGTAATCATCCCTCCTACGAGGAATTCAGTATCACCATGGATGCTGGAGAGGTTTTTCAGTTCCGTTCCACCTCAAACGGCAACCATAGAGACTTGAGCGGGACCCGAGTTACTGCACGCGACTGCAAGAAAATAGCAGTCTTCAACGGCAACACCCTTACCGCCATCCCCGATAGCCGCACCAGCCGCGACATCGTATTTGAACAAGCCATGCCACTGCAAGCCTGGGGCAAAAGATTCGTCGTCACCAGTTCGTTTGAACGCAACGACGATTACGTGAAAATCACCTCTTCCTCCGATAGCAACAGCATCCTCAAAAACGGCGAACTATTGACAACGCTGAATGCCGGTGAGTCCTATATTTTCCTCTTGCCAGGTGATGAAGCCTCGTGCTTTATTGAATCCACCTATCCAGCCGCGGTATTCCTTTACAACACTTCTTACGACAGCTATGATGAAACGGGTGACCCTTCCATGGTATGGATAGCCCCTATTGAACAGCGCATTGACGAAGTCACGTTCACCACTTTCCATAATTACAACTATGCCGACATCGACCACCATTATGTGAACATCATCGTAAACACAGAAGACATCTCCACAGTCTATTTAGACGATGAATTGTTATCCCCCTTGCTTTTCCATCGCGTCAATGGCAACGAAAATTACAGTTATGCCAGGAGGGAGATCTCACATGACACGCACCGGCTGTCGTGTGCACATGGTTTCAATGCCCACGTCTATGGTTTCGGCTATGCCAAAGGATATGCCTATCTTGTCGGTTCCAAGGCCACAAATCTCAGCACTTCTTTGGTCCTCAATGACGTAGTCCTACAGCCCAACGAAACCTACTCATACTGCGTCGAGGAACCAATCGTCTTCTCAGCCGAAGTCAATCTGCAAAACTACAATCTGACCTGGGACTTTGGCGACGGCACCATAAGCACCCAGAACCCTGTGACCCATATCTATCACGACAGGCATGTCTACCCTGCCACATTACTTGTCATTACCGAAGCGGGCGGATGTACCGGTTCAGAAAGCGACACCACAAAATTCTTCATCGACGTCACCCAACAGTATGTTTATGAAAACGATGAGGCTTGCATCGGCGAGCTTTACTCTGGCTTCGGCTTTAACAATGTGCACATCAACAACGACACCATTCTGACCCGTTTACAAGACAACCCAATACATCCGGAATGCCAGGATTCGTTGGTGCTACAAATCACCACCCGACCCAGCTATCACATCCCTCTCAACGACAGCCGCTGCTGGCAAGGCCAACCTGGCGTGTATGACGGCTATGGTTTCAGTTTCGTATACGACCAACCTGGCATCTACGACCGCCAACTCTATCTGACAACCATCCACGGCTGCGACAGTATCCTCAACCTACACCTCGTTGTAGACGACCAAATCACATACGAATTCAATCACCACGAATGTAGCGGAAGCTATGTATGGGACGGACAATCCTACTCTGCTTCAGGCGATTACGAACGCATCTATACGACTCCAAGCGGCTGCGACAGCATTGTGACGTTACACCTTACCATGGGTCTGCCGCAATACTCCAGCTTCGACACCATCACCTGTAGCGCTTTCCAATGGAACGGGGTGGAATATGCCCAAAGCGGCACCTACCAACAGCAGTTCACCACCTACGACGGCTGCGACAGCATCGTGGAATGCCATCTGACCCTCTCCGGCAATGTGGAAGGCCCGACGATTGAGGTCTCAGAATGCAACTCCTACCATTGGTTTGATACGGACTATACCGTTTCAGGACTCTATCAAAACACCCTGTCTACCCCATTGGGCTGCGACAGCACCGTTTACCTTAACCTCGATTTGGAGTACACCCCCAACCCCACCGACATCTATCCTACAGATCCTGACAACACCGCACCTCACTGGGTTGTGACTGCCACCGAGTTCCAAATCAACACATACGATTTCCATTTCTGGGAACAGAATACCCACTGCCATTGGGACTCCATAACTTGGGCTTTCGAAAACCCTGAGGTTCAATGGATTCTTGAGCCTGACACAACCACCTATCCTGCTGGAAAGAGTTGCAGTATCTATGTCTTAAATCATGTAGATGACACCGTATGGCTCAGCGCCAAAGTATACAACAAATGCTATCCGCAAGGCATCGAACGCCGCTATTGGTTCGTTTGTTCTTTCTACAGCATGGAAGAGAATGGCCTTTCGACAGATGTAGGAGTTTTCTCTGTCACACCTAACCCCAACAATGGTCAAATGAACCTGAACTTTGAGAACCTCACGGGCAGAATCAACCTCAAAGTGTATGACATGCGAGGCAATCTGATCGATGAGCTCCAAATCATCAACGAAGCAGACTCCTATTCTATGCCTTACCAATGCAAGACACCGCATGAAGGGCTTTATATGTTCGTGGTCTCAAACAAAAATGCGGTTTTGACAAAAAAAGTGGTACTTTTTTAGAATATTTGTTATTTAAACGGAATTTTTTGTATTTTAGCGGCATAATCAAGTATTAAAAATATTGATGCCATGAAACAGATTAAGTCTACCATTTTGATTTTAGCGGTTTTGTTCTCCGCCATTTTGCCATCTTTCGCACAGGATGCGTCCACTCAAGGCACCGAGTTTTGGGTGTCTTTCATGAGCAACGGGCACAAGTACCATCCACAAGCACCTAATGATGGAAACTGGATCCTCACCCAACTGCTCATCAGTGCAGAACGCAATTGCAGCGGCACCATCACCAATCCACAGACAGGCTGGTCAACCTCTTTCAACGTATTAGCCAACAATATAACAACTGTTGAAATTCCTGAAGACCAAGCCTATGTCGACGGATCCTCGGAACAAGTGTTGAACAAAGGTCTGCAAGTCATCACTGATGACACCGTATCGGTCTTCTGTACCAACATTGCCCACCTCTCTTTCGATGCCTCATACGTGCTACCTATCCAAAGCCTGGCCGATGATTACATCATCCAGACCTACGACCAGTCACACGCTTCTGGAAGCAGCTTCCAAACCAACAATCAGACCAGTGCATTTCTCGTCATGGCTACCGAGGATGGCACCGTTGTCGACATCACACTCACTGCGGACGCATACGGCGGTCATCATGCCAACAGTGCATTTTCTGTTGATTTAAACAAAGGACAGGTCTATCAAGTGCGGTCCAACAAAGACTATGACGAACGTGACCTTAGCGGCTCCCGTGTGACTGCACGTAACAACAAACCCATTGCGGTCTTCAACGGCAACACCCTGACCTCTGTGCCTACCAATGGCAGCAGCTTCGACCATATCTTCGAACAAGCCATGCCGCTCCAATCGTGGGGTAAAAAGTTTGTGGTGACCAGCTCGCTTGAGCGCGAACAAGACTACGTGAAAGTCACTTCCGCTTTCGACAATAATGAAATCCGTAAGAATGGTGAGCTCATTGCCACACTTAGTAACAACGAGTCACACATCTTTCCTTTGAGCAATTCCGAAAAGTCTTGTTTCATCGAATGCACTGGTCCCGCAGCAGTGTATCTTTACAACACCACCCGTGGCGGCAACTCCATCGGCGACCCATCGGTGGTGTGGATTGCCCCTATCGAACAGCGCATCGACGAAATCACCTTCTCCACTTTCAATAACCAGAACATCAACATTGACACCCACCACGTCAACATCATCGTCAACAAAAGCGATGTAGGCACCGTGAAGTTAGACGGCAACTTCATCCCTGCCAACCAATTTGAAGACGTCAACGGTACCAGCAATTACAGCTTCACCCGACAGAACATCATTCATGGCGTCCATCATCTGGAATGCTTCGGAGGCTTTAACGCCCATGTCTATGGATTCGGAATCGCCAAAGGATATGCCTATCTCGTGGGCTCAAAAGCCATCGACCTCAGCACAAGGGTCAGCATGAACGAGACCTTCGTCCCGAAAGAAGGCACATACGAGTATTGCCCCGATGCCACCATCACTTTTGAGACAGAAGTCAATATAGAAAACGCCTCCATCTTGTGGGATTTTGGCGACGGCATGACGAGCACCCAGAATCCTGTCGACCACACCTACGCGGAGAAACGGGTTTATGAAGTCATACTCACAGCCACCGCCAAAGGGGAAGGTCCCTTGTCGAACGATGTCTCGCATTACTTTGTCGACACCCGAAAGAAGCTCTTCACCGAAGAAATGGAAGTATGCAAAGGCTTTGTTTACTCTGAACACGGCCTCCATGTCGTCATCACCAACGACACCATCCTCGGAACCGAGATTGACAACACCCTCCATCCCATCTGCAAAGACAGTTTGTTGGTCTATGTCACTGCACTACCAGGCTATTATGCTTCCTACAACGATGCCCGTTGCTGGAGAGGTATTCCTGAAACCTACGAAGGATATGGCTTCAACTTTGTGTACGACCATCCCGGCATTTATGACCAACAGATCAGCGAGCCCACCCCTGAGGGGTGTGACAGCATCATTGACCTGCACCTTGTCGTCTCCGACCGCATCATCAACCCCGACACCATAGTGCAAGTTTTGTGTTCCGAATCCTACACTTGGAATGGCGAGACCTATACCGAAGACGGCATCTATGACCAGACCTTTGTCTCTGTTGCAGGTTGCGACAGTATTGTCACGTTACATCTTACACTCTCACAGATATTAGAAGGAGGCACCGACACCTTGACCGGCAACTGCTCGGGATTGATGTGGCATGGCCATTTTTACGACCATCCTGGTTTTTATACCGATACGATACAAAGCTCCTTAGGTTGCGACAGCATCGTTCATCTTTCCATGACCATGCCCTCCCCACCCGACCCATCTGAGATATTCCCCATGGATAGCACCATCACCAAGCCGCACTATGTGATTACGAGCACTGAATTCGAGGTCCAACACTATGACTTCTATATCAAAGACAACATTCCTGGCAACGTATGGGATTCTGTCTCCTGGGTATTGGAAACCGAATGTGACTGGATACTGCAGCCTTTCGGCGAGAAGAACACCTGTTGCCGAGTCGTCGTACTCAACCGTGTGGAAGACACCGTTTGGCTCAAGGCCAAGGTACATAGCCCCTGCGACCCTGAAGGCAGCATCGAGCGCCGTTTCTGGTTCCTTTGCTCATTTTATGGAATAGACGACAACAGCTCTTCGACAGACTCATTGACTTTTGACATCATCCCCAACCCCAACAATGGTGAGATGAGTATCATCACCAACAATCTGGAAGGATTGATGGATGTAAGGGTTTACAACATGACAGGCCTGCTAATAGACCAGTTCATCTTTTTAGCCACGCCTGACAGTCCTCACCATTACAATCTACGCAATTTTCCCAACGGAATATACCTCATGGTTCTCTGTCACCAAGGAACCATCACCTCCAAAAAATTCATCATATCAAAATAATATTCAAGCCATTACAATAAACAGCAAAAAAAATCGTTCGCTTTGTCGAACGTAAAGAGTAAATCCTTACATTTGCCAGATTATTTTTTCATATCAAAAGAACCTCATCCATAGCCATAAGACGATGAAGAAACACCTATTCAGAACACTGGTTTTCATTTGCGGGCTCGCGCTTTTCAGCTCCTGTATGAAAGACGACCCAAAGAACAACGAGACCGTATACTACGCTTACCAGCAGATTCCGAACATCAATGAATTCATGCCTCAAACACTATTGAATGCTTTCAGCAACTATCTTTATTATGGAGATGAACCGCCCAAGATCGAAGGTTCCTTCGTCGTTGATAACATTTGGATCACTGACGCCATTTTGTCTCCGGGCAGTCCTTGGATGGCACCCATCACCTCTATCCCCACACCCCAGTATTTCGAATTCTACGAACAGCACAAAGGCATCGCCAAGCTGAACTTCAAATATCCCAAAGGAACACCATCAGATTACACCTATTTTGTGGAGCGTTCCGATCCCGACTCAACTTACGCGGTTGTCACTGCCGATCCCGAATTCTTTATCAACGACACTATTGCCCCTTCCTATTTCAAAAACGACAACTATAAGAAGGAGGACTTCAACACGGTCTATATCATGGGAAACGACCCTTACTTCACAGTCTACTATTATGAAATCCGCGACATCAAATCGAAGGCCCAGCCGCTCAATGCTGTCATCTTCTCAGGCAGAATGGACAAGGAAATCACGGTAGTGAACGACACGGTCAACCAAGTCACCGATACCGTTGTAAAACCCGTCATCAAAGACCTCAAGTGGTGTATCGAGACCATGAAATACTATAAGGAGGGTACCAGCATCTCGCAAATTATCTCTCTTGGATTCCTTCCTTCAAAAGGCGATGCGATGATCCTCAAAAACGAGGGCGTTGTCCATACAGGTGAATTTCACGAATAACAACAAGCCAAGACCATTAGCAGAATGAAAAAGTCAACAAGCATATTCCTATTAGTCCTTCTTCTCATCAGCAGTGCGGCTCAAGCACAATTCAAAAAGCCGTTACAATCTGCCAGCAGCAAGGTGAATTCGATGGAAGCCAGATACAACATTGGCCTCATCGGCGGCGTCACTTCAACCTATTGGTTCCACTTTGGCGGGACAAAAACGAAATACCAAGAGCCTTTCAATTTCGGTATCGTTGGTGGCCTATCCGTCGAACGTATGATGAACCCCAACCTTTCTTTAGGCATTCAAGGACTTTACGCCATGCGCAACTTACAGATCAATTACGAAGTGTTGAACTTTCCAATAGCCCTCAACGAAAGCAAGGATTTCTACCGCCAGCTTGACATCAATTTTCAGGAAGTCAACATACAAGTGCCGCTGACCTACTATCTCTCCAAGAGCAGTATCAGACCCTACGTTTTTGTCGCGCCACATGTCAGCATCCCCCTTTCAGGAAAAATGATCTGGCAGAAAAAAGAAATCCTGAACTACGGCACTGCCGACCAGCACTATAGCGAAACAGGTGCCACCGTTGATACGGTTGAGATGAACGCCCAAAACACAAGACAATGGAATATTGGATTAGTTGCCGGTGTCGGTGTGATGTTCAAACTCAACATGAACAACTATTATTTCCTTATCAAAGCTGACATCTCAGCCCACGCAGACGTCATCAACTCGTTCACCAAAGAGGAAATCCATGGCGAATCGCAGAATGTCGTTGGCGCAGGTTACATCGACCCCTATCTGTTGGGTACGAGATTCAACACCGATGCCACCGCAAAAATCACCTTCATGTTCCCCTTGAAGAAGCAACTGCAAGGCGCGTGCATACGGTGGGGAGAGTATGATTAATCTCTTATAAATCACAATACTATGAAGAAAAGTTTACTAACCGTTTTAGCCATCATGCTTGCTTTGACGGGCAGCATTGCTATGGCACAAACCTTCAATTATCCCGTCAAAGGGAAGCAAGGCTTTGCCTTGACACAGAAGACCCGCGACGGACTGCACATCAGCTACAACCTTGGGCAGATGTCGTTGAGCCAACTCAACTACCGTGGCGAGGAAATGTCGGAGATCACCATCTCTGCCATCGCTCTTCCCAACAACGCAGGCTGTCCCAACCTGCCCACCGAGAGCCGTATGATAGCCATCCCGCAAGGCGCCACTGCCACGCTCAACGTGGTGCATTTTGACAAAGAAGTCATTCATAACATTAATATCGCACCTGCGCTCCGCATCCAAGCTGAGAGCGAAGAGCCCGATATGAACTATGTGAAAGACATGACCGTCTACAGCAAAAATGCCTACTACCCCGCCGAGCCTTTCGTCATGGGTAGCTCCTACATCCGTGGCGTTGAGTCAGTTACGGTGGCCATCACCCCCTTCCAGTACAACCCTGTCACCAAAGACCTAATCGTCTATACCAACGTCGAGCTTGCCATCACTTTTGAAGGCGGCAATGGCCATTTCGGCGAAGACCGTCTGCGTTCCCCTTACTGGGATCCGATCCTGGCAGCCGAGTTGATGAATTACGATCAGCTACCTGTCATCGACTACGAGGCTCGAATGCAGGAATGGCTCCGTGATGACAAAGATGGTGCAGAGTATCTCATCATCACGCCCAACAACGACGCTTGGGCCGAATATGCCAACCAACTGAAGGAATACCGCACCCGCCAAGGCATCATCACCGAAGTCTATCGCCTAGATGAAATGCCCGCCACCTCCACTGCACAAATGAAGAGCTGGTTCCACAATGCCTACAACACCTGGGAGATTGCACCTGTGGCCATTTGTTTGCTTGGTGACCATGGCAACAACATGGGTCAATACATTCCTGCTGAGACTGTCAGTCATCCCTCAAACGGCAGCTGCATCACCGATAATCGCTACGCCGATGTGGTCGGCAACGACAACCTGCCCGACATGGTGTTCTCGCGCCTGATTGCCGAGACACCCGCCCAGCTGCCCGTCTTCGTCGGCAAACAGCTCGAATACGAGTACACCAACCCCAACATGGATCCGGCTTTCTACAACCGCCCCATCACTGCATTGGGTTGGCAGACCGAGCGTTGGTTCCAAATCTGCTCTGAGGTGTTCGGTGGTTACATGCGTAACCACGGTTATGACACCAACCGTATCAACTGCATCTACCAAGGCCAACCGGGCAACATCTGGTCGAGCAACCAAAACACCTCGATGGTGGTCAACTACTTCGGTCCCAACGGTGTTGGGTATATCCCACAGACCCCGAGCGAATTGGGAGACTGGAACAACGGCACGCCCGAACTCGTGGTGCAAGCCGTCAACGAAGGCTCGTTCTGGCTGCAGCACCGCGACCATGGCTTGGAGACAGGTTGGGGCGAACCCGCCGTGCGCAATAGCCACGTCTACCAGATGAACAACGTAGGCAAGATGCCTTTCGTCATGTCCATCAACTGCCTCACGGGCAAATTCAACTACAACCAAGACTGCTTCGCCGAAGCCTGGATGCGTCGTACCTACAACGGTGAGAACGCTGGTGCCGTCGGTGTGCTCTGCCCCACTGAGACGTCTTACTCCTTCGTCAACGACGCCTACGTCTGGGGTGTCTATGACCTCTTCGACGGCGACTTCATGCCCACCTACGGTCCCTATGCCGCCAATACAGGCAACTGGATGCCTGCCTTCGGTAACGTGGCTGGCAAGTACTTCCTAGCCCAGAGCAACTGGCCTTACAACACGGACAGCAAGGACATCACCTACACCATGTTCACTGCCCACTGCGATGCCTTCCTGCGTGTCTATACCCAGGTGCCTCAAGAGATGGAAGTGGTACATCCCGAGGTGGTCATCGCCGGTCTTGGCGAAGTCACCATCACTGCTCCTGAAGGCTGTATGATCAGCTTGGTGAAAGAAGACCTCGAAGGTGGATGGGAAATCCTCGCCGTGGCCGAAGCCACAGGCGACCCGCAAACGATTGAATTTGTCCCTCAAGTGCCTCCGACCGAGATCAACCTCGTGGTGACCGGACAGAACTACCTGCGCTATGAAGCCGTCATGGGCGTCATCCCTGCCGATGGCCCGTATGTCGTCTTCGACAGCAAAATCATCCACGACCAGAACAACAATCAGCAGCTCGACTTTGGCGAGACCATCGACCTTGACATCACCCTGAAGAATGTAGGCAGTGAGGCTATGCAAGCCTTCGAGGCCGTGTTGGAGACCGAGTCGGAATATATCACCATCACCAACGGCACTGCACAGTTTGAGAACCTAGACCCCAATGCCACACAGACCGTCGCCAATGCCTTCTCGTTCGCCGTGGCCAACAACGTGCCCGACAACACGAGTAACCGCTTCACCATCACGGTGACCAATGGTGACGACGTCTACGTCAGCAATCTCGCCATGAAAGCCTACGCTCCCGCCTTAGATCTCGGCAGCATGAGCATCACCGAGGTGAATGGCAACGGCAACGGCCGACTCGATGCGGGCGAGACAGCTAAGCTCAGCTTCCCGATTGAGAACAAGGGCCACGCCGATGCTGCCACCACCATGGCTGAACTGCAGATGCTGTCGCCTTACATCATCGTGGAAGAAGGTACCGTCTTCTTCGACAATGTCAACGCGGGTGCTACCCAGACTGCAGTCTACAACATCAGCATCGACGAGAACGCGCCCATCGGTTACATCTGCCCCATTGCCATCAACGTGACATCGGGACAATACAATGCCGTAAAAGACTATGTCGCCAAAGTCGGCCTTATCGTCGAAGACTTCGAACTCAACGAGTTTGGCGAAGAATGGCTCAACGACGCCGGTCGTCCCTGGACCTTTGTCAGTGACAACCCGTACGAAGGCAACTACTGTGTGAAGAGTGGTGGCTCAGGCATCAGCAACGTCACCTCCAACCTCATCTTGAGCCACGAGGCAGGCTCGAACGACAGCATCTCCTTCTATTATAAGGTTTCATCAGAGAGTGGCTACGACAAGTTGCACTTCTATATCGACAACCAAGAGATGGGCACATGGTCAGGCAACATCGGCTGGACCAAGGCCATCTACCCCGTCACTGCAGGAAGACACACCTATAAATGGGCCTATACCAAAGACGGCAGCGTTAATAACGGTAGCGACTGCGGCTGGATCGACTACATCGGACTGCCCGCCGAGCGCGTCATGGCCGGCACCGCCGGCCACGACGTGACCGTCTGCGAAGGCAACGACGCACAAATCGTGGGCTACGCCATCCACTACGACAACCTGACTTGGACCACCTCAGGCGACGGCACCTTCGACGATGCCACCATCGCTACCCCGATTTACACGCCTGGTACTCAAGACATTGCCAACCATCAGGCCACACTGACTCTCACCATCATTGGCGAAGACGAGACAATCACAGACGACATGACGGTGATTATCGTGGAAAAGGCAGTGATTACTCCCGCTCTTGTAGGAGAAACCCATTGTGCCGTCAACGAGCCGCAAACGATTGCCGTTGATATCACTGGCGACTATGTCTCATTCCAATGGCTGACTTCAGGCGATGGCGAATTTGAAGATGCAACAGCATTAGAGACCACCTACACACCTGGCCTTCAAGATATTGCCAATGGCGTTTCCTTGACCGCCTTTGCCGTTACTCCTGGCTGTGGTTCAGTCACCTACGACTATCCGTTTGAGATGAACCCGATGCCTGAAATGACTTTGGCTACTGAATCCATTACGGTTTGTCAAGGCGAAAATGCCGTGATGAACTTCACTCTTGACGGTTATACGCCTAACGGCATACCCACATCACCTGATTTCACCGTCTTTATCAACGGCGAGCGTTACGAACTCACTCAAAACACTACTTCCATCGACTTTGGTGTTCTTGAAGTTGGCGAACATGTCTATAACATCACGAGCATAGCCAACCGTCCTGGATGTAATGTCGTTTTTGACGAAGGCGAGTTCACCTTCACCGTCAAAGTGAATGCAGCACCGACCATGACCATCAGCGAAGTGCCTGAAAGCCTCTGCGAAGGCGAGAGCGTTATCATTGAGTTCAACTTCTCGGGCACAGCTCCATTCTCCGTAGAAGCCACAGGCATGGATAACTTCATGACTGAAGGTAATGACTATACTATGACACTTACACCCACATCCGATGTCAACGTTACCTTTACTAAGGTGACCGATGCTAACGGCTGCGAAACCACCTTCGAGCAAGCCGTCAACATAGTGGTGAATCCTATGGTTGCCCAGCCCGAAATCAGCGGCGATGCCGACTTGGATGTACGCCTCACTCCTACCACGACTTACACCATCGCCAACGATGTAATGGTCGGCTTCAGCATCGAACCTGAAGGGGCCGGAACGTTGGTTCCTGCCAACGACGGTAAGACGGTGGTTGTCACCTGGAGCGAAACCTACAAAGGTGAAGTCGTTATGACCGCTGTGCCTACTGTCGCTGAATGCAACAACGGCAACGGCACATTGAACATCACCGTGAAGAACTCTACCGATGTGAACGAGTATGGTGTGAAAGCCAACCTCTACCCCAACCCGACCAACGGCAATGTCACTATCGAAGCTGAAGGCATGCAACGCCTCACCGTGGTGAACGAGCTCGGTCAGGTGGTCTACGATGCAGAGGTGAGCAGCGACACTGAGACCCTCAACATGAGCCCATTCGGTGCAGGTGTATACATGATCCGCATCTACACGGAGAACGGCATGGGGATCAAGCGCGTGAGCGTCATCCGTTAATCGATTAACCCCATACAACAGAAAACGGCTGGCCCAAAAGGTCAGCCGTTTCTCATTACAAGGTTATGAAAAAAGAGATTTACTTTTCGTAATCAGATTATCGCGAAGGCGATTCAATACGATTGATGCCGCCGCTACCAGCAATTTTGCCATTCACTTTGGCATCACCATAATAATAAATGTCGCCAGAACCGACAATATTGTATTCCAATGTGCCAGTCACATTGGCGGTAATGTCACCCGAGCCCATCACAGAGGCTTCCATCTCCTGCGACTCGGCATGTGAGACAATGTTGCCCGATCCTGCGATATCAGCTTCAAGTTTATTAATCAAGCCCTTGTCGACAGCGATGTCGCCCGAACCGAACACACCCATCTCCAAATGGCTGATGTTAGTTTCCTCCTTAAAGACAACATTACCCGAGCCAGCAATGACAACCTCCAATCTCTGTTCATTTAAAGGGCTGAGAATGTTGATGTCGCCACTACCAGCAAGCGTGATTTCATTTATGCTTGGAGTAGTGATATCGATAACAAATTCTGTAGCATCGAAATTGATGTAATTACCTCCTTTAGGTTTAGTTTGACCTAATTCCAGTTCGCCGTCTTTCACCTTGACTTTAAGGTATTCCAAAAGGTTTTCATCCACACGGACCGTGCAAGTGGAATGGTCGGCAATGCTGAAGTTGACCGTTGCAGGCAGTGCACAAACAAACTCATTAAAGTCGTTGATGGTGTATTCGCGTGTGACGACATTACCGTCACCTTTCATGGTTTCACTTTTAAAATTGAAGGTGCACGAATTGAGCGTTACTCCAATTAAAGCTATAGCAACAATTAATAAGTGTCTTTTCATAGTGTTAGGGTTTTAGTAGGTTTCTTGTAATACGAAGTTAGAGCGAAAAAGTTACAGTATTGGACATTTTTATTCAAAAGTAGTAACCGATAGTGAAATGGCCAGCATGGAGCCTGGCTTGGGGAACTCCCTCTCCGACAAACATCGAATTGAGTTGATAACGACGACCTCCCGAAATCTTTACCTTGCCGAACCGGAAGCCGATAGTCCAGTTAATGCCATATTGGTTGGGGTCAATGCTCAACTCAGGTTCTTCTGCAAATTGGGTATTCAGGACACGTCCGTAAAAACCACCCATTTCGACCAAAAAGTCCATACCCGGAGCTCCTCCTACTCTCACGAGCAGATTGGCAGGAATCAAAATCGACTGCTGTCGATAAGGCAGATAAGCATTGAACAAGTCGCTTTCGTCTGGGAATTTAGCCCTAAGCAACTCATACTGTGCTCCCATTTCCAAGGCGAAATGAGAACTGAGATTAACCTGCGCCATGAGACCAGCATTGACACCGTAACGGTTCTTTCCATCAAAACCTGCCTTGGGGAAAGCGATGTTCCCATTGACCAACGACACCGTCGGTTCAATCTCAAACGCTTTTCTCTTGCCACTATGGATGGGGGATATTTTTCCCGAAGGGGCAAAATCCTCATCGGTGGCGCAACGCATGGTAACGTCTGCCATATAGTCAGTGATTCTATCAAGACCTTTATAATCAATAAGTTCAGGGTCGTCTTCTGGCTTGTGGTAAGGCGACTTGAGTCCAGTGGAGACATACCAGGTAGCCACGCCTTTCTCTGCAAAGCCCTGGGTGTCAGTGGCTCCAAAAATGGAAGACTCGAAATTCTTGGACTTAATGTCGATATGCATCTTTTTAGCCTCTTCACGGAGCAGACGTTTGCCGTCCACGACGGTGGCTACACCTTCAAAACGCAAGGTCTTGCCTTTTTCGAGCCAGCCCACCATGTCGATGCTCATCATCAGCTTGACTTTGGACAAATCCAGCTTTTCCGAAAGGTAGTTCGATCCCCAAAGACCTATTTCTTCTGCGTCGAAGGCAGCAACGATGATGCTACGTTTCAAGTTGTTTTGTTGGCTTTTGAGGATGCGGGCCATTTCGATGATGGTTGCCGTACCCGAAGCGTTGTCGTCGGCACCATTGTAAATCTGGCCGTCTCTGACACCAAGATGGTCGTAATGCGCTCCGATGATGATGTATTCATCTTTCAAGACAGGGTCGTTTCCAGGAATGATGCCAATCACGTTTTTGTAGGTTTTACCACTCCTTTCAAAAGGTTGGTACCAACCTTCCTCATAATAAGGTTGGATGCCGATTTCCTCGAACTGACTGACAATATAGGCCGCAGCCTTGGCCGCATCTTCGCTACCGGCCTTGCGGCCACGCAAGGAGTCGCCCGCCAAGGTATACACATGACGCGTCAGGCGGTCTTGTTGGGTTTGACCGAAAGTGATACCGCTGACTATCAGCAGCAAACATGTAATGATTATTCTGTTGGTTTTCATGACTCTATCAGATTAAGGATTTGACCTCATCAATGGTAATGCCCAAAAGTTTCATCTTCTTAATCACTTCGGGCAGTTCCTTTTCGAGAAACTCCTCGCGCATCTGTTTGAGAACGATGTCCTTGGCTTCGGCGGAGATGAAATAGCCGATGCCGCGTTTGTTGTAGATGATGCCCGCAGCCGTCATCGTCTCGTAGGAGCGCATGATGGTGTTGGGGTTCACCCCGAGTTGGATGCCGTAGTCGCGCACCGACAGGATACGGTCGTCGGCCTTCAGTTCGCCGCGCAGGATCTGCTCATAGAGCTGCGAGCAAATCTGCAAGTATATGGGTTTGTGTGCGTTGAATTCCATGGCTTAGTATTTTTGTGTCTTGATTTTACGATAAGTGAAGAAGAGCAGCAAGACGGTGATGATGATGCCGACAACCATGCCCCATGTCGTTGCATTTTGGAACCACTGGATTTGTTGTTCGGTAGACATACCTTCGAACTTTGTCATCCATCTCTCAATGATTTCTCTATTAAAGAACACCAGGCCCATAATCATGGAAATCAGGTAGGAAATGCCCAAATAACTGGCAAAAGTTTTTCCAGCTTTGTGTTTCTTAAAGAGCATATTGCCCAGCATGAAAATTGCCGACCACTGGATGATGCCAGCATATAATGAAGTACGCATAACGCCAATGGGGAACACTTGCTCAATGGGAAGATCTATTTCTCCAGCACGAACCACACCTTCTGTGTCGTTAAACATCCGGACGATTTCGTTCATCGAATAGAGCCGTATAGGTTTCTCAAAGCCTCCAAAGGGGAAAATCGACAAGAAAGCATCAACCAAATAACCGCCAAAGAAAACGATGACGGGCGTAACAATGGCGCAATAGACGAACATACTGACGAACTTTTCCAAAGAGGAAGCGGGCATCATGGCGAAACCCACGCCCTCACGCGAAAGGTTGGCATTGCCATAAACCTTGGAAGGTACCATCATCATGGCCAACGCCGTCCATGTGCATAACATTCCGAAACGAACTGGAGGCATGGTTTCAGAGCCAAAAAGCAGATTGAAAATCCAAAAGATGGCGTTCAGGCAACACCACACGATGAGAGAGGTGCCGAAATTGCGGATATACATCTTGCCGTCCTTAAGCAAGAGGTCCTTGAAACGATTGAATGCGAATGTGTTATTCATGACTTGTTCCTCCTATTAGCTAAAGATTTGTTTAATGGTTTCCTTGTTTTTCATGACGGTGTTGAACAGCACCTCGATGCTTACCTTGCTGTCGAGGCCTTCGGGGTTACGAGTAACGTTAACGTAGCCACCAGGGAACATCTCGCTGTAGAGTGCGGTGTCGTCTTTCTCCATGCCGTAGTCGAAATAGAGCTTATCAGTGATTTCGCGGAACGAGGCCTTCAGCAGCACCTCGTCGTGGTCGAGGATGATGATGGGGTCGATGAGATTTTCCACATCTTTCACTTGGTGCGTGGAAATGATGATAGTGCGATTTTCCGTGGCGTGCTTGGCAATCACCTGACGGAAGAGGGTCTTCGAAGGGATGTCGAGGCCGTTGGTGGGCTCGTCAAGGAGCAGATAGTCCGTGTTGAGGGCCAAAGCCGTGGCGATGAGGCATTTCTTCTGTTGGCCGAACGACAATTCAGCGTACTTGCGCTGTGGATCGACATCCATTTCCCTGCAAAGCTCGAAGAACAGCTTCTCGTCGTAGTTGGGGTAGAACACGCCCAACTCGCGCACATTATTAATAGGTGTGCCTTCCGGGATGGCGAAGTCTTCCGAGATGAAGTAAATCTTCTGGAGGGTTTCGGGCAGGCGGTTGAAGGGCGCGATGCCGTCAACGTCGCAGGAACCCGCGGTGGGCTTTTGCAATCCACTGATGAGTTTCAGCAGGGAGGTCTTCCCCACTCCGTTTTCGCCTAACAGCCCGTAAATGTTACCCTTCTCGAAGCCTAGGCTGATGTTTTTGAAGACTGGCTGACTTTTGTAGCCGAAGTCCAAGTTTTTAATTTCAATCATGCTGTTGTATTTTTGTGTTAGTGTATTAGTCAAATAGAACACTGCAAAAGTACAACAATTTTTATTACTGTCAAGAGAAAAATGACATTTTTTTCAAAAATAATTGAAAATAAAGTAAAATAAGCTGATTTTTAGGAGGTTATATTTTTACCTATCGACAAGGAGCTCCTATTACTTAATCTTATTGTAATGGCAAACCATTATCTCGCCATTATCCTTCGCGCGGAGATGCATTGCCCCACCTAAGCAGTTCTTGAAAACCTTGCAATCAGCACATTGCCCCGACTTCATCCAAGCTCGGTCGCGGAAGGGCTGGAAGCGGTTTTCCCATACGTCGAGGAAATCGTCTTGATAGATGTTGCCTTGGACATAGCTGCGGTCAATGTTGGGACAAGCGGAAATGGAGCCGTCAATAAGGATGGAGCCGATGGTAATGCCAGCACGGCAGAAATAGAACCAGTCGCGGACCTTGCGTTCGTAAGGACCGACGTATGCCTCGCAACTGAACTTACAGTCAATCCTCCCTTCTTTTCTGGTGGTGACGATGAAGTCCATGAGTTGATGGAACTGGACATCGCTAAGTTGCAGACTCTCATCGGCAGCGGCGCGTCCAATCGGTGCAATGGTGAACAAACGCCAGGCCTTTACTTTGTGCTCAATAAGCATTTCCTTCATAGCCTTCAGTTCATCGAAGTTCATCGGGCTGACGCAGGTCACGACGTCGTAGGTAGGCAAGCGTTTCTCATTGGCAATCAAGTCGATGGCACGCAGAGCATGGTCAAAACTGCCTTGGTGTTTGCGGAAAGCATCGTGCGTGTCGCGCAGGCCGTCTAGGCTGATGGTGATGCTGCACATGCCTGAGTCCATCAGTTTTTGGTGCATGGCCTCGTCGTAGGCATAGCCGTTGCTGACGATGCCCCACGGGAAGCCATGCTGTCGCAATTGTCGTCCGCAGTCGGCCAAGTCGGGGCGCACCAAAGGCTCACCGCCCGTGATGACGACCAATACTGTATTGCGCTTGTATTTGGTTTCCAATGGTTTAATCGCGTTCAGGAAATCTTCGAAAGGCATGTCCTTGTAGCGTGACGAAGCCAAACAATCCGACCCACAATGCTGGCAATTGAGGTTGCAGCGTTGCGTACACTCCCAAAAAAGGTAATTCAGCTCATGGAGTTGGGTTTCCTTACGACGAAACCAATTATGGAAAGATTGGAGCATCAGCTTTATTGGTTGCTCTCCAACTTGATTTTCAGATCCATATTATCATAGTCCCGAATAACAGTGTCGAAGGTTTGATAACGACCGACCGTATCAATGAAACTCAATTGGTGACAACTATCAATTTCATAATATCTCCAGATATCGAACTGCCCGTTTTCATCGGTACAACCCCAAGTATGGCCATCGATTATATACTCAATGCCTTTTAGCGGAAGTCCTGTCGTCTTATCCACAACAACACCGCTCATTCTCACCTCATATGCATTAGGCACGCCGTAGCAGGCCTGCATGATGAACATCACTGTTGTCAGTGCCGAGGCTTTCATCAGCCCCCTTAACCATTTGTAGATTTTCATAGCGTTCTTTTGCTTAATTCAAATAATGAGCTATTCAACGATTGGATCATCAACTGATTGCCAATCCTCATTGTTAAGGCCCCAGAATTCCAAATCCTCCGAAGGCGTAGTGTCAACTTCGACCTCTTCACTAGACACTATTCTACGCATTTCATTTTCAAAAAGAGAACCACCACAAGATTGCATGATGAGCATCACCATGGTCAAAACTGTAGCTATAAAAAAACATCTGAATACATTATTTGCTTTCATAACCGTATGATTTTTATTTCTTTATACTCAATATTACTCCCAATGCCACGCCAAGGAAGGCCGCAAACAACACTTGAAGCGTAGGCGGCAATATGAAGGTAATGGTATGCGCGGGATACCAAAACAATGGAATGGTCTTGGCAAAGACAAAACCGTACTGGATGTCCCAGTTGATCTTTTGGGATAGTGCTTCACGAATCTTCAACGGGCTACTGAAAAATCCTTTCAAAGAACCACCTGTTTCAGCAACGTGAATGTCGGTGATTTTGTGGAAAGTCATGAAAACTGGCGCAAACAGCGTGTTCATCAGCACACTGACACAAAGCGCGACAAAGAACTTGCCCCAACTGAGGTTGCCAGCAAACCATTCGGCTGCTTTTCCGTTGAAGTGAAAACCACCGTCAAGGAGCTTCACCGTACCCGTCTTGAAGATGGTCATAGCCGAGGCGATAACCACACCCAACACACCCCAAACCAGCAATTTAGGCAACAAGCCAAAGCCTTGCTTCATATACACACCTTCACGGATACGCATGGCCAGCATCTCACCAAAAGTACCGAGGATGGCAAACTTGAAGAAACTCATCAACAGACCATGGTTTTTTGTAGTCGTGTTGAACCAATCCCACGCGCCTGGGATGAAAGCGAAGCCGCAAATCACGGCGGCCCAAATGACTATCGTTATGAAATCAGATTTCTTCATACCTTATTTCTTTTATCCAATTCCTTGTTCTGCCAATAGCGCCCCAGCAGACACAACAAGCAGATACCGCAAAGGATGCCACCAAGTACAAAACCCGTCTGGTCTTCACCCTTGGACAAATAAAGATAGATACCATAGCCGAAAATGGCCAAATCAACGATAATGCTGAGGATATAGCCAATGGTACGGTTGGTCTTGTCAGTCTTTTTCAATAGGAGATTATCGAGCAAAAAGGTGACGACGACCAGCGCGGCGTAGACCAAATAATATGTGGCTTTCTCGATAATCATATTCTTATAGGATTAGTAGAGACGGTGCATGCACCGTCTCTACAAACCGAACAATTATTTTTCAATTCTAATACGTGCATCCACCGCAACGACATTCTTCGGGTTGCCAAGCAACGGGTTGAGGTCCATCTCGGCAATCTCAGGAGCAGCCATCACCAAGGCCGCCACTCTGGCAATCTGCTCGGCATAGACGTCAACATTGACAGGCTGCTGACCACGGACGCCTTGCAAAATCTTGTAACCACGGAGATGCGTGAGGGCTTCTTTTGCCTCAGGTGCACTGATGGGCACGAGGGCGCTCTGCACGTCTTTCAGCACCTCAATGAAGATGCCGCCCAGGCCGAAGAACACCTGATGGCCGAACTTCGGGTCGCGGATGGCACCAATATAGACCTCAGTACCATCAAGCATCGGGTACATCTCCACTGCATAGGTGTCCTTGATGGCCATCAAGCGGTCAAACTCCTTGCCGACCGTCTCGATGTCGCGCACGTTCAAGGTCACGCCGCCCACGTCTGACTTGTGGACAGGGCCAACGACCTTCATCACGAGCGGATAGCCAACCTGATTGGCGAAGTCGAGCGCCTGCTGTTTCTGGTCAACGACGCGGATCTGTTTCTGTGCGATGCCTGCTGCGTCGAGCAATTCATAAATCTTATCCGGACCAATATAGCCATTCTCGCAACTGTCGATGCACTTGCGGATGCGGGCAGTGTCGATTTTCGGCATTTCCACATTCTCGGGCTGTGGCTTCGGGGTGTTATAGACCTTGCAGATGGCGTTGCCCAGCACACATTCTTCCGGGAAGTTGATGCGACCCTTGGCGATGAAGTCCTCGATCTCGTCCTTCACGTTGATGATGGAAGGCAGCACTGGGAAGATAGGCTTCTTGCAGGTCTTCATCTTTTCATCAAGCAAGTCATAGACTTCTTTGTTGCTGAACAAGCCAGGTGAGCCGAAGATAACGACTGAGAAGTCGATGTCGGTATATTCGTTCTCGACGGTGTCGATGATATAACCGAGCTGTTCGGCTGTGCCAGTGGCAAGGAAATCGATCGGGTTACCAACCGATGAGCCTCCGAAGAGTTTGGCGAGCAAGGCTGGGCTGGCAGGATGTTCCTTGAGCGAAGGCACCTCCAAGCCACCGTCGCTGAGCACGTCGGTAAGCATCACGGCAGGACCACCAGCGTGGGTGATGACAGCGCAGCGTTTGCCTTTGATTTCAGGGTACATGAACACGCCGCAAACGGTGGTCAGCTCCTGACGGTTATGGCAGCGCACAATACCTGCCTTGCGGAACAAGGCATCGACCACGGCGTCGTTGGTAGCCAAAGCACCCGTGTGTGACGAGGCGGCGCGGCTACCAGCTGAAGAGCCTCCCGACTTGATAGCTGCGATATGGCATCCCTTGTTGATGAGGCTGCGCGAGTGCTTGAGCAGGCGTTGCGGGTCACCGATCTTCTCCATGTAAAGCATGATGACGCGACTCGACTTCTCTGGGTCGAAGGTCTCGTCCAGGTGTTCAAGCACATCCTCAATACCGAGCTGGGCGCTGTTGCCTACTGCCCACACACTGTTGAATTTCAAACCGTTGCTGATACCATATTCCTTGATAAACACGGCGGTAGCGCCTGAACCGGTGATGAAATCGACACCTTTAGGATCCAATGTCGGGATAGGCGTGTCGAAGCAGCCGGCATAGTTCACGTTGAGGAAGCCAGTGCAATTAGGGCCGATCAAGCTGCCGCCGACGCTGTTGATGGTATCGACAATATGCTTCTCGATGGCGGCGCCTTCGGCGTTCTCCTCCGAGAATCCGGCGCTGATGATGATGAAGCCCTTGCAGCCCTTCTCTTTGGCCAACACATCGACGGTCTGCGCACAGAACTTGGCGGCAATGCAGAGGATAGCGCATTCCACCTGCGGCAGGTCATCAACTTTGGCGTAGCATTTCACGCCTTGCACTTCGGTCTCTTTCGGGTTCACAGCATAAACCGGGCCTTGGAATGGGCTTTCCAGAAGGTTTTTCAAAGCTTTTCCACCAGGTTTGTGAATGTCTGACGATGCACCGCACACTACGATGCTTTTCGGGTCGAGTAATTCTCTTGCTATCATATTAATAAGGTATTTGTTGCAATAAAAAGTAAATTGCCGCAAATATAGCTAAAATTACAAAACAAAAAAGCGTTCAATGCTTGTTTTGCAATCTTTCTTCGCAATCAAGCAGTAATTGGTAATGTCTCATGTTGAAAAGCCCCATCTTACAGAGCAGTTCGATGTCCTCATGACTCATCCACATCACCGAGTCCACCTCTTCTTTTTGCAGGCGCAACATCTCGGCTGGAACATTGCTTTTCAGCATGTATAACAGCGTGAATTTATAATCATAACGCCTGATTTTCACCAACTTCAACTCGCTTTTAGTCACCGAAAGGCCAATTTCCTCCTTTAGCTCGCGCAGCATGGAGATGGCGAAGTCCTTCTCCCCACTCTGCACGTGACCTGCTGTGGTAGCATAATAGTTGCCCTTTCGAGGCGCGACTTTTTGAATCAAGTACTGTCCCTTGTCGTTGTAGACATACACCGCCACGATGGGTATCAACAAACCAGGAGGAACACGTTGTCCCCGCTCGATGGTCTGTCCCGTAGGCTTCAGGTCTTTATCATATAAATCCAGGATCTCCATAATACGTCATTCAAAAAGACGCCACAAAGATACAGAAAAAAAAACACAAAAAAGGAGGCAACCCTTTCGGATTGCCTCCCAATTTTCATCGGTTTGTAGAGACGCAAGGTTTTGCGTCTCTACTTCAACCGATTGTCATTTACTGCATGACAGTGACACGCTTGACAGTCACACCACCCTCAGTGTAGACACGCACCATGTACATGCCAGCGTTGAACTGACTCATGTTCAAGGTGTAGGTGTCGGCATTGAGTTCGGTGTCGAACACCACCTGGCCGAGGACGCTCAACACAGTGATGCGGCTCATGCCGTTGGCTTCGATCGTGACGTTGCCCTTAGTCGGGTTCGGGTAGAGGGCGACCATGGCGTCGTTCTCGTCGATACCCGTCATGTGGCCAGTCACGTAGTTGACCGAAGGATCGTCAAACGACAGTGCAGGATCGGACTCGCAGCCATCCTCATACTCGGCACGCACCTGGTAGTAGTAGGTACCTACGGCCTCAGGAGTGTCGATGTACTCGTAGTAGGTCTGGCCAGCAACGGCAGCGACTTCACCAATCATGACGTAGGTGTCGTTGTCGTCCGAACGGTACACGTTGTACTTCACGATCTCCGAACGGTTCATGAAGCTCAGGTCGGCGGGCTTGCTCACCACCTCGGTGTGGCTCAGCGTCATGTTGCCGGTCACAGGCATTGCAGGAGCAGGCTCGATGGCGATGTTCTCAACCGTGCCCTTGGCCTGGTTGGTCACGAAGCCACGAATCATCCAGCCGTAGCCAGGCAGGCCGGCGCTGGCAAGGTCTTGCCATGCGCTGCCGTCGAGGCTGATCCAGCGGTTGTTCGGGTCGCCCGTGTCGGCGCAGGCTGTGGCCGGGTGTTCACCCTGTTCGGCCATCACGATCCACAGGTTCTGGGTGCCGTCGATTGCGACAGGCGTATCCAGCGTAACCTCTTGGAATTCGTTGCCCGTAGGAGCGAAGGTCTGTGTGCTGTATGCAGTGCCAGGAGCTGTCGTTCCACCCAAGTAAACCGTGACGGTTATCGGGTTGGTGTTGTAGCTGTTCTCGTACACTGCAACCTTCGTCAGGTTCGTGCCTGCATAAGGAGCCAGCGAAGCGGCCGGGAACATGCTAGCCCAGTAGATCGTGGCCGAAGCATCTCCAGTACCCACGTTGGTGGCATAAGTGCCATCGTCGTAGTACAGCCATTCCTCGATCGGGACGGCTTGTTCACCCCACCACACCTTGATCTGGTCGGTCTCGCCGAGGTCTTCAGCATGGATAGGTGCACCAGGCTCGCAGAACGGGATGATGTTGTTATCGACGCACTCGGGGCAGCTCATCGAATAGTAGATGTTGCCCTCAGGCAGGTTGTTCGTGCCGTTGTAGACGATACGTACGCAGATGATTTCACCATCGCCTTCGTATTCGTAGGTGTTGGTCGGTGCCTCAACGAAGGCCTCCCATTCACCGTCGACGAAGATCATGGCACCGATGATGTCACCAGACGGCATCGGAGGAGGAGTAGGACCACTACCCGTGGTGCCGTGCAGCGTCATGGCGCAGCCGTAAGGCGTGCCAGCACCGCTGTCAACCAGGGTCTGCCAAGCACTACCCGTGTTCTGCAAACCGTTACCGGTGTTGCCGATGCTAGGTTCGCAGTGAGGAGCGCCCCAAGGACCGCTCGATCCAGTACCTTCAAGTGCATAGACCAAGTAGTAAGTACCAGCCTCAAGTTCAACACTGAGACCGCCAGCCGTGATGCTCATGATCGGGCGGGTCGTAGCGTTGGTCTCGCCATCGCTACCGCGATAGCAGTTCGTGAAGGCAGTAGCCGTCATGATGTTCGAGGTCATGCTGCCCCAAACCGGAGCACCACCGCTCATCGGGCTGCCATTGTAGATCTGGGCGTACAGACCAGTGAAGGTCGAGGTCGTGCTCGAACCGGTCTGGTAACCGTAGACAGTGATTTCATCAATCGTGGTAGTTGCATCCAAAGTGAAGCTGTCGGCAAGCATGTAGCCGCTGGCATTGTTCACATTCGGGCCCCAAGTGCTCTGGCTGCCCTTGATCCATGAGGCGTCGGCACCATTGGCCATCGCACCAGGATCGGTCACGAAACCGTTCTCAAAGGTCCAGTCGGCACGGTTGCCCTTGGCACCGTTGCTCAACTCGATGTCGTCGACATCCAGATAGAACATGTCGCTGCAGTTGAAGTGACGGATGGCGATGTAGCGGCCTTCGCCAGCGTAGGCGCTCAGGTCGACATTGTATTCACGCCATGTGCCTTGGTCGCGGGTGCCGCGGACGGCAGCCTTCTCGCCA
>JAGCCO010000041.1 GCA_017651645.1 Bacteroidales bacterium
ATCCTCTATTTCCCGAAGGTGAAGAACCGCTACGAGTTCCAGCGCAACAAGATACAACTCTACTGCAACGAGGTCTTCGTCACCGACAGCGTGGAAGGCATCCTGCCCGAGTTCCTCTCGCTGCTGCACGGCGTGATCGACTCGCCCGACATCCCGCTGAACGTCAGCCGCTCGTTCCTGCAAAGCGACCAGAACGTGAAGAAAATCTCGACCTACATCACCAAGAAGGTGGCCGAGAAACTGGAAGAACTCTTCAAGAAAGACCGCGAGGCCTACGAGAAGAACTGGGACGACATTCGCGTCTTCATCGAATACGGCATGATGAGCGACCCGAAGTTCTACGAACGTGCCGAGAAGTTCTTCCTCTTCAAGGACACCGACGACAAATACTACACCATCGAGGAATACAAGGCCTTGATTAAGGAAAACCAAACTGACAAGAACAAGGCCCTCGTTTATCTGTATGCCACCGACAAGGACGACCAATACACCAACATCGAGAACGCCAAGGCCAAGGGCTACAACGTCCTGATGATGGACGGCATCCTCGACCCGCATTTCATCAGCGCCTACGAGCAGAAGGAAGGCGAAAAAGGCGGCGACAACCGCGCCATGTTTGCCCGTGTGGACTCCAACACCGTCGACAAGCTCATCGTGAAGGACGACAAGGAAACCACCTCCGGCCTCGACGACAAGCAGAAAGAGACCCTGAAAGCCGCCTTCGAGAAGGTCATCGACAAGGTAAGGTTCAATGTGGAGTTTTGCGACGGTGCCGAGACTGACGCGCCCGTGGAGGTCACCCAAAACGAGTGGATGCGCCGTATGAAGGAGATGGAGCAGATGGGTGGCGGCCCGATGTCGTTCTACGGCTCGATGCCCGACAGCTACACGCTGATGCTCAACACGAACAGCCCCGTCATCACCAGCCTCTTGGACAAGGACGAAGCCACACAGGAAGCCACCATCAGGCAGATTTACGACCTCGCTCTGCTCTCGAAGAACTTGCTGAAGGGCAAGGATTTGAGCGAGTTTGTGAAGAGGAATATGGCCAGCTTATAATTCAGTTGCTGTACAAAAGAAATCCCCGCAACGCCATTTGGCGCTGCGGGGATTTTTCATTATTCGGCATCACGCACTAGGCGCACCGACAGTCCTGCATAACGGGGACAATAATTGGGCATCCCTACTGACCCTCCAAAACACTGAACGTAAAACACATACGCAAAGGGGTCAGATGGTCCAGCTATCCAATACAAGCCAGCTTCCTGAACCCACATTAACGTTGTCCCTCTCCTTACTCCTGCTGCGGGTAAAAAGACGGCACCATACCTCTCCATAATTTCCCATTGGGATTCTGTAATATCATTAGAACTAAACGGACTCCCGTGGTTATAGTCAAGTATAGCAAAAACGGATTCGTCCCAATTATCCGGCAACAATATCAAACCATTTACATCATTAACAGTTGCAGCTGCATAAAGAATCCCCGAATCGGTAGTTCTACGATACAACAAATAATGCCAATCCGCCCAATCAAGGGTCCACCACTGATTAGCAAAGCCATTCCCATTACTGATAGGATTCTCCCCCCAATCCACAAAAGTTCCATATACTAAAGGCTCCATATAAGTTGAGGTATCTGTTGGATGGTCTCCAGTCCCCCATGCAAAAAGATCAATCCAACCATCGTATGTCTCGGAAATATTGGCATTGCCCTCTCCGATATAATCCCATTGGTTTTCGGCGAAACGCCAAGTGTCGGTTGAAGCTTGATATTGCAGATTGCCTGGCGAAAAGCACACCCGAGTGCTGTCATTGATCGAGAACAGTCCAACAACCGGTTGCCCAAGGTCATTTCCTCCATCATCAGGTTTGTTGCAACCCACCGCAAAAACCATCATCAGCATTAGGGCTGCTATTGCCTTCAAAGTTCTGTTCATATCTGTTATGTTTTAGGTGTTTGACATCGCAAAGAAACAAAAAAAGTGCGATATGGCAAGTTTGTGATATAGGATTTTAAAATTAGTGTTTAAAAACACTATTTTTAATATAAAATTAGTATTTAGAAACATTATTTTAGAAATATATTAGTGTTTTAAAATACTATTTTTTGCAAAAATATTGTGTTTTAAAATATTATTTGTATCTTTGCGGGCAAAATACGACCACCATGAACTCAATAGAATACCTGCAAAAAGTCTTGGACAGGAAACTTCAAGCCACTTCTACCGACTTCAAACGATACCTGTTCGGGAAAATCGACTGGAGAGACAGACTTATCGGCATCAAAGGGCCGAAAGGCACGGGCAAGTCCACGCTGATGCTCCAGCACATCAAAGAAGCCTTCCCGGACACATCTGAAGTGCTGTACGCTTCGTTGGACGACCTTTGGTTTGCGACACACGCTTTTGCGGATGTGGTGGAGGACTACTATGCCTATGGCGGACGGTATCTTTTCCTTGACGAGATTCATTATTTGGACTCCTGGCAGACCGTCTTGAAGAACCTCAACGACAACTACCCCGGACTTTACGTTGCCTACACCGGCTCGTCGATGCTTAAAATGGAGAAAGGCAAAGGCGACCTCTCAAGAAGGCTGATGGAATACACCCTGACGGGTCTCTCGTTCCGAGAGTATCTGAAGTTTGAAGGCATCAAGAACATCCCTGTCATCGAGTTGAAAGACTTGCTCAAAAAGCACAGAAGCATCGCCATGGAAATCATCAGTGATGGTTTCAAGGTGCTGCCCGCATTTGTCCAATATCTGAAGATGGGTTATTATCCTTTTTACAAAGACGTTTACGAAGGGTATGCCAATCGTTTGCAGAACGTGGTCAACCATATTTTAGAAAACGATTATGCCGTCATTGAGAACGTGGAGCAATCCACCATCAAGAAAGCCAAAAAAATGTTCATGATCTTGGCCGAGCAAGTGCCACAAAAGCCCAACATGTCGGAGCTTTACCGAGAGTTGGATACCGACCGCAACCAAGGGCTGAAGATGTTGTATGCCTTGGAAAAGGCGGGGCTGCTATCTTTACTCACCGATACACCAAGAAAGTTATCCGATTTGTCGCGCCCTGAAAAGATTTATCTCAACAACACCAACCTCACGAGCGCCTTCTCCATGCAGCCCAACATAGGCACGATGCGGGAGTTGTTCTTCCTGAACCAGTTGAGCCAGTCGCATCAAGTGACCTATCCTCCAAAAGGCGATTTCCTTGTGGATGGAAAGTACTTGTTTGAAGTCGGCGGGCGGAAGAAAAGCTTTGACCAAATCAAGGACATTCCCAACAGTTATTTGGCCATTGACGAAACCGAGGTGGGCTATGGAAACAAAATCCCGCTATGGATGTTCGGGTTGCTTTACTGATGGGCCATCAAAGAAATCCCTGCAACGTCATTTGGCGTTGCGGGGATTTTCAATTATATTTTGGTTCAATCATTTTGCGGAACACACAGGACGAACGGGCAGACCGCGACTCCGCTCCGTACGACTTCCTCCGTTATATCCGTATGGAAAATAAAACTCATTCGCTAAATAATCGTAGTCTGGGTAACTATATTGATTGAAAGCTATACCTCTTTCTTTCATCCAATACTGGCCACTGTGACCCGGTTGATCGAATTCTGTTTGGGGTTCTCCTGCCCATGAAAAAACTCCTTTAAGCCCTGCAGCAGGCAAGAAAAGCATGTTACCATTATTCCCAATAACAAGCAGCCCGCTAACCCCATTAATCGAATCCCATCTATGATCGCATTCGTTCAGCAGTTCCATGGCTTCCGCACCGTCAGGCATACGCCAGCCTTCACCCCAATTCACCGTGGCCGGGTCATCCGAAGGTTGTAAATCATACAAATTATCGGTAAATCCATTGTAGCCGTAAGTCGTATCACTGCAATACTTTGTCAACAAATCATAATCACCTTCACAGTATTTATAAGTACTCCAATCGTAAGTTGTTTTAGGCTCCGTCTCGCCCCAGGCAAAGTAATCGCCATAGTCTTCTGGCACTTCCGCACCCACATTACAAGTAGCCCACAAAGTTCCGCTCGGTAGGCCAAGGTCAACATAATCATGACCGTTTAGTGTTCCGCTATCGTCAACAATACTATCATTTTGACCGCCGTTATTCGGCTCATCAGGTTTGTTGCAACCCACCGCAAAAACCATTATCAGCATTAAGGCTGCCATCGTTTTCAAGGTTCTATTCATATCCGTTGTGTTTTAGTTGCTTGACATTGCAAAGAAACAAAAAAAGTCACGAATTAAAAACACTTCGCAGAACGCACCGCCCTGACGACTTGACCACGGCTACGCTCGTAGGTACCGCACACGTGGCATTCATCAAGGTCATAGTGGAAGCTCCACCCGCGCTCAGGACAACCCGTATGGAGAGAACTCGACCAATAAATGCCGAGACCAGGACATATTAGCTCACCATCCAAGAAGAAACCTGTAGTGGGCAAGAAGATGCTGTTACCGTTCCAGCTCGTCAAGAGCCTACCCTCCACGCCATTCTGGGTCGTCCAAGCACAAGTCGTTTTTTGATATAGTTCCTCCCATTCCTCTTTAGTAGGCATGCGCCAGTCAGCGCCCCAGTTAGCTGTAGCAGCATCATCCATAGGTTCCAAGAGGGTCATGTTATCAACAAATCCGTTGAGTCCATAACACGAATCGGTACAGTATTTAGTTAGTTCTTTACGTTCGTAATTGCCATATTTGTAGCTCTTCCAATCATAGATATCCTTTGGCAAGGTCTCGCCCCAGGCAAAATAATCGCCCACGCCTTCTGGTGTATCAGCTCCGACATTACAGGTAGCCCACAAAGCACCGCTTGGCAAGCCGAGGTCAACATAATCATGAACTTCGGTTCCGCTATTACCACCATTATTAGGTTCAACAATACTATCGTTTTGACCGCTGTTGTCTCCGCCATTACTTGGATTATCCGGTTTGTTGCAACTCACCGCAAAAACCATCATCAACACTATGATTACTATGGCCTTCAAAGTTTTGTTCATGACGAATTAGTACCCGTCGCTTAGAATCACTTTGAAAGGGCTAGCCTGAACCCATGACCATTGCCTCTGAAATCGGGACCGCCTTTGCCTCGGAAAGTCACTTGACTACGGTCGGCATTACGATTCCAGCCACCGCCACGAAGCACACGCATCGTTTCCTTCGCATTCACATCATACAAGTCGCTGCACCACTCCCAAACATTACCGCTCATGTCGTACAGACCAAGTTCGTTGGGTTTCAACTGCTTCACCTCGTGTGTGATATTTCCACAGTTCCTGTTGTACCAAGCCACATCCTCAATGTGGTTACTCCCCGCATACAAATAGCCATTGGCTTTGTTTCCGCCTCGGGCTGCAAACTCCCACTCAGCTTCAGTAGGCAGACGGAAGTTCATGTTGGTCAAAGCATTCAATTTGCGGATAAAAGTCTGGATTTCGTTCCAACTGATTTCGTAAGCAGGATAATTGTCGCCCAAGCCCGTTTCAGCGGTCCAGCCTCCGTTGTGGGTAGGCACGGTGCCCATCACCGCTTTCCACAAAGCTTGCGTCACTTCGGTCTCTCCCAAATAAAACGAGCTCACCATCACCTCATGAGCAGTGGCATCATCGGTGCCACCCATCACAAAAGTCTCGCCTTCAACGGGTTTCATCACAAAACCGACCCCATTGGCAGCGATGGTAAGGTCATCAAATGCTTGGGAAGTGGCCTCAGGCTGCTCCTCATGCGAACCTAACATCATCGGAATCAACGCTGCCAAAGCTCCAACGGCCAAAACACCCAACACAATCCAAACCGCTTTCTTGCTTTTTTTGCCGGCATCCTTAGTCGGAGTGGCTTGAACCGTGTCAACACTCTTATGGACAACTGTCGGAAACTCTTTTGCTTCAGGTTGAGTGGTTTTCATCTCCATATTAACCATATCGCTCTCCTCTCTACGAGGCAGCTTTGATTTTATCGTCCTGACCAGTTTTTCCATCATCGGCTGGCGCATGGCCGGGTCAGAATAGTCGATATAGTCGAGGTTCACCAAATCAAACTCAATATCCTCACTGTAAACTGTCTGGTCAATCTTAATGGGAATGATGGGCTTTTCATAATGCACGGCAATACTGACCTCCTTCGTAGTCCACGGCGAGGTATTCGACGACTCGGAGGAGAAAAACATGAATAAGGCACTCTCTTTGATAGCATTCACAATCACCCTTTTAAACGCGTCGCCACTCTCAACGCCGTCGCGGTCAATCCATACACGAACGCCTTCCGACTCCAAACGATTCACGAATTCATCCACTATTATTGTGTCCTTACGGCTATAACTGACAAATACATCGTACTTCATAATAATCTGATTTATTGCTGCAAAATTAATAAATAATATCAGTTCCTCACAAAAAAATGATTATCTTTGCACTCAAAAGAAACTATTTATGTCAAATGCCATCACCATACTAAACCGCGAAGAGGACCGTCGCGTCGTGGAAGCCATACGACAGGCTGAGCTAAACACCTCGGGTGAAATCAAGGTGCACATCGAGAACCATTGTCGAGGCAATGTTGAAGAACGCAGTCTCGTTGTCTTTGACAAACTGAAATTAAACGAAACCCAACTACGCAATGGTGTGCTTATCTACCTTGCCGTCAAAGACCACAAGTTTGCCATCCTTGGTGACGAGGGCATTGATAAAGTCGTGGAAGACGGTTTCTGGAACGACGTCAAAGACCTGATGCAAGCCCATTTCAAGGAAGGCCGTTTCACCGAAGGTCTTGAGCAAGGCATCCAACGCTGTGGCGAGAAACTGAAGACCTTTTTCCCTTACCAATCCGACGACATCAACGAAATCCCTGACGATATTTCCTATGAAAACAACTAATAGACAGAAATACACGCTTTTACTCGGCTTGCTTTTCGTATTGCTCACCTTCAGTGCAACACTGAAAGCCCAACTGCCAAGTCCTCCTGTTCCGCCCCGTTTGGTGAACGACTACACAGGCACATTGAGCACATCGCAAATCAGCACACTTGAGCACAAACTGGTGGCTTACAACGACAGCACTTCAACCCAGATTCTCGTCCTCCTTGTCGACGACCTGCAAGGCTATAGCGTTGAGCAATATGCCACAGAAATCGGTCATAGTTGGGGTGTAGGACAGAAGGATAAGGGGAACGGTGTCGTCATCCTTGTCAAGCCCAAAAAAGGGAGTGAAAGAGGCCAAGTAAACATCAGTCCTGGCTATGGCATGGAACAGTACGTTACTGATGCCACGGCCAAGCGCATCATCGATCGGGAGATGATTCCCGCTTTCAAAGAAGGAGACTACTACACGGGCATCGACAATGCCGTCAATACCATCATGGACCTATGCTCAGGCAAGTTCACCCAAGACGAATATGCCGGCGACGAGGGTTTCCCCCTCTGGCTTGTTATTCTATTCATCATCGCCATCGTCATCATCTTTTCCAAATTCTCCGACAATAATGGTCAGTCCTATACTGGTGGTGGCACACGCACCATTTGGATTCCCATGGGTGGAGGTTTTGGAGGAGGCAGCTTCGGCGGTGGTGGTTTCAGTGGCGGTGGTTTTGGAGGCTTCGGCGGTGGAGGATTTGGTGGCGGAGGTGCTTCCGGGAGTTGGTAGAATTAGTTTAGAGTTGAGTGTTTAGAGTTTAGAGTAATAATACATGGCAGAACCCATCATAGAAATCAGAAACGCGTCTATCTTCCAGGGGGAGAACCTCGTGCTAAGCAACGTCAACCTGACGCTCAACAAGGGCGAGTTTATCTATCTCATCGGCCGCACAGGAAGCGGAAAGTCCTCTTTGTTAAAGACATTGTACGGCGAGCTACCTGCCCGCGACGGCATCGTACGCGTGGCCGGCTACGACCTCACCAAACTTCGTAGGAAAGACATCCCCTACCTGCGCCGTAAGATCGGCATCGTGTTCCAGGATTTCCAGCTACTATTCGACCGAAGTGTGGAGAAAAACCTGGAGTTTGTGCTGGGTGCCACGGGTTGGACAGAGAAAGCCGAGATTTCGCGCCGCATCGATGAGGTGCTGGACAAGGTAGGACTGGCCGACAAACGCAAAGTCATGCCTCATCAGATGTCGGGAGGCGAGCAACAAGGCATTGCCATCGCCCGAGCCTTACTCAACGATCCCGACGTCATCATCGCCGACGAGCCCACGGGCAACCTCGACCCTGACACAACTTTGGAAGTGATGAAATTGCTACGCCGAATCAGCGAGAATGGAACAGCCGTGCTGATGGCCACACACAACTATACCTTAATGCAGAAATACCCTTCCCGCATCGCCAATTGTAAGGACGGGACTGTGGTTTGTTCTGATATGGAATAGTTTAGAGTTTAGAGTTTAGAGTCAGTTGAGAGTTAGGGGTAAATAGCTCTAATGATTCTCTGTGCATTGGCCTCATTATCATACAGCTGCCGCATCTGCACATCGCGTTCCTCAATGTCTTCTTCCGTGAAGTCTTCCTCCATAAGTCTTTTGATTTCAGTTATCATTTGCTCAGGTTCGTCGGCCACCACACAAAGACCTTCCAATGAAGTCCCCTTCACCATGTCCGAGTTGACCAGGCAGAAACGACCATTGTAAAGCGCGTTCAACAGCTTCAATTTCAACCCTGTAGGCTGGTTGGTCACCAGAATATTCACTTGTGCCTGTCGCAAAAGGTCAATCATTTCGGCATCATCAGGATTGGCGACCATAGTCACATTTGGATATTTATCTGCCAGTTTCTTCAACTTGTCCGAAGGGTTCAAACCCGACACAATGCAATGCAGGTCAAGTTCAGAAAACACATTCTCTATCAACCATTTAGCAGCGTCTTCATTCTCTCTCACAGAAAGGTTACCATGATACAGAACGTAATCTCCCCTACCCGTCTCAGAACAAACCGAATCAGACGCATTAAAGCCAGGCACAAGCGTCACATTTTTATAATGTTTGCTGAAATAATCCGTATCTTTCTGTGAGATAGCAAAAATGCCTGAAGCCTTTTTTAAGACAGGCTCATAACGTCTCAACTTCCATGCCTCTGCATGATAGAACAGTCTTTTCCAGCCGCATTTTTCAGTATCGCCCAAACCATTGTAATAATCATGTTCCACATTGTGGGCACGAACATACATCTTCCTGTTTTTCAAACGTTTATCCAACAATACAGCGGTCGTATGCAAACCCTCGCAAAAAATGGGATAATTGTCCTTTAACAAGTCCTGAACCAATGCTTCGGAACGGCGCGAATTGACGATGAACGGAGTAAGGCTTAACTGTTTAGCAAAGGAGGTGTCGCGCTTATAATACTTCACCTCATGGCAACGATTCAAGATTTCCTGCTCACCGCGACCATACTCGAAACAATGGAGATGCACTTTGACGCCAGCCTCAGAAAGGGCTTTCACGCGGTAGAAAACATCAATGATCCCGCCATAATTAGCAGGATAAGGCACGTCGAAAGCGATGACATGTAGGTGATAATCAGTATCATTCATAATGTTTGTAGATTTCAAGCAGTTTTTGTTCCTCGTTCTCCCAACACAAATCCTGTGCAGCAATAGCCAAATTCCGCTGCCATTGTTCCCTTCTCGCGTTATCCGACAAAGCCTCACGAATAGTGGTAGCAATGGTCGCAGGCTCATGGTTTTCGATGAAAAGACCAAGGTCGTATTCTCGGATAACCTTTTCGATTTCATTCAGATGTGAGGCAATAATCGGCACGCCTGCCTGGATAAAGTCAAACAGCTTGTTAGGCAGGCTAAAACGATAGTTGAGGTTGGTGTCTTTGTCGAGGCAGAAGCCTAATTCGGCCAGTTGAGTATAAGCCATCATCTGTTGGTAAGGCATACGCGGGAAGAAATGCACACGGTCTGTAATCTCCAGGTCTTCAACCATTTGCTTCAAGAGGGGCAACACATCGCCACCCCCGATAATCATCAGGAAACAATCGTCAAGATAGGCCATAGCCTGCACCAGCTCCTCCGCTCCACGCTGAATATTGATGCCAGAGCCTTGTAATACCAATAGGTGTTTGTCGGTAGGCAATCCCAAGACGGATTTATCTCCTTTCGGAGGCAAAGCCTTGCGCGGTGGGATGTTGCGGATGACATGCACCTTCACACCATATTTCTCACGAAATAAATCGGCGATACTATCGCAAACAGTGATCATCTCGTTCAACTTGGGCACCACGAAGCCTTCGATCCGTTTCCACACCCGCTGCACTTTGGGTCGATTAACCAGTTCTGGGGTTTCGGTGAAGTACTCGTGGCTGTCGAAAATCATTTTGATGCCTTTCAGACGCGAAATGAAATAATTGGGCAAAATCGTATCCAAGTCGTTTGACAGTAAAAGCTGAGCACGATGAAACAAAAGGAAGAAAAACAATCGGATGTTATACTCAGCATAAAACAGCGGCCCTTTCTCAAAGAGCAACTTCATGCGATGGGAAGCGTAAGGACGTTCATCCATCGGCGGGCTTTTGCGTTGCTTCCGTCCGATCAAAAGAACCTCATATCCAGCCTTTTGCAAAGCCATACACGACTTATTGACCCTTTGGTCTGTTACCAAATCGTTGATCACCGATACGATGGCGCGTTTCATGGGACAAAGATACGAATGTTTTTGATGAAACGATTCAAATTCGCTTCTATTGTGTATTTTTGCACCCATGAAAACCAATGTCAACCTACGACCTTACAACAGCTTCGGCTTCGATGCCATAGCCAAGTACTTCGTTGAAATCAACGCAATCGACGACCTACAAGCGCTCATCAGAAACGGAGCGTTTCAGAAGTATAAAACTCTGATCCTCAGCGGAGGAAACAATGTACTTTTCCAAGAAGATGTGTTTGATGGTCTTGTGGTTAACATCAATACGAAAGGCGTTGAAATCCTTGGTGAAGATGGAAACGAAATCATCGTGCGTGCTCAAGCTGGAGAAGACTGGCCTGATTTCGTGCGCTTTTGTGTCGGCAAAGGATGGCATGGCATAGAAAACCTCGCCCATATTCCTGGTAAGGTCGGGGCTGCACCCGTACAGAACATCGGTGCTTATGGCATGGAACTGAAAGACAGCTTCTTGCAATGCAAAGCTATTGAAATGGAGACAGGTGAGACAAGAGTTTTTACCAAAGAGGAATGCCGTTTTGGCTACCGCGAGAGCATCTTCAAAAGAGCACTGAAAGGTCAATACGTCATCACATCTGTGGACTTCCTGCTGCAGAAAAACGCCCCACTCCACCTCGAATACGGCAACATCAAAGCCTATTTGGAGCAAAACGGCATTGTAAACCCGACTTTGCAACAACTCCACGATGCCATTTGTGCCATCCGTGATAGCAAACTGCCTGATGTGAAGCAGATTGGTAGTGCAGGGAGTTTCTTCAAAAATCCTGTCATCGATGTCGAGCAATTCGAGGCCTTGCAAAAAGAGTATCCCAACATCCCACATTACGACGAGCCTAATGGCAAGGTGAAAGTCCCGGCAGGATGGCTCATTGAGCATAGCGGCCCTTCGACCCTTCGACAAACTCAGGGCTCAGGGACCAGCTGGAAAGGCTGGCGAGACGAACATGTTGGCGTGTATGACAAGCAGGCACTCGTTTTAGTGCATTACGGTGGAGGCAAAGGTCAAGACATTGTGGAACTGGCCCACAAAATCCAAGATTCCGTGGAGGCCAAATTTGGGATAAAGATTGGTCCCGAGGTCAACTTAGTTTGATGGATGCGAACTAATAATTTAGCACTTCAATATCATCACCATTGCTGAAAATAATGTACTTGCGCCCGTAGATGGTTACAATTTCGTAGTCCGCGCTGCGAGACGTGCCCGTTGTTGTGACTTCCATGGCATTTTCGGAAGGTAGTATTGCATCTGTAATGCGGCCATTCGCGTATGATTTCGTGAAAAGGTTGTCAAAGGCTAAGCCCATGCCAAAACCGATGATCGTAAAGGCGACCAACAAGAGGTAAACTTTTGATTTCTTCATGATGAGTGGGTTTTTGAACGTGGATTAACCCATCAAAAACCGTTCCTTATTCCAAAGCCCCAACCAAATCCGTAACCTTTTGGAATCCATGACGTTCACAATAGTCAGCAATACCTATTGCTACCTTCGCTGAAACCGCTGGATCAATGAAATTGGCCGTGCCGATTTCGATGGCGGAGGCACCAGCGAGCAGGAACTCCACGGCATCGGTGGCGTTAGAGATGCCGCCCAAGCCCACTACAGGAATCTTCACTGCTTTGGCCACCTGCCACACCATGCGCAAGGCCACAGGCTTCACACAAGCACCCGACAAACCACCTGTGATGACGGACAATTTCGGTTTACGTTTTTCCGCATCAATGGCCATGCCCATCAAGGTGTTGATGAGCGACACCGAGTCAGCACCAGCAGCTTCAGCTGCCAAGGCTATTTCAGAGATATTGGTCACATTCGGCGACAACTTGACCATTAAATGTTTGTGATACACCTTGCGCACCTCGGAAACCACTTGAGAGATGCCTGTGGTGGTCACACCGAAGGCCATGCCACCTTGCTTTACGTTGGGGCAAGAGACGTTCAGTTCGATGGCTGGGATCTTGTCCAAAGCATCCACCATCTCGGCGCCTTCAACATAGTCTTCCAAAGTAGAGCCAGAAAGGTTGAGCAACACGTTGGTATCGAAGTCCTTGATACGAGGATAAATGACGTCAATAAAGTACTGTACACCTTTGTTTTGAAGCCCGACACAGTTCAACATTCCTGATGCAGTTTCCGCCATACGCGGATAGGGATTGCCTTCTCGCGGATGCAAAGTCGTACCTTTTACGATAATGCCACCCAGTTGAGCCAAATCCACGAAATCGGTGTACTCCTCGCCGTAGCCGAAGGTACCCGAAGCCGTCATCACAGGGTTGCGCAGCACCAGGCCGCGGCCAAAGTCTATCGTCGTATTCACCATTTCAACCTCCTTGTGTTAAATACCGGACCTTCCTTGCAGACGCACACATGACCGTCGACGGTGTCCTCCACACAGCAGAGGCAGGCACCTAAGCCGCAAGCCATCAGATTCTCAAGCGAAACTTCACACCAGACATCCTTTTCTTCGGCAAGTTTGGCCACAGCTTTCATCATAGGCTTCGGACCACAGACATAGATTTTGTCAAAACCTTGTTCCTGCCATACCGAGTGCATGGTCACAAAACCTTTCTCGCCCAAAGAGCCATCTTCCGTCGTCACGAAGGTCTCTCCTAGTTTTTGATAATCTGCCAGACGAAGCAAATCCGATTCTGTTTTTCCGCCCAAAAGCAAAGTCGGACGAATGCCTTTTTCGTTCATGACCTTTGCGAGAAAATACAAGGGTGCGATGCCGATGCCGCCACCGACGAGCAGACATTTCTCCCCTCTCTCGGGCATGCTGAATCCGTTGCCCAATGGCAGCACTACATTGATAGTATCGCCCACCTCGGCAGCCGCCAGATGCCGCGTCCCCTCGCCTATTTGTTGTACCAACATAGTAATATCGTTTTGCTTGACATCCACATCGTGGATGGAGATGGGACGGCGCAGGTAGGTGCTAGGCGAGCAGTCGACACGCACCTGGACGAATTGTCCAGGCGCAATTACAGGCAAAGCCCGCTCAGCACATAGCCTCATCAGCACTGAGCGACCAAAGTCCTGTTTTTCGACCAATTTGAAGTCTGTAATCTGCTTCTTCATTTTTCTGGCTTTTGAACGCACAAATGTACAAAAAAAGCCGCAAAAGCGGCTTCTCAAAAAAATATACCCTATGAAAAGTTATTCTTTTTCTTCAGCTGGAGTTTCACCCGTCTCAGGTTGAGCTTCCTCCTCGGTGAAATCAAGCAGATTCTTGTCCATCAGCATCTGATACCAAGCGAAAACCTTTCTCATGTCAGAAGGATACACGGCCTCCTCGTCATAGTCAGGCATGACAAAGGCGAACTTCTCACGCAACTGCTCAGGGGTGGCCTTCTTGAAATCGAAGTCAACCTTGTCGCCCATTTTCTCATGGATCATTTTGAAGACTTCCTTCAGCGGACGGTCTTCATCGGTGGAGAAAATAGAGATTTCCTCAAGGGAACTCATACGATCACGAGCAAAGGCAGGGATGCATTTACCATCGACCACAGATTCGACAATAATTCTTCCAATGGCTTGGGACTTCACTTGATAAAGGCCAGGTTTGCCTGATATCGAAACGATTTTGCTTAAATCCATAATTCATTCACTTTTTAAAAAACGGCTGCAAAAATAGGAAAAGTTTTGGAAATCCAATTCAAATCTTGAAAAAACCCTCAATACTCCAACCGTATCTCATCCACCCAAAGCACGTTGCCCAAAGCTCCGATAAACGCACCTTGGCTACCTGATGTAATCATCATAATAGCATGAGTAACAGGACTATTCGCATCTGCCCAAGCCTCTTCCTGAATAGCTTTTTTCTTACCACTCTTATTCAAGGCATACATGGTCTTATCGCCAGAGATCAAGTCCATAAACGGCTGATAATTTGCGGATTTTCGTGCATCGCCATAAATCACAGGGACTCTGAAATCCTTCACCCATCCATTTGACGACTTGTCAATATGATAGACTGCCGTCCCCACTCTTTTCGCGTGGATGTTGCCTTTCTCGTCTTCCCAACGGTATTGCAAAATGAAAAGAATCTCCGCGGGATCATAACCGTCGAACTCGGTGGTGCGGAAGGTGGTGCCTTTCACCAGTTTTCCAGTATTGGGGATGATGGCCTTGTAATTGAGCACAAGAGCCTTAGGCCGTTTTGTAAAAGGTATGCCCCAATCCATAAAAGCATACGGGTCGCTGACTCCCGTAACAGGTTCAAGCATCTTACCCCAATAGATGGAACCCGCAGCCAACACCTTTATATTAATAAGCCCTGCCACTTTGCATGACGCGAACTGCGTAGCCAATTTGGCACATTTGCCGTTCGGGCCTTTATCTGGAGTTACATTTGTGCTGGTCTTCACTACACCCATCACTTTGGCAAAGGCATTCGAAGACGACCAAATGGTGTGTTTGTAATCGTAAGACTCGTTCAAACGAATAGTATCAGTAGGCGCAATCACATATAATGTCTTCTCATGCCCGCCAACGATTTGCGATTCAGTGATATAACGCACCGCCCATTGCTCAAAGTCGCCCAATGGCACCTTCTCATAGCGTTGGCCAAAGCCCGAAAGTGCCATCAACAGACATAATATGGTTACTTGAATTTTATCCATAGTTTATCAACCATTCTTTTGGGGAGAACAGCAATAAGAGGTGGCAGATAATAGTTCATCAAACCGGGTTTTACCACCCTTTTCTTCCGCATCATCCCCTTCAATGCCCTCCGCACCAGCCATTGGGGTGTCCCAATCAGTCCAATTTTCACGCCAAATTTTAATAGACTAGGTTTCAGCTTATATAGTGGCGTAGCAATAGCAGCTGGACAAACCGTAGTCACACCGACGCCGTAGGGTCGCATCTCGAAATAGAGCGACTTACTGAAACTCTTCAGATAGGCTTTTGTGGCTGAATAGACCGTGATGCCCGGACAAGGTAGCTTGGCAGCCATTGACGACATATTAATAATGTATCCGAAACCACGTTTCTTCATCTCCTCTCCAAAAAGGACACAAAGCCTTGTTGGAGTAAAGGTATGCAGACACATCATGGTTAAGGCTTTTGGCTCGTTATCTGTTGTCAGTTCCTCGAAAAAGAACATGCCAGCGTTGTTGATGAGAATATCAACAGGGAGGTTTTCATCCTGACTAAAGGCAAACAGCTCTTCAGCTGCCGTTTCAGTTGCCAAATCCTGATAACGGGACACCACCTGAATGTCTTTGAATTGTTTCAGTTCTTCAGCTGCTTTTCGCAAATCCTCCTCTTGATTGCTGACCAATATTAGGTTGCAACCCATTTCAGCCAACTGTCGTGCATACTCCAAGCCCATGCCCGAGCTGCCACCCGTGATCAAAGCCCATGGTTGCCGCCCGTAAGCCTCCTGAAACCGATTCAACCATTTTTGGACATTCATCCTTCCTTTTCTGCTTTTTTGATTTCCTTTCGGATTTTTTTCGGCAACTCCTCATCCACACAATGATGGCATTTCATTTCCAATGAGTACATGCGCCCAATGCAATAGTTGGAATGCTTGCATTCACTACGAGTCACTTCGCCGCTATGAAGTTTATTGACGAAATCGGTGTCATTGATCAAGGCTCGGGCCATCTGCAATGCCACGAAACCCGAATCGAGCACCTCCTCCATCTTTTCTTTTGACACCATGCCTCCGACATAAATCAGTGGCATCTTCAGGTTGGCGCGAAACACCTTGGCATCTTCCAAGAAATAGCCTTCGGTGTAAGGCACCGTGGGTACCATCAGGCGACCAAACAATGCTACACCAGCCTTGAGCCACCAAAACTTCTTCGTGTCCATATAATAACGCATGGTTTTGAGCGGCATAGCGCCACGCATCACCTCCATAGGGGCTTTGCTGACAAATCCTGCCGTCAGGACAAGGGCATGGACACCTAGCTTTTCCAATTCTTTTGCCACAATGATGCAGTCATCTTGATCCATACCACGTTTAAAGCCATCGTGCATGTTGACCTTGACCACCACGGCCATATCATTGCCTGCCGCACGCATCACTTCCTCGATAACGAGTTTCATGAAACGCATCCTGTTGTCAAGGCAACCGCCAAACTCGTCATGACGATGGTTTGTATAAGGCGACAAGAACTGGCTGATAAGATAGCCGTGTCCCGCATGGATTTCCACGCAATCGAAACCCGCTTTGCGAGCCAAGTCAACGGCCTTCCCAAAATCAAGCACTAAAGAATAAATCTCCGATTTTCTGAGCTTTCTGACAATAGTTGGCGAATACAAATTGAATCCGCGAGAGGCGCCCACTGGCATACAGCCGCAGGTGGAGCGATGGGTCATATTGCCGCAATGCCCCAACTGGATGGAAGCCTTGGCCCCGTAGCTGTGAACAGCATCAGTAAGACGCTTCAAATCGGGAACGATTTCCTCGCGCATCCATAGCTGGCCGTCGAAAGAAAGCCCCGACTGGTTGACAGCAGCATAAGCCACCGTCGTCATGCCGACACCCCCTCTAGCCACAGCCACATGATAATTGAACAAGTCGTCGGAAGGACGGTTGCCATGGGCCATATTCTCAAAAGCCGCCGAGCGTATCACCCTGTTACGCAAGGTGATAGGTCCAATCTCACAAGGAGTGAATATCGTTGAGTTTTCCATTGAGTTCAATATATAAAAGGTATGATTCTTTTGACTTTTTTCGTGTCGAGTTGGTCGCCAAATTCGGCCTGATACTTCTTGTAGATATGGTCGGCACGAGGTCCAAGGTTGGCAAAAGTCCACAAGGCAAACACCACTCCCGACCAAGACCAAGTGAGTATGGCAAAACCCACCCATTCCACAAACTCGCCGAAATAATTAGCCGAGGTCACATAACGGAACATACCGCCTTGAGGAAGGTAATGCTTGTTATCACCGTTTTTCCGCAAGTTGCGAATAATGTCGTCGGACGAGATATTGATGTACATCCCGATGATGAACACCAAAAAACCGGCAATGAATCTCGGATTAGTCAGCCAATCGGCAGGATAGTAATCTTCAGGTGAAATGTAGAAAATCCATCCTCCTTGCATAAAAGCATTCAATACATTAAACGTCACACCCATCAAGACGATAGACAATGGCATCACGCTATTGCCCCGCATACGGAACGGGAACACAAAGGAGCGCTGAATGTAATGCAATTCGAACAAAAGCAGGAAAGCCAGCCGTACCATATCGCCTTGCCTATCAGAAAAATACCATAGCAACAGCATTGCAAGAAACACGGGCGATTCCATCAACACCCAACCCAGTTTGTTGTTGACCGCCGGACCCCATTTCTTGTCATAGAACTTGCCATAGCCAGCGTCCACAAAGAAGAGACTCACAAAAACCACCAAAGCGATGATCGCCATAATGATTAAGAAGAGATAAAAGGAATGAATTGACATTTTCGTTGAGAAATAATTTTCAAAAATAGTGAAAAACAGAATTCATGGGCATTATTTTCACCAAACAATCGAAAAAAATCCATTATCTTTGCACCATCAACTTCAAAATCAGAAATCATGTCCACAAGTATTAATTGGATTCTCATCATTGTCATCGGAGTGGTTGGACTATTGGTTCAATGGAAACTCAAAAGTGTGTTTGCCAAATACTCAAAAGTGCTTTCGCCTGGCGGACTCACAGGAGCACAGATTGCACAAAAGATGCTGAACGACAACGGCATCTTCGATGTCTCGGTCACCTGTATCAAAGGACAGCTCACCGACCATTACGACCCGACCAAGAAGACCGTCAACCTCAGCGAGGATGTATACCGCATGAACAGTGTATCCGCCGCAGCCGTGGCAGCACACGAATGTGGCCATGCCGTCCAGCACAAGGTAGGTTATGCGCCTCTTAAACTACGTTCTGCCTTGGTACCAACCGTCAATATCTCATCCAAGCTATCGATGATTGTCATCCTTATCGGATTGTTCGTCATCAACACCTTTCCTGTCCTGTTTTGGGTGGGCATCGCCATGTTCGCCATGGTGTTCCTCTTTAGCGTAGTGACCCTGCCTGTCGAGTTCAATGCCTCGCGTCGTGCCTTGGCTTGGCTTCAGTCGTCAAACTCGCTCAGCCAACAAGAATTGGGTCAAGCCAAAGAAGCCCTTAGTTGGGCTGCAAGCACATACGTGGTTGCTGCTTTGTCATCGTTGGCATCACTGCTCTATTACATCGGTTTGGGAAATAGCAGGAGATAAATTACAGTCAGTCCATAACTCAAAAAAACAGGCGGATGAGTTTCATCCGCCTGTTTTTTGTCTGCAAACTTACCATTCAACTGGCCCTACCGGCCTCCTTCAATGCTGTTAAAGGCTTCTTTAATGGCACGTGCCAGTTCATCATTGCCATTCTTCTGAACGGCCTTCATGAAATCCAAGCGAGCTGCAGTGAACCGATCCAATTCTTCTTGACTCATCTCGTTCTTGAATTCATAGCAGTTCTTGCTCATGGCAATAAATTGTTCAACAGCAACTTGCCATTCTTCAGCCGTGTAATGCTTAGCATGTTTCGCCGTCTGCTTGACAAACTTCTCCGCATTGACAGCAACTTCATTCGGCTTTTCAGCCATCTGATACATGACAGGTCCTCTTTGGCAACCTGCAAAGGCCATCATGACCAACAATAAAAGAGGTAATACTTTTTTCATCGTTTTAAAATTTGCGCAAAAATAAGCTATTTTTGCAATTTGAGCTACATCATGCCTAGAAAACCATTATTTTCTTTCCAAAAAAGCCTTCCTATTTGAAAAAATCCCTAATATTGCATTCAATTATCAGAATTCAACACATTAAAACTCTAGCAATATGAAAAAGATTCTTTTACTCGTTATCACATTCATTGTGAATGTTTTAACCATTCATGCACAGATGGAGCCTCGTATTGGATACGACCATGCGACACCCAACATCGGATCAGAGTTGAATGCCATGCGTCCCATTGGAGAGTTGAAAACCAACACTACTCCAACCAGGAACGGAGGCACTGGCACATTCGACGACCCATACATCGTCACCTCGGCAGAGGAATTGGCTGAAATCGCCACACGTGTCAATAGTGGCACAGAAGCCAGTGGCACCATCTTTCCCAACGGCAACTCTGGCTATGCCGACCAATATTTCCTGCTGACCAACGACGTCGACCTCAGCGGCTACACGCCTTGGATGCCCATCTCCATCCCAGGACAGAAAATCTTCTTTGGTCACTTTGACGGCGGAGATCATATTATCACCCACCTCACCACTGAGTTCAGTACCACCAACAACAACCAAGGCCTGTTCTCCGTCATCGGCGCCAATGCCTCCATCAGCAATCTCAGCATCAAGGACAGCCATATCACTGGAGAAGTCTACACAGGAGCCTTCGTAGGGGCAGCAGGCGAGAACTCCGTCATCTCCAACTGCCACAACTACAGCGATGTATACACCTCTTTCTATTACACTGGTGGCATTGCAGGTGCGAGCTGGGGCACCATTGAGAATTGCACCAACAGCGGAAACATCTATTCCGAAATGGATTTCGTCGGCGGCATTGTCGGTGATTTCTATGGCACGCTTACAGGCTGTATCAACACGGGCTACGTCAGCGGAACCACCTCGGTAGGCGGCACCATCGGATACAGTGCCAACGCTACCATCAACCACAATGTCAACGCAGGAAACATCAATGCTTCAAGCGTTTACTCAGGCGGCGTGGTCGGTTTCGTCACCAATTACGATTCAGAGAACACCACTTCCTATCTCCTCAACTACGGTGGTGTCTTTGGACCTTCGGTAAGAGCTGTCATCGGTTACCTTTGGACTGAAGAGGGCCAACCCAGTCATGCCAACAACTGTTATTATGACTGCCAGCTGACCAACAAAAAAGGCATGGCACCTGGCAACGACGTGGAAGGCGTGGCCGAACCCCGTTTCACCCACGAGATGCTCAACGATGGATTAGATGGCCTCATCGGCGAAGGTTGGAGCTATAAACCAGGCCTTTATCCGATTCCAGTGTTTTTCGCTCCCGAACGCACTTTAGTCATTGAAACTGCATTTGTGGCCGCCGCTCCTGCATGTTTCCGTTTCATCAGCGACAACGAGTATGACATTTTCAACAATGTGCGCGACGACTTTCGCGTGCTTGTTGACAGCTACAGCCATGAACTCACTTGGACCAGCGAGACAGGAAAAGTCGGTTTTTATGAAGACTTCGCCTATCTTTTGGACATGGGAGCCGACACCCTTCGCGTCAGCCTAGGCGATGCAAAGAAGGATGTCATCATCGAAATCACCGACATGCTTGGCATTAACCAGAACAACAGTGCCGAATTCAGCGTTTATCCCAATCCTGCGGAAGATTTCATCTATGTCTCCTCAAATTCAGGGTATCAAGTTATGCTTTATACCACTGACGGACGCTTGGTAAGCTGCACACAACATAAAATTGGAAGCACACAACCCATTGATTTGTCAACACTTACAGCAGGAATCTACTTCATGCGCCTTATTGACGACACAGGTCATCAAACCACCCAAAAAATTATCGTAAGAAAATAAAACAAAGAATAAAACGTTGCCCAATGGTGATGTAATCGAAAAAATAATCGTAATTTAGCAAACCGAAATTTTAATCATTAACAGATAAAACATTAAAAATGAGCACTATCAAAGATTTGGAACCGAATGGCGTGTGGAGAAACTTCTACAGTCTCACCCAGATTCCGCGCCCTTCGAAGAAAGAAGCCAAAGTGATCGCTTTCATGAAGCAATGGGGCGAAGAACACGGCCTGGAAACCATTATTGAAGACTGCGGTAATGTCATCATGCGCAAGCCTGCCACCCCTGGCATGGAGAACCGCAAGGGCGTCATCCTGCAAGCCCACTTGGACATGGTCCCGCAAAAGAACGCTGACAAGGTACACGACTTTGAAACCGATCCGATTGAGACCCACATCGAAGACGGTTGGGTGAAGGCCAACGGCACCACCCTCGGCGCCGATGATGGTCTGGGCGCTGCCGCTGCCATGGCCGTCCTCGAAGCCACCGACCTGCAACATGGTCCCATCGAAGCCCTCTTCACCATCGACGAAGAGACCGGCATGACGGGCGCCAACCTGCTGCAACCTGGCTTGCTTCAAGGCGACATCCTGATGAACATGGACTCGGAGACTGAAGGTGAACTCTACGTGGGTTGCGCTGGTGGTGTCGACAACATCGGCACTTGGACGCCTACCTTTGAGGCCGTCCCCGCTGGCATGAAAGCCTTCCGCCTCTTCGTGAAAGGTCTTAAGGGCGGTCACTCGGGCATGGACATCAACCTAGGTCGCGCCAATGCCAACAAGGTGATCAACACTATGTTGCTGATGGCAGCTGAGAAATACGGCCTACGCCTTGCCACCATCGACGGCGGCAGCCTGCGCAACGCCATCCCAAGAGAAGCCGAAGCCATCGTGGTCGTGCCTGCCGACAAGGAAGAAGAGTTCAAGCAGTTTGCCGCTGAATATGAAGGCATCTGCAAGGAAGAATTTGCTGAAGTCGAGCCCGAATTGGCCATCCTTTGCGAAGCTGCCGAGATGCCAAAGCAGGTCATCGACGTGAAGACACAAGACAACATGTTCTGCGCCATCGCCCGCTATCCCAACGGCGTCATCGCCATGTCGGAAGACTTTGAAGGCACTACGGAGACCTCAAGCAACCTGGCTACATGGAAGATGGAAGACGGCAAGATTACAACCGCCTCTCTGACCCGCAGCCTCGTCGACGCTGCCAAGGACAAACTGGCCGAGCAGATTCGCAAGAACCTCACCGACAACGGTGCCGAGGCCTACTCTACCGGTGACTATCCCGGCTGGAAGCCCAACATCAACTCGACCATCCTTAATTTGATGAAGAAGGTCTATCTGGAGAAGTTCGGCAAAGAACCCAAAGTGATGGTCATCCATGCAGGTTTGGAATGCGGCATCCTTGGCTCCAAGTATCCGCATTGGGATATGGTGAGTTTCGGTCCCACCTTAGTGCACCCGCACTCACCCGACGAAGCCCTGCTCATCGAGAGCGTGCAGCCCTTCTGGGACTTCCTCATTGAGACACTGAGAAACATCCCCGAAAAGGAAGTCGTTGCATAAAAAGTTAAAAATCAATGTTTTGAAAAGGGCGAAATCATTTTTGGTTTTGCCTTTTTCATTTTTTTCAAGAAAAGTGTTGGAGCAAAGGAAATTCTTCGTACTTTTGCAGCCCAATTCAAAGGGATTTTTAGCGAAAAATAACAAACAAATAAGATAGAGAGATGAAGCGCACTTATCAACCTTCGAACAGAAAACGCAGAAACAAACACGGTTTCAGAGAGAGAATGTCAACGGCTAACGGCCGTAAAGTCTTGGCCCGCAGAAGAGCCAAAGGCAGAAAAAAACTTACAGTTTCTGACGAGTATTAATTCTCATTCCGTAAAAGCGGAACGGAAGCCGTTATATTTCTCATTTAAGGTAACGAAGGCGACCCCATTGGGGGATCGCCTTTTGTTGTTTTTCATTGTCACTGTCGCAAACTGCGTCCCGCAGTTTGCCATTTTATAACCATTTTCGAACTGCGTCCCGCAGTTCGTGACAATAGTGAATTGCGAGGACGCAATTCATGACAATGAGCAGCGGTAAATGATCTCCTCTCCCCTACGCGCCAGATGCATCCGTTCGCGCTGTTTCTCTGAAATCTCATAGTAAATCCTATCCTCAATCACTTTGAAGCCCGCCTTGCGCAGCACCTCGGCATAGTCGCGGCCGAACTGGCGAACGTGATCATATTGTCCGAAGAGACGCTCGCGTTCCTTCGGGTCGGTGATGCTCGAGTCTTCGAAGGTGTCAACATCGGGGTTGATGGGCACCAACAGAATTGCCCAGCCGCCAGGTTTCAGGATGCGTTTGATTTCAGAAAAAGCCTTGTTGGCATCATTGACATGCTCCAACACATGGTTGCAGATGACCACGTCGTAGGTATCGCTCGGCTGGTCGATGGCAGTCACATCCAAGTGCAAGTCCGCAATGGGCGAATCGAGGTCAGCAGTAGTGTAGTCGAGGTTCTTCAAGGCACGAAAACGCTTCAAAAACGGCTGCTCGGGCGCAAAATGCAGCACTTTCAATGGTGCAGTGAAGAAATCCGTCTTCTCTTTCAGATAGAGCCATAACAAACGATGCCTTTCGAGCGATAAACATTTGGGACACAATCGGTTATCCATCGCCTTACCATAGCCATAGGGCAAAAACTTGCGGAAATGGCCACCACAGATGGGACACTCCACCTTATTACCAAAATAAAACGGGCGCACTAGTAGGCTAAAAAGATAACTCAATTTGATGAGCCATTGACGGGGAAAAATCTTGGTGAAAAGAGAAATCAGTTTCTTCATTTGAGATAATCGCATTTGATAGCGCAAAAGTACAGAAAGAATCCCTATCTTTGCAAAAAAGTTTGAAAATGCAGTTTTCAATCATCATACCCGTCTATAACCGACCTCAAGAAGTCGACGAACTGCTGGAGAGCCTTTGCTATCAGACTTTCAAGGACTTTGAGGTCGTTGTGGTGGAGGACGGCTCAACGGAAAAATGCGACACGGTCTGCAACAAATACAAGGACCGCCTGCCCGTCAGCTACCACTTCAAGCCCAATTCGGGTCCAGGGCCGTCACGTAATTACGGTGCCGAACGCAGCCAAGGCGAGTATCTCCTCATCTTGGATTCCGATGTCATCGTGCCAGAAAACTTCTTGAAAATCATCAATGGAGAACTCGACCGTGAGCCTTGCGATGCCTTCGGCGGTCCCGACCGCGCACATCCTTCGTTCACACCCATACAGAAAGCCATCAACTATGCGATGACCTCGTTTTTCACCACGGGCGGCATCCGCGGCGGCAAACACAAAATGGACAAATTCTATCCCCGCAGCTTCAATTTGGGCATCAAGAAAAGCGTTTTCGAAGCCTTGGGCGGCTTTGCTCCTATGCGCTATGGCGAGGACATTGACTTGAGCACCCGTATCTTCAAAGACGGCTATAGCTGCCGACTCTTTCCCGAGGCCTTCGTTTATCACAAAAGGCGTGTCAAGTTCAGCTCATTCTTCCGTCAGGTAAAGCATTCGGGCGAGGCACGTATCGTCCTGAAAAACAAATACCCAGAGACCTTCAAACTCGTCCATCTGTTGCCCGCCGCCTTTGTGGTCGGCAACCTGATTTTGGTCATGTTGGGCATTTTCCACCACTGGCTTTGGTTCGCCCCCATCCTACTCTACTGCCTAATAGTCTTCGTCGACTCGTTGCTGAAAAACAAAAGTCTGAAGGTCGCATTGCTCTCAGTACCAGCAGCTTATTGTCAGCTTTTTGGCTACGGTTTGGGATTCTTGGGTGCGGCCTTTCGTGATATTATCAGCAAAAAACAACCAACACAAGCAGAAAATCCGTAATTTCGCAGCACAATTATATTATCATGGGAGGCTTGTTGAGAATAATACTTTACACCGTTTTAATCTTTTACGCTTTCAGCATGCTTATCAAACTGATATTCAGAAGAAAGATGCGGAAGCTGGAGAAGCAGATGAACCAATTCACCCAAGAAGACACCCAGACGGGCACCAATGAGGCCAAAAATCCCCATGTCGACCCCAACATCGGAGAATACACTGATTTTGAAGAAATTAAAGAAACAATACATCACAATGAAGAATAACTTTTTCCAGAAGAACAAAAACATCCTCAGTATTGTGGCTGCCATTATTGCCTTTGCGGTCATTACGCTGATTTATTTTAGCCCTGTTTTGCAAGGCAAGCGCATCAAGCAGCACGACATTGAGATGCACCTCGGCATGTCGCAGGAAATCAACCAATACCGCGAGACCACGGGCGAACAGACGCTATGGACCGACGCACCATTTGGTGGTATGCCAGCATGGAACATCTCAGTAAAGCCCAAAGGCAACCTTACCAACCCTATCTATCAGGCGCTAAGAATCGGACTGCCGCAATCACTAGGCTCAGTATTTATCTGTATGTTAGGCTTTTTCGTCCTGCTTTTGGTGCTCGACTGCGGCTTCTGGATTAGCTTCATTGGAGCCATCGCATACGGATTTACCTCTTACCTATTCATTGTAATCGGTGCAGGGCACAACGCCAAAGCCATGGCTATGGCTTATATGGCGCCCGTCATAGCAGGCGTTTTGCTCGCATATAAAGGCAAATACCTGTGGGGCTGGCTTTTGACCGCCTTTGCCTTGGCTTTTGAAGTGCGCACCAACCACCTGCAAATCACCTACTATTTGGCTTTGATCATCGTTATCTTGGTCATCGCCGAGCTTATCAGCGACATCAAAAACAAAAAGTTGGGGCATTTCTTCAAGGCTTCCGTCGGTTTGGCTGTGGCCGCCATCATCGGCGTACTCACTTGCTCGACAGCCCTATATAGCAACTATGAGTTCGGCAAGGAAACCACCCGAGGCAAACCCGTGTTGACCCGCAACGAAGACAACCAGACCAAAGGCCTCGACCGTGACTACATCACACAATGGAGCTATGGCAAGGGTGAGACCTGGAGCCTGCTGATTCCCAATGCCAAAGGCGGTGCTTCGGCTTATATAGGCAAACAGAACCCCGCCCTTGACAAGGCCGATCGACAGTTCAGAGACAACATTGCCCAGCAAAACGCCTATTGGGGTGACCAGCCCGGCACCAGTGGTCCTGTTTATGTGGGCGCCATCGTCGTCTTCCTTTTCGTCCTGGGTGCTTTGACCGTGAAAGGCAAGATGAAATGGGCTTTGTTAATAGCCACTTTGCTCTCCATCCTACTCAGCTGGGGCAAAAACTTCATGGGCTTCACTAATTTCTTCCTCGATTACATCCCTGGTTATGACAAGTTTAGGGCGGTTTCCATGACTTTGGTCATCGCTGAAGTCACCATGCCGCTGTTGGGATTCCTAGGCTTGGCTGAAATTGCAAAAAGCCCTGAAAGTTTCAAGCAAAACATCAAGAAGTTTTACATTGCCTTGGGCATCACAGTAGGCATCTGTTTGTTGTTCTACATTGCTCCAAAACTCTTCTTCAACTTTCTGAGCCAAGGCGAAGCCGAGCAGTTTGCTTTGATGAGTAAGGGCAAGGACGGCGCACTCTACGCCAGTTTTGCCGCCCAACTTGAAGACGTGCGCGTTGCCATATTCCGCAAAGACACCCTGCGCAGCCTGCTCTTCATTATCCTGGCTGCCGTACCAATCTTCCTCTATGGCAAAGGCAAGCTGAAAGGCCAAATTGCATTCCCCATACTTGCTGCCCTTGTTTTAGTCGACATGTTCCCCATCGACAAACGCTACCTCAATGACGACAAATTCGTCAGCAAACAACAATTCGACAATCCTTACAAGCCTTCCACTGCCGACCAATACATTTTAAATGACAATAACTTGGATTTCCGCGTAGCCGACATCACCAAGGACATGTTCAACGATGCCAGCACCTGTTATTTCCACAAGTCGCTGGGCGGTTATTCTGGGGCCAAACTGCGCCGTTATCAGGATGTCATCACACAATACCTTGGCAGCGAACTCAACCAACTCAGGGGCGCCAAGACTGCTGATGAACTGATGCAGTCGTTGTCAGAACAAAAAGTTCTCAACATGTTGAATACCAAGTATGTCATCTTCAATCCCAATGCTCAACCTTTCCCCAACCCTTATGCTTCGGGCAACGCATGGGTGGTCAATGACATCAAGTGGGTTGAAACGCCCAATGAGGAGATTGATGACATCGAAAACACTGATTTGAACCACACGGCCATTATCAACAAAGAGTTTTCTCAACTGGTTGGAAATTATCAAATTACAGATAGTATCTTGCCGCAGGTCACTATGGAGGATTACCAGCCTAATAAGCTGATGTATAGGTTCCGCGGCGTTTCAGCGGGTTCAACAGCCGCTGACTATCTAGTTGTTTTCTCCGAGATTTGGACAGAAAAGGGTTGGAAGATGTACGTCGATGGCCAAGAGCAGCCTTTACTCAGAGCCAACTACATTCTTCGTGCTGCCCTTATCCCCAGCGGCGAGCATGAAATCGTAATGGAATATGCACCCAAAGCTTACACTGTGGGCAACACAGTTGCTTTCGCCAGTTCGCTGATCATGATTCTAGGCCTGATTGGCGCCCTTGTTTACACTTTCAAACCTAAGAAAAAGGAGGAGCAGTCATGAAACGCGTTCTGATCATTACCTATTATTGGCCTCCATCAGGCGGCAGCGGCGTGCAACGTTGGTTGAAGATGTCGAAATACCTGCCCGAATACGGTTGGCAACCGGTGATTTACACTACAGAAAACGCTGAGTATCCGATTATTGACCCTTCGTTAGAGAAAGATGTGCCAGCCGATATGGAAGTCATCCGCCGACCTATCTTCGAGCCATATTCCTTCTACAAGAAGTTCCTCGGCATCAAGAAAGAGGAAACAATAAAGATGGGCTTCATTCATGAGAAAGAACAGAAAAAAGGCTGGAAAAAGAATCTCTCTCTATGGGTCCGTGGTAACCTCTTCATCCCTGATGCTCGCTGCTGTTGGATCAAACCATCGGTAAAGTATCTGAAAGAGTATCTGAAAGCACACCCTGTGGATGCTATCATCAGTACGGGTCCGCCCCACTCCATGCATCTGATTGCCATGAAGTTGAGGGAAGATTTGGGCATTCCGTGGATTGCCGACTTTCGCGACCCTTGGACCGAAATCGACTATTACAATGACTTGCACCTCACCCGTTGGGCCGACCGCAAGCACCATCGTTTGGAACGCGAGGTCTTGAACAAAGCCGACAAAGTGGTCACCGTGGCCCCTGATGGTGCAAGACGACTTGGAAGACTGGGCAACAGGAATGTCAGGACGATATACAACGGCTTCGACCGCGATGATGACACACAAACGCCTGTCAGTCTACCTGACAAATTCACTATCACTTATCTTGGCGTGCTATCGAAGGCACAAAACCCCGAAAAACTTTGGGAAGCCATAGGCGAGTTGACTAAGACGAACGAAAGCTTTTCGAAAGACATGAAAATCAAGATGATCGGTCAGATTGACAACTCGGTGGTGCAATCCATCGAAGCGCAAGGACTGAGTGAACATGTCAGTTATTCCTCATATCTCCCACACAGCGAAGTGTCGGCCGTGCATCGCGGTTCCACTTTACTTTTGCTCCTGCTCATGCCCGACAGTGAGCCACGAGCCAAAGGTCTGGTAACGGGAAAACTCTTCGAGTACATGGCCTCGGGACGTCCCATTCTCTGCATCGGTCCCGAATACGGCGATGCAGCGAGAATCCTCAAGGAAACGGGGGCGGGTCAAACTGTTAGTTTTGGGGATAAAGAGAAAATCAAGTCTACACTGGAAGCATTATATCAGAAATACCTTAACCACGACCTGCCCAGCAACACCAATACAGCGGTTGAACGGTATTCAAGGAAGGCACTGGCAGGTAATTATGCTAGGTTATTAGGACAAACCCTCGTATAATTTTATCAACTTGCCTCCATCCACTTTCCAATTGTATTTGTCGATGACCGCTTGGCGTCCGCACTGGATGTAGTTGTTCAACGACTCAGGATGAGCATAGAATCCAGCAATTATCTCAGCCAATTCTTCTGGTTTGTCATACTGATAACTCACACCGCCATGCGTCTCATTTACTATACGGACCAAAGGGTCACAGTTTGAAACAATCATAGGGATTCCCGCATATAAATACTGGAATATCTTATGTGGTATTGTATTGTCAGTATGACCCGACTTTACATGTGGAATCAGTGCCACATTGGCTGCCTCGTAGATGTCACAAATCTGGGTGTAATGCTTAAATCCATGAACTGTCACGTTGTCCTGAACCTGCAATTCATAGATAAGTCTTTTAATGTCAACAAGATAGCTTCCGTCGCCAACCATATCAAAATGCACCTCTATACCTTTTTTCTTCAACAATGAAATGGCTTGGATCACGTATTGGATGCCACGATGATAATTGATTCCACCAACATAAAGCATCCTGAACTTGTCCGTCTTGAATTCTTTCCGCTCAATAGGGTCAAACTGATCAAGATTCAGGGTGTTAGAGACCACTTCTATCTTTTCTGGATCAATGCCTAACCCACAAATGCGCGCTTTTGCTTCATCGACCACGACAATGACTTTATCGGCCAAGCCACACATTTCTTTCTCATACCTTACCCACTGGCTATTTGATGACAACAACTTGCCCAGAAAAGTATTCGTATGCTTAGACAACTGCAACAGCACAGGCCAATTTTCATGCAAATCAAGGACATAACGCTCATCGTATTTGCATTTTGCTTCATATCCCACTCTCGCAAGAGGCAGGTCGTGCACATGTATGGCGTCAAATTTCTCGTTTGCAAAAAGCTCATCAACAAAACGTCTCCAATAATTGAAATAAAAAGGGAACTTCAATACACCTACACTTGATTTGAAGATAAAACTTGAGACTGGCTTACGATGGATAATACCATAGGTTGAGTTTTCCAACAATGGCTCATTATTCTTCTGAAAACAAGCCAAATGCACCTCATAACCCGCCTCGGTCAACGACTTCATTTCATTTTCAACCCGAGTATCGGGAGGAAACGGATGATCCAACAACATGAGTATCTTCATAATACAGTCTTTTTTGATTTCATTACGGCTTTTTTCGTAATACGCCACAAACTTACGGTTTTTCAGCCAAACCTCAATCTTTTAGCATAAAAAACTTGACACTTTTACATTTTTTGTACTTTTGCAATCTGATATTTTAATCGCACAAAAAGTTTTTTGCCATGAAACAGTATTTCCTGCTTTTCTTCATTTTGTTATCCTACTTATTCATTTGGGGGCAAACCGTCAACATTGGCGACATCCTCTGCACTGACGGCAGCACCATTACACCTGAACTGTTTGCTTCATCCGGAAAAACCGCCAAAGGCATTGTTTTCTATGTCGACAACACCAACCAGCATGGTTGGGCCGTACACTTGAATTATCAAGGTTCGACTTTATGGAGTCCTGAATTTCATGACATCCCAGATTTGCCTAATTATCAATTATTTCGTGAAGCCATCAACGATTTCAACGGATACGAAAACACAAGAAAGATAAGACAGGCTGGAGACGCCTTCACCTATCCTGCCGCATGGGCTGTTGATTTCGAGCAAGGATGGTATTTGCCTGCGGCAGGACAAATCCGCTATCTCTACGGTTACATCCCAGAAGTCAACCGTTCGCTTGAAATTGTTGGAGGCGAGACTATTACCCTCTCAAGCGGTTGGTGGCTTTGGGCTTCGACCGAGTGTGGTGCCGAGGACGCCTGGGACATCAACTATCAAGGTTCAGAGGGCCACAGCAAGAAACCCGACCATTATTTCTTCGTCAGATCAGTAATCGATTTCTAATACTGCATGCCATGAAACGCTCCATCACCTTCGTTTTCATACTGTCCATTGTTAGCTCTCTTTGCGGACAGACCTATAAAATCGGCGACCTAATTACCAACGACGACGGATCAAAAGGTGTCATCTTCTATGTGAACCAAGACCGCACTGATGGATGGATGGTCGCTTTGAACGACCTCCCATTCCAAAGCTGGGGCATGACGACCGACATCTCAGGCCTCCAAAACCTTGACACTCCAATGGCCTTAATGAACGAGACCGATGGTTATACCAACACAGGTATCATCAGGCAATACCATGCAAGCATGGGTTACTCTCAACCCTATGGTGCCGGCAGTGTTGACTATGAAAACGGGTGGTACATCCCCACTGCGGGACAACTCATGAAGCTTTGCAGCGCGTTAAGCACCATTGAAAGCAAGATCATCCTTGTAGGAGGAAGCACATTGCAACAATCACCCTATTTTAGTAGCACAGAAGCCTATTATGAACAAGCTTGGACGGTTGATTTCGGAAGCGCCTTCCGTGATTGGGGTGGCCAATTTATTGCTACAGCAAAAGCACAATCCACGGATGTCCGCTTCCGCGCAGTGAGAAACATTCAAGCACAACAGCCTCTTCCCGAGCCTACCCTCCCTGACAACATCTTTGAAGACGAGTGCAACACACCGCTTCAAAGTTTTGAATGGGGCATCCGCGAGGACTGGTCATCGAATGACAACATCTACTGTCGCATCAATCCTCTTGTGGGCGACCTCGACGACGACGGCATCCCTGAAATCGTTTGCTTCGATATGCAAGGCAACAGTTCAAGCCAAACGGCAGCCAAGATCATCAATGTGTATGACGGCAGAAGCAAAGCCCTTAAAACACAAATCACCGTGGAAAACATGGTCTGGGCACATGGCAACGGTCCATACGGCTTGGTCAAGCTGCCCAATCGCAAAGGATTGATTGTGACTGCATGCAAGGACACCAAATTGTATGCCTACGACATCACAGCAGCCAATCCCAGCAATCCTGTCTGGGTTTCCAACGAAAGTTATAACACGGGCTACAACGATTTTTCCATGAGCATTGGCTTCGCCGACTTCAACGGCGATGGCCATCCTGAAGTTTATGTGCGCAACAAGATTTTCGATGCCGAAACAGGCATCTTGCTTGCCACCACCCAAGGAGGATACAACCAAGCCGATTCCTATTCACACAACAGCCATACCAACTTCAACAAACTCTCTTGTCCTATAGCCTTCAACATCTGCGGCGACACACGACAAGAACTCATCTTGGGCAACGAAATCTACGATGTCGTCATCACCAACCGTTACGGCACTTCAGGTAACTATGCCACGCTGACGAAAAGCATCACGCCTCCCAACAATATCATCAATGACGGACATGTACAAGTGGCCGACTTCAACCTCGATGGTCACCCCGACATCCTCATTAGCAACCGCGACACTGAAGACTATTACGGTATCGTATCGTTCTACGTATGGGATGTATATAATAACCGAACAAGCCTGCCGATCCAATTGGAAACGCATTTCACTGGTAAGAGCCTTCCCTTAATCGCTGACTTTGACAATGACAGCCGTTTGGAAATACTGATAGATTGCTGCGCCAGCGAAGGTCAGGGCCTGAGATCCTATCGGTTCAATCCTACCACCAATAGTTTCAACCACTTATGGACGTTGGCCATTGACGAAGACTCATATTCCAACACAGCCACTCTTTTTGATTTCAACAACGACGGTAGGAACGAACTCGTCCTCACCGACAATAGTCATCTGCTCGTGTACGACCTCAGCAACAACCCACCTGTTCTACTTTCAAGCATCGATTGTGGCGAGATTACCATCATGCACGTGCCTATTGTAGCTGATGTCGACAATGACGGTAGTGCTGAAATAGTCGTTACAGGCAAAGCAGGAGGATATATGCAGGCCAACACCATGCTGAAGGTCTACAAGTCGGCAACCGAGCCATGGAGGGCTGTCCGCAAGGTTTGGAACCAATACATGTACCACGTCACCAACGTGAATGAGGACCTCACCATCCCGACCTTCTGCTTCAATACCGCTACTGTCTTCACTGCTCCCGATGGCACCATACGCAGGCCTTACAACAACTTCCTGCAGCAGGCAGGCTATATCACACCCACTGGCGAACCTTACAATCCCAGCGGCTATGTGGAAGCAGAGCATTACGGCGAAGGTTGCGAAACATACAGTTTCCACGGCATCACATACAATGAAAGTGGAGACTATGAGTATTTGATTGAGAATCCCATGGGTTGCGATACACTGCTGACCGTTCATGTCCACTTGGGCGACACGGTACACGCCATGCAATACAAGAGTGTCTGTTCGCCATACACTTGGAACGGCATAACCTACGAAGAATCAGGAGTATATCAGCAGACTTTTACTTCCGCCCAAGGTTGCGACAGCATCGTGACACTTTATCTGAATGTCGGACAGCAAATCTTCACCAACATCGCCGTCAGTACATGCGACAGCTACTCATGGAATGGCATTACCTATGACGCTTCAGGCATCTATCAGCAGACCTTCACCTCCGCTCAGGGCTGCGACAGCATCGTCATCCTCGACCTGACCGTTAAAGCCTCGGCGTATGTCAGCCCCATCCATGGTGAAAGCCTTATTTTCTACCAAACCAATGGCAACTTTACCTACAGCATCGACCCTGTGGAAGGTTGCTTTGGCTACGACTGGACCATAGACGGGCCATGGAGCATCACCACAGCACCCGACTCACCTGAATGCGTGGTCAACATCAATTCTCCAGGAAATGCCATTCTGAAAGTGAGGGTATACACCGAATGTGGCTTCATCGAACGAGCCATTCAAATCAACCACGACGAGCGGCCCAACGTGGTCATCTACCCCAATCCCACACAGGGCGAATTCAACATTGTCCTTTCCGGCATGCAAGGAGAGGCAGTTATTGTGATTTATGACTATTTGGGACAGTTCATAGGCCGATTCAGCGTCGACACAGATATTCAAGACACCGTCGTGCCCTACTCCTTGGCTGGCAAGGCGGCGGGTATTTACATGGTTACCGTGTTCAATCATTACCAAATGATCACCAAGAAAGTCATCAAGGAAACAGCCTCAAGTTACGGGATTTACAATTGGGATTGGTAACAACATTATTTAATTGTCACTAACATGAAAAAGATAATCCTTGTCTTCTTTGCCATGATAGCCTCACTGCTCTCAATTGGGCAGACGCTTCCCGACAACGTTTTGGAAAGTGACTGCAACGCGCCATTGCCTGCTTTTGAATGGGGTATCCATGAGGACTGGTCATCAAGCGACAATATCTATTGCCGCATCAACCCGCTTGTGGGCGACCTTGATGATGACGACATCCCCGAAATCGTCTGTTTTGACATGCAAGGCAACAACCCAAGCCAAACTGCAGCCAAAACCATCAATGTATATGACGGCCAAAGCAAGACCCTAAAAGCACAAATATCCGTGGAAAACTTGGTTTGGGCACATGGCAACGGTCCCTACGGACTGGTCAAACTGCCCAACCGCAAGGGACTGATTGTGACTGCCTGCAAGGACACCAAATTGTATGCCTTCGACATCACTGCGGTCAATCCCAGCAATCCATTTTGGGTCTCCAATGGAAGCTATAACACAGGCAACAACGACTTCTCTGTCAGCATTGGCTTTGCTGACTTTAACGGTGACGGTTATCCAGAAATTTATGTCCGCAACAAGATCTTCGATGCTGAAACCGGAATTCTCCTTGCCGTAACCGAAGGCGGTAACAACCAAGCCGACTCCTTTTCACACAACAGCCATACCAACCACAACAAGCTTTCTTGTCCCATCGCTTTCGACATTTGCGGCGACGCCCGTCAGGAACTCATCTTGGGCAATGAGATTTACGATGTCGTCATCACCAACCGTTACGGCACATCCGGCAATCATGCCACGCTGACGAGAAGCATCACACCACCCGATAACATCATCGCTGACGGACATGTGCAAGTGGCCGACTTCAATCTCGACGGTCACCCTGACATCCTCATCAGTAACCGTGATGCAGAAGGCTCTACCGGCACCGTTTCATTCTATGTCTGGGATGTGTTCAACAACCTAGCCTGCGCCCCGATCAAACTTAGCACCTCTTTCACGGGCAAGAGCATTCCGTTAATCACCGACTTCGACAACGATGGCACTTTAGAAATCCTCATCGACTGCTGCCATGAGTCGGATCATGGCTTGCGCGCCTATCACTTCAGTCCGAGTAGTAGCAGTTTCCAACACCTTTGGTCATTGTTTATCAACGAAGACTCCTATTCCAACATCGCGACCCTTTTTGACTTCAACAATGACGGCATCAACGAGTTGCTCTATACCGACAATAGCCATCTTAGGATTTATGATGTCGGTGGCCCACAACCTGTGCAACTTTCAGTCATTGACTGCGGTGAAATCAGCATCATGCATGTGCCGATTGTGGCCGATGTCGACAAAGACGGTAGCAGTGAAATCATTGTTACTGGCAAGGCGAGCGGGGAAGTGCAAGCTAACACTATGCTGAAAGTCTACAAGTCGGCGACCGAGCCATGGAGGGCCACCCGACCTGTTTGGAACCAGTATATGTACCATGTCACCAACGTGAATGAAGACCTCACCATCCCGACCTTCTGCTTCAACACGGCCACTGTCTTCACCGCTCAGGATGGCACCATACACCGTCCTTACAACAACTTCCTGCAACAAGCGGGTTATATCACACCCGAAGGTGAACCTTATAATCCACTAGGGACAACAAACGTTGACATCCAAGGCTCAGGATGTTCGTCATTCATTTTCAATGGGATTGAATATACAGAGAGCGGTCTTTATGAGCAGCTCGTCGAATCATCTGGCGGCTGCGACACACTCTATCATATCCAAGTCGAATTGAATGTACCCGTCACCTCCCACTTCTGGAAGACACGTTGCAACCACTATACGTGGAATGACAGCACCTATTATGAAAGCGGCAACTACCAACAAACCTTTGTTTCCATCGAAGGCTGCGACAGCATCGTAACGCTACACCTTACCATCGCCGACACCATTTATAGGGAGTTCGAGCGTACCCGATGCAAGCAATATTCATGGAACGGCACCACCTACACCGAGAGTGGTGATTACATGCAAGGATTCGTGACACCCGAGGGCTGCGACAGCATTGTCACCCTTCACCTCACCATTACGGGACCTGTCTACAACGAATGGTCGTACCAAACTTGTGAGGACTTCGTCTGGAACGGAGTTACCTACACAGAGCCAGGGGACTATGTTCAGGAGCTTGTCACTCCGCAAGGCTGCGACAGTATCGTAACGCTTCATCTCAACATCGCTGACACGCTCACCTACGATTGGTCGGCACACTGTTGCACCGAATTCACATGGAACGGCAGCACTTACACCGAAAGCGGCTCTTATGCGCAATATTTCGTCACTTCGCACGGCTGCGATAGCATGTCCATGCTTCATCTCGACATCTACGAACCCTACGAAATCGACATTGACACCACCGTATGCGGTAGCCTCTGGTGGAATGGACAGGAACTGGATGCTTCAGGTTCCTATCAAGCTCTATTGAGCGACACCAACGGCTGCGACTCTCTGGTGCGCTTGCAACTTACCATCGACCCTCTTCCCGAAGGCATCCCCGAAATCATCGGGCCACAAGAGGTTTATGTTTCCACCGACATCGTTTTGGGCTTGTTCGACTATTCCATCGACTCAGTGCCTTTCGCCACACACTACCAGTGGGCACTCGACAATCCAGACTGGGTGATGGACACTTTAGGACTCCAATGCCAGCTACTGATCAACCAACATGGCACAGGCACATTAAAAGTCCTTGCTTGGAACGGATGCGGATTCTCGGAACAGGAAATCGTCATCCATGCTGGATTCTTCGACATCAATGATTTCCAAACAATTTCAGCCGCCTTATATCCCAATCCCGCACATGACAAAGTAACCATTGAAGCCGAAAGCATTGTAAGGATTAAACTGTACAACCTGCAAGGGCAATGCGTTTGGGATTATCCAGTCAACCAAGTCGACCATGTGGAGCTTCCCCTACCATCCCTTCCTCCCTCACTCTATCTCGTTGAGATACAAACAGCATATGGTATTGCTCGAACCAAACTAAAAACAGAACCGCTATGAAAAACAGAATCATCACCATCGTCCTCTTCATACTGTTGTTGCCGACATGCCTCATCAGCCAAGTCAGCATCGGTGACATCCTCTGCACCGATGGCAGCATTTTAAGTCGCGAAGCGTTTCCTTCATCGGGGAAGACAGCTGAAGGCATCGTGTTTTACATCGACGACACCGACACTCACGGCTGGGTCGTCGCGCTCAACAACCAAAGCTCTTCCATCAAATGGTGTAGATACTACGAATACGATATTGCTAATCTACCTAACATTAGCAACGCCCGCAATGCCATGCACGATTTGGACGGTCATACCAACACAGGTATCATCCGTGCAGAAGGCAACAGCTCCATTTTTCCTGCAGCATGGGCCGTTGACTACGACAACGGATGGTATCTTCCCAGCGCAGGACAGTTGCGATACCTCTACTCCTGCGCTCCTGAAATCAACGCCTCGCTGCAAGTCGTAGGCGGAGCAGCCATACCCTATCAAAACAACAACTATTGGTGGTCGTCGACCGAACACTCTCCCTATCATGCCTTCGACATGAACTCGGGAGGTAGCACAGGTGATTATCTAAAAGACAACAGCAATAACTATCCCCCCACCGGCATCGCTGTCCGACAAATCAGGGACTTCACCATACAACAACCCGTTCACCCTACTTACCATATTGGAGACCTCATCACCAACAACGATGGCAGCCGCGGCATCCTTTTCTACGTCAGCCCTGACCAAACCGATGGCTGGATGGTGGCCTTGAACGACGCGGCAAGCGCAACACCTTGGGGCGACAACACCGATGTGCCTGGATTGGACAACCAAACCTGTGCCCAACCTTTCGGCGCCTTGCTCGACGAAACCAACGGCTTTGCCAATACGGGAAGCATCAGAAACCACCAAAACGGGTTGGCCACAGCCGCCAACGCAGTCGACTATCAACACGGCTGGTATCTGCCCACGGCCGGACAACTATTGAAACTCTTTGGCTCTCTTGCCTTCATCGAGGACAAGTTGCAGACGTATGGCACCACCTTAGCGGAAGATTATTATTGGTCAAGCTCCGAGGCCGATGACTCACAAGCTTTCGGTTTAAGTTGCGCTCCGACGGCCAACGTCCGTGCCGGTCACTGCGTACGCGCCTTAAAATCGAACCCATTCCGTGTCCGCGCGGTCAGAAACATCATCTTTGAAGATCCCCTTCCTATCCCCGGACTCCCCGACAACATCCTTGAGAGCGACTGCAACCATCCTATGGAAGGCATGGCTTGGGACGTAAAGCTAATTCATTCCACACCAGAGGTGGTGGCTTCTTACGCCCCGGTAATGGCTGGCGACATCGACAGCAACGGCATCGTCGACATACTGATTTCACACTTCAATGGCAACAACTACCGCACCAATACTTTGGACGTATACAGTGGTATCGACCTCTCACTACAATACAGGTTCAACCTCCAAGACTCCATCTATAACACTACAGGAAACTATGCCCTCTGTAGGTATCCCCTGCCCGACGGCTCGCAGCAAGGTGCTATCTTTGTCCATAGTTACGACAGAAAAATCCGATCATACACCATCGATGGTACGTTACTCAACGTGTCGGACCGAGCCACTTCCTGCGAAGGCATGGTCTCATTCGCCGATTTCAACGGCGATGGCTTCCCAGAAGTATATGCTGGCAGCGATATCTTCGATGCCGCCACGCTGAAATGGCTCTGCTCTGGTCCTGCAGACGGAAACAAAGGAGAGAGTTACAGAGGCTCGGCACCGGGCGTAGTCAACAGTCACCGTTGCTATTATGCCATGTCGTTAGCCGCTGACGTGCTGGGCGACGCAAAGCAAGAGCTGATTTGTGGCAACACCATCTACGACGTAAACATCACCAGCCGCACCAATCCCGCACTCAACGCCATCACGGTTAACAAAACCATTGCGCCCCCATCAGACTACTCTCCCGACGGGCATGTCAGCCTAGCCGACTTCGACCTCGACGGCGAATGCGAGGTCTTGGTCACTCGCAACAACACCGATGACCACACCATGGGCATAGTCTATTTCTATGCCTATAAGCCTTCTAACGGACAAATCATTTTCCAGAAGACCGTCCCATGCCTTTGCACCGGTTATCCCCTCATCGGCAATATCGACGACGACCCGCATCCCGAGATCGTCTTTCTTGAAAAGCAAGAGTCATGGCAACCGATGTATATCTATTGTTGGCGATACACGACAACAACCGGACTGACTACCATCTGGCAACACGAGCACGACGATTTATCAGGACAAACAGGCATCACATTGTTTGACTTCAACCAGGATGACATCATGGAACTCGTCTATCGCGACAGCGAGAACCTTCGCATCATCAACGGTAGCGGGAAGAGCCACATCACCGGTAACGACACCATCAGGCCTTACAACATCTTCACCCGAATGATGGCTGCTGGGACAGGCTGCGAATACCCGATCGTTGCCGATGTCAACGGCGATGGATCAGCCGAAATCGTTGTCTCAGGTATGCTTGACCAATATGCCTACCTTCCTGGCGTTGGCGGGCTCCACATGTTCGGCAATCCCGGCAACTGGGCACCAGCCAGACCTGTATGGAACCAATACATGTACCACGTCACCAACGTCAACGAAGACCTCACCATCCCGACCTATTGTTTCGACAAGGCGACAGTTTTCACGGGGTCAGACGGCACCCTTCGACGACCCTACAACAACTTCTTGCAACAAGCCGGCTACATCACTCCAACTGGTGAGCCTTACAACCCTGGTGGCATGGTAGAAATCGAGCACTATGGCGAAGGCTGCCAAACCTACACTTATCATGGTGTAACCTATACGGAAAGTGGCGACTATGAATACCTGATCGAAAACCCATTGGGCTGCGACACCTTGCTGAACATCCATGTTCACTTAGGCGACACCATTCACAACTATCTGTACAAAGCCGCTTGCGACAGCTACACTTGGAATGGGACAACCTACACAGAGAGCGGCCTTTATGAGCAGACCTTCACCTCAGCACAAGGCTGCGACAGCATCGTTATCCTCGACCTGACCATCGGAGCCTCTTCTTATGTCAGCCCCATTCATGGCGAAAGCCTTATCTATTACCAAACCAACGGACAATACACCTATAACATCGCCCCGGTCGAAGGTTGCTTCGGCTACGAATGGAGCATTGACGGGCCTTGGACCATTCAATTCTCGCCTGACTCGCCTGTATGCATAGTCAACATCACTTCACCTGGCACTGCGACATTGAAAGTAAGGGTCTATACCTCATGTGGTTCCGTGGAGCGTACCCTCTTCATCAACCACGACGCCCGCCCCGACATTGTCATTTACCCCAACCCCACCCAAGGCGAGTTCAACATTGTCCTTTATGGAATGGAGGGCGAGTCTGTCATAGTCATATACGACTATCTAGGGCAACTCATCGGCCGCTTCCGTGTTGATGCAGATATCCACGGTACCCTCGTGCCCTATTCCTTGGCAGGCAAGGCCGCAGGGATATATATGGTCTCCGCCATCAACCGATACCATAAAGTCACGAAAAAAGTCATCAAGAGCACGCCCTCTAGCTTTGGGATTTTCAACTGGGATTGGTAACATCTATTATTTCCATCCAATGATCTTCATGGCTTTGTCAATCAGGTCATTCACCGATTGAGAGACCTTCAATTTGTAAAGCGCGGCAAGACCCAAGACGAGGAAAAGGACCGACTTCAGCACCGCATTGATGCCCAAGCCGAAAACAGGTTTGGCAAACAAGCCTTCAAACCAAGGCGTCAGCACAAGGGTCCACAGCCAGTTGAGGCCAAACATGACCAACACCACAATCGCTACGGGGATTAGTTTCACCGACAGCGGATTCACCCCAATCTTCCACTTGATGAAAGCAAACAACAAGATGAAATAGACGAGATACGACACCACTTGGGCCAAAGCGCCGCCGTTGATATCCCACTTGGGCACCCACCATGCATTTAGGCCTACTGACATGCCCGCCAACAAGATGGTGAAAGCCAACGAATAATAGTAATACTTCGAATAACTCAACGCCGTGGTAGTCACGCCAAGGGTTGAATAAACGAGACGGCTCAGCGACAAGATGAGCACCGCCCATTTGCCCAAACGGTAGATGTCGCCATTAGGCAACAAATCGAAGATATAGTCAATGTTGATCCAAATAAGGAAAAACACAAAGGTTCCAGCTATAAACTGATGCAATGCCACGGTCTTGCACAAGAAGTCGGCCTGCTTGACATCCTGTTTGGCCATGGCCTCAGAGATATGCGGCCTCGAGATGGCACCTAACGAACGGTAGGGCATCTCGACCAACGCTGCGATATTGGTGGCGATGGTGAACACACCAGCCAAGTGGAAGCCCGTCTTGCCCGCCACGAAGAACTTGCTCAGCATCGGAATCACGTTGCCTGCCAATGCAGCGGTAATCATAAATAAGGTGTAAAACAGGAAGTCGCGTTTCAGCTCCGGCTTGATGTAGTCCCATTCGATCTTGAACGACACCCGCTTCAGAGAAAGCAGATAGATGATGTTGATCAAAGTGGCGAGGCCATAGAATACACAGAAAGCTATGATAACGCCATCAAAATCGATGACTTTGTAGAAGTACAGCAGATAGACCACCAAGGTAGCCACCCGCAAGCCCACCTCACGGATGAACTTGGGCAGCACAATGCGCAGCAAAAGATTGCTATTTGTCTCAAATACAGAGATATATAGCATAAAGAACGCCAAGGGGATGACAAAATTGACGTATTTGGCAAAGAGATCAGCGCCCACCTCAACATCCTTCGTGAAGAAATGCACAATGGGGCCTTTGAACAAGAAAAACGCCAACAGGAAGAACATGAACCCGATGAGCGGGACCAGTAACGTCCAGCCAAAGAAACCGTGATCGCGGTGTCCCTCATCCTTAAAGAAGGGATAATAGCGCATGGCGGACGAACTAGTGCCCAACTGCGCCAAGCCACCAAACAGCAGGGAACATTGCAGCAAGATGTCAATAAGGCCAATCTGCTCGGGCTGAAGGGCTTTTGTCTGGATGAAGAAGGTCGTGACGATGCCCACCGCCACCCCGATATAGGTGGCAATGGTGCCCTTGATGCTCTGTCGCGCTACGATGCCCATGCCTTATTCCTCTTCTGCTTTCAGATACTGGTTGTCTGTACTTCTGCGCTCGTGTTCCACATACTCCTCGTAAGCCCTGATAATCAATTCATAATCCTTGCTCTGCTCTTCAAGGCTCTGGATCACAGCGTTCTGTTCCTCGATTCTCTTCTTTATGTCGTTGATACGACCTTGGCGGTATTCATTGGCGGCCTGATAGGTCTGGATGTGCTTTCTCAAGTCTTCGATGACAATTTCCTTACGGCGATTCTGCGTCTCGGTCTCACTCAGCTTGTCGGCATTGCGGCGAATGCTCGAATTCAGTTCATTGCCAGCCAAAATCAAGATGGCCACCACCCAAATCCAAAGCAGGAGGATGATGAGCGTGCCGATGGAGCCATACAGTGCATTATAGCGTGAAAAGTTGGAGATATATGTGTTGAAGGCCACAGTACCCAAAACAAACAATGTTGTAGCCATGATGGTGCCAGGGCTGAAGATGACAAACTCACGGTATTTCCTGCCTTTGCGGCCAGGACGTTTCAGTTCCTTGCGGTAATGCTCTCCATACTTTACGTTTCCGAAATAATAGAGCATGGAAATGGCAATGCACAAGGCAAAGACAGCCACAATCCAGCGCAATAGGCTGAACATAAGGAACATGAATGATCGGCCTTGGATAATCTCATGCGTCGCCAAGAACTTCAACGCCATGCCACCCAGTGAAATCAGCAGCACTGAAACGACCAGCAACAACCCGATGATAATCAGCATGACGATAGCGAAAATACGCTGTTCGATCCAGTCTCTCAAATTGAGTTTCTTGGCTCTGATATAGCTGGCATAGACATTACGGAAACCATTGAAAAACGCCACGATGCCACTGGAGCCAAAAACAATGCAGAGAATGACGCTGAGGGAAAGCAGGCCGTCATGGGGTTGGTTCATGATGCCGTCGATGGTCTCCGTCACAAAGTCGAGCGTCCCTGAAGGGATGAGAAAATCGTTAATGAGCATCATCAAGCGGTCATAAAGGTGTGGGATGGGGATATAAGGTATCAGCGTGAAGAAAAACAAGATCAGTGGAAACAGCGCCACAAAGAAGTTAAACGCCACGCCAGCGGCACGGTCAACGGTACGGCCCTTGGTGAACTGCTTGACGAAGTCGCGGACAACGTCAAAGAGCGGTAACTTGGTGCCAGGAAAGCGTACCCTACGAAGGAAGTTGTCCTCCTTGTTGTACCAGGTTTTGGCCGCTTCTAGTTTTGCGTTGAGCCAAAGTTTCAGTCGACTGTCTTTCTTTTCCTTTTTGGCCATCATCAAGACACATTAAAGCTGACAAAAGCAGTTGAACTATCGTCCAGAATGCACTGGTCGAATCGTGAAGCCAAGATAGCGGCTTCCGCAATCTAAATAAAACCTATTCGAAGAAAAGTTGAAATCCCAAGCGCAGTAAGGACTATCAGTAAAAAGCGAACTTGACCAATAGGTACCGCAGTCGTCTTCCTCAAAGAATCCATCATCCCAACGACGGCCAGCGGCAGGCAAAAAGATGCTATTACCGTTCGAGGCGGTAAAGCACCTACCATTCACGCCATTTTTTGTTGTCCAAGTAGAGGTGGTGTTCATAAATAATTCGATCCATTCTTCACTTGTAGGAATACGCCAATCATCACCCAAAACGGTCGTGGCAACATCATCCTCTGGCAAAAGTTTGATTAGGTTATCAACGAAGCCATTTAAACCATATTCCGAATCCGTACAATATTTGGTAAACAAATTCCAATCAGAGCCATACTTGTACGTATTCCAATCATAAAAGGTCTTGGATTGTGTTTCACCCCATGCATAATAGATACCATATTCTTCTGGGGCAATTGCACCCAAATTACAGTCTGCCCACAAAGTACCACTGGGCAGACCGAGATCAATGCCAGAGCATTCAATTATTACATCTCCTCCTCCATTGCCAGTTGTAGTGAAGCTTTTTTCATCACCATAATAACAAATCACATCTTCCAAGACATATGCACGAATATAATACTTTGTATTTGGTTCAAGGCATGTCAAGGTACAAATATAAGGCTCAGTCCAATGGGATGTCGATAGGTGTGCACTTTCTACTGTTGGATTATTCGCAGTGCCCCAACAAACGCCCAATTCAGCAAGAGTGACATTGTCTGACACCATCACCTCACAGCCACATTTTGCTGAAGTTTGAGTAATATCATAAGGTGTAATAGTAGTCACCTTCAACCTTACTTCGTCACTATTGTTTTCAGCTTTCTTACATCCAATAATGGAAACCGTTAACGACAACAACATTATGGCAGCCAAGGCCTTTAATACTCTTTTCATATTGATGATTTTACTTTGAATGTGCAAAGAAACAAAAAAATAAAGACATGGCGGCATTCCGAATTCAAAATCATGAAAAATAACTACTTTTGCAAGCAATTAACACTTCAGCATGAAAAACACCGAAACCATCTCCCATGAGGGCATCGTGACCAAGATCACCGACGACGAACTGGAAATCAAGATACTGGCGCAAAGTGCCTGTGCGGCCTGTCACGCCAAAAGCGCCTGCGGCATGGGCGAACAGGCCGAGAAGATCCTCACCGTGCCACGACCTAAAGGCAAAGACTTTGAACTCAACCAGAAAGTCAACGTGAAAATGGCCATCGGGCAAGGCAACAAGGCCGCTGTATTGGCCTATCTCATCCCCATCGTTCTGCTGTTGGCCGTGCTCTTCGTCTGTCTCGGACTAGGCCTTAGCGAAGGTCTCTCTGCCCTCATCAGCATCGTTGCGCTCATACCTTATTATATTGTGCTTTACCTGCGGCGCGATAAACTGAAGAAAAAATTCGAGTATCTCATCACATAGAATAAATTATGTCATTATCTTTGCGAGGTAATATCTGCAAAAACATTCGCCATGAGAAAAACCATACTGCTTATAGCATTCTTCCTAACCTCCCTGGTCAGCTTCGGCCAGTCTGTCCGCGTCGGCGACATCTTATGCGTAGTAGGAACTGACACCATTGTCGTACATCCCCAAAACTATACAGAAGGTGCCATCGGTGTGGTTTTCTACGTCGACGAAACAGGACAACACGGATGGGCGCTTCATCCTCAAATCCAAGCTCAAGATATCTACTGGTCTTACGAATTCGAACTCCCCTGGGGACTGACGGGATGGCAATCCATACGCGAAGCCATCTACGACCTTGACGGATACGAAAATACCGGTTTCCTGCGTGCCGCATCTCAATACGACCACAACAAATATCCTGGCGCATGGGCTGTCGATTACGAGCATGACTGGTATTGGCCATCAGTCGGGCAACTCAACATCCTCTATGGCAGCGCCCCCATCATCAACAACTCCCTCAAGCAGATTGGAGGCACACAGATGCAAGGAAAATGGTACTACTGGTCCTCATCCGTATACGGTTTCGATAACGACTGTGCCCTTTATCTCGGTTACGATGGCCGAATGGGAGCCATCGTCAAAAACAGGCAGTACCTGGGAGAAATCCCTATGCGCATCCGCAGCATCAGAAACTTCTAAACACTCCAAGCCATGAAAAAGACGATAATCATCTCCATATTGCTCTGCCTTTACACTACATTGGGATTGCAAGCGCAAGGGTATCACCTAGGACAAGTCATCACCAATCCCGACGGCAGTCAGGGTGTAGTGTTCTATCTCAACGAGGATGGTTCCTCAGGTTGGATGGTTGCTTTGCATGATGTGGCTTTTTCAGTTCCGTGGGGCCTGACAGATGAAATAGAAGGACTCAATCATGTCATCAATACAAGCAACGACATCCTCACTAGTGCCTTTGCGGATACTGACGGATACTCCAACACGCTGTCAATCATTAATCATTACCAATCTACCGGTTATTCAGGTCAATATGCCGCTGCCACAGTTGACATCGACAACGGATGGTATCTGCCTGCCGCTGGACAGCTGAAGATGCTGTATGTCAATGCCATATTTTATGAATCCGCTTTGGAATCCATAGGCGAGAAATTAGGACTGCATCCCTATTGGTCGAGCACCCAAGAAAACACAGAAAGAGCCTGGTATGTTCATTTCGGATCGCCGTACCCAGAACAAGCTTGGGCATGGAATGCCTATATCGGCCTATGCCAGAAGACAAATACTTCCCCTAACTACGGAGGCATTTTCGCCGTCAGAGCCATTCGCGACCTTGAGTTTTCACCATTACCTAACATTGGTCATCTCAATGAACCCGCCGTTATTTGCGATGAAGGTCCGATAGAATTAGTTATGCCTAACCTATACAATGCCGACAGTTACGGATGGGAAATTGCTGAAGATGCGACATTCACCAACCCTATTGCATACACAGGGCAAGTTTTGGACGTCACTTACAACGATTGGTATCTGCGCTTTTGGGCCACCAACGAAGAAGGCACCTCTTACAGCAATTCTGTCCGCATTTCAGTACATGAGTCAAACTCGGGTTATGCCACAGTATCAAGTTGCGAGTCTTTCGAATGGAACGGCCAGATTTACGAAGAATCAGGCACCTATCAAGCCACTTTAGTCAATCAATGGGGATGCGACAGCATTGCCACTCTCGACCTAACCATCAACCAACCAGAAGTTTATTTCGTACCCTACCCCGTCTATGCCTGCGACACTTATGAATGGGGCGAGATGACACTCACAGAAAGCGGTGCTTACGAACAAACCTTCACCAACCAGTATGGTTGTGACAGCACTGTAACCATGAGCTTATTCATCAAACACAATGTCGAATATCAGTTTACTTACATGGGCTGCGGGGAATATGAATGGAATGGACAACTCTACTCAGAGAGTGGCGATTATCAGCAAATCTTCCCAGCCACCAATGGCTGCGACAGCATCGTCACCCTGCACCTTGATATGATTGACGATTACTACATTACCTTAGACACCACGGTTTGCGAAAGCTTCATTTGGAACGGATACGAATACACGGAATCAGGACAATATGAACAGGCTTTCATCACCAGCAACGAATGTGATTCCGTGGTCAGCATGAATCTCGTCGTATGGCTATATCCCGATCCAATCCCAGAAATCATGGGGCTACAAGATATCTTCGTTTCGACTGACTTCGTTCAATACGAATACAATTATCACATTGATCCCGTTGCATTTGCGACGCATTACGGATGGGTTTGCGATGTTTCAGACTGGATTGTGGATGCCTCTGAAACGCATTGCACCTTGCTCGCCACCTCTTCCGGCACAGCGTCCTTGAAAGTCATGGCCTGGAATGACTACTGCGGATATACCGAGCAGGGAATCGTCATCCAGGCAGGATTCTTCGATGTCGACGACAATCTGACGACGCCCATCAAGGTCTATCCCAATCCTGCCTATGACAAAGTGTTCATCGAAGCTGAAGGAATTATAAGCATCAGGTTGTTTGACTCTCTTGGACAATGCCATATCAACAAGGAAGGCGAACATAACGACGTGATGGAAATCGACCTAAACCACTTGTATTCATCTGTTTACATCATTGAAATACTGACCGAGCAAGGAAGAGTGATCCGCAAGTTGAATGTAACGCGATGATAAAAACCGAAAATTTTCCTTTGTCAAAAAAAGGAGTTTCCGTATTTTTGCAGGTTTAAAATTGAAAACAAACTCAAAATTCTATACAGATGAGTAATACTTTACTAATTTCCCTAGCGGTTCTCGGAATCCTGGGCGGCATCCTCGCCGTGGTTCTGTACTTCGTGGCACAGAAGTTCAAGGTGGAAGAGAACCCTTTGATTGATGAAGCGGAGGCCTGTCTGCCTGGCGCCAACTGTGGTGGCTGCGGCTTTGCGGGCTGCCGTGCCTTGGCCGAGGCTTGTGTGAAGCAAGCTGCCGAAAAAGGCAACATCGACGGTCTGGCCTGCCCTGGCACCGACATGAACAAGGTCGCTGCCGTCCTGGGTCTTACCGCTGGCACTTTCGAGCCTAAGATCGCTGTGGTGCGTTGCAACGGCAGCTGCCAAAACTCACCCGCCAAGGTGCATTATGAAGGCGCCGATATCTGCGCTTTCGCCAACACGCTCTATGCCGGCGAAGGCGGCTGCTCGAAAGGCTGTCTCGGTCTCGGCGACTGCGTAAAGAAATGTAACTTCGATGCCTTGCACATCGACAAGGAGACGGGTCTGCCCGTTGTCGACCCCGACAAGTGCGTGGGTTGCGGCGTCTGCGCCCGCACCTGCCCGCGCGGTATCATCGAGATCCGTCCGCGTGGCAAAAAAGACCGCCGCGTCTACGTGTGCTGCTCCAACACCGACAAGGGTGCTTTGGTCATCAAGAACTGCGCGGTGGGTTGCATCGGCTGCCAGAAGTGCTTGAAGGAATGCCCCTTCGAGGCCATCGAGATGCGCGGCAACCTCGCCTACATCGACCCGGCCAAGTGCAAGGCCTGCGGCAAGTGCGCCAAGGTGTGCCCGCGTGGCACCATCCATGCCGTCAACTTCCCCGCCCCCAAGCCTGAACCCAAGGCCCTGGAAGGCGCCGAGCCAGCCGTCAAGATCGAGCACCAAGCACAGCCTGTGGAAGTGAAAACTGAAGTCAAACCCGAAAACACCGTCACAGCATGAACCCGATAAAGACTTTCAAAAAGGGTGGCGTCCATCCGGAAGAGAACAAGCTTTCGGCCGACAAACCCATACAAGACTTCCCGATGCCCAAGCAGATCATCGTCCCGTTGGGACAATGCCTCGGCGCACCGGCTGAATGCATCGTCAACAAAGGCGACCGCGTGCTGACGGGTCAGCTCATCGGCACGGCCAAGGGCTTCATCTCGGCCAACGTCCACTCCCCTGCCACTGGCACCGTCGCCAAGGTCGACGTGGTGATGGACCACACGGGCTACTACAAGCCCGCCGTCTTCATCGACCGCGAGGACAACGACGAATGGGTTGAAGGCGTCATCAACACGGATGAATTGCTCACCGACATCAAGTTGGACTCCAAACAGATTATCGATAAGGTGAAAGAATGCGGCATCGTCGGTATGGGCGGCGCCACCTTCCCCACCCATGTGAAACTGATGGTCCCCGAAGGCAAGAAAGCCGAATACGTCATCATCAACGCGGCCGAATGCGAGCCTTACCTGACTTGCGACTACCGCCTCCTTCTGGAGAAGACCCAAGAATTCCTTATGGGTGTCAAGATCCTGATGAAGGCCGTCAACACAGAAAAAGGCATCATCGGCATCGAGCAGAACAAGATGAAGGCCATCGAGCTGTTGGACAAGACCATCAACGAGCATAAAGACCTCTATGCCGGCATCGAGGTGCAGCCTTTGAAGACCAAGTACCCGCAAGGCGGTGAGAAGCAGATCATCAAGGCCATCACAGGCCGTGAGGTGCCGTCGGGCAAGCTGCCCATCGAGACGGGTTGCGTCGTGGTCAATGTGGCATCGACCTACGCCGTCTACGAAGCCGTGCAGAAGAATAAGCCTCTGATTGAACGTATCGTCACCGTTACCGGAAAGTCGGTCAAGAAGCCAGACAACTACCGTGTACGTTTCGGCACGCCTGCCGACCTCCTCATTGAGGCCGCCGGCGGTCTGCCTGAAGACATCACTGACGTTATCAACGGTGGTCCCATGATGGGTAAGTCGGTGTCGGTCACCAACTTCCCCTGCATCAAGGGCACGTCGGGCATCCTGCTCATGACCCTCAAGGAAGCACAAGACCGTCGTCAGACCAACTGCATCCGCTGCGGTCGCTGCGCCGGAGCCTGCCCCATGGGTCTGCAGCCTTTCCTGCTCCACAAACTGGCCAAGCAGAACGACTTCGACGAGACCGAGAAGAACCACGTTATGGACTGCATCGAATGTGGTTCCTGCGAGTTCACCTGTCCCGCCAACATCCCGCTGCTCGACTACATCCGTTATGGCAAGGCCAAGACCGGAGCCATCATCAAGGCAAGAAACCAGAAATGACGTTTGTAGAGACGCGCCATGGCACGTCTCTACAGACAACAATTCAACAATTAAACGATAAACAATTCAACAATGAATAAATACACAATATCCGGTTCGCCGCATGTGCATTCGACGGAAAACACGAGGAAGATCATGTATCGTGTGCTCCTCGCCCTGCTTCCCGCCTTGCTTGTGGCCATTTACTATTTCGGCTGGTATGCGCTCCGCCTGACCATCGTCACGGTGGCCACCTGCATGCTGACCGAATGGCTCATTCAGAAATTCCTCATCAAAGGCCCCTTGACCATCAACGACGGCTCGGCCGCGCTGACAGGTGTGCTGTTGGCTTTCAATGTGCCCGCCAACCTTCCTATCTGGATGGCTATCGTAGGTAGCATCGTTGCCATCGGCATCGGCAAGATGGCCTTCGGTGGCTTGGGCAAGAACCCCTTCAATCCCGCGTTGGTAGGCCGTGTGTTCATGCTCGTGTCCTTCCCCACCGCCATGACCACTTGGCCCAAGGCTGCACCCATCTTTGAAGATGGTTTCTTCACCGATGCCGTCACGGGTCCCACCCCGCTCGGCATCTTGAAGGAAGCTGGTGTAGGGAACTTAGCAGAAGCTGGTGACATGCAGTTCTTAGACATGGTATTAGGTAACCGAGGCGGTGCCTTCGGTGAGGTTTGTGCCATCGCCTTAGTGCTCGGTGCCATCTACCTCCTCGCCCGTAAGGTCATCGATATCTGGACGCCGCTAAGCATCCTGCTCACCGTGTTCGTCTTCACGGGTATTTGCTACCTCGTCGACCCGACGCAATACATCGCCCCTTGGTACCATCTCGTCTACGGTGGTCTCCTCCTCGGCGCCTTCTTCATGGCTACCGATATGGTGACTTCGCCCATGACTACGAAAGGCAAGCTCCTGTTCGGCTTCGGCATCGGTGCCATCACGGTCATCATACGTCTGTGGGGTGCCTATCCCGAAGGTGTGTCGTTCGCCATTCTAATCATGAATGCCTTCACCCCGCTCATCAACAAGGCCTTCAAGCCTCAAGTTTTTGGTGTTGTCAAACCCTCTAAAAACTAATCGCCATGGCTAAGAAGAAAGAATCCACATTAGTTAATATGCTCGTGGCACTGCTCGTCATCGCAGCGGTGTCGGGCGGTGTGCTCGGCTTAGTCTATGGCGTGACCAAAGACGCCATCGCTGAAGTCGACCAGAAGAAGAACGAAGCAGCCATCCAAGCTGTGTTGCCATTGGAGGGCGAGATTACCTATAAGGCTGACACGTTGAAGTACACTTACGAAGGTGTCGACATGACCTTCCCCTGCAACCTCGCCTACGATGCCAACGGCAACTTCCAAGGCGCCGCTGTCAAAACCAGCGAAGGTGGCTTCGGTGGCAAGATCGACATGATGGTCGGTTTCCTCGCCGATGGTACCATCAAAGGCACTTCGGTATTGTCGCACGCTGAGACCCCTGGTTTGGGAGCCAATATGACCGGCAAGTTCAAGGACCAGTTCGTCGATAAGAACCCTGCCGACTTTAAACTGATTGTAAAGAAAGACGGTGGCGACGTCGACGCTATCACAGCAGCCACCATCACCTCGAGAGCTTTCTCGAAGGCGGTGGACAAGGCTTATAAGGCCTTCGAGGCCAACAAGGCACAATTCATGAACAACGCTCCCGTCGAGGAAATCGTTACCGAAACGGAAGAAGTAATCGAAATCACGGAAGGAGGAACTGAAAATGAGTAACAACTTGCAAACCTTTACCAAGGGCCTCGTCAAAGAAAACCCCATCCTGGTGCTGCTGTTGGGCTGCTGCCCGACCTTGGCTACCACCACCAGTGCCATCAACGGCATGTCGATGGGCTTGGCCACCACCTTCGTGCTGGTGTTGTCCAACATCTTCATCTCACTTTTGAAGGGCTTCATCCCCGACAAAGTGCGTATCCCCTGCTTCATCGTGGTCATCGCCTCGTTCGTGACGCTGGTGCAGCTGCTGATGCAGGCC
>JAGCCO010000042.1 GCA_017651645.1 Bacteroidales bacterium
AGGCAAAGGCTTCCGCGTGGACGGTCTGCGCTGCTATTGGGTGGAAGACGCCTTGCTTTACCACGACGGCAACGAGGACTGCGATGCCATCCATAGCGAACTGCAAGACATTGAAGAACATCCTTCGAAAACCGCTTTCGCAGTGTATCCCAATCCCACCAACAATATCCTGTTTGTAGAGACGGTGCATGCACCGTCTCTACCAGAGGAAACACAATACCGCATCACCAACCTCATGGGCCAGACCCTGCTGCAAGGCCACATCACCGATGAAACCCAACAGGTTGACATTGCCGATCTGCCTTCGGGCATGTATTTCATCAGTGTGGGCGAACAAACCGTGAAATTCGTAAAGCAATGAAAACCCGATGTATAATAATGATTGTCCTTGTGCTAGCGGGCCTTTCGGCCTGCCGGCATGAGGCGCGCTGGCTCAAAGAAGCGGAGACGCACTATCAGCAAGGCCTCGAACAGCGTGCTGCCAGACAGTCGGAAGAAGCGGCCGAGTCGTTCAGCCAGGCGCTGATCGACATCAACCGCTGCGACCAAGACCACCCCGAGGTGAAACGCTTGAAAGCACAAATCGAGGACAACCTCGGCTTCACCTATTGGAAGCACGAGCTGTTTGCCGAAGCCCTGCCGCTGCACACCGACGCCGCCACGCTGGCCCGCGAGCTCAACGACTCCACCTTATTGATGAACGCCCTGCGCAACTGCGGTCGCGCAACGGCCTCGTTGGGTGATATCGATGCGGCAGAACAGCATTACAACGAAGCCCTCGCCATCGCCAAGGCCTTGAACGACAAGACCATGGAAAACGAAGTTCTATTGGAATCGAGCCGCGACGTGTATTTGGTGAAGGAAGACTTCGGCCAGGTGATTGAGCGCATCACCCGAGCACGCGCCGCCGGTGCCGAAGGCGACAGCCAACTGACCTTAGGCTTGGCCTACTATTATCTGGAGCAAGACAGCCTCGCCATCGTCCACCTCACCGAAGCCACCAAAAACGAGATGGCAGGCGTGCGCATGTCGGCCTACCAAAGCCTGTCGTTCATCCACCAGATTGCAGGTGACTATCAGCAAGCCCTTGAATGTCAGGAGCTCTTCAACGAGAATATGATGCAGGCCGACCGTGAGCATCGCAGTGACCAGGTGCAGCGCATCAAAGGAGAATACGACCTCCAAATGCAGAAAAACACCCTGCAAGCCGAACATAAGCTGAAAAGTCTTTATCTCTACCTTGTCTTGGGCGGTCTGGTCGCGGCCTTGGCGGTCGTGTTGCTGCTCCTGCGACAGAAAACGCTCAACGCCAAGTTGAAAGCCGAAGAGATGAAGAACCAACTGGAGCTGGAGCTGAAGAAAAACAAAGTGTACGTGACCGCCCTTGCCCTCACCGAACAAATCACTGCCTCGACCCTCGACTTCGACCTGAAGGAAACCGAGTGGGACGACTTCGTGACACTCATCGACAAGGTTTACGGCGATTTCACCCAACGGCTGATGGCGAAATACTCCACCCTCACCAAGAGCGACCTACAAATCTGCTGCCTCACCAAGCAGGGCTTCAGCAACCAGGTCATCTCCATCATGATGAACCTGCAAACCAACTCCTATGCCCGCCGCAAGTCGCGCATCAAGCAGGAGAAGATGAACGGGCTGGAGGATGAACGGAGTTTTGAGGAGATAATTAATGGACTATAGCCCATGGCATATGGCCTATGGCCTGCCCCTCCGTAAAGGCAAGCCAAAAGCCAAAGCCAGAGGCCATAGTCGCAAAACGAAAATAAAAATGAACAAGAATAATAAAACTATAAAACGATGAAAAAGATAATCACAATTGCAGTATTAATGGTTTTGGCCATGAGCGGATTCGCGCAGGAAGCCCATTTCGATTTCTCCGCCACCAGTTCGACAGGCTATGAAATATATTACCACATTATTGATGCAGAAAACCATTGTGTTGAAGCCACCTACCCTTGCCAACACGACGACAACTATTGGTGGGGCTATGACAAACCGGAAGGCAAACTCATTCTTTCGGAAACCGTCAACCACGATGGCGTTGAATACACACTTGTCGCCATTGGAGATCATGCTTTTTGCAGCTGTACTGATTTGAGAGGTTCTTTGGAACTGCCCCAAACCATCAACCTCATTGGTGAGGGAGCCTTCAAAGGCTGCTCCAACCTGAGCGGAAACTTAGCTCTTCCTGAACTCATCACCCATGTTGGTGAAGAAGCCTTTGCCAATTGTTCAAGATTGGCAGGTGAACTTCATTTTGGTGATTCATTGGCCTATATTGGCGACCGAGCTTTCATACAATGCAACTTTATTGGCCAACTCATGTTTCCCGCCACCTTAACCTTCATCGGGGAGGAGGCCTTCAAAGGGAACACCAACATCGAAGGTATCAGCATCAAGGCGGTTGCTCCACCACAAACGGCGACAAACGCATTTGATGACGTCCCTACTATGATTTCGGTTGCAGTGCCTTATTTGGCACAAGAGCCGTATCAGAATTCTCCTGGATGGTCACAGTTTGCTAGTCAGATTATAGAAAAATCCTATTGGAACGGAAAAGCAGTACCTTGGACCAAAGGCAACGGCACCAACGAAGACCCTTTCCTTATCGAGTCTGCTGAGAATTTGGCTTGGTTAGCCAAGTCAGTAAACGAAAAGCTGAACATTGATGTTTTGTATGACACCACCTATTATGATGTGATGGCTTATCAAGACACCTGCTTCCGCTTGGTCATTGACATCGATTTACAGAAAGGACGTGACTTTTACTGGATACCTATTGGCAATATTCAGTACTATGCTCAACCCAATTATGCAGGAAACAACGGCTTTCTTGTTTACTTTTCCGGTAGTTTTGATGGCAATGGTCACGAGATTTCAAATTATTTAATGCATACCAATTCCTCGACAGAATATATCAAATACTATTTCGGATTGTTTGGTATCATCAAAGATGCTTTTGTCGGCAATACGACTGTCAGTCATGTTGAAATCACCAGCCTGAATCCATATAATACAACTGGAAGCATAACGGGCTACGCCATCAATTCAACAATTTCAAATTGTAATGCATCAGGAAGTTTGTCCATCGGCAGCGTTGAATTGAATCAAAGTGGAGGCATCGCTGGAGGTATTGTGGGTGAGACTCAAATATGTCGTATTGAACATTGTATGTCACAAATCGAATTCGTAGGTTATACATCAAGCGTTGGGGGAGTCGTGGGTCAATTTCTGTGTGATACCAATGCTTTCAACACTGGCATATTCCACTGTGGATATTTGGGTGCTATGACGGATTTGGATTGCGATGCAGGCGGCATTGTAGGCAAATGCAACGGTCTGACAGAGGATAAGGGAAACATGCGTATTGAAAATTGTTTCAGTCGTGGCTCCATGACAAGGTTTGTTTTAGGGCAGAATTGGATAGAAAACTACAATAAAGGTTTTGGAGGTATCGTAGGCTATGCTAAAAGTATTGACACTTTGAGTATTATGAATTGCTACAGCAATGATACGATTATCGCCAACACTTCAAATATCCATGAAACAGATAGCTATGCTGGAGGTATCATTGCCAAAGCCGACCTTTCCACCAAATTATTCATTAAGAATTGCTATCATGTGGGTCCTATTGAATCAAACTTCAAAGGCGGAATCGTAGGCCAAAACACCAATACGACACAAATCCGTAACTGCTATTTCGACCAAGCCGTTGCTCCCGATGAAGGTTTTGGAGTTCCGTTAGACAAAGAATATTTGAAAACTGCGGCTTTTGTCAACCAGCTTAACAACGGCAGCACGGTCTTCATGATGGATCATGAACCCTATGCAAATGATGGCTATCCCGTGTTTGGAACTGACGGCCTTATCTTTGTGGGCGCTGAATGGTACTACGAAATCACAAACAACGATGGCAGCATCACCTACCAACAGTTGGTATGCACAGGCGACACCATCGTGCAAGGCAAACGCCCAAAGGTCATCGTGCGGAGCAACACACACTACGACCGTGGCGAAATCACTGAAGTGACACATGAATTTGTGTATGAGGAAAATGGCATTGTATATTGGTGGAACAACGAATTACAAGAATTTACTGTTCTATATGACTTCAGTGCCGAACAAGGCGACAGATGGGAAATCAAAGTGGGTTCAGAAAGAATAGTGACAACTGTTTACGAAATTGAAATCCAAATGATTGATGGCATTCCATACAAGAAGATGACCATCGGTGACGACAACAATCTGTTCAGCGGAACACTCATCAGCACCATAGGTCACCTCACCTACTTCTTCCCAGAGAAACTGATGAATCGAGGTAAAGACTATCGCGTGGAAGGTATGAGATGCTACTGGATTGACGGTGATTTGGTCTTCAAACTCGGCGACCGCGACTGCGACGAGGTATATGAACAATTGCACCATGGCATCGATGAACCTGGAGAAAACGGCCCTTCGACAGGTTCAGGTGCCTTAACGGTTTATCCTAATCCAACGGACGGTGTCTTGTTCGTTGAGACGCACAGCCATGCATCTCTATCGAACCAGACCTACCGCATCACCAACCTCATGGGCCAAACCCTGCTGCAAGGCCGCATCACTGACGAAATCCAAAAAATCAATATCGAATCCTTGCCCGCGGGAATGTATTTCATTACCTTTGCAGGCGAAACACGGAAATTTGTCATTGAATAATAACTTCAAAAAAAGAACGATATGAAAAAACAACTATCCATCATGATGGCACTGGCAGTATTGGCCATCGGCATCATCAGTTCATGTAAGAAAGACCCCATTCCGAACAACAATGAACAAAACAATGAACAACCTTCTGACACTATTCCGATGGGAAATGATACTATTCCAAACGGGAGCGACACCATACCTGTCGTGACCGATGGCATCCGTTTTGGCGATACCACGGGAATGATCGTCACCACCTACAATACCATCATGGAGTATGACGAGGCATGGAATCCTATTATTATCGACCTCGACCACAACGGGACGGACGACATACGTATTGAAACCTATTACGACGGGCCTTTGGCGATTGGACAGTTTCAAGAGCTTACCTTGCATTGCCTAAATGGTCAAATGAACACCAATTTTCATGGTCAAAATATTGAAAAAGAAAGCTATAGCCATCGCGACACCACAATTACCAACTATGGTGAATGGACACAGATACTATATAACTACACTTTTTCCACATGCGGTATGATCGGGGAAAACGACCCAGTCAGTACCTCCACCGTCTTAGAAGTCACCGCCAACGATTTCAACGACCATCTCAGCTTAGACGACGCTTTCATATCCGGAAACCCCTTCCTGTTCAGAGAGAATGTTGAATATACTTTGATGAATGACTATAACGAAGAAGAACACATCGTTACGGGTAATCATGTCCATTCCATCTACGATTGTTGGAACTTCCCCACCAATGAGGAAAAATACATTGGCTTCAAAGTTTATTCAGATGGTGAATACCGTTTGGGCTGGATCAAAATCAAGCTTCATCCCATTTGGGGAAACAGGGAGGTGGACACCGAGTTGATTGAAACGGCAATTCAAAGATAGTAACAATACTGTATGGTGCAAAAATACTGAGGGACCGCCCACCGGGCAGCCCCTCAGTTGCTATTTCATCGGCCTTTCAGATTATGCCCAGGGGTCTTGGCTGACCGGCACCCTGATGCCTACCAGGATGTACTGTTCCCATAGGAACCATTCGCCTGTGGAGGGTTTCAGGCGCAGCGTGATCTGACGGGGCGAGTCGGCACCACCGCTTCTGATGTCCAGACGTTTGTAGCCCTCTTCGGCAAAAGGCGCCACATTGTCGCTGAATTCAAGGACGTATGGCACGTCAGGCGTGTAGTTGTTGGAAGGCGTGGCACCCTTGAAATACGACTTCACTAAATAGTCCTTTCCATCCATGAAACGATCTCTGATAAACTGCTGCTCATGAATTGACAAGGGACGCGGCCCCCGCAAGAAGTTCAACATACGGTAGCATTCCTCGCGGTTGGTTGGAAACACGGCCAAGGCCGCCACTGTCAAGGCCGCTGTGCCTTCTGGGGTCTTCAGGTCGGCCTGCGGCAGCGCTTTTAGTTCTTCTAAACTCATCGGAAGCTGATTCCAAGTAATTTGGTATTTCATAGTATATTCTCCTGTATATTAAAGTATTATCTAACATTTTCTTTTAGCCTGTCAGCGATCTTTTTCTTCAGCTCAAAATACATCTGCTCTGTGTCGCTGCGTTTGTTGGGCTTGTAAAGGTTGGGGTACTTGCAGTCTTCGAGCTTATACTCCAGCTTGTTGAACGGCCCTGAAATCTTCAATCCCATTCGCACCGGCAGGGGCGATTGCGTCACCGAGAGGTGGTACTCGCCGTTCTTGTCGAGCGTCATGCGACCGTCCACCGTCACCTTGTATTTCCCGATGGCAATCTGCGAAGGCCACAGGTCGATTTCATCCTTGAAAGCAGTCAACTGCACATCGAGGCTGTCGACGCGGTACAAGCCATTGGTGCTCACATCCAGCATGTCGGTGATTTTCGTGAATGTGAACTTGTCGTTCACGGTCAGGTTTTTGCCCTCGATGTCGGCTGCGGCGCGCAAAGTGGAGATCTTAGGCTCGTAGTTCGACTTCAGGTTGGTCTCGGCCCCGATGTGGAACTCGGCCTGTCCGTCGAAGGTCTTCAGCATGGGCACCAAGGTGTCGATATAGGGAATCATCGTCAGCAGGTCGTTGATCTGCACCCTGAGCAGGTGGAAATCCATGGCGAGGAAGAGGTTGTTTTTGCGCGGCGACTGATACATGGCTGTCAGCTGCATCTCGGCCGCCTTGTTGGTGAAACCGATTTCGCGCAGGATGAGCGTGCCGTCTTTCACCGTCATGGTACCGTTAAGGTTGTTCAAGTCGAAGTTGTCGTACAAGGCTTTCTTCGTATTGAGGATGAAGCTGAAGTCGATGCCCTCGGGCACCATGAAAGGATCGTCTTCTTGGCCTTCACCCTTGCTTGTTTCCTCGGAACGACCCAAGCCGCTGGTCAGATCCAATATCTCATTGATGTCGACATAGTTAGAGGTGAGCTGCATCTCGCCCTTCATCAGGTTCTTATGGTCTTCAATCCATTCCTTGATGCCGATAACGCTGCCTTGCAGGCTCATGTCGGACTGCCCGATGCGGAAGGTGCTCTTCTTGAAATCGAGTTCGTTGGAATTGAACAGGAAGTCGATACTGCTGATTTTGATGTCTTCACCCAGACCGGCCACCTGCATCATGGCATTGCTGAGCACGAAGTCGGCAGCCGGGTTCCAATGGTTCAAGAAGTCGGTCTTATTCTTGTTTTCATCCACCGAAGCATCGACTTTCAGCATATTGCTGTTCAATGCATAGCTCTCGCCCATCTTGGCGTTGATGTCCTTGCCGTTGAGGGTGACGCGGGCTTTCAAGCGTTTTGCGTTTTTGTCGGGCGTGGTCACGAAGGTGATGGCAGGCGTGTTGATATGGGCATTGATGGTGTCGTACACCAAATCCAAACGGCTGCAATTGATGACAGCATCCAACAGCATCTTTTCCATGCCACCCTTGAAACTGTCGGCAGAGAGTTTGATGTCGGGTTGCTGTAGGTCGGCCACGATGTCTTTCCCAGCCTTGGCGTTCAAGGTGCTGGAAGCGAGTGAGACGAAAGCCCCCTTACGCCCTTTCTCTTTCGCCGAAGCGGGCAGCGTGAGTCCAACGTTCAACAAGGGCGAGCTGGCATGGAGGGTGTCCATGTCGAATGCGAAGTCTCTGACCTTCAGGTTGGCTTTGGCCGACAGTCGGTTCAGGTTGTAATCCTTGAGCGATTTCAGCAACTGCTCGACGGTGAAGTTGGTAGTCATGTCGAGGTTGGTGCGACCGTTGAGTTTGAGGTTCTTGGGCAGGAAGCCTTTCACATCCGTCATCGGCACATCGCCATTCACTTTCAGCTTCAGCCCGATATCGCCCAACAAATCGTCCACCAAGCCACTAATCTTCAAGTCGCTGCGGTTGAATTTAGCGTTGAGGCTGTTGACCTTCACCTGGCCTTCTTTTTGATTCAGGTCGAGACTGAGCAAACCGTCAAGCTCGGCCACCTTGAAAGGATAAGGCAGGTCGGGAACATCAACAGTCAGGTCGTCGCTGGTGATCTTAACCGTAATCAAAGGCAAGAGGCTATCAGTGACGCTACCCTGTACCTTGGCTTCTTTGATGTTCAGCTTACCTGCATATTTCACGTTGCTGAGGGTCTGCTGCAGGTCTTGGGGCAGATAGGTCAGCACGTCTTCCACAATCAAGGTGTTGGTATTCAAGTCAAAATCCAAGGTGACATCACCATTTTTAGCTACGGCTGCGTCACCGTCGAGAAGAATCAAGTAGTCGTTCAAACCGATTTGGGCTTGGTTGAGGTGGCCTGCCAACTGCTCGATGCTGAAGCTGACGGGCAGGGTCAGGTTCAAGTTGTCGTTTTCGAGATAAGGCTCACCTAAACTAAGGTTGGCATTGGGCGTCCGCAGCTTCAACGTGCCGTCGATCTGGTCATACTGCCCAATGTCACCGTCGAAGTCAAGGTTCACCGACTGCAGCGTGAGGTCCATGTTCTTCAGCTTCAGGCTAAGGTCATCGGCCAGCAGGACCAGGTCGGCGTTGATATCCTTATCCTTCATTTGGCCTTTCAAGTCGAGGTCGAGACCCTTGGCGCTGCCCTTCAGCTGCGTGCGAGCATCGGTATAAAGCAGGTTGGAATTGACCAACTTCACCTCTTCGATATCCACAAGATAGTCAAAAGTGGTGCTGGTGGTGTCGTCTTTGCTGGTGTTGAACACGTCAAAGTTGTTTTGTCCCTCTTCGTCGGTATAAAGGTTGACAAAAGCGTCTTCGAGAATGCACCTTCTGACGACGATGGCATTCTCTTTGCGGAGTTTCTTGGCATCCACCACGACAATCAGATTGTCGATATTGGCCAGCGTATCGGACGGCGAACCTGCCATCGGGTTGATGAGCGCGACGTTATCTATCTCGATGCCCACATTGGGGAAAGTCTTGAACAAAGTGAGGTCGGCCTTGCCCAACTGCATCTCACAGTTGACGAATTGCGGAGCATATTTCTTGACCATTTTGGTGAGTCGTCCCGACGAGGTAATCATGGCCACAGCAATACCTGCCACGACAAGCACCAATCCCACTAGGGAAGCCAAAGTTATGCCAGTGATTTTCAATGCCTTTTTCATAGTTTTGTCTGGTTGGGAGGATACGCAATTGTCTCAATTATTCGACCCTGACGAAATAATGTGTTTTCCCGTAATCGTCAACGTAAGTCAGTTGTGTCTCATTCAGTTGACTAACGGTATAAACTTTGGGGACGGTGACAAAAGTCCCGATATGCTCATGAACCAATTGCGAGCCATCCAATGACCATTTGAAAAGCTGGGCTTCTGCCTCACCGACGTCGTCGCTCACGTCCCAAGTGGCACCCAGTCCTGTTTCGTCGTAACGTTCATAGACCGTGCCTTCCTGCCAACGTCCGTACAACATTGTCGCATCGAAGTCTTCATTCAAATCAATACCATTACAGGAGCTGACACCCAGCATCAGCACTATACCCAAGAGCAGAAACAGCAGTTTTTTCATCGTCGTTGTATTATTCGTTCGCTTTGCGTTTCATTTTTTCGGCAAAAGTAATAAGAAATTTCTATCTTTGCATCAGTATTCCATTTAATCATGCAAAACCTCAACATCGCCTATATACAGGCCGACCTCAGATGGGAAGACAAAACGGCCAATCTACAGCATTTCAACCTTTTGTTGGAACAAGTTCAACCCGACACTGACCTTATCCTTCTTCCCGAGACCTTCACGACGGCCTTTCCAGTCGACCCCAAAAAGTATGCCGAAAAAGAAGACGGCCCGACCATGCAGTGGCTGAAGGCACAGGCTGAAGCCAAAAAAGCCGTGATTTGCACCACTTTCCCTTTGGACATCGATGGGCACTATTACAACAGCCTCGTCTGGATGCGTCCTGACGGCAGTCATGCGTTGTATTTCAAGCGACACACCTTCACCATGGGTGGCGAGGACCAGCTGGTGGAGCGCGGTGAGAAACAGCTGATCGTGGAACTGAAAGGCTGGAAGATAAGACCCATGGTGTGCTACGACATCCGATTTCCTGTGTGGGCCCGCAACCGCTATGCCGACGGACAATACGAATACGACCTGGCTTTCTATCTCGCCAACTTCCCCGACTCGAGGATGGTGGTCTGGAACACGCTTCTGGTAGCCCGAGCCATTGAGAACCAAGCCTATTGGATTGGTGTGAACCGTGTCGGCGAAGATGACAACGGTTTGCATTACAGCGGCGAGTCACAGGTCATCAATTCCCGCGGTGAGGTCATCTCGAAGGCTGAGCCTTATCAGGAAGCAGTACTGCATTGTACCTTGGATTATGAGAAGCTGGAGCGATTCAGACAAAAATTTCCGCTAGGTCCGGATTGGGATAGGTTTGAGATAACAGATTGCCACGCTTCGCGTCATTGCGAGGAACGAAGCAATCCAGAAAACAGTTTTTTACCCTAGATTGCTTCGTCGTTCCTCCTCGCAATGACGTAAAATATCAACCCTCAATTATCAATTGTCAATTGTCAATTATCAACTAACCATGCTCTCTGTTTTCTCCGACGAATACTACATGAAGCAGGCGTATCAGGAAGCCTTGAAAGCCCTAGAGGCTGACGAAATCCCTATCGGAGCCGTGGTAGTGTGTAATAACAAGATCATCGCCCGCAGCCACAACCAAACCGAAATGCTCAACGATGTGACCGCCCATGCTGAGATGCTGGCCATCACCGCTGCCGCCAATGCCTTAGGGGCCAAATACCTCGACGAATGCACCCTCTACGTCACCTTGGAGCCCTGTCCCATGTGTGCCGGAGCCCTTTGTCATGCCCATATCGGAAAGGTCGTCTGGGCAGCCGACGACCCTAAAAACGGTTTCTCACGCTTCGGCAACATGCTACATCCCAAGACGAAGACCGAAACGGGGGTATTGCAGGAGGAATGCCTTGCGCTACTGACAGAGTTTTTCAAGAAAAAACGTTAATCCTCCGAAATCTCACTCATCATATTGCGATAAGCCGAAAACACATTGGCGCGGGAGAGGTATCCCAAATACTTCCCTTCTTGAATCACAGGAATGTTGTATTTGCCCGACTTTTGGAACTTGTGGACAATCTCCTCCATCGGCTCCTCAGGATGGATGACGTAATCGGGGAGAACAGCAAAGTTCTGTATGGACTGGTCATAATAACTCGAATCGAAAAGGATAGCGCGTACATCGTCAAACAAAACATGACCACAGAAAAAGCCTTCTTTATCCACCACGGGGAAGATATTGCGCTTTGATGACGACACCAAAGGCAACAGGTCGCGGAAGGTGGCATCGGGATGGATTGGACTGAAGTTGTTCTCAATCAACTGATTGATAGCCATCATGTTGAGGATGCTTTTATCCTTGTTGTGCGTCACCTCAACGCCTTTCTCCGCGACGGCGTTGGTATAAATGGAATGGCTGAAAAACAACCTGTTGATGGCGTAAGCCAAAGCCGAAACAATCATCAAAGGAACGATGAGCGCATAGCCATTGGTGATTTCGGCGATAAGGAAGATACCCGTCAGCGGGGCATGAAGCATGCCCGCCACCAAGCCACTCATGCCAACGAGGGCAAACTTGGCCGGATCCAACTCCGCGATACCCAGATAATTCACCAAGGTAGCGAAGAACAGACCCGTGAACGCCCCGATAAACAAGGCAGGGGCAAAAGTACCACCCACACCGCCTGCACCAAAGGTGAAGGCCGTAGCAAAGGCTTTCAGCAGGATCATTCCCGCAAAGAGGATAATGACTACCAAATCGAAGTCCTTGAACTTCGCAAACCATGGATTTCCGAACACCGCACTGTAATCACCCCGCAAAGCCGAGTTGATGGCCTCGTAACCCTCGCCGTAGAGGGCGGGAAACAGGAAAATGAGGATGCCCAGCAGCGTACCCCCCACGAGAAAACGCATCCAGGGTGACTCCACCTTCTTGAAGCTCTTCTCCACGCTGAATGTCACCTTGAGGAAATAAGCCGAGACCAGACCTGCGAAAAGACCCAGCAACACATAATACAAAGCATTGGACGGGATGAAGCCCTCGGTGATGGCGGCAGGATACTCCACCGTCTGACCGAGGAACCAATAAGCCGTCAGGATGGCCACAAACGAAGAGCAAATGATAGGCACCAAGGCATTGAGCGACAAGTCGATCATGAAGACTTCAAGGGCGAATACGATGCCTGTGATGGGTGCCTGAAAGATGGCGGCAATGGCAGCAGCGCCACCCATGCCGATAAGCTGGATGGTGTGCTTATAGTCGAGTTTCAAAAGTTGCGCTATATTGGAGCCGATGCTTCCACCTGTCGACACGGAGGGACCTTCCAATCCCACCGAACCGCCGAAGCCGACGGTAAGGGCACTGGTGACGATGCTCGACCAGGTGCTGCTTCGGTCCACCTTGCCTTTGTTCTTCGAAATGGCGTAAAGGATACCCGGGATGCCATGCCCGACATCTTTTTTCAGAATGTATTTGCAAAACAGGATGGTCAGCAGGATGCCGATGGCGGGACAGATGAAATAAAGAATGTGGGAATAGTTGAACTGTGCGTTGATGACCAAGTCGCGGATGCCGTGGGCTAACTTCTTGATGATGACGGCGGCAGCGCCTGCCAGGAAACCCGTAGGGATGCTGAGCAACAGCATGAAACGTCGGTCGGTCATGTGGGTCGCACGCCATGCGTTGAACTGGTCAATCCATCCGTCTATCTTGTCTTTGAGCACGGTCTCTTTCGTTTTTTCGGCCGCTAAAATAGGAAAAAGAAACGCGCAAAGAAAAAAGAAATGACTTTTTCCCTATTTTCGCAGTCAAATTATAAGACCATGAAGATTGTCAGCTACAACGTGAACGGCATCCGCGCGGCCATCAACAAGGGCCTGCTGCAATGGATCAACGACTACCAACCCGATGTGCTCTGCTTCCAGGAGCTGAAGGCCACACCCGACCAAATCCCCTTGATGGACTTCGAGATGATGGGGTACCACCATTATTGGTTCCCCGCCCAGAAGAAAGGCTACAGTGGCGTAGGCCTCATCACAAAACAAGAGCCCGACAACGTGGTCTACGGCATGAACGAGCCTTTGTATGACAACGAAGGCCGTTTTCTCCGTGCCGACTTCGGCGACTTGTCGGTGGTGAGCGTCTACCATCCCTCGGGCACCACAGGCGACGAGCGCCAAGCCTTCAAGATGGTGTGGCTTGACTTCTTCCGCAAGTATGTCAACGAGTTAAGGAAAGAACGCCCCAACCTCGTACTTTCCGGCGACTATAACATCTGTCACGAAGACATCGATATCAACAACCCGAGAAAGCACGACACGATGTCGGGCTTCCTGCCTGAAGAGCGACAATGGATGACTGATTTTCTCAGCGACGGTTACATCGATAGCTTCCGTCATCTGGTGAAGGAACCTAACCAATACAGCTGGTGGAGCTTCCGCGCCGGCGCCCGTGCCAAGAACCTCGGCTGGCGTATCGACTACCACATGGTGACCGACAGCCTTGAGAGTCGCATCTCCAACGTCGGCATCCTGCCCGAGGTGATGCACTCCGACCACTGCCCTATCGTGCTTGATTTGAAATAAGTTTTGCTACTATTTCAGAAAAAGTACTACCTTTGCAGCGTTTTTACGGCCTAATAGTTCAAGGGATAGAACGGAAGTTTCCTAAACTTTAAATCTAGGTTCGAGTCCTAGTTGGGCTACAGAAAAAGCCTCCAACCTGTTGAAAGATAAGTTGGAGGCTTTCTGTTTGTATGAATTACTGTCACTTTACTGAAACTTTCCGCTCAATAACCTTTCCGTCGGAAGCGATGATGCGCAGCACATACACACCCTCCACCCAGTCGCTGACATTGATTTCAGTAACGTCTTTGATGGTCTTTACCTTTTGTCCAAGCGCGTTGAAGACTTCTACTTCGGCAGACTCAAGACCTTGGATGTATAGCCTATCTGAGACAGGATTGGGGTAAACCATCATTGATTGTGCAGTCTCGTCAACGGCATCGTATTCTGTGGTGAAAGACATTAGATAACTATCCATCCAACTTCCATCCTCAAATACGAGACTCATGCCGAAAGTATACTCCGTTTCTTCCTGTAAACCTTCGAGAATCGTCTCCACATAACCGTCGGTCGCCACATCCACTTCAGTCAACTCGCCCGAGTCCCAAACGGAGTAGTAGAAATAGGCCCTCGCCAGCTGGATGTTGCCTTGGTGTATCCAAGCCGAGAGTTTAGCGGAATTGCCGGTGATGTCGGAAGCAGGCATGAGGACAAAATCAACAAGACCATGAATGGGATAGCCATTGTTGGTGCCGTTGTCCATCACGAAGGCATGTGAGCTTTGGTCGAGCTCGTTCTTGAACTGCTCAGTCTTCATCTCGTCAGCAGTCATGCCCGTGCCGTAGCCGTTGTTGCCACCTGCTGAAGTGAGAAAGAAACAATTGGTAACTTGTATTTCGTTCTCAGCCTTAGTGGGGTCAATAGGGCTGACCATGCCAAAGATGCCTCCCGAGGTGCCTCCGCTGACCTGCCCAACATTGTAGCAAGAATAAATCTCCACTACCGCCGACTCCACCGTGGCTCCCAAGACGCCTCCTGAAATACCCATCAACAAGGAACTCGCATTGACGGAACCTGTGTTGTAGCATCGAGAGATTACCGTGGAACCTCGTCCAAAGCATACCACGCCACCTACCACAGCCGCACCCATAAAGTTGCTGTTGGTGGCCGTTACACTGGCCGACGATGCACATTCAACCACACTACCGTTTTGGACACCCGCCACCACACCAGCCGCTCCGCAATAAGAGCCGCTGTTGGTGACACTCACCGACCCGGAGAAGCTGCAGCGATAAACCATACCACCTGCAGCAACGCCGCCTACCACTCCCGAGGCACCCATGCCCGTGGAAATCACCGTGCCGCTGACCGAGAGGTTGCAAACACAACCCTCCTCCCCACCAACGGCGGCAAACAAACCCGCAAGGTCGGCAGAGGTCTGAATCTTCAGATTCTCAATCTGACGGTAACCCCCATCGAAATAACCGGCGAAATAGTAGCCGTTCATGCTGTAATCGACATTGCCGATGGGTGTCCAGTTGAGGTTGTTCAGGTCGAGATCGTCAGTGAGTAGGAAACGCTGTCCCTCAAAGACAGCCTGTCCCGTGGACTGGTAGCCCTCGTTAACTTTTTCGGCAAGATAGGCCAAATGCGCCGCCGTCTCAATGCGGTAAGGATTGTAATACGTGCCGTCGCCTTGGGTCCAAGGCTCCGACGAGCCGTCCCAAACATTGGTTGCCATCAGATTGAATGTCAACGCGATGGCGATAATGAAAAGTGATAATTTCTTCATTTTATTCAGTTTTTCCCTGCAAAGTTATAAAACATTTCGCCGAAATCAGCGTTATCATCCTATAAATTCGTATTTTTACCGCCTAAATTTGTATGGTATGAAGCATTTGAAGATTTTTACCCTCATCATAGCCTCATGGCTCTTTTCGACAAACCTTTTTGCCCAAGACGGTGTCTCCATCGGCAACTGGCGCACCCATTTGCCTTATCAGAAAGTTATTGCCGTAGAGCCCGTCGGCAACAAAATCTACGCCGCCACCCAGTTTGAGCTGTTCTATTACGACACCCAAGATAACTCCATTCATATCCTGAACAAAATCAACGGCTTGTCGGACATCGGCATCAGCACCATGCGTTACAACGAAAGCCAACGCAAACTGTTTGTCGCTTACACCAACACTAACGTTGACCTTATTGATGCCAACGGCAACATCAAGAACATGAGCGACATCAAGGATAAAAACATCGTCGGAAACAAAAGCATCAACCATGTCTTCTTCAATGGCGACTTGGCTTATGTGGCCTGCGGCTTCGGTATCGTGGTCTTCGACCTGAAGAAAGAAGAGGTAAAGGACACTTATTATATTGGCAACCAAGGTGATGCCGTGAATGTCACCGATATCGCCTTCTTCAATGGCCGTATTTACGCCTGCACCGACGACGGAGTCTACTATGCCTTGCAAAATGCAACCAATCTGGCGAATTATTCCGCATGGCATTTCGATTCCAGCTTGATCCACCCTCATCTGGCCTATACCGAAATGGAGGTATTCAATGGGAAGCTCTACCTCAATTTCGATGGCGGTTTCAATGCCGACACGGTTTTTGTCAACGATGGCAATCAATGGGGCTATTACAATAAAAGCGATGTCAGCCAGAAGATGGAGCTCCGAGCCTACAACGATTGTTTCGTCATGACAAGCCGCTATAGTGTGAAGGCTTTTGACCAAAACATGGACGAGATGATCAACATTTACTCTCCCGGCGGTGCTATCACACCTCTTTCGACAGCTATGGACAAGAGCGGTAACTATTGGATTGGCGACAGCAAACGCGGCCTTGTCATGACGGCCGACAGTTGGAACGCTACGGATGTGATGCCTAACGGGCCTGCCTCGAAAAACGTCTTCGAGTTGCAAGCCTGCGGCGATCAGGTTTGGATTGCCACGGGAGGCCATGCCGCCAACTGGGGCAAACGTTACATGAGAGAGGGCGTAGCCCGCTTTGACGGCTTGTGGACCATCCTCAACAACACCACCCTGCCCGACTTCAATGATTATACCGATTTCGTCTGTACCGCCACCAATCCCAATGACCCGTCGGTCACCTATGTCGGCACATGGGGAAGCGGTATCTTGAAATTCAAGGACAATGAGTTGGTTGAAGTATACAATGCCGACAACAGCACACTCGAGTATTGGACGCAAGACCAAAGCCTGATCAACATCAGCGGTCTCGACTTCGACAGCAAAGGCAACCTTTGGGTAGCCAACACCGGTGCCACCAACCTCCTCTCAGTAATGGAGCCCAACGGTACATGGCACTCCTATAACCTAGGTGGCAACATGAGCGGTATCGACATCGGCACACTCCTCGTCGACCACAACAACTACAAATGGATTACACGACGCAACGGTGAAGTGATTGTCTTCAACGACAACGGTACGCTCGACAACCCCGCCGATGATCAAACCGCCAACCTTACGACGGCTACAGGCAACGGTCATCTGCTTGGGTCGGTCAACTGCCTCGCCGTCGACAACAACGGCAACGTTTGGGCAGGCACCGACAAGGGCCCCTGCCTGTTTACCGACTCAAAAAAGATCTTCAACGGTTCCAACTTCGACGCCACCCAGAAAGAGGTGCCACGTAACGACGGGACAGGGCAATTCGACTATCTCTTCGATGGAGCCAACGTAATCTCCATGGCCGCCATGGAAGGCACCAACCAGATTTGGTTTGGCCTCGAATCGGGCGTTTATCTCATGTCGTTTGAGCAGAAGCCCAAGGAAATCCATTATTTCAACACCGACAACAGCCCCTTGCTCGACAATTCCGTCACCACCATGGCCATCGACAAAAGCGGTGAGGTGTTTTTCGGTACCAGCAGCGGCATCATCTCCTATCGGGGCGAATATGCCACACCCGAACCGATTATCAGCGACGTGGTGGCCTATCCCAATCCCGTCCGGTTGGGCTATAACGGCTTTGTAGGCATCAAAGGTTTGGTGGCCAACTCTTTGGTCAGAATCACCACCGTCGACGGCGCATTTGTCACTCAACTGATGTCGGAAGGCGGTCAGGCCGTCTGGGATTGCACCACCATCAACGGCGAGAAAGTGGAACCCGGCGTCTATCTCATCTTCGTCAGCACCAAACAGGGCACCGACAAGTTCGCCACCAAGATCCTTATCATGAACTGATGGACGACAAAATCCAAGGCATAGTGCTGCAATCGCTGCGTTACGGCGACACCAGCCTCATCGTGAAGGTGTTCACCCGAAGCCTTGGCCTGCGGTCCTATATGGTGAAAGGGGCCTTCAACCGCAACTCGAAAAGCCGCGTGGCCTTGTTCCAAAACCTTAACCTTATTAATTATATAGAGGCAGGCAAACCCAACAAAAGCAGTTTGGGCTACCTGAAGGATGTGCAACTCTCCACCGTCTATCAAAGCATCCCTTTTGTGATGAATAAAAGCGCCATCTTGATGTACGTCAGTGAGTTGCTTTCGAAAACTATCACGGAACAGGAGCAGAACGAGCCTTTATATGATTTCATTGTCCAGTCCCTGCAATGGCTCGACTTGGTGGAACAAGACTATGCCAACTTCCCCTTGTTCTTCACTTTGGAGCTGACCCGTCATCTCGGTTTCTATCCCAAAGCCGACTACACAACAGGATACTGCTTCGACATGATGGAAGGCGTTTTCGCACACGACTACCCTTTGCACCCGTATTACTTCGATGCGGAGGCCGCCCACATTTTATCGGAATTGCTTGATACCAACCTCGATGAGACCTGCCACCTTCCGCTACGTGTGACTCAGCGTCGGGAGTTGCTCGACGGACTCATCGTCTTCATGCGACTTCATGCCCCCGTGATGAAGGACTTCCATTCGCATGAGGTGTTGAAGACGGTACTGGAATGAAAAAAGCCAACCCGAAGGCTGGCTTTTATTACGGTAATCAGAATTTACCTTACTTCAAATCAATGGCGGTTTGGCCGATGAGTTTGCCGCCTTCTTCATACACGTCGATAAAATAGGTGCCGGGCATCAACTCGTAGGCCTCAGGCTTGTTGTAGTAGGCACGCACGGCTGTCTCATTGCCGTCATAGTTGACTCTGACCTTTTCCGTGAACTGCAAGGTCTCGCCGTTCGACTTGAAGGAATACTCGTCGCCAGTTCCTTTGCTAATGATGGCACGCTTGGGGTCGGCGATACGCACATAAAACAGTTTGGTACCCGGCTGCACAAGATCGTTAGCCGCCAACGTGAAGTCGATTCTGATGCGCTCGGCGCGGGCAGCACGGTCGGTCGATGCCTCTTTGCCGCCGCCTTTGAAACGAACGGCTTGGGCGGTGTAGTTGTAGAGCTTCATGGTGGTCGCCTGATTCACCTTGTTGGTCAGCTCTTCTTTCTGACGGGTGAGGCTGGTATTCTGACGGCGTTCGGCTTGATACTCTTCACGGATACGTTCGTTCTCGGCTACTAGCTCTCGGTTAACCGTATAGAGCGAGTCCATCTGACGGACATAATGCTGTGAGATCTCCTGCAAGGCAGCCAGTTTTTTCTTGACGCGGTAATAATCCCATTGTGAATCAAGGAGCTTCTTGATCTCAACGGCGTCAGCTTGGATGATACTGTCTTTCTCAGCCAATTCCTGGCTCAGCTCACCATAGCTGTCTTTCAGTTCATTGTGCACTTTCATCAGGCTGTCAACTTCAGCTTGAAAATCGGCACGTTGTAATTCCTTTTCGGCCTCAAGTGCTTCTTTGTCGCCCTTCAATGAGGAATTGCGAACTGCAAGAAACACCAAGGCAACGGCCAACAAACCAAGAAGCGCATAAAGCCAAATCGGTTTACTCGTTTTTTTCTCTGTGTCCATGTCTTATAGTTTTGAGATTGTTTGCAAAAATAGTAATAATCCTATGATAATCCATCAGCCTCCAACCACACGTTCCACTTTGGTTCTGGGAATATTGACGGGGATGAACTTCCCCACCACATCGATAAAAACTATCAAACGCCGCTTATCCATAATGGTATCAAGCCGTCCAATGAGACCTTTCATGGGGCCGTTGATGATACGCACCATTTGGCCTTCTTTCAAGTCATCGTTGTCATTCATGATCTTGCCTTCCTCACCCCGCTCATAATCCTGAATATACCGCTTGATGGCAAGAATCTGGTTCTCAGGGACGATCACAGCTTCATGTTCGAAGGTGACAAACTTCAACACGCCATAGACATTCAAGACCGGAATATGTTCTTTCTCATTTGAATAAACGAACACATAAGACTTGAACAGCGGCTCTTCAACCTTTTTCTTGCGGTCGCTCCACTGCTTGACATGTGTAATCAAAGGCAAGTAGGCTTGGATGCCCATATCTTCAAGCTGAGCCAAAACCTTCTTTTCGGCTCTCGACCTGACATAGAGGGCATGCCAATACCTAACTGCTTGATCCTTCATTTATAGCAACTTAATCTTTTTCTTTATCCTTACGCTTGGCTTTTTTGACTCCCTCATCAATCTCACCATAATAGTCATTGCCGTAATAGCCGCTGCTGTTGCTGCCGTATCTGCCGTAGCCGTAACCATAAGCGTAACCATAGCCATAACCGTACTTCTTGCCGTATCCGTAACCATAACCCTTGTTGGTTTGGATGCCATTGATGACAAGGGAGATATTGAGGTTACGCTTTTCAAGATCCTTGATGATGCTGCCGAAGATGTTCTTATTGGTGACACCTTGACGAACGATGAACAAGTTCACATCAGAGTGCTTCATCAGCAGGAAGGCATCCGTCACGAGGCCAACAGGAGGCGTGTCAATGATGATGTAGTCATAACGCTCCTTCAGCAAGTCGAAGAGCTCCTGGCACTTGTCGGAGGCAATCAGCTCGGCCGGATTGGGCGGGATAGGTCCGCTGGTGATGATATCAAGACTCGGGATGGCCGATGTCGATTGGATGATACTGTCAAACGACTCCTTATTGGAGAGGAACGAACTCAAACCAATATTGTTGTTCAGGCCGAACTCCTTGAACAGTTTAGGTTTACGCATATCGAAGCCCAACAGCACTGTCTTCTTTCCATAAAGGGCATAGATGGAAGCCACATTGATACTGTTGAAGGTCTTACCGATACTCTGCATGTCACCTGTGACGAGAATCGTACTCTTCGATTTGCCTTGGGTGAGGAACTCAATATTGGTACGAATCGAGCGGAACGACTCGGCGATGGGCGACTTGGGAGAATTGACCACGACGAGCGGATCTTTGCCGCTGGCCATGGCGACTTGGCCAATGATCGGGAAGCTGGTGAGTTTTTCCACATCCTTGCGGTCGTTGATAGACACGTTGAAGAAGTCCTTGAGGAACAGATACAAGGCAGGGATCAACAGACCCAAGATGATGGCGATGAGGTAGTTCATAGAAGTGCGGGGCGAAATCCTTACCACACGCTCAATTCTAGCCTCATCCAAGATCGAATTGTCGGGTGTATTGGAAGCCTTCAGAATCTGGGCCTCGGCACGACGCTGCATCAAATACTTGTAGGTCTCGTCATTGAAATTGAAGTTACGCTGATAGTTGATCAACTGCTGCTGCTTCTCGGGAAGCACTTTCGACTCCGACATGGTCTTGGCAATTCGCTTGTTGATTTCATCAAGGCTCAGCTCGGCATTACTCACCAAGTTGTTGATGGTCTCCAGCAAGGTCCTCTTCGTCGTCACAATCTGCTCGTCCAACTTCACAATCTGCGGGTGTTGTTCGGTCTGGGTCAGCAACTGGGTGGCCTTGGTTTGCGAAAGCGTGACCAATTCGGTGACCAAACGGTTCAACAGCGGGTCGGTGATACCCATCGTACTGGGAGCGGCCAGATTTTCGGGATCGTTGATCTGCTCCTTGATATAGTCCTGCAAACGCTTGTAGATCTTGACATTAACCGACAACTCTGCACGCTCTTTCTCCAAAGCTTGCAACTGGTTGTAAATCTGTGAGGCCTGCAAATCGAGGTTCATCAAGTCGTTCTGGGTGCGGAAGTCTTTCAACTCGCTTTCGGCACTGCTCAGGGACTCTTGGATGCCAGCCAACTCATTGTCGATAAACTGAATCGTGTTTTCAGAAACACTGTTCTTCTTCTCCAAACCACTGTTCACATATTCCGTCATCAACAAATTGGTGAATTCAACGATCTTGCGGGGATTGTTGCCGTTCATGACAAGCGAAGCCACCGACGACTGCTTGCTGGTGGCCGCCACGGTGAAGGTGCTCATCTGGTTGACCAAGCCAGGATAGCTGTTCAGACGGAACGAAAGGACTCTGGTCTTATCCGTTTCGGGATTGAAACGGTCGTTATAAACAATACGGAAACGGTTGAATCCATTGTCAATCCATTCACCTTGCTTGCACTCGGTGGTGATATCCACTTTATAAGGCGAACTTGAAATGGTTTGGCATAAGACATAGTCGTATTTTGTCAAGAATTCAGAGGTGCCGTGAAGTACCATCGTACCCTCGCCGAAATTCGAAATCTGATAGGTGACGCCCACAGCCTGAGGCACGCTACGGTCAAACTCCACATCAAAGGGGGCGGTCTTATACATTTCACTGGTCAAAAAACGACCCTTTTCGTAATAGGTGACTTCAAGATTCATCTTCTTGACGGTCCTTTCGGTAAGCGTATACGAACGCAAGATGGCCATTTCGTTTTCAACATTCGACTTGCCTGTGCTCAGGTTGGTCATCAAAGCTGTCGGGTCAAACCCCTGGTCGTTTTTGATAAGCACAGTACCGGAAGTTTGATATACATTAGGCTTGTATCTATTGATAATGAAGCCTGCCGCCAAGGCGACGACAACGCCTATCACGAATAAATACCAATGGCTGAGACAAATGTAAATCAACTGTTTGATATCAACAGATTGCTCGTCACTGCTCTGCTGCGGTCTGTAGTTTGTTGTTTCGTTCTGCATGATCACTATCAGTTTATGGTTGTATTACGATGTTATTACTTCTTCAAGTTGAGGTATAGCGTGACAATGGTGACAGCCAATGACGTCACTGACAAGACCGTCGAATACGGGAATGTCGTGAAGCCCCATTGCTTGATCTTGAGCGGCTCCACATAGATGATATCATTCGGCTTCAAATAATAATAAGGTGACGACAAGATATCAGCCTGGCCCATGTCGACGGTAACCACCTCAGAGCCGTTGTCAGTCTGACGGATGATCTTCACTTCGCTGTTTTTGGCAAAGTTGGTCATGTTGCCCGCCATCGAGATGGCTTCAAACAAATTGATTTGGGACTGATAGACCTTGTACATACCCGGGCGCAACACTTCGCCAAGCACGGTAAGGTTGAAGTTGGAAAGCTTCACGATGATCGTGGTCTGGTTGACATACTTGTCGAGCTCTTCCTGCAAACGGTTTTTGGCTTGATCCACAGTCAGGTTTTTCAGATTGATCTTACCGGTCAACGGCATCTCAATGCAGCCTTCTTCGTCCAAGGTATAGGACTGAAGGTAAATGCTGGCATCAGAAGTGAGCTGCACCGTACGGTTGGTATAATCTCCAGCCAAAGAAGCGGCAGTCCGTTCATCAACGGTGTTCAGCACACGGATGTAGAGGTTGTCGCCCGGCTGAAGCTTATAGTTCACCGAACGGTCGTTGACATAATTCTTCGAGACGTTTTCCGAAAGCATTTCAGCATCCTTCAGATAAAGCATCTTTTTTTGTGGCACGCATGAAGCAAAAATCATGGCCAACAATACGGTCAAAATTCCAAGTTTTGTAATTGCGCTAGCGTTTTTCATATTATGATTTGTTTATTCATTTTCTGTTGTTTATCAATGTCAATTCTTTTACGCCCACCAAAGGGGTAATCGGCATGTGGTTTTCGATTTGAAAACAATACTTGCCGGGGTCGGTAATCATCAGATTCTTGTTGATGGGGAAAGTGAAAGTGTAGCATCCGTCGGCCAGTTGCGAGTTCCATTGGCCCTCCTTGTCCTTCACGTTGAACTTGTATCCTTTGCTGCGATAAGGCTGACCGTCACTGGTGAAAACCGTGAAGATCATGGAAAAGTTATCGTAAGGATAATCCTCTGTGAAGCTGATTTTCATGCTTAAGTCATAGGTTGTCGCTTCCTTTACTTCAATCTCATTACGCACATAATCAAAACGTTCCCATACGGTATTGAAAAAATCACGGTGTATCATTTCCGCATTTTTTTCCTTAGGTCCACATCCCATGAGACATAGACAACCCAAAAACACCATAATGGCAGACTTCTTCATATTCAGCATAAAAAATCGTGCAAATATACGAAAAAAGATAATTGCCGCAATGAATAGGATAGTTTTTATAAAAATTGGAATTTTTTTACCGAAACCTCCTTCCATTTCCCAAGAAAAACATGTACTTTTGTAAATTCAATTTTTCCCATGAAAACGAAGAACAACAACCTGTCATCCAGACGATTACTCATCATTGGCATTTTTGTTGCCGTGGGAGCGCTGTATCTCATCAGGTTGTTTTCTCTTCAAGTCATCGACAAACATTACAAGCAGTTGGCCGACAACAACGCCCTGCGGTTCGTGACGCAATATCCGGCCCGAGGCAAGGTGTACGACCGAAACGGTAACCTCCTGGTTTTCAATGAGGCGGTCTACGACTTGATGGTCATCCCCAAGCAAGCCATGACCAGAGACTCGCTGAATCCCTTCGACACACTCATGTTCTGTCACCTGCTGGACATCGACAAGGAGTCGTTCATCGAACGTATGAACAAGGCCAAGAAGGAGTCCTACCTGAAACCCTCCGCTTTCATGACGCAGGTCTCAAAGGAGAACTTCGCGCATATCGCCGAGTTACTATACCGTTATCCTGGTTTCTATTTCCAGACCCGTACCGTCCGCCACTATCCAATGTCCATTGCGGCCCACACCTTGGGCGACATCGGCGAGATCAGCCAGAATGAATTGGACAAAGACGAGGAAGGTTACTACCGTCAGGGCGACTATGTCGGGAAATCGGGCATCGAGAAATCGTACGAAAAGGAACTCCGAGGCGTGAAGGGGCTGAAAGTCATGATGGTGGACGTGCACAACCGCGAGATGGGCAGCTTCATGGACGGTGAACTCGACAAAGACCCCGTTGCAGGAAAAGACCTGTATCTGGGTATGGACGCCGAGCTTCAGGCTTACGGCGAGCAGCTGATGCAAGGCAAAGTGGGCTCCATCGTAGCTATCGAGCCCGCCACCGGACAGATTCTTGCCTTTGTCTCCAGCCCGACCTACGACCCCAACCTGCTGGTCGGACGTGAACGCGGCAAGAATTATCACAACCTCCAGAAAGACCCGATGAAACCTCTGATCAACCGAGCTATCAGCGGTACCTATCCCCCTGGCTCCACCTTCAAGACGGTCATTGGAATGATTGCCCTACAAAGCGGGTCCATCACCCCTGCCACCGTCTTCCATTGCAGCGGTCCCGGGTCGTTGCCCATCAAATGCACCCACAACCACGGTAGCAGCCCTGACTTCGCCAATGCCATCATGAACTCTTGTAACCCCTATTTCTACGAGTCTTTCAAAGCCACCATCAACAACCCGAAATTCGGCAACATCAAGAAAGGCTACGAGTATTGGAAGGACATGACCTACAACCTGGGCTTTGGTCGCAAGTTCAAAACCGACATCCCTTACGAAGTCGCCGGAAACATTCCTTCGCGCGAATACTACGACAGGATGTATAAAGGACAATGGAACTCGGTGACTATCCGCTCCTTAGGTATCGGACAAGGCGAGGTTTTAGTGACCCCCTTGCAATTGGCCAACATCGCCGCCATGATTGCCAACGAAGGCTTCTACTATCCGCCCCATCTCATCAAGTGTTTCGGCGACACCACGGCCATCCCCGAAGTGATGACCACCAAGATCGAGCCCGGCATCGAAAGACGACATGTCAGAACCATCAAAGTCGGCATGAGAACGGTGTTCAGCGGACCCGCCGGCACGGCACGCCGCTACGAGATGCACGACATCCCCCAATGCGGCAAGACCGGCACCGCCCAAAACCCGCATGGCAACTACCATTCCAATTTCATTGCCTTTGCACCCCTCGACAACCCCAAGATCGCCCTTGCCGTCATCATCGAAAACGGTGGTTACGGCGCCACTTGGGCGGCACCCATCGCCAGCCTGATGATTGAGAAATACATCCGAGGCTATACCACGCGCGAGGAACTTGAAAAACGTATGATGGAAGGCAGAATCTCATATAAGAACGAACGATGAACGAAAGAAACAGTATCATAGGGAAAATCGACTGGGTGACTGTGCTCATCTATCTGGCGCTGGTGATGATTGGCTGGTTCAGCATCTTCTCCGCCCGATACAACGAGGCGCATCCCAGCATCTTCGACATGTCGCAAGTGTATGGAAAACAGTTGGTTTGGATTGGCGTCTCCCTCTTGATAGGCTTTGTCGTCCTGCTTATCGATGCCAAGTTCTTCAATGCCTTTTCGCTTTGGATTTACATTGCGGTATTGTTTTCCTTATTCGCTGTCTTGGTGTACGGCAAGGCCACCAAAGGCGCCACCTCGTGGATTGAGTTCGGACCGGTAAAGTTCCAGCCTTCCGAGTTTGCCAAGATGGCCACCGCCTTGGCTGTGGCAGGCTATCTCGGCCGGTTGGACGTGGACCTGCAAAAGCGTAAGGACCAAATCGTTGCCATTGCGCTTGTCCTTATCCCGATGGCACTTGTGCTGCTTCAAAACGACACGGGGTCGGCCATCGTTTTTGTCTCTTTCATCTTTGTCTTCTATCGTGAGGGATTGCCAGGCACAGGTTGGGTGATGTTGGCTGGCGTGGCTGCCATTATTTTGTTCGTTTTCACGCTGATATGGTCACAAAAGATCATGTACATCATCCTAGGTAGCCTTTTCGTCCTCACTTTGACCTATTACCTGCTGAACAAGAAAAAGAACCTCTTGACGATGCTGGCGGTCTTTGCCTTCATGTTCGCCTTTGTGTTCTCGGTGGACTATGCCTTCAACAAGGTACTTCAGGAACACCAACGGAACCGTATCTTGGTGCTGCTGGGCCAACTTGACGACCCGAAAGGCGTAGGCTACAACGTGCACCAGTCGAAAATCGCCATCGGCTCGGGTGGACTGACCGGCAAAGGCTTCCTTCAAGGCACACAGACCAAATATGATTTCGTGCCGGAGCAACACACCGACTTCATTTTCTGCACCGTAGGCGAAGAAGGAGGCTTCCTTGGAACCGCTCTAGTCGTACTCCTGTATGTGGCCTTGTTGGTGAAAATCATATTCATGGCCGAGCGACAACGATCTACCTTCAGCCGTGTGTATGGCTATGGCATCGCGGGCATACTCTTCGTCCACGTGGCCATCAATATCGGCATGACCATAGGGTTGGTGCCCGTCATTGGCATCCCCCTGCCCTTCTTGAGCTACGGTGGATCCAGCATGCTGGCCTTCACCATCATGTTGGCCATTTTCGTGAAACAGGATGCCAATCGGTTGAATATCCTATGATTCCTTGTAAAGGGACGTGAAACCGAATTTCGTGATATCAAACAATCCCAGGTCGCTGATTTTCAATTCAGGAATGACCAATAAAGCCATAAACGCCAAGGTCATGAAAGGTGCATAGAGTGTTGAACCCAAGCGTTTTGCAAGCGCATCAACATTTTCGTAGGCAGCGGCCACCAAGTAACCGTCTTCGTTGCTCATCAGTCCAGCCACGGGCAAGGGCACAGCGACCATCTCCGTACCACAATAGGCTGTCACGCCACCACCATGTTCGATAAGCAAGTTGACAGCATGGAGGATATCGCTATCGGTGACACCCACCGCCACGATATTGTGGCTGTCGTGCGCCACACTTGACGCCAAGGCACCGCGTTTCAAGCCAAAGTTTTTGATGAAACAAACCGCAGGCTTGGCCGGTTGATACCGGTTGACGACGACCATCTTCAAGATGTCGCGTTCCACATCACTGACGAGTCCCCCTTTCTCCACCTTTGGATTAGTTGTAAAACTCTTGGTAATCAATTGTCCATCAAGGCATTCTATCACCTTTATCTGCTTTCCTTCGTCGGGAACGAAAAGCTCTTCTGCCTTGATGTAATGGGCATTGAATTTGTTCGGGGTTTCAGTCTCTTTATAATTGATGTTCGACACCCCGTTTTCAGCCACCAGCACACCTTTAATATACGTCTGTTTGGCGACAGGATTGTGCAGGTCATCGACCACGATGAAGTCGGCATCGTCGCCCTTTTGAAGCATCCCTACATTGAGCTTGTAATGCTTCACTGCATTGAGCGAGGCGGCTTTCAGCACATCCATCACATTGTAACCCAATGCAATGGACCTACGGACCAAGTCATCGATGTGGCCTTTCACCAACTCGTTGGGGTGCTTGTCATCGGAGCAGAACATCAACTTGTCGGGATGCGTAGCCATTAGCGGAATCAGAGCTTCGAAATTCTTGGCCGCACTGCCTTCGCGAACAAGGATCTTCATGCCAAGACTGATCTTTTCCAAAGCTCCCGCCTGACGGAAACATTCATGGTCGGTGGTGATACCTGCAGCCACATACTTCTGCAAATCGGTGCCCGTCACAGCAGGGGCATGTCCGTCAATGGGTTTGCCATACCGTTTTGCCGAGGCAATCTTCTCCATGACTTCGCGGTCTTCGAAGATGACGCCCGGATAGTTCATCATTTCTGAAAGATAATAGATGTCATCAGAAGCCATCAACTCCTCTATGTCCTTGGCATTGAGGCAGCTGCCTGTCGTCTCAAAAGCGGTTGCAGGCACACAGCTGGGGGCACCAAAGAAAAACTTGAATGGCACCTTCTTGCCATTGTCAATCATATATTGAACGCCTTCCTTACCCAGCACATTGGCGATTTCGTGCGGGTCGCTGACGGTGGCTACCGTGCCATGGCAAGTGGCCAGACGGGCAAACTCCGAGGGAATCAACATGGAGCTCTCAATATGCACATGCGCATCGACAAAGCCCGGCATGATGTACTGGGTGTTGCCGACAGGTTGTTCCTCAATCTTGCTAATCTTGCCGTCTTCAACAACCACCACACCTGAAAAAATTCTTGAGTTGACAAGGTCGACAATCTGACCTCCTATAGTGAATGAATTATTCATGATATTGTTTTAAGCTATTTTTTGTTGTCCCAAAAATAAAAGAAACTCACCACGCGACAGAACAGCTCACGATACCAAACCTGTTCCAATTCCAAGTCGACATCTTTGGTACGGCTGCGAAAGACATGGATCCTATAGAAAAAATTGTGTGCCCGCCATTCACGTACTTGTGACTCTATATCACGCTGGTTGACAGCCATTTCGGAAGGTACGGACTCAATCAGTTCCTGCAGATATTCACGCATGGCCTGTCTGCTCCTCACTTGACAGGAGTCGAGGATGTGGGTGTTGGTCTTAGATACTATGGCGTTGGCAGTCTCCATATCAGGTTGTGGTAGTTCGGCTCTTATGCAGGCTCAGGTTCCTTGGTTATTGGTTTGAAAACATGTCTTTGTGTCAGCATGAGCAGGAAGGCGAGCAAAGCACCCAACGCGTCGGAAATCGTCAGCGAAGCCCACACGCCTGTCAAGCCGTTGCCGCCCATATTAATAAACAAGGTCGGGATGAGATAGATCATGGGGATGAGGAACAGCACCTGACGCGAGAGGCTGGTGACGATGGCGATCCAAGGCTTGTCGATACTCTGGAAGAAGTTGGAGTTGGTGATGGTGAAGCCCACCAAGGGGAACATCACCAACATGAAGCGCATGGCTGGGATACCAATCTGTATCAACTCCTCCTCTTTGGTAAAGATGCGCAGCATGGCATGAGGCAACGTCAACGCCAGCAAGGCGCCAACGGCACCTATCAACACATTGATTTTCATCGTCAGGGTGTAGACTTCCTTCAACCGCAAAGGATGCCCCGCACCGTAGTTGTAGCCTGCAATGGGTTGCATGCCTTGACACAGACCCAAGATGAGCATCACACTAAGGCTGCCGAAGGTGTTGGCCAAGCCGTAAGCACCCACAGCCAAGTCGCCACCGTAACGGATGAGTTGGTTGTTGAGCAAGGCCACCACTGCCGAGGCCGCGAGATTCATCGAGAAGGGGCTTATGCCGATGAGCAGGATATTGCGGAAGATGTAAAACTTGGGTTTCCAAGCATGGCGGCGGAAGCGGATAAACGAACTCTTTTGCAGGAAATGCCACACCGCGAGGATGCCCGTACAGGTCATGGAAATGGTGCTGGCCCAGGCTGCACCGGCGATGCCCCAATCCAAGACAATGATGAACAACGCGTCCAAAAAGATGTTGAGAATGGCACCGCCTGCCATGATCCACATCGACTTCTGTGGATAGCCAGTGGCTCGCATCAAGCCGGTAAGGTTGAACGACAGTGTGGTCATAAACATACCCGGAAGTATAATGTCCATATACTCACGGGCGTAGGCGATGGTATCAGCCGAAGCACCGAAGGCCGTCAGGATGCGGTCCATGAAGAGGTAGCCGCCCGTGACGAAGAGGAAACCGAAGAAGAAGGTAAGCAGCAAGCTGTTGCCCAAGATATCCTCAGCCCATTTGTAGTCCTTCTTGCCGAGGATGATGGACATACGTGCCGCCGAGCCTGCACCCACCAACGAGCCGAAAGCATGGATGATGTTCATGATGGGCATGGTGATGGCCAAACCCGCGATGGCTAAAGCACCCACATACTGTCCCAAAAAAACACGGTCTACTATATTATAAATGGACGCGATGATGTGGCTGACGATGCTGGGCAACGCATACATCCACAACAGGCGGCTGATTTTCAACGTCTCTAACTCTTTTGTCCTGTCAATACGTTCCATAGTTTCTGAGTTAATCGAAGGAAGCCCTCCAAGCTCAATAACCAAAATTTCTGTTTTTGAGCGTGCAAAAGTAGCAAAAAACCACGTCCCAAATCCAAACAATTCCGTATTTTTGCCGATTGTTTCCCAAATGAAACCCAAGATAGGGTAATAATACATAAAAGAATGAAATACAGGGCGTTAACGATAGTATTCTCTATGCTTTTCTGTCTGACGACGAACCATTGTTGCGTTTCGTCAGGCTCTAACGCCATTACTAAAGAGCTGAAAACGATAGAGAAAAAAGAGATCCCCCTTCCCTTCCACCCCGACTTGGTCAATGTTGTTGAGATTTACGAAAATGAAGCTTTGCCGGAATTGTTCCTCAACCATGAAGCCTTCATCGAGGCAGCGTTAAGGAGCCGAGGCATCCCTTTGGAGCTGAAATACCTTCCCCTCGCATTATCCGGAATGCGGCTCGACTATCAACGTGACGACAGGTGTGGCGTTTGGGCTTTGCCCACCTTGACAGGACTGCATTACGGCCTGACCATCGACGGACACCGCGACGAGCGTTTTTCCGTTGAAGCTTCCACCAAGGCAGCGCTGGACTATCTCGCCGACCTCCACGAAAAATACAATGACTGGTGGCAGTCCATCCTGGCTTATGCAAGCAGCCCCAACGCCTTGCAACATGCCATTTCGAAAAGCGAAACCGACCTGGAGCTGTGGGACTTCTATGAGCAAAAGCTGATTCCAAATGCCGAAATCATCCGCGACTTCATCGCCTGTAACTGTGTGTATCATGACCATCAGGTTGAAAACACGAATCAGGTTCCGGCCATGGAGACGAAGCTATATGACGAGCCCGTCGTTGAGGAGCCAATAGTCGTTGAGGAGCCGATAGTCGTTGAAGAGCCAATAAAAGAAGAACCCAAAATAACAGAGGAACAACAACAGACGGTGAAAGAAGAGCCCAAGCCCGATGAAGAGGAGCCCAAAAAGAATGAAAAGGTAACCACATATAAGGTGAAAAAGGGGGATACGCTGACTCGTATCGCCAAAAAGCATAGCGTCACCATATCAGATATAGTTGAATGGAACCACCTGGAAAGCGATCTTATCCGGGAGGGTCAAGAATTGATTATTAAGAAATGAAACCCATACGCATACTCATATTCATCGTTTCCATCATCGCCTTGTTCGGCGTTATATGGTTCTTTTTCCCTGACGAAGGCCTTCAGGTAGGTAGCCTTAACCTCTGCTTCCCTTCGTATGCAGAAGCCAAGAGCGCTGACAAAAACAACAAGGTTGTTGACGTGGATGATGTCATCGACAAGGTAAACAAAAGCTATGCGATGAATTATTCCGAGTCTTTGCTCGATAGCCTTCGTTTTTTCCGCAGCTACCTCAAAGAGAACCCCAACCGCATCTATCTGCCCAACGATGATTACCAGTATTTTGACTCGCTCTTCAACCTGTTCGAACAAGCCAAAGGCGAAGGGAAGACCTACCGCGTGATGCACTATGGGGATTCACAGATCGAGATGGACCGCATCTCTTCGGTACTAAGACAAAAACTCCAGGAGTTCTTCGGAGGTTCGGGACCCAACATGATTCCCGCCATCCAAGCTGTGCCAACCATCTCCGTTTCCCAGCACAGCTCCAACCTCATCCGTTACACCCTTTACGGTGACGAAAGCACACGCCGTGCCCATCAAAACCGCTATGGCGTGATGACCCAGTTTGCGCAAGTGTCGGGCGAAGGTTCCATCTCATTCAGCCAAACCAATCACTCGCGCGCTTTCCAGAACTCGAAGATGATCTCGACCGTGTCGGTGCTCTTGGGGAAAAATAGCAATGGCTTCACGGCTATCCTGAAATGCGACTCCCTCTCTTTGGAGCCCAAGAAACTGTCTGCCTGTGACAGCGTATCGCTCATCACCTGGAACCTGCCTGTCAACGTGAAACGCGGCACCATCAGTTTCAGAGGCCATGCCGAGATCTATGCCATCCTGCTCGACGGCGAGCCTGGCGTGGCGATTGACAACGTCGCCTTGCGCGGATGCTCGGGAACTATATTCACCCGCATCGACGAGTCGACCATGCGGCAGTCCTTTGCCCTCCTCGACACCCGGCTGATCATCCTGCAATTTGGCGGCAACAGGATGCCTGGCATCACTTCTTCCAGCAGCATCTCGTCCTACACCAAAGAGCTGGAGAAGCAGATCGACTACGTGAAACGCGTCGCACCTCAAGCCACACTGCTCTTCATCGGTCCTGCCGACATGAGCAAGAAATACAATGGAAAGTTGGGTACCTGGAAAGGCCTTCCCGAGCTGAACGACTCCCTGCGCTCGATGGCCTTGCGCAACAATGTCGCCTATTGGGACATGTTCCACGTGATGGGCGGCGAAGGCTCCATGGTGCAGTGGGTGAAACACAAACCCGCCCTCGCCGGTCCCGACCACATCCATTTCACTTTCCACGGCGCACAGGAAATCGGCTCCGACCTGGCCAAGTCGTTCACCACCTACTACGACTTCTACCAGTTACGTAAACATGTACCGACCGAATCCGTCATCGAATTCATCAACAGCGACAAGACGGAAGACTCGATTAGGGAAGCCTACAGGAAGCATCTACCTATCTATCAACCCTACGCCCAATCCAAACGATGAAAAGAATCCTTGTCACACTTTTTTGGGCATTAGCGACACTGACGTCCTTTGGGCAGATGCAGCCTTTGACGAAGGAGGTCCCGGACTATCCGTTCGCGCATTTTGAACGGAATCGGCTCCTTTATCCGGGTGACAGCCTGCCTATGGAACGTTTCTTCCAAAAGCTGGATTCCGTGCTCTTTTTGGGTGACGGCAACGTCAACATTATGCACATTGGGGGATCGCACGTGCAGGCAGGCGTCTTTACCCAACAGTTTCGTGACAATTTGTTAAGCATTGGTATCGATCTGATTGGCGGACAGAATTTCGTTTTCCCGTTTACCGCAGGAAAGACCAACAACCCGTCCTATTACATGGTAAATTACACGGGCTCATGGAGTTACTGCCGTAATGCGGTGAAGACCGAAAACGATAAACGGATGGGGCTTGCCGGTGCCGCCGTCACCACCACCGACTCCCTTGCCTCCATCAGCATCATCACCCGCGAGCGTTATCCTTCCGACATGCCTCCCACTTTTGATTTCGACAAAGTGACGCTATTGGGATTCTCCGAGACCGGAAACAGGAAACCTGTAGTCAGCTACGACAGCATCCTCATCCAAGCCGACCCCAACCTACCGTTCTATACCTTTAACTTGCCTTCGTGCACCGATTCCATTTGCATCCTTCTCGATTCAGTGCCTGGCGAATTCACCATCACCGGCATCTTACTGAAAAGCGAAAAAACGGGCATCAACGTGCATGGCATTGGTGTCAATGGCGCCAGCGTGCCATCTTATCTGCGTTGCGAGGACTTCGAGCGCGACCTTGCCCTCATCAAGCCCGACCTCATCATCTTCGGCATCGGCATCAATGATGCGTCAGAGAAAGATTTCGACAAATGGATTTTCAAGCAGAACTACAAGGAACTCATCAATACCATCCAACGGGTCACGCCTGATTGCGCCATGCTCTTCATGACCAATAACGACAGTTTCAAGCGGATCAAGAAAAACAAATACCAAGTCAACGAAAACGGCCTGGTGGCCCGGCAGGCGTTCATGGAGATGGCCAAGAATTATAATGCTGCTGTGTGGGACCAATTCGATGTGATGGGCGGACTGAATTCGATGAAGGAATGGGAAGACGCCGGCTTGGCCAAGAAAGACAAGGTGCATTTCACCAACGAGGGTTATAGGCTGTTAGGCGATTTGCTTTACAACGCCTTGATTGATAGATATATAGAACACATTAAATCCACTGCAAAACGACCGTGACATGTTGACTTTCCCTGAAATAGCATTGGATTTTCTGAAGAATCTGTTCTCGTTCGACAAGGCACATCCCTTGTTGTTCACCCAGTTTTATTTCTGGGCATTCTTCGCCATCGTGTTCGCGTTTTTCTGCCTGCTCAAAAACAAGTGCCTGCTCCGCAATACCTATCTGTTCTTTGTCAGCCTGTTTTTCTATTATAAGACCAGCGGGCTCTTCACTTTGATTCTGGTTTTCATCACCTTGTACAATTTCTTTGCGGGCAAATGGCTACACTCGCGAAAGAAAAACTGGAGTCGGAATACGGTGCTGGCCATCAGCGTCATTGTCAATCTGTCCACGCTTTTTTACTTCAAATACGCTTATTTCCTGACGGACGTCCTCAACGACCTTACAGGCTTAAAATTCCGTGTGTTTGACGTCTTCTCGTGGGTGGGCAACCAAATCACTGGCGACAACCGCTTTAGCGTCGATGCCATCCTGCTGCCTGTGGGCATTTCGTTCTACACTTTCCAGGCCATCAGCTACATCATGGATGTTTACCGAAAGCGCATCGCGCCAGTGAAAAACATCTTCGATTTCGGTTTCTACGTCAGCTTCTTCCCGCAGCTGGTAGCAGGTCCCATCGTGAGGGCTAACGAGTTCATCCCGCAGCTGCACAAAAAATACTTCCTCAGCCGCAAGCAGTTCGGCATCGCTGTCTTTTGGATCATGAACGGATTGGTGAAGAAAATCGTGCTCAGCGACTACATCGCCATCAACTTCATCGACCGGGTGTTTGAGCAGCCCTTGATGTTTACTGGATTCGAGAATCTGATGGCGTTGTTTGGCTATTCTTTGCAAGTCTACGCTGACTTCTCGGGCTATACCGACATCGCTATCGGCGTGGCCATGCTGATGGGATTCTATCTGCCCAAGAACTTCAACTCGCCCTACAAAGCCAAGGATCCTGCCGAGTTCTGGAACCGCTGGCACATGTCGTTGTCACGTTGGCTGAAAGACTACCTATACATCCCCTTGGGCGGCAACCGCAACGCCACTTTAGGCTCGTTCTGCATCATCGTTATGATTGCCGCCATCGCCGTGTTCCTCTCAAATAGTCTTTGGGTAGGCGTCGGTGTAGGTGTCCTCGCATTAATACTTGGCCTCGTTGCCATCTTCATCCCTGAAAAACGAAGGAAGATCACCACCGAAATCAACCGCATGGACACGATGCTGCTTGGCGGCTTGTGGCACGGCGCCTCATGGAATTTCATGATCTGGGGTGGCCTGAATGGTATTGGCATGGTGTTCTTCCGTTTCTGGAAAGACTGGAACGTCTATGTGCGCACCTTGTTTATCTTTATTGTGACCGCAGGGCTAAAGGTGCTTTGCATCTATGTGCCTCAGCCCGTGTTTTATGTGCTCTGCGTATGGTGCCTCATCATCTTAGGCGGGAATATCCTCCGCATGTTATACAACCTGTTCGGCGGAAAAAGACCGTATCAGTGGCTGCAAGACGCTTGGGCCATCTTCCAGACCTTCACTTTCATCACGTTTACGCGACTGTTCTTCCGCAGCGGCTCCAACCTCGACCCTGCCGAAGCCAACGAAACCGCTTGGAACACCGCCAAGAACATGGTCAACCAGATGGGCAGCCATTGGGATTTGAACAGGGTGCCCGACATCATCACACACTATTACAATGTCTTCATCCTCATTGTGATAGGATTGATTATCCATTGGCTGCCGGAGAATTTCAAGCGACGTTACCGTATTTGGTTTGCCACAATGCCGATACCACTGATGATTGTGGTATGCGCCCTCATCGTGTTTGTCATCTATCAGTTCATCACCGCTGATTTGCAGTCATTTATCTATTTCCAATTTTGACATTGTAGAGACGGTGCATGCACCGTCTCTACAAATTAATGCGTCAAAATCTCCAGCCCCGTTTCGGTCATTAAGAATGTGTGCTCCCATTGCGCGGAAGGCAATTCGTCCTCAGTGATGACGGTCCAACCATCAGCCTTGTCAACGAAGACCTTCCAGGTGCCCATGTTGATCATCGGCTCGATGGTGAACACCATGCCTGGGACAAGCAACATACCCGTGCCTTTCTTGCCATAGTGCAGCACCTCGGGATCATCGTGGAATTTAAGACCCACGCCGTGGCCGCAGAGGTCGCGCACCACGCTGAAGCCGTTCTTATGGGCATGTTGCTGGATGGCGTTGCCGATGTCGCCAACGAAACCGAAAGGCTTAGCGGCTTCCATACCGATGTAGAGGCATTCCTTGGCCACATCCACCAGTTTCTGCTTGCGTGCTGTGGTCTTGCCGATGACGTACATGCGCGAAGCATCGGCATAATAACCGTCAAGTATGGTGGTGCAGTCCACATTGACGATGTCGCCTTCCTTCAGGATTTCCTTGGCCGACGGGATGCCATGGCAGACCACTTCATTGACAGAGACACACACGCTCTTGGGGTAGCCTTCGTAGCCCAAAGTGGCGGGTATGGCACCATGCTCAATGGTGTAGTTATGAACAATAACGTTGATTTCCAAGGTACTCATGCCCGCATGGATCTTCTCGCCCACAAGGTCGAGGATGGCCGTGTTGATGACGCCGCTCCGTTTGATGCCTTCAATCTCTTCTGGGGTGCGGATGAGGCTGCGTTTGGGCACCATCGCGCCTTTGGCCTCCATCGCCATCACCTTTTTGTCCAATGCTGTCGGTTCCTGTCCGGCCGGCACACGCCATTTTCTACGCCTGTTAAACATATTTTTCTGATTTTGGGCTGCAAAAATAGTGTTTTTTTGAATACTATTTTGCTATCACGATACCCAACTCCTTATTAATCTGTTTGCGGATGTCGTCAAGGTCTTTCTTGCGCTTCAGCAGAATGAATTGATCGTCCGCATCCTCGGTGGTTTTCAGTTCCTCCTCGATAGCCTTACGACGTTCTTCGATGATAAGGTCTTTGTAGCGGTAGATCGACGACAGCACCGTGGCGCGAAGCATGTCTTCCTCACGCTTGACGAAGATACCGTATTTTTCCCACTGGTCAAGTTTATAGGGCGTGGAAAGCAGGTCGGCGGCCAGTTGGGCGATGGTCTCATCCTCATTTGAAACAAAAAACTGGTCATCAGGGATATATCCTGCATCGATGGCCTGGTCGAAGATATCGAATATCTTTTTATTGACAACATTCGTGAAAACGAAGTCATCCATCTTCAGGTCATCGACAATCAGCTGCGCCACAGAGACCTGCTCATAAATCTTCTCACCGTTTTCATCCAAACGCTCGTCGGCAATCATCTCTTTACCGTACATCAACAAGAGCTTCACCAACTCACGTTCTTGGAAATAGCCTGCAGGCAGTTGGTCATCAACACTTTCCTCCTGCTTGGGCGTCACCGTTGTAGCATCTGTCTCGGGAACCACATTGTCCTCAATCCCCAAGGTCTTCTTCAGCTTTGACCGTAGAATCTTGTTTAGTTCGTTGGTGAGCGTCTGCTCGGGTATATCCAAGAGGCGGCTGCATTCCTTCACATAAGTGATGCGGAAGATGCTGTCGGGGATGACGGAGATGGTCTCCACAATCTCACGAATCACCTGTCCCCGTTTGATGGGGTCGCTTTCAGCATCCTTTAGCAGCAGCTCGGTCTTGAAACGGATGAAGTCTTTCGCGTTCTCTTTCAAGTAGTTGCTGACATACTCCGTCGAGAACTCCTTGCCGAAGGTGTCGGGGTCGTGCTCGGGGGGCAGCACCACCACACGGACGTTCATACCCTCGGAGAGAATCATGTCGGTGCCCCGCAGAGCCGCATGGATGCCTGCCGCGTCACCGTCGTAAAGCATGGTGATGTTCTTCGTGTAACGCTTCACGAGGCGGATCTGCTCCATCGTCAGCGAAGTGCCGCTACTGGCCACCACGTTCTCAATGCCGATCTGATGCATGCGCAACACGTCGAAATAGCCTTCCACGAGGATGCATTCATCCTGACGGGCGATGGCGTTTTTGGCGAAATAGATGCCATAGAGCGTCTGCTTCTTATCGTAAATCTCTGACTCGGGCGAGTTCTGGTATTTCGGGCTCTTCTTGTCGTTGACGAGGATACGTCCGCCGAAACCGATGACGCGTCCCGTGAGGCTATGGATGGGGAACATCACGCGACCGTGATAGCGGTCGTAGAGGCCTTTCGAGCCTTTGATGGAGAGGCCTATCTGCTCCAAAAGCTCTTCTGAGTAGCCATTTTTCTTGGCGTGTTCGGTGAAGGCATCCCAATGGGCAGAATCAGGGTTGTAGCCGAGATGGAATTTCTCGATGATGGGGTTGAGATAGCCTCGTTCACGGAAATACTCCAAGCCGATGGTCTTGCCTTCTTCGGTATTCCATAAGGTATCAACGAAATACTTGTCGGCGAATTCGTTGATGTTGTACATCTTCTCGCGGATGCTCTGCTGCATGATCTCCTCGGCAGTCTGTTGCTTCTCCTCGATTTTGATGTTGTACTTCTTGGCAAGGTACCGTAGCGCTTCGGGGTAGGTAAAATGCTCGTGTTCCATGAGGAACTTGGCCGAGTCGCCGGCCTTACCGCAGCCGAAGCACTTGAAGATGTTGCGCGCGGGATTGACACTGAACGATGGTGTCTTTTCGTTGTGGAACGGACAATTGCCCCATAGGTTCGACCCACGCTTCTTCAGCGTGACGAACTCGCCTACAACCTCCTCAATGCGAGCGGCTTGCAGGATTTGTTCCACTGTCTCCCTAGGTATGGCCATCGTTGTGATTTTTCGGCAAAACTACGAAATAAATTCATACCTTTGCAAATCGAATCAATTCAAAAGGCCATGAAAAAGTTTCCGTTTTTGTTAATCGTTTTGAGCGTTATTGTCATAGGATGTGCCAAACAGCCTGAGACCGCCGTCGAAAACGACAACACTGCAGATTACATCCAATACGTCAATCCCATCATCGGGACAAACGGCATGGGGCATACCTTCCCAGGGGCTTGTGCGCCTTTCGGCATCGTGCAGCTCAGCCCTGACACCGACACCGTGCCACATGACATCGACGGGGTGTATCAACCTCGGGTGTATGAATACTGCGCCGGTTATCAGCACAAAGACAGTACCATCGTGGGCTTCAGCCATACCCACTTCAGCGGCACAGGGCATTCCGACTTGGGCGACATCCTAGTGATACCTGTCACTGGAGAAATCAAATTCAATCCGGGAACTCAAACCAACCCTGATGCAGGTTACCGCTCCCGCTTCAGCCATGAATCGGAGATTGCTGTGCCAGGATATTACGAGGTCTTCTTGCAGGATTATGGCATCAAGGCTCAGCTTACTGCCACAGAACATGCTGGCATCCACCGTTATACCTATCCCGAAGGTCAAGATGGCAGCATCATTTTGGACTTGCAGCACGGCATCTACAACTACGACGGCAAGACGCTTTGGGCCAACCTTCGTGTGGAAAACGACACCCTGCTGACAGGCTACCGTATCACCAACGGCTGGGCGAGAACAAATTATACGTATTTCGCCATCAGTTTCAACCAACCCATTATTGATTATGGCTACCGCGAGTTGCAGAAGCCCAAATACAACGGAATGTGGGGTAAGTTTGACGTCAAGCACAACTTCCCTGAGATGACGGGGCGCAAGATTGTGGCCTATTTCACCTTTAATGAGCCTAAGACCTTAGAAATGAAAGTCGCCATTTCCGCTACCAGTACTGAAGGTGCCTTGCGCAACCTCCATGCCGAGACCGACAACAAAAACTTTGAGCAACTCCTTGCTAAGACTCAAGTCAAATGGAACAAGGAACTTTCCATCCTGCAAGCGGAAGGCACGGAGGACCAAAAAGCCATGCTTTACACCTCGCTTTATCACACGATGATCAATCCCTCCATATACATGGACGTGGACGGTCAGTATCGTGGCATCGACCATAACATCCACCAAGCCGAAGGCTTCACCAACCACACCGTTTTCTCTTTGTGGGACACCTACCGTGCCTTGCATCCGCTCTTCAACGTGCTGCTACCCGAGCGCAACGCCGACATGGTGCAGTCCATGCTGAAACACAGCGAGCAAAGCGTCCATGGACTATTGCCCGTGTGGTCGCACATGGGCAACGAAAACTGGTGCATGATCGGCTACCATGCCGTCTCAGTGCTTTCGGATGCCTATACCAAAGGTGTTGCAAACCAACAAGATGCCATGCTGAAAGCCATGGAACGCAGTTCGACATGTCCGTATTATGTCAACCTCGACGATTACCAAAAGCTCGGTTATGTCCCCTTTGACAAGAACAGTGGCTGTGTCTCGGTGACTCTGGAATACGCCTACGACGACTGGGCCATTTACCAAGCCGCACTGAAGGCAGGCAACACCGAAATGGCTAATACCTACAAGCAACGCGCCGCCAACTGGTGTAACACCTTTGACACAGAGTTGGGCTTTGCCCGTCCAAAGATGAGCGACGGCAGTTGGAAAGAACCCTTCAGCTTGATGGATACGGAAGGCGAGGGCTTTGTGGAAGGCAACTCCTGGGTGTATTCCTTCTATGTGCCACAAGATGTGAAAGGTCTCATTGCGGCGATGGGCGGCGATGCGCAGTTCATCCATAACTTGGATACTTTGTTCGTCATGCAGTTGCCTCCTGAGTTCTTCGAGAACACCGAAGACGTCACCGAAGAAGGCCTGATGGGTTGCTACAACCACGGCAACGAACCAGCACATCATATCGCCTACCTCTACAACTGGACTTCACAGCCTTACAAGACGCAATACTGGCTACGCGAAATCATGAACCGTTTCTACAAGAACAACATTGACGGCCTCTGCGGCAACGACGACTGCGGCCAAATGTCGGCCTGGTACATCTTCTCCGTGATGGGCTTCTACCCTGTCTGCCCTGGCAGCGACCAGTATGTTCTAGGTGCGCCTTACCTGCCCTATTTGAAAGTCCGTCTAGGTAACGGCAAAACCATGGAAATCAAAGCACCCGAGGTGAGTGATGAGAACCGTTATGTGCAGAAGGTAACTCTTAACGGAGAGGAAATCCATCAATTGTACTTGACTCATGAACAATTGATGCAGGGCGGAGAATTGGTCTTTGAGATGGGTAACGAGCCGAATATGGAACGTGGCATGAGGCCTGAGGAAAAACCGTATTCAATGTCAGAATGAAATAATGTAGAGACGTTGCGCGCAACGTCTCTACAAACCGAAAAATACCTATTTTTGCAGCAAATATCATGACCCATGAACATTGCCGCACTGGTTTCGGGGGGCGTCGACAGCTCCGTGGTGGTGCCCCTGCTGAAAGAGCAGGGCTACGACCCGCATATCTTCTATATCAAGATCGGTATGGAAGGCAAGGAAGACCTTTCGAGCTGCCCGTCGGAGGAAGACATCGAGATCACGACCTATATCGCCAAGAAATACAGCTGTAAGTTCGACATCGTCGACCTGCAGCATGAGTATTTCGAGACGGTCGGTCGCTACACCATGGAGATGGTACGCAAGGGCCTCACGCCCAACCCCGACGTGATGTGCAACCGCTGGATCAAACTCGGTGCCTTCGAGGAGAAGGAAGGCCACAACTTCGACAAAATTGCCACGGGGCATTATGCCCGCTCGTGGGAGGATGAGAACGGCATCTTCTGGCTCGGCACGGCGGCCGACACCTTCAAGGACCAGACCTACTTCCTGGGCCGCATCACCTATGCGCAGCTGAGCAAGGTCATCTTCCCCATCGGCGACATCACCAAACCCGAGGTGCGCCGTCTGGCTGCACAATACAAGCTGCCGAGCGCCGAACGCCACGACAGCCAGGGGATCTGTTTCTTGGGCAAGATCAACTACAACGACTACATCCGCGAATACCTCGGCGAGATGCCTGGGGACATCGTGGAACTCGAGACGGGCAAGAAACTCGGTCGGCACAAGGGCTTCTGGTTCCACACCATCGGTCAGCGCAAAGGCCTCGGCCTCAGCGGCGGACCGTGGTTTGTGGTGAAGAAAGACATCCCGAACAATATCGTCTATGTGTCGCAGGGCTACGACCCTGTGGCGCAATATACCAACATCGTTCCTTTAGGCGACTTGCAACCCATGAATCCTGCCTTGCAGTTCGTCGACGGACAGCGCATTCGTTTCAAGATCCGGCACCAGCCGGAGTTTACCTATGGCACGATTCGTCTCACGGAGCGCGGCGCTGACATCGTCTCGGAGGTGGCCATCTCGGGGGTAGCGCCTGGGCAGTTTGGGGTGGTGTATCATGAGGTGGAGCCTTTTGTAGTGGGTAGTGGGGTTATAGTGGAAACTGAAACGTAGACCAGACCTAAAAGCAGGCGAGGTTGTGTCGCCTGCACTCAAAGCAGGGACTTACGTCGCCTGCACTCAAAGCAGGGACTCGCGTCGCCTGCACTCAAAAGCAGGGACTTACGTCGCCTGCATACCGAAATGCCGTCCCTACGGGACTGGGCGGAACCCCGTAAGGAGACGGACCTATGAACAGGCAACGTGAGTCCCTGCATGACAATAAAACAACAAACTATGGCTAACACCTATACAAAACTCAATATCCACATCGTGTTCCATGTCAAAAGAACGGGCATCACCATCCGAAAAAAAGACCTCGGACAGGTCTTTGCGTATATCGGTGGCATCATACAGAATGTAGGCGGATACCCTATCACCGTTGGTGGCATCACCAACCACATCCATATCCTTGCAACCATGCCTAAGACCATGAGCGTTGCCGAGTTTGTCCAGAAAATCAAGGCGAACAGTAGCAAGTGGATAAAGACTATTGACAGATACTATGAAGACTTTTCCTGGCAAGAAGGCTACGGTGCGTTCTGTGTTAGCCCATCACTACTGAAAAAGACCATCCGCTATATAGAGACACAAGAGCAACATCATCACGAAGTATCGGTTCGTGACGAGTTCATACAATTTCTAGAAGAAAACGGAATCGAATTTGACGAACGCTATCTCATCTAACCAAGTCCCGTAGGGACGACAGACCTGTAAGCAGGCGACGTCAGTCCCTGCTCTTAACAGGTGACGTGAGTCCCAGCCTAAACAGCAAAATACCATGAGCAATATAGATAACAGAATCCTCTACGAAGATAATCACCTAATCATCGTGAACAAGCTCCCCTCCGAGATCGTGCAGGGCGACAAGACGGGAGACAAATGTCTCCTCGATGATGTCAAGGAATACATCAAAGAGAAATACGACAAGCCGGGCAACGTGTTCGCCGGCCTCGTCCACCGTATCGACAGGCCTGTGAGCGGCGCCGTGGTGTTCGCCAAGACGAGCAAGGCCCTGTCGCGCATGACCGTGAAGGTGAAAGACCGCGACTTCCGCAAGACCTACCTCGCTCTGGTGAAAAACCACCCTCCCAAGCAAGCCGATGTGCTAGAGGATTACCTCGTCAAAAACGAGAAACAGAACAAGTCATTTGTGGTGCCCGAAGGGACGAAAGAGGCCAAACTGGCACGCTTGAGTTATCGTGTGGTAGGGAAATCAGATACTTTTTATCTACTTGAAGTCGAGTTGTTTACAGGACGACATCATCAGATTCGCTGTCAGCTGGCACACATCGGATGTCCCATCCGTGGCGACTTGAAATACGGCTATCCACGCAGTAACCCTGATGCCTCCATCAGCCTACACGCCTGGCACATCGCCTTTGAGCATCCCGTGACAAAGGAACAAATCGAAATCACGGCTCCGTTGCCTGAAGTCTCGCCTTGGACTGCATTCCAGCAACATCCGCAAAACCTCTAACCCTTTACTATACTCCTAACTGCAAACTGTCAACTATCACAGCAGATTGACAATTCCCTTCAAGAAAATGAAATAGATGCCACAAACCACGAGCAGTATGCCTGCGCAGCGGTTCATGATGGTAGTGCGCTTGGGGTTGAAAAACACCTTCAGCTTGGCGGCGCCCCATGCTTTCAGCAACTCAAGCGTCAACGTGGTGCCAAGGATAATAGCAAAAAACACAATAGTGTTCACCTTTCTGCCCCCCATGCTGCCAGCCACGACAGCCACGGCAGAGAACCAGAAGATCCACACGAAAGGATTCAACAGGTTGATGACAAAGCCTTTGCCAAGCATCAGGAGCCATGAGGGCTTATCCTCCTTCTTCTCCAGGATCTCGTTGGTGCGTTTTTCTATCAGTGACTCTTTTTCCTCCACCTTTCGTCGGAAGGTAAAGATGCCGAACAGCACCAGTATGACACCTGCCCCGATGCTGAACAACGTCACTTCAAGTTCCGAACGCATCACCACCTGCACCGAAGTCAGGATGTATAAGGAGATGATCATCGCATCGTTCAAAATGACTCCCGAAATGAACCATGCCGCCGTCCTGAATCCCCTGTGAAGGCTGGTCTGCACCAAGGTGATGAAGGCTGGACCCATGTTCACGATCAGGGAAAGAAACAAACCGATGACGACAGCCCATATCACAAAGCTGAACGACCAGATACGGCTGAACTCAGGCAGTTTTTCAAAGATACCAGAGGTGTTTCCCATGGCTTATAGCATTATAATTCAACTTTCTTTACAAATTCTTCCCACATCTCGAGACGCTTGCCCTTCATCACACGAGGGAACTTGGTGGCACCGCCCCATTTCCCGATCTTCTGCTCCATGAACTCATAGAAGCACTGGGTGGGCAGCACATCGACGAACAACTCCTTGATGGCTTGGGTACGCTCCACCGCATAGTCATCGTTCAGCTTGCAGAGGTGCTGGTCAATAAGTTTCAAGGCCTTCTGCTTGTCGATGGGTTCATCGCAACCCAGATACCAATGATGGGCATACATCGTGTCGTGACGGATGCCCGCCACAGTGAACTCCGTAATGTTGACCCCAAGCTCCTCAGCCATCATGTCGACGGCACGGGTCATGTTGTCCTGGGAGAGGTGCTCGCCCGTGATGCTCAAGAACTGCTTGGTGCGCCCCGTGATGACAATCTCACAATCCTCGGTGTTAAGGAACTTGATGGTGTCGCCAATGAGGTAACGCCAAGTGCCGGCACAAGTCGAGAGCAGCAAGGCATAATCCACGCCTGCCTCCACCTCCGAGAGCAGCAAGGTCTTGGGATGCGCCACGATGTTGCCTTCTTCATCAAAGTTCTCCTCGTTGAAAGGCACAAACTCGAAATAGATACCGTTGTCGACCAAAAGCTGCATCACGCGCTTCTTCAAATCGACCTGATAGGCGATGTAACCCTCCGAGGCCAAATAGCTTTCCACATAAATCACCTCTTTGCCGAAGATGCGCTTAAAGCTCTTCTCGTAAGGGGCAAAGGCCACGCCGCTGTGCACATAAACCATCAGGTTGGGCCAAATGTCGTGGATGGTCTTGAGACGGTAAGTCTTGATGATGCGTTCCAACAGAATCTGCACCCAGGCCGGCACGCCCACGATGACGCCAATGTCCCATTTGGGAGCAGCCTTCACCATGAGGTCCATCTTCTCGGCCCAGTCCTTCACCTTCGAGATTTTCTGTCCAGGCTTGTAGAATGCCTCGAACCACGACGGGATCTTGCCTGCCGAGATGCCTGAGAGGTCGCCGGCATAATAGCCGAACTCCTTGTTATACTGCAAGTCGGTGCTGCCACCAATCATCAGGATGCCACGGTTGTAGAAATCAAGGGGAAAGTCATAGCGGGTGGCCGAGACGAGCTGACGGATGCCCGCACGGGTGATTTTGTTGTTCAAGCCCTTGGTGATGGGAATGTATTTTGAAGCCGCCTCAGAGGTGCCAGAGCTCAAAGCAAAGTATTTGATTTTGCCTGGCCAGGCGATGTTGCGCTTGCCTTGCAGATTGAGATACCACCACTCGTTGTGCATCTTGTTGTAATCAAACACAGGCACGCGCTTGCGGTACTCTTCAAGGATGTCTCTTGACAACAGAATCTCATCGAAATGATAGAACTTGCCGAACTCCGTAAACTGCGCCTTGACCAGCAGTTTCCGTAACTCGCGCTTTTGCGCACGAATCGGGTCGGTATGATTCTGTTTGATTTCGACAGGTATATTCTTAATCTCCGCAGCAGCTTTCACCAAAGCTCCCACCACGGGGATGGGCATATTTTTTCTTCCAATAATCGGTAATTTCATGACTCGATTTCGTAAAACGGTGCAAAAGTAATGAAAAAGCCTTACTTTTGCGCCATAATCTGTCAAACTAACTTTATATGAAAGCTAAATTACTATTCTTATTGCTGGTTGTCAGCCTTTTGTCAAAAGCACAAACCATTGAAGTGTCAGGCACACAATCAGGCATCTGGGATGCCGAAACGGTTGTGGTCACAGGTGATGTCACCATTCAGGACTCGCTGACCATCAAGGCGGGGACGACGGTCCTCTTCAAGGATTTCTACCGCATCATCGTCGAAAAAGGCGCTTCGCTGAATGCGGTCGGAACAAAAGACGACTCCATTACCTTCACTGTAGCCGATACCACAGGGTTTTACCTCTTTAACATGGGTCGTGGCGGTTGGAACGGCATCCGTTTCGACAAAGCCGGACCGTCCAAATTGGACTATTGCCGCTTCCAATACGGCAAGGCTGCATTGGATGCTGACCAAGATGGTGGCGCGCTGCGTATCTATGATTGTGATGCCGTGAAAATCGGCCACAGCACCCTGTTCTGCAACTTCTCGCGCGAACACGGGGGCGCACTGAACGCCGAGAACTCCACAGTGTCCATTTACAACTGTAAAGTAAACAACAATCTGACTTATAGTCAGATAGATACCATTTACTATATGTATGGCGGCGGCTTGCGTTTCCTGAAATGCAAGGTGGACATCACCGATACGGATTTCCGCTACAACATCGGCGAGACTGCCATCGGTGGGGCTTTGAGCATCGACAGCTGTTCTATCACTATCGACCGTTGTCGTTTCGAGTACAACTACGGTATTAATGGAGGTGGATTGTATATCATTCGCTGCTACGACAACCCGTGCCGCATCACCAACTCGCTTTTCGCCAACAATATTTCCGGGCATTTTGGTGGTGGCTTAGCCATCAGTGACTCGTCGCCATTGGTTGCCAACCTCACCGTGGTCAACAACCACTCTTATGGCGTCAACTGCGGCGGCATCTTCTTCTATCAACACAGCTCACCCGATGTGTCTAACTGCATTGTCTACGGCAACACCAACGAAGTTCCACTCGAAGAACCCGTGCAGATTTGGACGTGGACTTACGACGACTATGCGCCTGAGTTTCATAACTGCTTGATACAGTATGGATATGAGATCATCTCGAATCATGAAGTCATCCAAGTATACGAAAATTGCCTCGATGAAGACCCGCTTTTTGTTGACCCACAACATGAGGATTTTCATCTCACTGCCAACAGTCCTTGCATTAATGCGGGAAACGACCTCGAAACCGATGGCCTCGACCTTGATGGCCATTGGCGCATTTGTGGCGACCGCATCGACATCGGTGCATACGAATACTCTGGTTTAGGCGTTCAGGAAAATGCGCAAAACGAAAATCTTATCCGTATTGTCGGCAATCCCGTCACCCTATCAAGTTACGCCGAAATCGAATGTGAAAGGGTTTGCAATGTGTATGCAATGGTCTATTCCTTGGATGGCAAACTATTGGTCAACAAAGATTTGGGCGATACACAAGTCGGTCTTAACCGCATTGAAATCGGGGAAATGTTCCAAAACCTGACTAGCGGAACCTATTTGCTCGCTATCAGAACCCCTGAACAAACATTTGTGGCCAAAACTGTAAAACAATAGGTTACCTATTGTATGGATTGCTCGTAAAACGACCTTCGCTGTTCCCTGCTGACCCTGATTTTGCGATAGCGCCCTGTTTCAAGGTCGCAGTCGTATAAGGTCTGGATTTGTGAAATAAACACGCGTGAATAAAAGCGATTTTGAAACGCCTGTTTCTCTTGCATGAAGGCGATGGTCTGCTTGATCTGATCGAGGTCCAGGTCTTCTTTGGTAAAGACAAAGAGACCAAATTCGTTGAAGTCGCCGTAGAAGCCGTTGTTCACCTTGTCCATCTTGATCTCGAGGATACGTTTCAGGGGCAAAGCCAACGACCAGAATTCGTACTCGTTGCGACCGATGATGGTACCATCGCCCAAGCCATAGGCATAACCGCTTTGGTTGATATGGCGCATGTCCTCGGCGTTCACCTCCTTCACAGCCTCGCCCGCCATCTCGTTCACCAAGGCATTGGCCACGTTCTTGTTCTCGCGTATGGCACGGGTCACCTCGATGCCAAGACTCTGAACTTCATCCTGCAGGTCGGGACGGTCGCGGTTGACCAAATGGGCGTAATGCTCGCCCAACAGTGTGGCCAACGTGACCATGGCATAACGCTCAAAGAAACAGGTATCGAACTTCGGTTCAAGCATCGGTACGTCGGATTTATCTCATCAGTAAGACCTTGCTTACCAAACCATTTTCTCCTTTGATAAAATACAAACCTTCCGGAAGGTCACCCAAATCAATTAGATTGGCTCCTGGCTTCAATGTATATTTGCCCATGCAACGTCCCTGAATATCCATCACTTCGATGTCGGTAGTGGTTCCCACTTCAATAGAGACACGACCCGAAGTCGGGTTGGGCCAAAGCTTCAAAGTGCTTTCCTCTGGCTCTGCAATACCGACATTGCCACCTCCGTTGCCTACGAAAAACTTATGGATTTCAGTCAAGTAGCCAATGTCGTATTGGTCTTCGCTCATATACCAGGTATGGTTGCCACCGATGACTTTGATGTGCTGCAGTTCGGCCTCACCCTCGTAGGTGTAGCGCACAAAGCGCAGACCATCGTTCTTGAGGTCGGGGAAGGTGTCGATAACGGGCTCGGCCACACATCCGTTGGCATTCTTCCAGTAGTTGAGGATGGCCTCCACGCCGAGACCGAGATTACTACCGAAATATTGCGAGTTGCCATCATAGCCTACCACGGGGTCAGAAGTGCCATGGATGTCAAGCATGCGTACTGGAGCCACCGCTGTATGATTTGCCATGGAATGCGTAATCAGTCCGCTGACAGGTGCACAGGCGGTGATGCGGTCGCCGTGCTCGATGGCCATGCGGTGTGTCATGAAGCCACCCATTGAGAAACCCGTGAAGAAGACGCTGTCGAGATTCACCGGATATTGTTCAGCCAACGCGTCGAGGAGGGCCATGAGAAAGCCCGAGTCATCGGTGTTGCTGGCCATCAAGCCGGCGTTCCACATGGTGCCATAGCCTTCGTTTAGGGCTTGCGGCACTGCGATGACCCAGTTGTAGGCATCGGCAACCTGCTGGAAATGGAACTCGTTGTCCAGGCGGGTGATATTGTCGCCCAGTCCATGCAGGAAAAATAGGATAGGCACCGCATCGCGGTTGGCCGAGGGAGTCTTGACGAGGTATTGTCGCTGCACACCTTGCCATTCAAAAGTCTGGATCTGCGAGAACAGCGGTCCGCAAAGCATCAGCAAAGCGGATAAAATGCTGATTTTTAGAAAGTTTTTCGTTCTCATAGTGATAATAAAGTTTTTCGTTCTCATAGTGATAATATAGTTTATAATAGTGATAAAAATACAGATTAAATAGGTAAAGAAATGTTTTTATGCTAAAGCCTCTTTGATGCAATCCACGATGTATTTCACATCCTCGTCCGACACATACGGACCCGCAGGCAAGCACATACCCACCTTGAACATGGCTTCGCTAACACCATTCAGATATGCAGGTGCATCTTTATAGCAAGGCTGCTTGTGCATCGGCTTCCAAACGGGACGAGCCTCAACGCCAGCAGCATCCATATAGACACGCAAGGCTTCCACATTGTCATTGGGTTGGCAATCGGTAGTTGCGCTATCAGCCACATGGATGACACCAGCCGCACCGCCAACGGCACCTTGCACTATGGTCTTATAGGCGTTCTCTTGTCCCTTTATCTTCAGGTCAGGGTCAAGGGTGATAGTACAGAGCCAGTAATTGCTATCGTAGCCGCCAGTAGCAGGCTGGCTGTGTACGGTAATTCCCTTCACATCTTTCAGCAGTTCCTCATAAAGCACTTGAACGTGTTTATGGTGGGCGATGTGGTCGTTGACAATGGTCATCTGTCCGCGGCCGATGCCAGCGCAGATGTTCGACATACGGTAGTTATAGCCTATCTTCTCGTGTTGATAATAGGGGTAACTTTCACGGTACTGAGTGGCATACATCATGATTTCGCGCCATGCGTTCTCGTCGGGAGTAATCAGCGCGCCTCCACCGGAGGTAGTGATCATCTTGTTGCCATTAAAACTCAGCACACCGTATTGGCCAAAGGTACCCAATACCTGACCTTTGAAGCGGGACCCGAAGCCCTCGGCTGCATCCTCGATGACGGGGATGTCGTAGCGGTTGGCAATCTCCATGATACGGTCAGCATCGTAAGGCATGCCGTAAAGTGCCACCGGGACAATGGCTTTAGGCTTTTTGCCTGTCTTGGCGATACGGTCTTTGATAGCCGTCTCGAGCAAGTCGGGATCCATATTCCAGGTATCCTTCTCGCTGTCGATGAAGATCGGGGTTGCGCCCAGGTAGGTGATGGGGTGCGATGAAGCGCAGAAGGTGAAGCTCTGCACGAGGACCTCATCACCAGGTTTGACACCGCAAGCGATTAAGGCGAGGTGGACGGCCGCCGTTCCGGCGGACAAGGCAACGACACGTTTTTGCAATGGCGGTTGTAGAGACGTACGGCCGTACGTCTCTACAGACACGCCATTGACAAATTCTTCAAGGTCTTTTTCAAAACCGTTGACATTCGGTCCGAGCGGCACGACCCAGTTGTCGTCGAAGGCTTCTTTAATGTATTTCTGTTCGAGTCCTGCGTCGCTCATGTGGGCGAGGCAGAGGAAGATGCGTTTGTGTTCCATGGTGTTTGTGTTGTTGTTTTACGAGGCAAAAATAGGAATTTTTTTAGTTTAGAGTTTAGAGTTTAGAGTTTAGAGTCAGTTTTAGAGTGTAGAGTGGATAGTATGGTGATTCAGCAAGCAGGCATGACATCCCTACGTAGGCTGGTGCGGGAGATTGGGATTTATGCCTGCGGCTCGATGCTCTGAGTCACTCATACGATGAAGGACAAAACCCTCCCCCAGGCGTCATCGCGGAGGAACAACCGCGATCTCCTGAGCGACAGGGAGTCCCTTCAGCGCAAGGGATCGCTGGTTCCGTTTTGACTACGTCGAATCGTAGATTTCACGGAATGAGAGCCCGCGATGAGGCTAAAGCATTAGCGTAGTGCTTCCCTGCGTTGTGGCAGGGGCATAAAAAAGCGGCCGTCCGATAAGGACAGGCCGCTCAAGATTTATTTAAGGAACGTCAGCAAACAAAAACATCTGGATAACGAATTTCTTTTAGTTTGAAACCATAATCAAAGTTCGATTCATTATCTGGAGAATATACTGCATCAGGAAGAAGTATCATGCCTCGCATGCTATCCTCAACGCTGTCCATATCAGAAGTAACGGGAAAGGTTTCCTTCCATGAAAACACGGCATAACGTACCTCCTTTTGCTCAATATGATGCTTTACAACCGGATTTGCACAGAATAGTACTAATGTGTTATACAATTGCCTGCGTGATTTTTGTCGCTTGTCTTTTACATAATCAGAATTTGAACAGGTCATTTCAATCAATGCTATAGTATAGCTCGTGTCTATCTTGTAATCGCATATCTCGCCTACGTAGTCTCTAATATAGCTGAAAACATCATCCACACTGATGGAATAGACTTGATGGTCGCTATAAACCCTTAACTGTTCTCTATTGTCTGGATCACCGCTGCAAACATATTTGCAACCTTGACATGCGCTTAGGTCAAGCAGTGAAAAACTACCATTGAAGGTTCTCTCTTGCAGATTTACCAACACACCGTCTTTCTTGTCGAACGTCACATAAAAACTCCCTTCAAATAACTCCTTCAACATAATCCTACAAACCTCTCATTTCGCGATATTCACGATACATGTAACGCATAGCTTCTACAAGGTCTTCAGCATTAACACTCATTGCTCCCGTCTTGGTGTTGACCTGCATAAGGTCGGTTAGCCGCCCGTCAGTTGTGGCAAACACACTGAGTTCTTGAGGATTAAGGTTAACCTTATCGAATATGCCCTTGTTAAATCGCTCGATTAGAACATTTAAATAATTCAGGATAAAAGGACTATGAGTGGTGATGGTGCATCTATGCGAACGATCATTGAAGCACAAATTAAGCATGGTTTCAAGCAATGCCACTTGGGTAAAAGGATAAAGGTTTTGTTCTGGCTCCTCAATAATGAAAGATGTACGAATTGGGACGGTCAGTCTCTCTACCTCACTTTGATAATCCCTTAAAAGGCTTTGTGCTTCCGGATCGCCTTTGTGCAGACGTTCGTTGGCCCTCATTATCAGTTGGCTGCGATTGTTCGGACTAACTTCATCCGGAAACATCTGTTGTAAGACAATAGTGTCGGTGAGTTTCTGGCGTATCTTACGTGTTTTGACATCCGTATCAAATGAGGTCTTTTCGGCGTATGTGGTAAAATACTGGTCGGAATAGTATTGCAACATGATTTGTAGTGGCACAACCGACTGCAAACCACTTGAAGCACTGCCTAAAGGAATATGGTATGTTTTGCCGTTAACGTGCTCTATGCGGTCTTTATACTTCAATTCGTCAGGGTCATAGTAATACCGAACGCCCAAATCCAAAATGTTGGTCTTGTTAAGCTCATCATAAAACTCACGGGCATTAAACCAATCGAACAAGAAACTGCGAAGATTGGTTGGGCCAAACTCAATACCCTGCAACTCAGGCAATGTCACCGAATTGCGTTCAGAAGGAATATAGCAAATCTTCTCGCGGCGATATGCTTTCTGGTCTTTAAGTTTAATAGTGAACTCTTCACCTTTCATAGAGATGAGAATGACATCCGTCTCAAAAAGCACCTCCGATTGTTTGTCAAAATAGTCGGTCATCTTATGGAAGTCTTCCATGAGAGAACAAAACTCAGCAAGATTTGCCACAGCCTTTTCGTTCATTGTTGTAGCCACTTCTTTCTCAATCCAGCTACAAGTACTGAATATTTTGGCAATAGTGCTTTTACCGCTACTTTGAGGACCTATGATGAAGTTAAATCGTTTGAATTCAACATCTGTTTCTTTTATAGGCCCTATATTTCGTATGATAAGATGACGCATATCACGATTAGTTTTTCATTTTGCAAAAATAGAATAAAAACTAAAAACAGCAAACAAGAATTCTTCTCACAATCAAACCACAACCAATAACTTTCAACTCTAAACTTTCTTTCTATTGTCTACTACAGTACACGATTCTAAACACTTAGTCACAATCCGTGAATCTGAGACTTGAAGACTTTACCCCATAATTCCTGGTCGTTCTTGTTGGGTAAGCGTTGCATCTCGAAAAACTCCTGTGGTTCATAATCGTCTGAGAAATGCACAAATCGCATGACTTGCACCATGGTTTCCATGATATGGGAGAGGCTTCGGTCGCGCTTGTCCATAATCAGCCACAGCAAACCCTGACCTATCTTCCCTCTTAAACCTCCTTTTCTAGCACTATTATCAATCCAGAACAAGATGCGGTCACCTATCTTGCCTAACCACTTGTGCACACGGTGTTTCCGATAGGTCAAGCTGAAATGGCTCAGTTGTCTGCAAATCACCTTGTCCAGCGCCCCATAAGCCCAAATGCAATGGCTGAACATCATCATGCCTGTAAGCTTATACATCCAGTCGATATGCTTTCTTGCTTTTTCTTCCTGCACTTTCAGCACGACAGCATGCTCTGTGTCACAAAACGCATCCAGCCATAGCTTTAGGTGTGAGTACAAGGCCAAAGACTTTTCAATTTGTCGCGAAACCTTGTCGTCCAAATAAATCTGATAATTCCTTTTTACATCACATAACCTGTCATAGAACGCATCGAAACTCGCTTCATCAGCAAAAGCTCTCGGGTATTCGAAATGAAAAGTAGCCACATCAAAATGCTGCAGTATTGTCTTGGCTCTTTCCTCTTCCTCCAAGGTGGCATCCTGTAGTTCCTGGGCCTCAAAGAATGCTTTTAATATCTGCTCATAGCCGTCAATACGATCAATGGCTAACTTGCCTTCTATCCTAATCTCACGCTTACGCCTGTTTTGGTAATAAGCGGCAAAGAGTGCCATGATGATACCCGGCACAAGCACATTGAGCACCGAGAAAATCCCCTCCCACATATACTGAGGCATAGACATCCGTTTTTAATGAGGCACTACACAAGCCGCCATCCCTTGTGCAATAGCGTTTGTTATGACCTTGTTGATTTCTTCTTTCTTTAATAGCAACTTAGTCTTCATCAACTCGCTCATAATAGGTCCCTCTGGGCTGTTGAAGAAATCATAAGTAAATGCTATCCCATCGCGATGGTTAAACGAAAGATTCTTAAAACTCAGCTTCATCGTGGCAATCAGCTTATCCATCTGTTCCACTAGCTCGTCCTGTAGCATCATCCCAAGTTCAACTGAAAGCAGCCTTTCTGCGGCAGCCACTTCTTCCTTGTCGAGAGACAACCCTGCATCGACGAACTGCTCCTCAAACATCACCAAAAACCTTCTAAAACACGCAAAGTAGTTTTGAAACCGTAAGGTTTGTATCAAAACATCATCGTCGAAATACAACCTTTTCGATGAGATATAATTGTCGATGCCCAGAAATTCCTCTGTCAGACTCCGAGGTGCATCAAAAATAGACAAGAGTTGATTTGAATTTATAGGATTGAATTCGATACCTTCGTTTTTCAGTTGCCTCATGGCAGCGTCGTGGATATCGGAAGGGATAATCACCATGGCTTTCAAGGATTCCAACTTGGCACTCAGTTCCTCGTAGATGTCCAATTTACGTTTCAGTAGGGCCCCTTCCACAGCGTTGATTTCACTCTTCCTTCCAAACAACCATGTTGAAATCCATGCCACCACTATGCCGCCCAAGGTGATGACAAGTAGCTGCATGATGCCTTTCCCAATATAGTCAGGAAGCTGATTTATCGTCTCAATCAACGTTGTCACAAACTCTATCTCTATAATAATCGGCATAACAGTTACCATATTCTCTAATCAAAGCGACCAACTGGTCTTGGTCCTCCATGATGGAGGGGTTATTGGCAAAGGACTTATCAAAATGCACTAAAGGAAACAAAGTCAATAGATCTTGTTGGTACTTTTGGAGTTGTGTACGGCCATATTCGTGGTACAGTACTTGAAAATAAAACCACTCGACCGCTTTTTTCCAATGGCTTTCATCTTCTTTGTCGATGATGCGTTCACAATAAGCCGCAATCTTTCTTGAAATCCTGGCTTTCAATGAATTTGAATAGACACCTGCGATTTTGATGTTGCCCAATCGGTCGCGCAACAAACTGTCGATTTGGTTGAAGAAACGGTTCACGTCCTCCTGAAGGGCAATCCCCATCGTTTGACAAGCCAGCGTACAGCTTTCATGGATTGTTTTTTCGTCATAATGCCACCTCTTGTCGTATTCGGTATGAACGAAAGCACCGAGAAAATCCATTACATCATCCAACCAATACTGAAAGCAGGTAAGTCTATGTTTCAGTTCTTGGTCTATAAACCCCTCTTCCTTATCCAACATCCTGTTAAAGTCGGTATAAAACTGAAGCAAACGCTCGGGTGAGTCGAAGAAGGAGACGTACTCCATGCCTTGATAACCGATTTTGAATCTCCGAGAAGAAAGCAAGCTGTTAAACCAATCTTCCTTCTGTTTGGGTGGCGCAATCACGCTCTGCAACCCCATCACCCAACGATGAATGTCCTTATAGGTGTCCACCCGCCATTCCAGAACATATCCCTTGATGTCCGTGAAAACATCCTTACGCTTCACGAATACCTTGGTTAGGTATGCCAACAGCAATGCCACCAAGACATACTTGATAACCAAAAACAAAATGTTCCACGTGGATGGAGATAGGTTTAAGAAGTTTTGGGGTATGGAAGCGTCAGACATAAATACCAATACATATCAAACAAACAACTCACCAATAAGGTTCTTGTATTGCGGATAAGCATTGCGCGCATCCATTACGATCTGCTTTCTTACCCCTTCGGAATCGACCCTTAACATATTATAGTCGTATATAGCTGTGATAAGCATACCACCCAGTGCGATAATAACAGCTGCTATTACCTTACTCCATACTGGGTCTTCCCATGCATTTTTGAAAAAGTTCTTCATGAAAAATGAATTGTTATTATTTTTCTTCTGCACCTATCTCGTAAGCAATAAATCTAAATCAAAACTGCCGCTTGTTCAGCTCAACGCAGGTACTTCCTTTCCCAATCGTTTATATGCTTTCCAAAAGAACTGGTTCATCTTTATGGTTATACTTTTCTTCTCTTGACAACAACTTTTTTGGACTTAAAAACCGCTTCGGCAGATGATGGAATATGAGAGCCATCATTATCCATCACTACATATCGAATGCCTGTATTTCATAGTCGCATGGTGAAATTCCTCAATTTAAATCGGTCCCGTTGTCATAATACTGATTGCGAATGTCCCAGCATGTTTCCTCGCTTTCATAGTATGATTTCCAACGCGATAGAAGATCATCATATTTCTTGGTGTCCTTATTTGCCAACAAACAATGAACCATTGGTGCAACTAAAAATCTATAGTGCATTTTGTTATTCGCCGAAAGTTCATTGTCATTTGCAGCAATCTCTGTTTCGTCAAACAATCGTTCAAGTCCAAGAATGAGATTTTTGGTTATTATTTCGGATTCTTGGAACGTTTCTTTCTTCGTGAAAAAGACAAGTCCACCAATAATAGAATTCCCTCCCTGCCATGCATTGGAACGAAAATAGTCACTCATCAATTCCACCCATTGAATAACATCCTGACCTTTTTTGAACAACTGGATAATAGCCTTAACACAGTCTTCCACAAAGCGGCCTTTGGATGAAGCCAAACGTTTGCAAATTTCCCATGAAAAATCTATTGGCTCTTGAAGAAAATCCGACAGAGCAACCTTCATTTGTAATGCTGGCATCCCATAGTCTTCAAATTCCTGCGTCATCCTTTCTAAATTCAAAAGATTACATTCATCCAAGAGTTTAATGTTGGGAGCGATAATGCCCGTAACAATAGTTGCAACATCATTGAAACGACCTTGAAATTCTTCTTTTACCGAAAACCCTACCCCGTTGTCTTCTTCGAGTAGTCTTTTTTTGCCACTATTCCACATACTAATTATGCCCGAACAAATATGATTAATGGATGGCGCATCCCAAATAAAATCTTTCCCGTAGTTTATTGTCCCTTTAATATCATTCAAAATCGGCAAGAAGCCCCCGTAAATGCTTATAGTAGAACTATCATCCTCTTGAGGAAAGACACATTTGCAGAAATATTCTTTTAGCCTTGCTTTTGGATCAACATCTTGTGGATGTGGGAAAGACAAGAAAGCAAAACGATAATAAATCATGTCCGCCGGAAAACCAGTATTGTCACACTTTGACCACAACGCTTCTCCCAACCTTTTTTGCTGTTGGGTTGTGAGAGCGCCGCATTTATTCAAGTACAACAAACGACAAATAATTGCTTTATCGCATTTATCTTTTGTACCTAATTGGTTGATTAGAGCATCCACCACACTTGAAGCAAGCGATTCATCAATTCCAACAGGATCATGGGCATAAAACAACGGTTCAAACCTACAGTCACCACATCTGTCATTCGCAATGGCCATTTGTGCCAACTTGGGAATCAATCCTTTGATTTGCACTTTAGAAAAAGAAGACATCAACGAGGAAATCAATCCTTCCAAACCAACATAACGAATAGTCTTTCCATTCCGAAAGAGCCTATTGATATAATCGAACGTCTTTAACCTAGACTCGTAGGATGCTTTCATGCAGAGTCGTGCCAATATTTCAGGAAGTATGTTTTTGAAAACCAAAACCCAAGAAGAAGTTTCATCATCTTTGTCATGTTCAAGCAATTCACCAAAACATCTCAAATACCGATCATATAATGCTGACACTTCCTCATGATTCCTTTGATTCAAGAAGCGACGATTAAAAACAGGGGCAACCATTTTGGGATCCCCCGAACGCATCATCCAACATTCTGCAATAGCCGGGGAACAATATTCCATCACTGACAATGCCTTTCCCAATGTAGACTTCTCCATAGTGTTCAAATACGGTAGATGTATTGGGAATGCCGTCTCTTCATAATAGAGAAAGAAAGCATAGGCTATCCGATAACCCTGGGAGTTTTCACTCATATTGGTGACAGTACTTGAACGCCCCAGCCTAAAAGACGGCTCTTTGGTTTTGACCGTCACCAATTCTTCAATAAAGTGCAGTTGAGCATCAAAAAACTCACGCTCGTACCATATATCTTCATATGGGCGTAATTCATTCCACATAGATCGCGCCTCGAATGTCACAGACTCATCACGAGAAAAATTGGCCATTGTCATGCAATTCCACACCGTATGGGCATGTACTTTGCGAGAAGCCCAGAAGTAACGATCTTTCTCGTTGTCTGATGCCTGCAGCTTTTCACAAATGTCCTTAAAGGCTCTTTGCGTAATCTCTTTACCCGACTCCAACGACAAATACTCTGCCCAAAGCGAACCTCTTCGAATATCCCAGTAAGGATCGGATTTTTGTTCCTGCCATTTGTCCAAAACCTTTCTCAACCATCCATAATCATTTTGATAAACAGCCATTAATGCTTGCTCGTATGAAAAACGGCAACGTTGTTCATCGGGAAATCTGGAGCACAACAAAGAAAGCTCATCATAAAGGCAATGCCATTTGTCGCTCCAACCTTCTTGACGATAAAGTCTTAATAACCCCAATTTCAAATTCACCCACGCGACCCTAACATCATTTCGTGACCGACCTTTAAATGGATGATACTTTTGCAATATGGATTGATAAACTGGTTCCCACCTGTTTTCAATAGGATATAGGTACTTCTCTAACCTCCAATTAAACAAATCCAAAAACAAAATATCGTCAGGTTTTGTCAATTGCGCCATCTTGTCTATCGGAAGAGAGAACCCTTCGATGTTGGCAATGAACTCTCGCTTGTCGCGTGGCAACACCAACCATCCCGGATAGGAATCGCGTTCTGACTTCCATTTTGCATATTGCTCTTTAATATCCGCATTATGAGAGAAAGTCCGTCCCCATTCCATTGCCTGTTTCTTAAACCTTGTTCTTTCCTCCTCCCGATGGCGATGAAACTCTTCAAAATATTGTATGGCTGCAGCTATGTTCTCAAAGACTGTTGCTCTTTTCCCGGCAAAGCAACGCAAATCCACAACGATGACATTTTTATCGGCGAAAGTCTTCACCAAGGACTCCGAAACGGCACCCACTGTCAACATATAGACTTTTCTCTGATTGCCGCTTAACGCATCTTTCACCCAACCCAGCCATTGGATAAAGTTCGGATCATTTCCAGAGAAGCCAATCAACACCAATGTTTCCGTCATAATCGTGTTCTGGATATGGTTGATCATTGCCATATGTTGGGTAGGATACCTACGATAGTCCTCTTCGGTTATGACAATTGAACTTGAATCATTTATATCGCCATGCAACTTCATCAAAAAAGGAGAAGACGACACGCCAATATCTTGATCATTTGTAATAAGGGAATACGCACTTTTTCCCTGCTCATTCAGTCGGTAGGCGGCTCGTTCCAGAAGTGTATCATAATTTGTTGTGTAGATATCTTTCCACGGAAGTGACAACAATTGCAAATGCAAACCCGACGGTTCCAGGTTAGCATCATTAATTGATTCACGAATCAAATCCGACAAGCTGTCCCTTCCACAAAAACATTTTACCTCTTCCGCCAACCTCAAAACATTGGCATAAGCTCTATCCTTGGCTCTAGGTTTGCGATGTTGGGTCTTTTCGAAAAACAAATCGCCCAATTCATCCCAATCTGGCGGTAGTTTTGCTCCCGACTTCGTTAAAGCATTCTTGCTAAACCCAGCACCCACGAAAAGGCTGGCATGACCGTCCCATAGACGATTTGCAATGAAATCAAGGTACTGTTTCGTGGATTTTGACATAAATATTGTTACTTGTTTTGTTCTCTAGATTAAACTTCTGATGCAAACACACTCATAAAAATTATAGTATCAAGGCATTTTTCATAATCTTTCCTTGCTGTTACCATCATGTCATTTGCATCGGATAGTTCTTCTAATAATATTTCATTGGTGTCCACTGAAAAACCGATATAGTTCTTTGAAATACTAGTAAAACCGGTTGATTGCAAAGATTCTGAAGTGAAACTGATTTGAATTTATCTTTGCCGAAAGCCCTTGTTGGATGGACAAAGAAAAATACGTTTTTACATATCGCCTCGTTTTAAATAGAAGTCTATTCGATGGCTATGTCCGTAAATCTTATAGTGCCAAAACAACCACCTCTTCAACATAACTGATTACAACATTGTCAAAGAACGAATTGATAATAGTGAACTGTTGTTATTTTAAAGTTAAACAATCATTCTTTAGTCGTCCAATTTTTGGTGGACACTAGTGACTAATTCTCAAACCAAATATTCAACAACCCTAATTAACAGTTTCAAAATACAAAAGAACAATGTATTCACACCCGTAGGATTTAAGCGAGGCCACCTATCAAACACATATCCACTGTCAACTAGTGTTTAAATATACTCACTCTCTAGTTGAAAGATTTGAAGGGCAAATTAACAAATCTTTGATCCAACCAGATTCTAAGATATACTTACGATATGATATGTATGGTTCCCTTGGGTCCATACTTTTTGCCTTAAACACACTCAACACATGTTCAACTAAAAAGCTAAACTTTTTTTCATCCCCATCCGATTTGACAACTGCAAATTCAATTTCCAATTTCAAATCATCCCATATCTTTTGCCGTTGATCTCTCAAAGCCCGCCTATCTAAATCGCATGTTTCGATTGTCTTATCCATCCTCTCATTTGTTGATGACATGCCTCCGTTTTTATCAAAAATTACAGTATTTAGCAATTCTTCTGAAGCCGTTTCTGGATTTATTAACAAAGGGGCTTCAATTGAATCATAAATGCTAGACAACCCATTGATCAACTCTAATTTGTCTCTGTTTTCATCGAATTCAATCTTGGTGTTTTTTATCGGAAATCCATTCTTTTTACTCGTGTTACAAATTGGACAGGCCAGCAACAAATTATCCCAACTATATGCAAGCCAATAATAACCACCCCTTTTAGGACGGAAATGCTCAACATGCAATTGTTCGACCAAAGTTTCACAATAAGCACATTTTCCATGATAGATGGCTTTCAATTTGGTTTTTATTTCCTCATGCTTATAACAGTCATCAAATTGTTTCGATGATTTCGAAGGAGGATAGGCCCCTCCTTGGATAACCTGTTTCCTATAATTATTTATTGTTTGTGCTGGTCTTTGTTTTAGACTCACCTCATCGGTCCTAAGAGGCAACGGGACATCGTCCAAGTCTTTTAATATTCTTATCATTCCACCTCCCCCTTTAATAATCCATCTATCAATTCATCAATAAATTCTTTCGGAAAATACAACTTTCCTTCGTTTCTTTTCTGGGCCAACATTTCCTCTACTCTATGTCCTACACGAGACATCACATAAGAGTCGCTCGTGTCTACGTTTTCTCCTGCCCCCACCATAGAGGCTGATTCCAAACCAAATATTGATGAAGTTGCAATAGTATTCAACATCATGGCATCCATCTCAACTCGATAATAAGGATCACTAATATAGGTATGCCCTTCCTCTCTGACCACACGATAAAAAACTGCATCCTTACTGGAACCCAATATTATAATTGGACTATGGGTAGTCATGATGAATTGTAGGTTGGGAAACAACTTCCTAAGTTTACCCACAATAGTTCTTTGCCATTTTGGATGTAAGTGAAGACAAATCTCATCGATCATAACCACTCCCGTCTGTTCAAATACGTTTTCATTGTCAGTTGTATGTTCAGCCAATCTGATCAACAAATCACAAACGAATATAAGGATGCTTCGAAATCCTTCCGAGATTTCAGAAAGAGTCAACTTTACACCTTTCTCAATAAATAAGATTTGTCCGTCTTCCCGAATGATATTGATTTTTTTCTCCAAGAGTTCATTCAAGACTTTTTTCAGATAATCAAACGACAATTCCTCATGAGAAGGATTTTCTAAAGAACTCTTCAAAAGCCAGTCCGTAGGATCACGCAATGTCATATCTTGGTTAAACAACGTCATACAGCCGCATTTCTCAAATGTAGCAATATCTGTTTCAGGAGCATATCTGCCTCTATGTACACCATAAGCAAAAAGTCTCTTAAACGGAGGAGCACTATCTAAAAAAAACGAACGACCCAAATCATCAGAAACCTGTAAATTGGAATTTTCTATTTTTTTCATAAAATCCACCATCTTGGCAATGTATGCAATTTCCATTTCCTTTTTAAGGCGGTATCCTTTACATGCTGAAAATATAGACATTAACAACAAAGTTTTGCCATCCCCATTCTCACCAACAAAATACACCTCTTTGGAATTAGCAAAATCCAATTTTATTGGTTGATCAAAACACAAAACACGATCAAAAGACACAGACTTAATGGCGCCTGGCTGCATATCCTGTCCTTCCAACCAAGTCCTGAAATTAGCTTTTGACATTCCAACCACCTCGTTGAAACAATCCCTATCACAGATTGAATAGAACTCTGAAGGATCATAGACAGTACTATTCTTATGAATATAATTCTCCAATGCCAATTTAAAGATTGGACCTGTTTCTACTTCGTTGAGAAGGATAGAACCATCAAATGGAACGACCAGAGTGCGTCTATATCTGACGGAAGCCAACCCGCTTTCAACCAATAAGCTTCTAATGTTGGTTTGAACCTTATCGCCCAAAGTCCCATCCAAAACAAATTCTCCTTTAAAAGGCGACTGCATATAGTCTTTTGCAAAATGCCTCGCTATTTCATGATGGGTATACAGCATTAAAAAACACGCAAAGAATTTTCGAATTTTCAAATCAAAAGCGAACACTTCTTTCCAATAATTTGGAATTGGATCGGATAGTTTCTTCACGCCAATTAAAGATTTCAAAATTGAAGAATCCAATTTCAATTCTTGTGCATAATATAATTGAAAGGAATCCCAGCTTTCCACTACATCAAGTATATGAACAATATCATATTTTGTCCAGGAAACCGATACTTTCTCAAAATTAAAGTTTGTCTGCAACTTTTGCATGCCATTAGCTCTTTAAATATGTAATTAACAATTCTTGAACATCCATGTTATACTCATCAACGCGTCCCATTTTCATATGTTTGAAATCGCGACTAAAACGGGTCTTTTGATAATTATCACCAAGACAACGTTTGGAAATCTCGTTCAACTGTATCTCAGAAAGCAAGGCATTATTGCTATAACTTAGCAATAAATGACATTGCTGCTTTTTCACAGCACAAAACAAGCGTTCAAATGCTTTAGCCACTTGGCTTTTTTGGTCAAATGGAGATTGAAACCTATTTCCTCTATATCTGCCCTTGTACTCGAGCTTTGGATGGTCATATAGTACCAAAGTTTCCAACACGTGATAAAACCTCGAATAGTGAACTGCAGAATACGGAGGATCGGCGTAAATGAGTGTATTGGGGTTGAGTGTGGCTATACAATCAACATAATCCAATGAAGATGATCTAAACGAATGATCCTTTTGATGATTGAGTACCGACAATAATTCACGCATTTTTTTTTCAAAAAGCATCGAAATACTTTTCAACCTATATTGCAGTACACTTTTGTAGTTGTTTCTGGTCAGGGTCCTAAACTGCGCAAAATGTCCAGTACTCTGAGCGCAATAGGACATGGCAAATATTACCGATGAAATGATAGCATAATACAATGGTGTGCCTTCATACTTTTCAGCTATTGCGCGCAAGGAATCTATCCATATACATTGTTCGTATGACCAATACGTTCCTGAATAATACTGAGTAAAAAACGAAAAACCCATGTTGAAATCACAATCTTTCAAACGCATTTGCTCCGTCTCCATTTCATACATGGTATCAAAATCTATATCCTCTTTGTATGAATAGTTGGGCATGGGATGAAGCCCACAAATACGATGAACCATTTCAGAAGCCTGTTCTAGGATGACGGCAACAATTCGATCTTGCTCTTCATAGCATGAAAAATCACTAAAATACGTCTTGCTAAAAACCGAAGAATAGCATTGGATATCATTTGAGACAACATTGAACGTGTCGGAAAAGGCATAAGATACAATTGAAGTTCCAGCAAAAAGATCACAAAAATCAACTATATTATTATTGATCTCGCCAACAGCCATACCGATACTCTCAAGTAGTTCACGTTTTCCTCCCATATATTTGAGAATATGTGGTATGTTTTCTTGAGATATCATCTTTTTATAGAATTAATTTGCATAAAATCGGCTGCAAAAATTGGAAAAAAGAGTCAAACAAACAAGAATATTACAAAAATTACAAGTTTCCACATCAAATGACGCATAGAAAACCACCCCGTTTTTTACATTGAAGCGTCCCGATTTGTATTTTTGCGATTCTGGTGCATCAAAACTCTTCTCGTCAATATCGTCTATCACATTTGTCCTTATTCTAAAAAACCGCGAATCCGTTTTTATTGCCTTAATACTACATCTGGAAATTAATTCCTCAACAGCCTTGTCACGCTTCTTCCAGTTTCTTGAAGTCAAACGATCCATCCACTCCGAAACTCCCACTCGCCAAACAGCCGGCCCATAGGCCATAGGTGTCAATCCTGTCGCCTTATGAATTAATTGGATATCGTGATTCAGACTCTTATGAACAGAATGACCAAACTCAACGTCTCCCTCACCAATCATCAGGACAGGGGAACCTCCGTATTCTGCATTATTGTAGGAACCATGAACAAAATAACGATCACACAATTCTTCAACCCCCTTCTTATCTAAAGTCGCCCCTGTTATGCTGTTACAATGGGGACAAACGACGGAGTTTGCTTTCCCTATCTTTTTGGCCATTTCACTGAGGCCAAAAACCTTAAAACAATCCGAACATAGAATGGGTTTCATATCCTAAAGGTCTTAGATTAAGAGATAGACTCACGGCGTTTCTACTGAAATACTAAATAGCCCGTTTTCAAACAAACAACTAATCAAACATTCTTACATTGGTTGATTTCTGGCATAAACACGCATCCGCCTTTACACACTGAATGATGAATACAACTAGCACATGAATTGTTCCGAATTGATTCCCGGTGCTTTACAAAAGCAGGGTGCGATTTCCATATCTCCAGCATCCTATCTTTTCTTAAATCTCCGAATTGTTCAGTATCCACCATAAACGAGCAAGGATACATCTTCATATCTTCAGAAACAAAGGCTGAAAACCTTGCTGCCTCACACGTATCTATCAGTGCTGGATTGACATCCATCCAAGTCACTATTCCCGGAACACAGCAACTGTCAAATCCGATTTTCACCGCCTTACATGCTGATGCACTTTCATAAAACGCTTTTAACTGTCCAGCATCATTCACCATTAGCTCCCTACCAGCACCTCCTATTGGCTTAAAGTTCAATACGACGACCGCATTGATATATGAAAACAGAGCAGGAGGATTCTTGAACCATGAAGTCAACGAGTCAATTGTATCGTTTTTGAGGATAACATGCAAGTTAAGTCTTATACCATAATCCGTTATCCTTTTGACCAACTTTTCATAGCAGTTGTATGGCGGATACAAACTCAAAGCCATTGCACCACAGTATTTCTGCGTTGCCTCTAGTATTTCAGTTGTCAGACCTTCGCCATTTGAGGTATATGATGGTACGATGTTGTTCTCTCTGATGGTTTTTATTATCTCGATAAAACGGGGATGTTGGTTGGGATTTCCTCCTCCAAGTGCAATCTGTAAAACACCTGCTTCTTTAGCCTGTTTAACAACGCTTACAACGTCATTCAACGAAATATGCTTCCCTGATAGATTGGATTGCCTATAGCAGAAATCACAACCTCTTTCGCAATAGTTGGTGATTGAAACATCCAACAATTCCGGCCCATCCTCCGACCAAAAAGGCTCCTCCTGGCCATCCTCTTCCAACCTAACAAAGAATCCTGTCTTTTGGCTGAATACGGTTTTATAGTGTTGGGAAGGATGCGTTCCTACTACAATATCACCAAGAGTCTTCCGTTGCATCAATAACCAGTTTACCGCTATCTATCACAAAGGAGTCACAGCAGAACAATGTCTCTATCGCATCGTTTTCGCTACTTAACTCTCCAATGTATATATCGTAGCCTTTGGCCTCCGCCTCTTTTACCCTGTCTAACGTGTCTTTGCTGAAATACTTTTCCACAAATTCATCAATCGTGCTAAAGCCATATTGCCTTGCATACCTTAGGCCAGGATTCAAGTCATTCTTAAAACATCCGAATAAATGTACAAAAACATCCAAAAACATGGATTCCGGCGATAAACCCACCGCACGGATAAAGGTTTGAAGCGTCGGCATCCCTTGCGACATAACTATGAAGTTTGTCGATGAACTATTCGTAACGAAATCTGTTTTTACCTTCATATCTCAAACATTCATCATTACCAAATTCTCGAACCTTTCATAAACTTCATCTGAGGTGATGAAATCATCAAAGTTTTCCCCAGCAGACAACGAGTCATATTCGTATAACCGCAGCTCCTTCTTGTCTTCCAATATGTTTACAATCTCTTTTGCCCTTTCAGTCTCCAACTGATAATATCCAGTCAGGAATTCCATCATGTCTTTATATTCTGTCCTATAAAAAGTGTCGTACATATACTGTACATCCATGCTTTCCGTAAACATGCTTTTGTATATTCGCTGGAACAGTTCTTTTGCATACCCGCCAATTGCTCCGCTCTTTTCGACAAAATAATCTTCGGTCAAGTCCTTGTGTGCAAAGATTAAATACCGAAACATGTCATATCCGTACCTCATAATACCGACTTTAATTGTTCAATTAAAACAGCGAGTTTTTTACTTTGTGTGACTTTTTGCACTTCTTCCAGTTGCTTTGCATTTGCATACTTTTTCAAATATTGGATGTACACTTCTTTCGCATATCTTTCGGAACAGCCACACATATAAAGCAACAGTTCAAAAAGGTTGTGATAGTCTTTATGTTGGGATAAATCATCATCTTCAATCAACACCTCTAACGAATGAATCATACGCCACCTTTCGCTTTTTTCATTTTGCCTACTATAATACCAAGCCTGCTTCTGCGACCAAACTTTCTCCATGAATTCTTCAAGAGCCTTGTCTTCCAATGATGCGAGATGATTCAGCAACAACCTGATGTTTAATTCCTTGTATTCCTCTGTATTCCATCGCCCCCAATAGACTAAGCGACAGGCTGTATAAACAGGATCATCCTTCGATAGCAATTTCTGTACAGTTTTTACATCTGAAATATCTATAAATCTATCTTCCACATCCCAAATATACGATTCAAACACATCTTCATACCAATCAAGTTTTGCAAGGATATTGCATGCCTCTCTTTGCTGGTTGTTCTTAGCATGAACAAACAAAAAAGGTGTTATCCCTTCTCTTAATTGATGTCCACTTGAAGTGTACGTTTTCACAACACGCTCGTATTCCGAAACACTAGTTGGAAGAATATTGTCCGATAAAAATGCAGATATAATATAATCTCGGAACGAGTCATACGTAAAGTTTACAACCTCATTATGACCAAAAGCACCCTTGGCATCCGGAGCAAGGTCTTTTCTGAGCAAGATGTTTTCATCCAGGAACCTTTTAAATATCTCTTCTTCTTCCTTAGCTATATTTTTCAAAAGTTGATGGAGCGGCACATTGAAGAACGAGTCGTTACTAATCATGTAATTGACCATATTAGTCATAAATGACGTTATGCAGGATTCCTCCAATTTATAGTGTTGCTCGTTCTGTACCTTTTCTATTAGCTTCTGAGTCATCATCTCATAATACTCGGCAAACAATTCTTCTCGTTTGATACTGTGTACCTGTCCAAGTGTATTTCCCTGATTAGCCTCACAGAATATCCTTAACAAAAGCAAGTCATTGCAAAGAGCATCTTCCACATAATGAGTAAGATTTGCTTTGACATCAAAATAAGTCAAGTAGTTTTTTAGCAGTTTCTTTTTCTCTTCAACTCTGAAATGCTCCTTCAGACCTTCTATCTTTATCATCCTGCCCATAAAAGCTGCATCCAAAGACGCAAAACGTTCTTGATAATATTCTGTTCTGCACGTCATCAACACCTTTACACAATCATATTGCAGAACCATATCAAGAAATACTTCTAAATGCGAAACAAAAACATCTGGAACAGGATTCTCATTAAGCCCATCTATGATAAATATCATTGGGCATCTCTTATACTTGCAATATGTTGCCACCTCCTTAACGGCTTTGTCGAAAGAACTGTCGGTACCTGGCAACATCATGTCGGCAAAACTCCGACCTATATCATCTGGCTTAATCTCATAACCATTCAAATAAACAAAAGGAATGTGCCTTTTAAGCAACACATTGTCCACAAGGTCACATACCAGATTTGTTTTCCCCTGTCCAGCTGACGTAGTTACCAGTAACAGCTTACCACCAACATATTGCAAATGCTCATTTTGTTTTCCGAATTTATGTACATTGAAATAGTCTCTTGATTTATCCGTATTCAATTCATCATATTTCGAGCGGAGAAATACCCGAAACTCTTCAACTCTCTGATAAAATGTCCTTATGGACTCTTCAGCCACAATCGACTTGTACGGGGTAATATCAAAATCTAAAAGAGGTTTATGTGTTAACCTTCTTTTTCTGTTTAAACGATACAATTCAAATGAGTCGCATTTTTCCAATACTAGCTTGCAAAAAGTATATGGATCCACAAAATCCCTTAGGTTTTGTTTTATTTTTCTGTCTTCAAGAAAAACATCGGGTAAGTATTTTCCAGATGCAATGTTCTTTTTTACATTTCTTTCATAATAGAGAAATTTATCATTGTCATCAAAAGCAGATTTGTGTTTAGGGTTTTTCGCTGCCGTTATAGCCATCTGTTTAATAAAACCCTTAATAGTCTTCTTCGAAAAACTGCTCAGTCGCTGATGGTTTACGTCAAACGGCATTCTACTTGCGTCAATCTCTCCCGTATATATTAGCAGAGTAACGTCATCTATTATACTTGCCTTAGCCACACCGAGTTCCATCATCACATTCGGATTTGGCAAATCCTTTTTCCCTAACTTTGCAACAGGTGTCAGGTCGGCAATAAATAGGTCACACTTTTTTATCTTATCCAGCACAACGTTTTCTATAATAGGAGAACCAGACCTTGCCCAAGTCGACTCATCATATGAAATGTCATAATCACCCTCTAAGCGAATCTCATCACATGCTGCACGCAATGCATCTCCTATCTTCTTATGATTATCCTTCAAATCCGATTGCCAGGAAAAAAACAATTTCAACTTTTTTATCATAGCACACAACAATCAAATTGATTTCATTTTGTTAATCGCTCATAATGGTTAATGCGGTAGGCAAAGTCTAGATCCGACAGTCCCTATTCTCGTTGGCCTTCGCCAGGTTGATTCTTGTGACATGCTTTCCCACTCCGAGGTAGTGGCACTTGCTACGATGTGCTTCCAACGCGACAACCAAGTCCAACAAGCTGTCGCAGTTCGAGAGTTAACCGAACATTAAAATGAGCAACTGATTCCAGCAAGTGGAGTGCTTCACATATCTGTCTCCTTCGTATTTTAGGACGAGGTAGTTAAAGTGGTTCCTGTCAAAGAACGAGGTCCATTGGAAGAAAGCGTATTTGTCTTTGTTCATTTGCCGAGGGTTTTCAGCAAAGGTATATTTAAATCCGTTTCACTTCAAAATCTCTGGGGTTAACTTATTTTACTACTATTTCAAAGAACGATATCATTTTTATAGTGGGCAGCTATGATCACTTATACATTATAATTATTCTTCTACCGTATGCTATGAAACGCAATCACTTCCATTGTGGTCAAAACATATACCTGCAAAACTGCCAAATACCTTTCATAATCGAACCGAACATAATATTCATTCAGATTAGCTTGGGACAAATTCCTATCATCCATCCTCATTTACCCAATAGTTTTGCCTTAAAACTCTCTACTATTGGCGTCAACATAATATTATGTATTTCATACCCTTGCGGATTCCTCATTTGCTCCATTGCCAAACTCACTGAAAGCCTGTCAACCAAAGAATCAGCATCAATAACTAAAGGTTCTATCACACCAATTTGAGTTATCTTGTAAAACGAAAGGAATGTCTTAGCTCTATAAGCAATCTTTTCCTTGTAATTCAACTGCATAAACATCGGCATAGATTTCATATCAAACCCGCCATAGCCCACAGTCTCAGTTACCAAATACACATTGACAATTTCGTTCGATTTAATAAGATTTGCCACCTTATTGATGTATCTATACATAGTAGTTCTGATTGATGTCAAAAAAGCCAAAGTCTGATATGTCCCATCCCCATACTCAACAAAGAACGTATTCAAAATATGATGCTTTTGTTCAATAAATGCATAGGTATGTAAGTAAACGAAGGCTTCGTAGAAAGAAGTCACAGTTGACGACATTTGTTGCGCTTGTTGCAAGAATATCCCGACGGGTATTCTAATATCTGGCATCATCAAATGATACCACTCGCCTCTTTCAAAACCATCATCCCTCCTGTAATAGCAATAATCAATCACATCTGTAATCCACCTTTGGGGCATGGATTGTATCATTACATCTATGTCTCCCATCAGTTTGGACGCTATTTTGCTCTCATCCTTTAAATCAGACTTCATGGCATGGAGAAAGTGCCACATGGCAACCACACCTCTTTCAATGAAATCGAAAATGTTTAGTTCATCGTTTCCTTCTTCATCAACAAACACATACTGAGCGGAGAAATAAACTTCTGGCGCTGCAATCGAAAGAAAAGTGTGTCTAATAGACTGCAAATAATCACCAATGGGTATTTCGTCTTCAACCGTTTGCTCATATTTCTTGAACTCAACCGCATTTCCTGAGTCATATATAGTAACACGAAGTATCTTTTTTAGCCTAAAAGGACTCTCATGATCAACGATGTTCCTATTGTTTTTCAACCAATCAGAAACGATTTCATCCTTACACAAATACTCTTCCAAATTCTTGGTGTATATAGGATGATCCTTTCTTCCCAACGACTTTTGCAACACAAAAGTAGTACTTCTATATTCTGTTAGAAAGGTATCAATACACCCAATATTATCGAAGAAACTATTCTCCAAGGAGAATCGTTCCATTTGTTTTAAAGCATTGTAAAACTTCTGCAATGCAGGAAACATTACGCTATTCATTACCCTCCAATCTAAATTCCTGTAGCCAAATCCTTAAGCCAATCATACATTTTCATTCTATGTGTTTGCTGTGCTCTTACATACATCACCAAACGTTCCTTTTCCCATCTGGCTTTCATTATCTTGGCAGCTTCATCTGAAAACGTCCCATCACCGACACTAATGACAGATGCAACCCAATACAAGTTATCTAGACGCTGCACCATGTTCATTTCAAATGCATCTCTATCCTTTTTCCAAACCTGACACACCATCACATACGCCATCTTCAGCGCCTCTACATACAATTCCTGTAAATGATCCATCCAGCATGAGTTTATCTGTAGGAACAGCAGATTCTTCACTTCATCAAATATCTTCTTACGATCTCTTTCCAACAAATCCTCATCTTCTGTCATCAGCATTAGTGCAGACATCACAAACGCCTCCCTTATAACCTTATGATTGTAATCATCCGACACCTTAACTCCCCAACCCTCATGGCGGGTCAAATAGTATTCCAACAGGTTTGTATACTCTGCATTATAGTTTTTCCTCAAACGTAGCGACAAGGAAAAGCCTCGCATTATTTCTAACAAGTCGTCCCCGAATTTGGGAAGATGGTATATCTGCATCGTATGTAAAAAGTTCTTATAACCTTCATCCAGCACTGACAACAACCTGTCGTCCTTCAACTTCTCACATAGATTTCCCAAAAAGACAAGATAATCTGCGTTGGCGAAATCAGGCATCGCATCGGCTGGCTTAAATGTTTCTTCAAGATAGGTCTCAATGATTTGCCTGATTTCCGATTCTGACTCATCAGCATCATTACCTAACAGACCATGGAAATGATTGGCACCATAAAACCATTTCTCTACGGCTTTCCGTCCAATTTTTTCACAGAACAATTTCATTACAGAATGAACCTCCGTCGCCAAGTTGTTTTCACGCACTTCAAACAGCCTATTACCTTCTGCAGCCAGAGGATGATTAATATCCAATACCCTATAGCCTCTCAACGTAGCACCCTCCTGCACTGTCCTCTTGTACCAGTGTTCCAACATCATCTCGCCGTATTCATTTAACGGATTTTGTTTTATGCATATTAGTTCCTTGAATGTTTCAGCCCTAACTAACCGATGGGCCAAAGCATCTTGTATCGGCAGATAATGCAATTTTTCTATTGCTTTATTTAGCAAATCATACAAGGAATTCTCTTCCAAAAACATGGCTAAAAAGGCCAACCAGTCTGGTACATCCAGATAACTGCCCCCATAACCATAATAATCCCTGTTGTGCCGGGTATTCTTTATCGCTTCCGCATCTATCTCACCTATAAGCGCAAGGATGAGATCTTCATTCAGTTCTAAAGCATAGGCAAACTCAAAGTTCCATGTGAAATAGGCCCAATCAAGCAACTTGGCATCAATATTATCAGGATGCTCGTTCAAGTAAATTGCCATTTCCCTAAAACGCCATGCCTTTTCATATTCAGGCTTATCCAATCCATCATCGTCATTTTCAATTAAGGTAATACGGAATGCTTCTTCACAGAACCGAATGGCAGATTTTTGCAGATGCTGCAATTCCTGTTTGCATACACCCACAATCTCCTCTATCTCCACAATACCTTCATGTTCTATGTGTCTTTTAAGCAATGGCCACACCTTTTTTGCAAAAACAGCCCCTATCTTGTGTTTGCTTTCACAACTGTCCACCACACCATGCTGTTTTAATACTTCAGCGGCTCTCTCGGGTGTCATCGATCGAATAAGCAAATCTGTTCTTATCTTCATAATGCAATTTTCTTCAGGTGTTTCTGTTTTCTGGCAAAATCCCAGTACATATCAAACAAATCCTTCACCAGTGATTTATCTTCATCTTCAGTCAGTTCAAAAATGCCAGTAGAAGCTTTTGATGATAAATGATATCCCACCGAACTGCCCACGAGGAAAAATCTCTCTTCGTCAATAATAAGGAAACGGTCATGAAACTCCCATTTCGCCCCATAGTCTGTGTTAGACGAAATATAAGCGAATACAACATCCATCCCCGGTTTCAAGGCAGGTGATATCATATTGGCAATCACAGGTTCCCATGTAGACACTTTACCTTCAAACTTACCATCGTCCTCCACCTTGAGGTAGCGGAGTTTTACACTATTCTTCAAATGCCTAAAAATTCGGCAGTCGTTATCATCGTAATTGGTGTTATAGTTAAAGTAAGGATCCCAAATATCCACACTCCTTGTGGCGGAGCCCAATAGCCGTTCATACCAACGAGGGGGTAATGCTTGGTGACGAGGACGATGAAAGAAAGCATAGTACTTGCCATGCTCCATGTTGTCTTCGTCAAATTCTGCCAACGTGCTTATTTTTACCTTGCCTTTCATAAAATTAGGCTTTTATTCGCATTTTTACATCATCAAGCACCAGCTCTGCTTCTTCTTGTGGCAAGTCTTTTAGCAATGTGATGATTTTGTACGTAAGATTATCCCTCTTTTTTCCTGCTGTTTCAAAGCCACTGCTGCACCCTGACGTTATTATATCACTCTCCTTAACATGTTCTTTTTCACCCGTAATATCATCAACCACACCCATATTCAGTACGATTTTCTTGATAAAGACAATCCCTTTGATTGAATACACCAATTTGCTTGCTTCATCCAACACTTCAACGTCTGGTCGTGTCACTGGCTGAGGAGTTCTTAACAAGAACTTACCTTCATTAATCCTAACATTCTGTTCAGTAACCTTCCCAATCTGTTTTCCATCTTTATCACGGTCAATCACTCTAAAAAGTAGAGACGTGTCTGCGAGATGTCTTACTATTATTGAGCATAGCATTCCAGCAGGGTTGTCGGTCCATGTAAAATGAATGTCTTTTATGACAGGATGATGCCAAACCATGTATATACCGCCAATCCATTGCTCGTATTTGCAAATGTCATATCCTAGCTGTTTTTCAGAAATGGCAGAAATTCGCGGCCTTAATTCTTCATTCTTGAGTAGTTCTTTTGCATGGTTATTTGGTTTTTGGTAGCAAATCACATAATAAGGGCCTTTCCTGAACGGCAAAATCTCCGTCAGCCTTGTATCATCAAACTCACGTGATAAAACATGGCACTCCTTCCTTTTAGGTTCTTTCTTATAGCCTTTATAACCAGCATCCTCTATCTGTCCGCACACTGTCTTTAAGTCGTCTTGCCAACCATCATAAGGCTGATAGTCCTTTACTTCTATACGGAATGATTCCTCTTGACAAGCCACTATTTTTTTCGGAGAAATGATATAGTCTGGCATATCAGGCTCCATCTGCTCAACTATCGTAAGCAAATTAACCGTCTTACCTCCTTCTGTGTATAGAAAGGACATTCGCCGAAGTATTCTTTCTTCCTTTTTTGCCATTTTGGTTTTATAAAATAAATAACCTAAAAACAATTACATCAAACATCATACTTCTCGTTCGGTGAGCGCCTCCTCTTTAGCCTAAACAAACTACCTCAAAACTACCTCAAAATCATTTGTAATTACATACCCGGTAATAACCTTATTTCTCTTTCTGACTCTTTTTTATATCTTCAAGCCAATCTTCTAATATTGCTCTCTTCAAATCATCCTCTGGCACCTTTAGCAACATATCTTCCTGTACTTCATATTCGTCAGTAAAAGTATAGTAGTTATGCTTATGACAAATCGGAACGAGATATACTGTTTCCTCATCTCCGACTATATGGACGTGTCCACCTTCCAAATTTTCCGTCTCTTTACATCCATTTTTTTGACAAATTTTCACTGTCTTTTTTTTCTTTCTCTCCCAATAGTTCAGCCATGTATCATAACCAGCAGGAACATTGTAGTGTCCTTGTACATTTTTTACTTTTTCCATATTAAGTTGGTTTTTTTAGATTCGATTTTAAATTCATACGACATATTTTGTTCGTGAAACTTAATCGGCTTTGCAGTTACTCCGACTGCCATGCTTTTGTCTGGCATTTCCTCCTTATACGACACAATAAAACCCGTTGCAAAATATCACCTCATCGTCTACCCCCATCCACCACCAAATAACTTCCCGTCACCCATCACGATGCATCGCTCAAAGATAGATACAAGCATTGGTAATATCGTTCGGGTTGCCAAAGTCTAACAAATACAAGATGCGATTTCTATATCCCCCCCGGGCTCCTCCCACCCTCCACCGGGCTGGGTGCGTGGGCCACGGCCGATTGCGGAACAAGTCCGCAATGATGGGCGGGGAAACGCCCGCTTTGTGCGATGGGTCCGATGATGTCGTCCTTGATTCTTTCGTCCTTTGACTTCGTCGAATCTATGATTTCTTATCAAGAAGAAAGGACAAGAAAAAACTTCACATTACCTCCCCCACTCAATCATCCTAATCCAACACCTTCCCATACTGGAGAACAAGCCTCAAAACATTGACTCCCATCCCTTTTATCCAGCCAACAATCTTTTTCGGGGGAACCCCCCAGTTCCTTCTTCCCCACAAGTCCTCAAGGCAACCAGCCAAGCTGTCTTCATTTTCCAATGGCGGCCGTCCGATAAGGACAGGCCGCTTAAGGTTTGTTCCGCTCCGCCGCAATCGAAGATAAGGCGAAGCAAAGATTTAAGATAGATTTACGTCAGATTTGCTTCTCTTCTCCTCTTCACAGCTCCGCCCCGTCAGTCACAAACCGTGTTGACAAATGACTGATTTTCAAATTTTTACAAGCAAATTGAATTGCAAATCAATGCATCAATTGGCTTGTTTTATTTTTAGGGTTCAAAGATAATGGTTTTTCTTATAAAAAACAACATTTTTAAGATATTGGCGTATCCTATCGAATTCCCATAAAATGCACAAAAAACAGCGGCCGTCCGATAAGGACTAGCCGCCGAAAACTCATTCCACATAACGCTCCGCCGCAATCGAAGATAAAGCGAAGCAAAGATTATTGATAGATTTGTGTAAGATTTGTTTCCTTCCTCATCACCATCGCCACCACCATCAAACTTTCAACTTTATACTCTACACTTACAACAAACTCTCAACTCTAAACTATCAACTCTAAACTATCAAGACCCCTTCCACCTCATGCGGCACAAACGGCCCTTGTTTGCATTCGAAGATGCAGCTGTTTGGCTCCAATGCTTCCAAGGTGTGCCAGACATTCTTGGGAATATCCACGCCAAAGATGCCGTCATCCTGGCAGAGCACCACACTATCAATGACTGAACCATCGTCGTTGTAAGTGGTTACACGAATTTTACCACGGAGAATGACGAAGGTCTCGTCTTTGTCGGGATGATGGTGAATGGGGACTTCGGTCCCTGGTTCCAAGGCATTAAGCATACGATGGCATAACTCATCAAGGCTGTGATGAAAATTATAGTTCATTCGCAGCCGTGGCGAAGCTTTGGCTTGGGCTGACAAATCGTCTAAAATCTTGTCGTCTATGACCATATTCCATTAACTAAAGCGAAAGAATATCCATCTCGGAAAGCGGCTCCCAACGTCCATTCTTCACCGCCAGCACTACCGAGCCCGATTCCACGGCATGGATGCTATGCCACTGCCCGGCAGGGATGTTAACCGCCACATTGGGGCCGCAGGGTGACAGCTCTATGACATCGGTACAAATGTGTTCCAACTCATCGTAAAACTTTTCCATCACGCGGCCTCTGATGCAAACCACCGTTTCTGAAGTATGCCGATGCCTGTGTATGCACTCGGGCGAGCCAGGTTCAATGGCATTCAGCATCCGCTGCGAACCGTCTTCTTCAGAGTTGCGCAAATCAAGATTCATACGTAAACGAGGCGAGTTTTGCGCCCGCCTCGTTAAATCATCTAATAATGTCTGCGTTATAATCATATTCTCTCCCCAGCATATTCCATCTTCTTCCCCAACACCGTGCAAAAGATCATCTGAATATCTTTGACAAAAGAATAATGCCGATAATAATAGCAATTCAGCCGCACTTTGTCTGGATAGATGACTTTGTCGTTATACTCCACCGCTATCTCTTGCGGGTCGCGGGTATCACCTTCTTTTTGTTTTTGGGCTACATATTCGGCAATCATTTCATCCTCCAAGCGATACTTCAACGTAGCGGGGCCAGTGATGCCTGGCCTCAGTTTCAGCACGTCGCGGTCGTCGCCTTGCAGTTTGTCGGCATAGCCGGGCACATCAGGGCGAGGACCCACAAAGCTCATATTGCCGATAAGGACATCCCATAACCCGGGCAGCTCATCCAGTTTGTAGTGCCTTAGTTTGGCTCCCAAGGGCGTGATGCGGCTATCGCCTGCCACCGACACGGTACTTCCGCTGTGTTTCATCGTCATCGTGCGAAACTTGTGGCATTTGAACAGTTTGCCGTCCTTGCCCACACGCTTCTGGACAAAGAATGCCGGACCGCCCGGCATTTTGATTTTTATCAGGATGGCCACGACGATTAAGACTGGCCATAAGAATAGAAGACCGATGAAAGAAACGATTCGGTCAAAGAGGAATTTGAGTATCATAATAGGTCATCTTTTCGTGAATGGTAATGATAAAATTGCCATCAATGATCCCCAGCCATAGCTACAATGCAGGGTGATGAAGCTCCAAAGGAGATAGAAGAAATTCAATTTCTTAGTGATGGCTAATTTAGCACTTATGGTTCCTAAAGCTAATAGATAAGCCAGCAACACAAAAGCAGACAACCACCATGCAGGATGCCAGAAGAAACCGACAATCATCGGAAGGATTAACCCCAGCACAAACAGCAACGGAATGAAATGACGAAGTGATAGCGACTTCATTTGTTTGGTGTAATACACAGTGAGTATATTCCACTTGCCGTTGCCGAAGTTGTTTTTGGCCAAACCGCTGAAGGTCTCACGCGCCAGATAGGTGCAGAAGGTGTCGGGGATGATATAGATTTTGCCACCACCGTTGATGATACGTTTGCTCAGCTCAATGTCCTGATTGCGCACCAGCCGCACATCATATAAGCCGTATTTTTCAAATACCCGCTTGGGCCAGCAGCCAAAAGGCACAGTGTCCACCTCCTGCTCGTGGTCGATACCCGTGCGAAAAGTGGAGTTGCCCACACCAAACTTATTGCTCAGCACTTCGCGAATAGCCAACGTCTTGGGAGTTTTGTTCAGCACATCGGTCTTGCACACGCAGCCCACATTGTCGGCATCCAGTTCCTTCAGCCGTTTCACAATGGCCGAGCAATAGTTAGGTTCATAGAAAGCGTGGGCATCAATGCGCATGATGATGTCGCCCTTGGCCTCGCTGATACCTTTGTTCATGGCGTAGGGCACAATCTTGTGCGGATTGTCGAGCACCCGCAGATAAGGGCATGGCGGTAGATAAGAGGCAATGATTTCCCTAGTTCGGTCGGTGCTCATGCCGTCCACAAACAAGACTTCCAAATCGTCTTTGGGATAGTCTTGAGCCATGATAGACTCAATGCAACGAGCAATGTATTTTTCCTCGTTGTAGATGGGGCAGATGATGGTGAGCATGGTTATTAAAGTCTTCTAAATTATTCAGGATTTGAATAATTATCGTCTTTTATTCTTGGTAGGAAATAACCTTTAATACAATTGGGATTCCGTACACAGATTTGAATATGGTTCTTTTCTTTGATGCCACCACCGGGATATAAATCATTCCCTTCCGTGAAAACACCTCTGACCGAGTCAAACGATTTCACCTTTGCCATTTCATTGATGGCATGTTCATATTCAATTACCGCACAATCAAGATGGCGCAAAAGCAAGTCGCCGTTTGAACCAATGTTTTTGTTGATAGGCAAATCTTTTCCCGCCTTTACAAAAGCATCTCTTAGTGCATCGTATGATTGCTTGATTTCGTCCAAGCAACTCATATCTGTCAGGTCAAGGCAATAGCCTAAATCTATCACAGCGCCTATTACAAACGGCTCTTTGATGGATGATGATTTTCGTTTCGAGGCTTCTTCGGCAAACTGCAATGCTCGCTGTTCGTTATTCTCCCAAAAATAAACGCCGTGTCCAAGCCAATCATAATCATTGTGACTTGGCTTCAGACTTCCTCCGTGCAAAATCATTTCAGCCACGGATTTGTCGCATCCGTGGAAGCCAATATACAGATTTGACCGTGAAGAGTATAAGGTTTGTTTCACGGTTTAACAGGTCTGTAAACAGGTGAAACATTTCCCTGCTTTGTGATAATGCCTGCGCTTCTCAACATCCTTTGAGCATCTTCGCTGCTTGAAAGCGATTTTTTAATCACTTCCTGGCGCTTTTTTTCCCTGCTTTTTTCCATTACTACTTTCATGTTTTTTCCGATTTACAATGCAAAAATACAAATATTATTCCACTTCGCAACTATAAGCCATGTTTTCATCAAAGCATTCTCACAAACAATGCTTTGAATACCTCAATGCAACGGGCGATGTATTTCTACTCGTTGTAAATGGGGCAGATGATGGTAAGCATTGTATAGTTATTTATAATTCAAATCTACCATCTCCCCACACTTCAAAAGAAACTCAGGTGTATAGAAATCCATCATGCCAACAAGAGAGGTGAATGTTGTTTTACCAAAACAGTTTTCTGTGAATACTATAAAAAATGACAAACATCATAGATGCTTGATAAATTTTGCTGGCGTCCCTCCATAAAGACCTCCTGATATGGTTTCGTCAAGTTTGCTTGTTAAAACAGAATTGGCGGCCAATATGCTACTTTCTGGCAATGTAGCACCACCAACTATTGTGCAATTAGCAGCTACCCAACTGTTTTTTCCTATTACCACATTTTTTTTGTCTGATTGTTTTATGAAGTGACCGTTCTCAAATCTATGGTTTCCAGATGAAACCACCACTCCTGGCCCAAACAAGGTGTTATCACCTATAGTGATAATTCCGTTGGCAATTAGTGAACAAAAATTAGCAATATAGACATTATTACCTACCGAAATCATCTCTAAGGTATTAAGAATAGCTGAATGTGTGACTTGGAAGTTTTTACCTTTATTTTGCATTCCCAATCCATAAAGCCACCCGCGCATCCGCATAAAAAGCGGAATATCTGGCAAAAAGAAAAGCAACGTTCTAATGAACCACGAATAAACTAACAATATTTTATGCTTCATAGCAGAAAACATTTGAAAGGAATTTCTCTATGGTGAATTGTTCGGCCACCATTTTATAAGCCTGGTTACGTTGGGTCTCAAATGGTTTGGGATTCTGTAAGTATTCCTTTACTATGTCCACAGCCCCTTTTGCATCATTGAAATCAAAGAAACGAATACTTTCTTTTTCTGTGAATGTGGTTGGAAGTGAACCCACGGGAGTTGACATCACGGGAGTACCTTGTGCCATGGCCTCAACAACAACTCTTGGTGAACCTTCTGACAATGAAGGGAAGAAAAACAAATCAGATGTGCGAAGGATTTCATTCATCCGCTCTTTACTGTCAATATGTCCGTGCATGATTACTTCAGACAGATTTTCCTTTTCAATAAATGCTTTAACTTCATCGAACATTTCGCCATCGCCGATCAAATTAAATAAAAAAGAAATTTCTTCATCTTTCAATCGTTTGCAGAATTCCATCAAGCAATTCATACCTTTGGCGAAACGGACATAGCCAATGTAAGTGATGACAACCTTATCATTTGATAAGGGAAGTGACGTGAAATCATCATGCAAGTCTTTTTCAGATACGGTTGAAGAGATAACAGGGGTTGCCTTGATGCCATATTTTACCAACCGATTTGCCAAATGATATCCGTTGGTATAGACACGGCTACGTTTGGCGGCTCTCAATGTCAGCCAATAATCAGGCAGATAACCAGCTATCATCACCTTCTTTTTCAGCCAACTCCATTTTTCATTATGTTGGGTGGCGTCTATGGTGTCGCCCACAAAGTGCATGATGGTTTTCTTTTTGAAAAGAAGGGCTGGCATCCATGAGAACGGATCGGGCACACGGCAATAGACCACATCCACCTTGTCGCGCACATGCTGTAAGGTTTTGTAATAAGCCTTCCAATTCTTCAAGGCACCAAAATAACTGCCATTGAAAGGCAAAGGGACAACCTTGACATTAGGCAAACCTAATGCTTTTCCTTTATTTTTTGTTCCTTCTTTTGAAAGTGGACTGATCAAATAGACTTGTTCATATACTCCAGCCACGTAATTCAAATATACATAATGTGTAGTTGGAATGTATGTTTCCTTGCCTGATTGGACGAGACTCCACGAAGCTATGATGGCGAGCGTCATAAGTATTAAATTGATTTTAGAATAATCCGTGTGAGTAAAGTCGGACAAGATTATAAGAAGCGAGAACGACCAATGAAATAATCATTATTGCAGTTTGCCATCCTTTTTTTACTGGTCGATACATAGGTAACATTAAATACATTAAAAAAACCGTACCCAAAGATTGTCTAGGTGAAAATACAGTAAACAAAGAATTTGCTTGACCGACTCGAAGAAGAATAAACACTAACAATAGAAAAAAAGGTATTTGATTTCTTTTTCTATTGGCGATGCAGGAAAACATAGCTGGAATTAAAAATGGTAGAAAAGCAAAATGTTGCAAAACTCCCCATGCAGGATAATTGATGGATTCTCCTAAATCAACTAACAATGCGGGAGGCAAGAAAAAACCTCCTAAAATATATAAAGGAGCACCTAAATATGCTGCAATTGAAAGATTTTTGATATTTGATTTACTGTTTTGAATGGAGGTATTGCTCATTTTTTCATAACGACTTGTAAAATAGTCGTCCATAGACTCAAATCCTAGTGAATTAAGAAATTGATAGGATTGCATTAATAAAACAAATACTACAATAAAGACAAGAAGTTTAAGCAAAAAATGCCGAGAATGCCTAAACAATATATTATCAATACCCATACAAATTAGTCCTCCCAAAATCGGAACAATGGTAGCAGGACGACAAAAAGAAATCCCAATAAAAGAAATAGTGAGTAAAAATATAGATTTTATTATTCTTTTGTTTTCAAGAATATTAGAAGAAGAATACAAAGCCAAGGTCATAAAAAATAATAGCAATGTGTCTTTTAATTGCAAAGAACAAAAGATAATTGTAAAAGGCAATAAACACAGAAAAACACCCAAAAATCTGGCGGAATCTGTATCTGCATATTTTCTGCAAATTTTATAACCTAAAACAACCGTAAATGAAGAAAGTACGGCATTCCCAATACGCGGCACCCAAAAGGATGTACCAAACAAATACATTAAAGCTGCACTGAAATTTGGGAATCCAGAATATGTATCTGAAGAAAACCTGATATCATCATAAAATCCAAATCCTGAAATCTTCCATCGTTCTAGTATTTCAATGGCAGCCATTTGATAATTATAATCATCCTTGTCCGATATAAATGGCATTCCATTATATACGACAAGAATCTTTCCCATAACAAACACAGCCAAAACTCTAATAAATAAAGACCAGAAAAATATAGAATGTATAAAACTACGTTCAGATAAGTTTTTCCCCTTACGAAAGAATTGATTTAATGCTAAAATGTCAAGTATTGGAAGAAACAAAGACAACAAAAAGTCCTGAAATCCTTGGAATACCAAAGTAAAGGTTACAGAAAAAAGCAGTAACAACAAATAAAAGCCAATGCTTTTTCTTATGATTTGGTTTTCAACCATATTAAGATAAAAGTGAAAGTTGGGTTTTTAGTAAACTCAATTCAAATGCCACATCAATCCTTGACACAAAAGAAATTGGATTTTGATAACTAACAGATTTTCCGTTAACTGCAAAACTCATGTCATAATATTTTTTTGATATTTCTAAAGAGTTTGAGCAAACAGAAAAACGGTCACCATTGGGAAATGCAAAGTATTTACAATTACCGACATGGTTAATAATGTGTTTTTTGCTCTCCTTTAATTGGAAATCTATTGTTTCTATTGATTGATTGTCATGCAAAATGCTATGACTAACCGAATGTGAACCTATGGTAGCATCATACTTGGTTAGTTCACCCACTTCTGGCCAAGATAATATTCGCTCAGATTCAAAATGGCTGTTAATTTCATCCCTGTTAACTATGCCCAACTGTTCTTCAATTTCGCCTATAACACCTTGTACCAATGCGTCATTTGAAGTTTTAATGCAAGTAATCAGCTCTTCCATTACAGCCTTTTGGTTTATTTTCGTCAAATGAAATTGCTTTTTTAGAGTAGGAATATCAAGCTTTTGAAGTTTGTTCGACAACAAAGCAGATCTGATATAATAGGTTGGTACAAATTTTTCAACACAACCAGTGGAAACGAAAACAGTAAAAGGAATCCCTAAAGTCTGAAGATAAGGGGCGGCAACAGTAAGATTGTTTTTATACCCATCATCAAAAGTTAAAACGATTTCCTTACCGGAAAATTTATCTTTTTGGGTGAATCTATTATAAAATTCATCAATTGAAATAAAAACAAAATTTCTCTTCAAAAAATCTATTTCCTCCTTGAAATTCTTGAATCGGATTTGATTTGCTTGAATTCTAGCATCGTAGTAATCACCATCTATCACACCGTGATAAAACAATATACGAGGCATTTTCCTGAAAGGCTCTCCTAATCTCCAAAGCGGTGTTTTGCCAATGAGGGAGGCAATTGTCTTCTTATAACTCATCCTCTTCCTTTTTTTTAAATGTTTTAATGACTTTGGCTGGAACACCAGCTACGACAGACCAAGCTGGGACATCTTTTGTTACCAACGCACCCGCTCCTACACACGCCCCTTCTCCAATCGTTACTCCTGGAAGAATTAAAGCACGTGTCCCTACTCTACAATTATTACAAAGAGTAATCTTGTGTAACTTGTGTGGAATATCCAAATATAAGTATCCATAGCCAAATTCGGACAAATCCCTATCGTGAAAAATAAAACAGGCTTGGGGACTTACAATTACATTGTCTCCAATTTCCAACTTATCAAGATGGGGATCCCAATAAACAAAAGGTCCCAACTGAACATTATTTCCAACTTTTGCTCCACAAAACCTTAATATGGCAGGACGCAATCTTCCTTTTGAAAGAACATGGAAAAGATGCACGCTATAAACATTTCTTAAAAGAAAAATTCCAAATAAGCTTTTTAACCGTTTCATTTTTTTATTATTGAAAATATAGTTTGTAAATAAGGGCTTTTGAACAATAACAATAGTAAAAGATAAACCACTCCTAAAATTGCGGTCAATACAATCAAAGCATAAATACCATTTGAAACAACTATCATTGGGGTGACAAAAAATGCTGATGCTCCAGCAATCAATACTGAAACAAAAGTAATTGATATGTCCTTAAGAAACTCCCATATGGTATATTCGATGAGTTTTCCTCCAAAATATATATATATCATGCCAGCAAGAAATGTAACGGCTACAATACCCACCATCATGTGCATAATACTAATTCTCACCAAACAGATTATAACTATTATCCTCATAATCTGTTTTACAATAGAGCAACGCAATAATTGTTTACTTTTGCCCTTCACTAAGAATATGTTGATAAAGATGGAATAAACGATAAGACACCAACCACAAATCGACCATAGTCTAAGATAGGGTGTAGAGGGCAACCATTGAGAGCCAAAAATGCCATTCATAATATAGTCTGCCCCAAAAAACATGATGGCCATTATTGGTGATATACAACACATTGTCACACCTACGATTGTTCTATAACCTTCTTTTAAACTAGTCTCATTGTTTTTGATTTTTGACAAAACAGGATACGACACTTTTAAAACAACATTGTTTGTGGCCTGAGTGACATAGGAATCTAATTTACGACCTTGCGAAAAATAACCAAGTTGTTGTTTTGTATAAACTTTTCCAATTATTAGTGACTCCAAATTGGTCACCAACTTGTCCAATAGCCCTTGAACTAAAAGGTTCACTCCAAAAGAGAAGTATCTTTTTATAGAAGTATAACTAAACTTGAATTTAGGATGCCAACCACTTAACAACCATAAAATAGACATTCTAAAAAAGCTGAAACCAACCAAATTGAATGCCAAAGCCCACACACCATAACCATGCAATGCTAGAAAGACAGCAATGCTTCCAGAAATGACAATACTTATTATTGATGCTAAGGCGAAAGGACGAAATGCTAAATTTCTACTAAGATTAGCGTTTTGGATAACAGATAAAGAATTAAAAACAATTGTCAAAAACACCACTTTAGAAAGGTTTTCCATTATAGGTGCGTTATAAAAACGAGCAATATAAGGAGAAACAAAAAACAGTATCAGATACAAAACAATTGCAATTGACAAGTTGAGCCAAAACACCGAAGATAAATCCGTGTCTGTTGCATCGTTGTCCTTAATAACTGCCTGCGAAAAGCCACTATCCACAATTATATCAGACAAACTGGAAAAAACAACCAATAATTCAATAATGCCAAAATCATGTGGCGTTAGTAATCTTGCCAATACAATGGTAACCAACAAATTCAAGAGCCCAGACCCAATTGTCCCTACAGATGTCCAGGCAACTCCTTTTACCGCTTGGTTTTTAAGGCCCATTATGTTCTTTGTTTTATAACTCTACATGGATTCCCAACGGCAATACTCATAGAGGGAATTGATTTTGTAACAATTGAACCTGCACCTATCACGGAGCCTTTTCCAATCGTTACGCCATCCAACACACAACAATTAGCACCAATCCAAACATCAGACTCAATTATAATCCCTTTTGTTTCGACACCTTGTTCTTTTATTAGCTTCGTAACAACTGAAAACCTATGGTTTGCCCCAATAATCATACAATTTGGAGCAATTGAAACGTGTTCTCCAATACTGAATTTACCTCTAATAACAGTATTTCTGTTAATCGACACATCGCTTGCGATATACGATTGTTCCTTTGTTCTATTCCGAACTTCAACATTGTCATCAAGAATGATTCTTTCCGCAAAACAAACATTTCCTTCAATGTTTACATTTCGACCAAAAACCACTCTTTTCGAAATAGAATGAAAATACTTGAGATTCAGAAATCCTGAACGAATGTATAATAGGATTTTTTTTACCACGTGAATGTAAGTTGTTCAATATTTTTAATAATGACCTAGATAACCGATATCATACTTTTCCCAAGGTCGGAATTGAACAAACAAAACACAGACAATTCCGACCTGGGTTTGGTTAATTTGTAACAAAGAATCTAATATTCAATAAAGGTTTACAATCTCCCATCTACAATCTTCCTATCCAGTGTACACTTCACATCAAACACTACATGGTTGTCCTTGAGCAGTCCGAGGATATCCAATCCCTCAAACTTCTTATGCGCCACGGCAGCAATGCAAGCGTCATAGCGGTTAGCGGTTAGCGTTGAGAGGTCATTGATAACCTTTATTCCATATTCATGCTCCACGATGGCAGGATTGGCCCATGGGTCATAGACTGTGATGTTGAGGTTGTACTCCTTCAGGGCTTTGTAGATGTCGATGACCTTAGTATTGCGCACGTCGGGGCAGTTCTCCTTGAAGGTGAAGCCGAGGATGAGGATGTCGCTGTGCAACACTTGGATACCCTTCTTTAGCATCAACTTAATGGTCTCGGTAGCTACATATTCACCCATGCCATCATTCATACGACGACCGGCGAGGATGATTTCAGGATTGTAGCCATAACGTTTGGCGCATTGGGCCAGATAATAGGGGTCAACACCGATACAGTGGCCACCCACCAGACCCGGACGGAAGGGCAGGAAGTTCCACTTGGTGCCAGCAGCTTCCAACACATCGAGGGTATCAATGCCCATCTTGTTGAAGATTTTGCTCAGTTCGTTCACAAAAGCGATATTGATGTCACGCTGCGAGTTTTCAATCACCTTAGCAGCCTCGGCTACTTTCATGGTTGGGGCAAGATGCGTGCCGGCGGTGATGACGCTGGCATAAACCTCATTAACATATTTGCCAATTTCGGGCGTTGAGCCAGAGGTCACTTTCTTGATATGTTCCACGGTGTGTTGCTTGTCGCCTGGGTTGATACGCTCAGGGCTATAGCCTCCATAGAAATCTACGTTCATCTTCAGGCCAGAAACCTTTTCCACCACAGGGATGCACTCGTCCTCGGTCACGCCGGGATAAACAGTGGATTCATAGACCACCACATCACCCTTGCCGATGACTTTGCCAACAGTGGTGCTTGCACCCACGAGAGGAGTCAGGTCGGGGTTGTTGTCGCTATCCACAGGGGTAGGAACAGCCACCACATAGAAGTTACAATCGCGAATCTTTTCGATGTCGCTGGTACAGACGAAGCCATGATTATTGATGGCGTCTTGCAGCAGTTCATCGCTCACCTCAAGGGTGGCATCGTGGCCAGCCATGAGGGCATCGCAACGCTTTTGGTTCATGTCGAAACCCACGGTGGGATATTTGGTTGAGAAAAGGCGTGCCAGGGGCAGGCCGACGTAACCGAGACCGATTACACAGATTTTAGTGTCTTTCATTGTATTTACTGTTTTTAATTGTTATTTTTCAACTATCAATTATAAATTAGCTTTATACCATTCAATTGCCTCATTCAACCCACGGGCAAAGTCATACTCAGGATCATAGCCCAGCAGACGTTTTGCTTTGCTGATGTCAGCGTTAGAGTGTTTGATGTCGCCAGGTCGCTCGGGGCCGAAGTTTGGCTCTATATTTTTGCCCAAAGCTTTTGTCAGGTCATAATAGATGTCGATGAGATACTCTCTGCCTCCGAAGGCCACATTGAAGGCCTCGCCGCTGGCTTCATCTGGAGCGAGACAAGCCTTTAAATTGGCTTCAATCACATTTTCGATATAGGTAAAGTCGCGGCTTTGTTTACCGTCGCCGTTGATAGTAGGCTGCTCGTCATTAATCAGCATCTTGATGAACTTGGGAATCACGGCTGCGTATGCGCCATTCGGATCTTGTCGTCTTCCAAACACATTAAAATAGCGCAATCCTATGGTCTTCAAACCATAGTGTCTGGTGTATTGTTTGGCCCATTCCTCATCAGCACGCTTGCTTACGGCGTAAGGACTGAGCAAATTGCCCTCCACACCCTCTTGTTTGGGCAGATGGGCTTCATCGCCATAAACGGAGGAACTGGAAGCATAGACGAAAGTCTTTACTCCCTTTTGTCTTGCAGCCTCCATCATATTCAGGGTGCCTTGGATATTGTTCGCACAATAGAACAAAGGCATCTCTATGGAACGTGGTACGCTGCCCCAGGCGGCTTGGTTGAGGACGTAATCCACACCTTCGCAAGCTTTCATGCAAGTGTCAAGGTTCTTAATGTCGCCTTTGATGAATTCATAGTTAGGATTGTTGACAAACAAATCCACATTGGCTTGCTTGCCCGTTGAAAGATCATCCAAGCAACGAACTTTGTGGCCTAATTTAAGAATCGCCTCGCAGAGGTTGGAACCTATGAAGCCAGCACCACCTGTTACGAGGAATAATGAGTTTTTTGGAAATTGAAGATGTGTGTACATTTTATATCTGTTTATCGTAAATCTCAAACCTACTATTCTTGCTAATGAACTCTGGCACGGTTCTCTTCATCAATTTCACCATGTCGGGGATTTCCACCTTGCGGGAAAGGTCTTCCAATTCGTCGATGATGGAAGCCACCTCATTGTATTCATATTCCCTCACTTTGGCAATACGGATACGCTCGTGCGGGGTGGGAAGCGTGTTTTCGGTATTCGACAGGACCTCCTCATAGAGCTTCTCACCAGGACGAAGACCTGTGTATTTGATTTCAATGTCTTTGCCCACCTCATATCCGGCAAGCTGAATCATACGACGCGCCAAGGTATCTATCTTCACGCTTTCGCCCATGTCGAACACGAAGATCTGTGTTCCCGTGCTCATCGTGGCGGCCTCCATCACCAGACGGCAAGCTTCGGGGATGGTCATGAAGAACCTTGTGATGTCGGGATGGGTCACCGTGATGGGTCCACCATTCTCAATCTGTTCCCTGAAACGTGGGATAACACTGCCATTGCTACCCAAGACATTGCCAAAACGGGTGGTGACGAATCTCGTCTTCCCTGGGTGCTTGCCTTGCTCTATAGCCAGACCAAGTGACTGTACATAGATTTCGGCCAGTCGCTTCGAGCATCCCATGATATTGGTTGGGTTCACCGCCTTGTCGGTACTGATCATCACCATCTTCTCCACATCATACTCGATGCACTTGTCGGCCACATTGCGTGAGCCATACACGTTCACCAACACAGCTTCGCAAGGATTTTCCTCCATCAAAGGCACATGCTTGTAGGCAGCCGCATGGAACACGACTTGGGGATGATAGTGTCTGAAAGCGAAATCCAGACGGGCTTGTTGTCTCACATCGCCAATCACGGGGACAAAATCCAGCTCGGGGAATCGGCCTTCAAGCTCAAGACGAATGTTGTGCATGGGCGTCTCTGCATTGTCAAATAGAATCAGCCGTTTCACCCCAAATGTGGCAAGCTGTCGACAAAGCTCGCTGCCGATGCTGCCCGCCGCTCCTGTGACCAATACAATCTTGCCATTGAAATTGTCGATGATAGCGTCCATTGACAATTCTATTTCGGGTCGTCCAAGCAGGTCTTCTATATTGATGGCCCTTACTCGGCTTTTCGATAAACGTCCCTCTTCCACTTCGTTGATGGTCGGAGCGATGAGAAGTTTGATATTGTTATGGTTGCAATAGTCAATGAGTGTATTTTCATGCTGAGCATCCTTCTCATTGGCGAAAAGGAGTGCCGAGATGGATAGACGATCGAAAATGTTTTGCAGTTCTTTATTGTTTTCGTAGTTGAAAATGGGATAATCCGACAGCTTGAGCTTTTTCGTGGTGCTTTCAGGGGAGAGGAACCCGACAACCCGGTAATGGGGTGAGTTTTGCAATCGGGTGATGGCCGCCACCGACTTGTCGGAAGTGCCAAAGACAAGCACGCGTTGCCGGTTTTTAATGTCGTTCAGGTTGCTCTTGTAGCGATTATAGACTCCTACCATCAACACACGAACCAACAAAACCAAGAACAAGGAAAGAAGGAAATCGCAGCAAAGCGCAACGAAAACGCTGGAGTTGAACAGACAAGTTATCGCAACGATGATGCCTAACAACACTACTTTTGTCAGGAACGTTAAGGCATAACGCAACAGGTCGTGGAAGGAGGAATAGCGTACCACCAGCTTGTATTCTTTGAAGACAAGCATGGCAATGATACTGGCCACAACTGAGCCGCCAATCCACCACCAAGCAAAGCTACCCGAATAATAGCTAGAGCTGGCAAAGAAACTCAACACAAGCAAAACAATAACCGATGCCCCAACAGAAAGGCATAAGTCCAATCCAAAGAAGGCTTTGGAACTGAAATATTTGTTTTGAAATTTGGTGAGGAGACTCATTATAGTTGATAATTGATAATTGATAATTGATAGTTTAGAGTTGAAAGTTTAGTGTTTAGAGTCATTGGTTAGTGTAAAGTGGTAAGTTTAAAGTATAGAGTTCAATTGATGAGGTTTTGCGACGGACTGCCATATTTTCCACTCTAAACTTTAAAACTGACTCTAAACTCTACACTCTAAACTCTCAACTGATACAAGGACGGCTCCGCCCCGTCAGTCACATTCCGTGTTGACAAGGGCTTGATTGCAAACGAGTTATTGGAATTGTCCTAAAAGGAAAACAACTCCGAAAACCCTATAGTTGGTTGCAAAGATAGGGAAAAAACATTCAAAAATGAAATTCGGAGGGTTTTTTTGAAAAAAATCAAACGCACGCAACGAAAAAGCGGACTTGGTGGTTTTGCCAAATCCGCTTTTTTAGTTTAGAGTTGAGTGTTTAGAGTTTAGAGTCAGTTAGGAAGTTTAGAGTTGTAAGAGTTTGAAGAGCTTCTGTCTATTATTCTTTTTGGGTGAAGCTTGCTGGGAGTTGAAGCATGTTTGAGAGGCAATCGAGGTGCCTGGTGATTATTTTGCAGGACTTTCGAGGCGATATGGATGAGATTTCGGTTCTTTGAGCGGGTCTTGGGGGGCTTTATCTATTTATAAAACCCTGTTTGCATCTACATCATAACCACATGCCTTAAGTTCTTTTACCAACCCAAACTTCCATGCGCCAACAGCATCGTATGGGGTATATACGAGACCATCAAGGTCGCCAGGCTTTATTACCCCGTCCTGCAACAAGTAAAACAACTTTGATCGCCCAAGTTTACCAGCAAAGTAACCCATCTCAAATACGACATTTTGACGAGCTCTCTTCTCCAATCTCTTTCCCACATCTTCATCTTTCACGCCTTCTAAATCTTTTATAGAGGCTGCCAAATCGTCTCCAGAGAGGAGTATTATCGCAAATTGTATGTTTTCAGCATTGAATTCAAACTTGTCAATAATGGTTCTTCCCTCGTTGGCTTGTTCATGCAGGATAATAGGATTCAAGCCAAGCCTAGTAACCACCCGTGCTACGGTTTGCTTCATTTCTTCGTTATGTCCGTGAACAATGAAGATATCTTTCGATTGAGGCTTTTCTTCTACGGTCTCTCTATTCGATTGTTTTGGTACGGTGGCAGAACATTCTATCAAAGCAACCTTGTTGATGTCAGATTGCATTTGGGTTATCTGTCGCTGTATTTGTTTCTTATAATCGGCCACTATATCGTGCGTATAGAAATGGTCCCAACTCTGAGTCTCATATTCGTGGCAGTAGGAGTTGTTTGGAATTTCGAATGATGACTGGTATATTTCCTTGTTGAAATCATCCCATATTTTGTAAGCGGCCAAAAAAGCCAGTTTTGAAGATTCTTCATAATTAACCTTATCATCTTGCCTCGAACCACCAAAATCATACATTGACATACCCATATAGGTCCCCCGGGATGATAATTGCTGAACTTCTATTTTCAACAATTCGGAACCTTTTTCAATCTGCTTGGTCAAAAGATTCGTAAACTCATCCCTAGTTATCTTCAATGGAGCTTTTACATAGGCGGGTTCTTCTATCTTCTTTTTTTTAGCCATAACACTTAATCTCTTTCTCGATTATACTAATCTGAGCTTCTGCACGGTGATATATTACTCGACGAGGGTGTGGAGACGATTATCGGAATAGGTGACAGATGTGGGGATGCGGTCGGCTAGTATAATTGTAATTACTTTTTGCTTTTAGCATTATTGATTTCAACAATTAAATCATTAAAGAGTTTCAGCTTATCAGCCCGATAATTGGAAAAGTCTTTTAACAATTTGGGCTTGAAATTAAACCCCAGGTCATCTTTATAATTGCTGGTGAAATCTTCATCGTCGGTAATCAGTTGGCTGTATTTCCACTGGAATGCGTTCAGAAAGCTATCATCTATTCCGTATTGGCTCTTAAGCAAATTCATTAAATCACCAACATTGGTATTCAAATTGCCCATCATACTCTTCAGCTGCTGGGGCTTTATGCTGTTGGCTATGATATATTGGAATATGGCCTCCTCGTGTTCCCTAACAGATTTTACTTCATCTATAAAATGGTATTTTAACGTACGCTCACTATCAAGCTTACGACTAATAGAGATTGCAATATAAAGCGTAATGCCCCAACCAAGCAATGAAATGCCTGTGTTGATTACACTCAGCCAATCTTGCGCAAAGGACATTATACACAGAAAGCAGCTCATAATCCTTTAATTTTGTCCAGCCCATTGACCTTTTTCCAACTCTCCATCGGAATTGCGACGATACCAATCGTCGTGATGGGCGGTTACAGTTCGTGGTTCGTTTGCCTTGCGGCGGCTTTCCCATTGCGGATAGGTTTCCTCTTCAATCATCTTTATCCAAGAAGGATTGCGAGATGAATGTAAATGAAGACGCTGCTTCACAACGGCAAGCGTAAAGTCGTAAACCAGATTTCCAAGTGCTTCGTCGAGAAACGACGGCGCATAGGAATCTAGTGTGCCGTCAAGTTCTAGATCAAGGTCTTCCTTGGCTTGAAGCGCCTCGTAAAAACGAGGGTTGAGCTGGGTATGGTAGAATTCCTCGCCCGACTTTTCGCTTTTTGCACAATGGCGCAAACCGGTTACATTTGAAAAATCTGTTGCTATCGTTAGCTTCATTTTATTGTTCACTTATTTATTTCCCAAAAATACAATGTGCCATTAAAGGCTTTGCGTGATGTTGAAAACTGAATGCTGTCGGCAGGACGATCAAAAGTCATCAGCACGCTGTTGGTCATAACACAAAGGTTTTGAATCTTACCTTCTATATAGGCTTTCTTAATGCTTGGAAGGCCTTTGTATCGGTTCTCCTCGCGCGAAGAGCTGGAGTATTGCTTGTCGAACACATCGCTCAAAAAATCAATGTCGTTATTGAACAGCCCTTTTAGTTTGGTGATGAACTTTCGGTAGATGGTATCAAGAATTCCCCTTCCAAGGTCAAGTATCGAGAAGGTGACTCGATTGTCTTCGAACATCACGCCCAGTGTCCACTGGTCTCTAAAAGATTTACTCCATTCAATTGAATTGCCCGCTATCTCCTTGATAATTGAAACCACATCATCGTAAAACTCGTCATGACCCACATGCTCGCATGCGTGGCGCACTATTTTACAAATTCTGATTGTATCTTCGATACGGAGCTTGCCTTGTCCCTTATTGAAGGTGAAGTAGTCGGTTTTCTCACTTTTATTGAACTTAACGCCTTGACCATTCACTTTGTCGTTTAAGAACCCCGTCTTTTCAAAGAAGTCGCGACATTGCTCATCGTCAGGAAAATTACCGCTAAGATTGATTCTTTGACCGCCAAGTTCACGTCCTAAAGCATTCAGCACCATAGTGGTTGGCAGGTCAATTTCGGATATTCCAGCTATATTGAGGGTTACGCTTCTTATTCCTGGATGCAGGCTTACGACATTTGCTTGTTGGCGTATATTTGTAAAGAACCTAACGCATCCATTAACATCGCTAAGAATAGAGAGTTTTTTAGGGGCATTCACCAAGCCAGGCAAAGGGACTTCCATTCGAGGAGGAGGAGTAATGGCCAGCATTTTCCGAGGCGTTTGCATCTTTGTCTCTTTGTGTCGATGATATTTTCGCAATTTGGCATTGTATCGACGCTGACGTTCCCGTCTCCATAGTTCTCTATTCTTTTTTTTCATCCCATATCAAGTCACTAAACTATCTGTTTTTTTGAATCAGTTTGTAACCAATCACTCCCTTTCACCTCGCTACCTTTTTGTTTATGCTTTCAATCTTACATTTGTGCTGTTTCGTTTTTTTGTCATAATCAATCCCAACAAGCACAACCTCACCGACATAGTCTTGCAGCGAAACCGCATAACGTTTTTGATGAATCTGTGCAATGGCGGTATCAGCTGATTGATCATATTTCAATTCCAGCACAACAGCAGGCAGTGCACAATGTGGACGAGGCAAAAGCACAATATCTGCAAACCCCTTCCCCGCCGGCAATTCACGAATCATCATATAGTTCTTTTTCGCCGCATAATAGGCTATCGTCAGCACACAGGCAAGGGAATTCTCGTCGTTATATTGCAGGATACTCGTATTATCAGCATGAATGGCATCTATGGCAGCGGCAACAGCAGCCGTATTCCCGGCAATCGTATCGTTCAACAAACGTTCCGACTGGCTGATGGCATTTGCAATCACCACCCATCCAGTTTCCAACACTACGGCATTCTTAAACTCAATAGCTATCTCTCTGTTTGGAATCCGACAAGTGGCACTGTCTCTATCGTATGAGAGATAACCCAGATGTATCAACACGGTCAGCACATCATCCTTGCTGCGAACCACTTTCAAGTCATTCTGGAAACTGGAGGTCTCCACCGAACACGACTCTCCGGCCAATAGACGAATGATGTCGTCTTTCAGACCGTCGAAATTCATGCGGATATAAGTTGCCACGGTTTCGTACGTACCCGTATTTGCCCAATAGCTGTCGCAATACTTGTTATATAATGCAGTCATGACAGACTTCGGGTTGAACATTCCCGTGCTATTGCCTATCTGGTAGCCATCGTACCACTCTTCAAGTGCCTTATAATCCACGTCATGCTGTTGGCACAGGCTGCGAACCTCATCGGAAGTGAATCCGAAACACTCGGCCATTGGACCTGGCTGAACCATTGAATACTCATGGAAATTATTCAATGCCGACTGGGTTTTGTATTTTTTAATGGGCAGAATACCCGTCATATAAACGCCTGCGAAGGTTGACATGGCCTTGTCCGACTTAAACAATCCCCGCAGCAGATTAATATATTGTTCCGACACCACGCTCCCTTCGGGATATTCTCTCAATATGGCATCCCACTCGTCAACAATCATGATAAACTTTTCCTGCTGGGGTTGAGAAGCTATTGCATACAAAAAATCCGCTAACCCACATCCTTCGAAATATGGAGCGTCAGGAAAGACCTCTTTAAGCTCTTGGATAACATCAGATTGTATATTGGCTACAATATCGTCGGACTGATAATACTGCGATACGAAATCTGTCATATCCAGAAACAACACTGGATAGCGTCGGAAATGGGTAGAGAAAGTTGACGATGAGGCAATCTGCAAGCCAGAAAAAAGCTCCTTGTCCGCACTCCAAATGTCGTAGTAGGAATACAGCATCCTGGCTCCGATTGACTTACCGAAGCGGCGGGCACGACTTACGCAGGTGAACTGGCGTTCTGAATTAAGAGTGGCATTGACCAATTCAATCAAATGACTCTTATCCACATATTCACCATTCCTTGCGGCACGGAACCCATCATTGCCTTTCCTTAAAAACTTTCCCATAACAATTACTGTTTTCCCGACTTCAATCCATCGCAGGCGATCCGCTCGTATTTAGCTTTGAGACTTTGCAGCGGACTCTCCTACTTTCCACTCTCAACTTCTCAACCGTCTCTACACTCTAAACTCTAAACTCTCAACTTTCAACTACTCTAAACACTACACTCTCAACTCTCAACTACTCTAAACTCTAAACTCTAAACTCTCAACTAATCACAGCTCCGCCCCGTCAGTCACATTCCGTGTTGACAAGGGCTTGATTACAAGCGAGTTATTGGAATTGTATGGCAAGGAAAACAAATCCAAAAACCCTATAGTTGATTGCAAAGATAGAGAAAAAACAATCAAAAATGAAATTCGGTGGTTTTTTTTGGAAATTTCGGGAAAATTAGGGGACTTTGGGGGTGAGAGAAACAAATGATTTTTGTTTTTGAAAAAATAAATCTTATGTGGAGCTGGGATGAATTGGGGCTCGCTGGCTCGCGTGGTTTTTTGGGAAACAAATCTTACACAAATCTATTATAAATTAAAGCTCGCTGGCTCGCGTGTTGTTTAGAAGTAAATCTTACGTAAATCTTTCATTAATATTTGCGACTCGAATTAACATGCGGCTTGCCCTAATCGGGCTCGCCGATGGGGAGGGGTTAATGTTGTTATGAAACAAAAAAAGCGAATTTGGTGGTTTTGCCAAATTCGCTTTCCGTGGTAATTAAATCAAAACAATTTACCGGATGCTTTGTTCTAAACAGGACGATGCGCACTTTTCCAGTCATCAATGGCATGATATTGTAACCGGTCAAATTCCCTTCGATCGAAATATTGCGCGTACTCAGGGCGATTGATGACATCAAGCAAGGATGCTTTGATCTGTTCTCCCTCATCACCAGCAAAGTAAACTTGGTCGCAAAACGATTCCCACAGACCATGTTTGATCTCTTTGTAGTAGGGATCCAGCATCTCTTCCGTAAACATCCATGCCTTATGGAAATCTATATCATAGCCATTCCTTCTTACACGGTCAAGATTGGTTTGCATGTCGTCTCGGGGATTAACATAAAGGTTATAGGCAAAAGCCTGTCCTGAAATGGCCTTGCTTTTCAGAATGTCTTGGGCGTAAGGGGTCAACATGTCTTTAGGAAACAGTTTGGTACCTTGTTCCATATCGTGATAAATCTGCAAAGACAAATCGGGGTCATGCCGGAAATAGAAGGCCTCCACCACATCTTCGCATCGGAAAGGAGATGACTCTTGAAAGAACAAACCCTTTTGTTTTGCCGTTCTCGGGAAGACTTGCAACCCTATGGAACGGAAACTGGTTTTGAAAGATAAATCTGGATGAAGCTTATGAACATAGATTACACCGAAAGGATAAGCCGTAGTGTCAGTAATAGGCTCATAAACATCGTCCCCAAGATATTTTGTTGTTGCGAAGAATGCCGCAACCGAAATGTCTGTGGTGAAGTCCAACAGGCCCGTATTGAATCCATAGTGTTGCGACAAGCCCCAATAATTCATCTCTATGAATATGGGCTTTTTCCTTGGGGGCAGATAGATTCCCCGGTCAAAAAGCATAAAGAGAGGATGGGATTGCAAGAGGAACTTGAAATCAGCATACTTGAGGTTGCTGATAAGTCTCTCATCCAAAGTCTTCCTCGCAAATGAAGACTGTATTTTATCATACGGCTTGTTTTGGCCTCGAAAGATGAAACGGTGCGACCTGAGATTAGGTTTAAGGGAGTATCGTTTGCTGGTTAAGCGTTTGAAGACAAAGGCATCGTCGTCGGCATCATTAACGAAATCAACGGAAGGATCGTCCATCCAGCCAGTGAAATAATGTATTGTATCCTCCCATGCACCTTCCTGTTGGAAGATCCGTTCCTCCAACCCGATGAGCCCACCAACAAGTTCAACGATATTGGGAAGTGCTTGAATCTCTTCTGATGTCCTTGGCGGCTGTTGCATATTCGTAGGTTAATGAAATGGTGCTTTTTTCAACAATTTTGCCCTATCACATTCCTTGGTGACAGGGCATTCATTTATAAAATCAGCTTGTGAAAAGACTTCACTGTGCTGGGGTGAAGCTGGGGGGTGTAGTTAACTGCAAAGATAGTGTTTTTGGGTTTAGAGTTGAGAGTTTAGTGTTTAGAGTCAGTTGAAAGTGTAGAGTTTATAGTTGAGAGTGTATTGTTGAATGTCTGTTGAGGATTAAATCACATTTTGAGAGACCAGCGGACATGCCTATAACCTTTGTATTTCATATTTAAGAGCTTTCGATGCTGGACGGAAGCCCCTCCTGCCTCGAGCGGCTTCGGCTGAGAGTAAAGACTGGAAAGGGCTGTGTGTTTTTATAATTTAGATGCCAATCCGTTGTCAACCAAAATATCGCAACAAACAGCAAAATAAGCGCATTATTTCTTCACGGGCGTTGGTCTTCCTGAGGTCTTGCCTTCGTTAATTCTCTCGGGTTGAGGTTGCTGAATTGGTGTTGGCTGTGATGGAGCGTTATTTCCAGATGTACTGTTTTGATTATTAGCCATAACTGCTTGTTTTATATTTTTATCACTTATTAAAAAGCACACAAATGTAAACAATGGTAAAAACGATATTTGCCATTAACAATATTTCGGTAATGAAATTCAGGAAATTAATAAGCCTGTCTGATTTCCGATTGCGTTCTATCATTATTTCTTCATTGTACGGCACGTTTTTATCTCTATCTTCAAATAATTCCTCTTGCAGTTTTTCAAAATGCCTTACTGATATGCGCTGGCTCAGATAATTCATAACAAGGCATGTAGCAAACACGGCCCAAATAACCGACATCTGCCAACTGAAAGTAATTCCATTGTCTCGGCCTATCAAAAAAGAGAAAACTGCAAATGTAAGCGACAGCCCTCCGGCTGCTATCTGATACGTTCGCTCCTCCCAAATACTTTCCGCATCGTCTCTCAAGGTACCAAGACGATTGTGCTCCTTTTCGTAAGCATCAAAGGATTTGTCGGTTAACTTTGGGTCTGTATTATGCTGTTGCATCGTTTGCCTAATCAACATTTCTGTAAAAAAACGCATGTTTCAATGTGATAATATTAATAAGTTTCGCCTCGGGAGATGTAGTTATGACAAAACTATAAATATTCTATTCTACCCCAATGCCATTATAAAATTGCTTGATTGAGCGAGATTATTGACCGGGATCAATACTAGGAATTCAAAAAAGCATAGATTTCGTCTTTATGTAAAGAGGCGGACTTAAATCCGCCAATAAATAGCATAAGGCACCCGTTTGTTGATATCATAGGGCCAGTCATATCATAGTTCTTAAAGCAACTGACCGCGGCATCATATTGAGATTTTCCTGTAATTCGACAAAGGAAATCACCGCGTTCATTGCCAAAATCAGCATCATACGTTTTCTGACGCATCATATCACGAATATAATCTTCTTTTATTTTTGCGTCTGTGATTTTCTCAATTTCTTCCTCACCATACAATGACCACTTGTCTATCAAGACAATTCGCTTGTTATCACCATGTATCAATTCCATGCGTTCAATTACATGATTAATGTAAATATCACCAAATGAATATCCGACAATCAGCAAACTATTGTTTTTTAAGATGCAATTAAACAGATGACCATGATAAAAATCGAAAGGAATAGTATTCAATTTATCATTCTTTCTGAGACCTGTTATTATTGGGGTTCCTATTAGTTGCTCTCCCGCTTGGTTTGATTTATGACTTTTTGAAGAATTTTCGAATTGATTTCTAACTTTCTCGTATGAAGAATACTTATACATATCATGAAAGTCATATTTCAAAAACTCTTGCTCATATACTTTCTTATCATAACGCTCATCAAAAAACTCTATACAACCATGTAAATGACTCATTGTAGAACATCCTCTCTCATTAACCCAAAACTTTTGTGGCGAAAAATGCATAAAGCCATCTTGATTGGGTATTTCTTCAAAACCGTCTTCACATACATCGAGGCTATGCTCTATGGTTGTATCATAATTAAGGTTAAATACATCCCAACATCCACAATAACTTTTCCAAAAACCACGATACCAACTATTGAAATTTGAGTCAGCTAAATATGGAGCATTGTATGTATTAACTATGTCCATAACTTTCAGCAAGAAATAGGATATTGCTATACTTAGCGAAGTAATGTCAAACTTTTGTTTCGGTTTCACAAATGGTGCAAAAACTGGATACATACAAGGATTTTTAGGCGGATTTATAGAATTTGTCCACACCCATCCATAAGCATACCACATCTCCAAAACATGGAACAGCATCTCAAAATTTGGATTTGTAGGATATCCCTGCTTCAACACATTATAAGCATCTTTAATCTCTGTAATCTTTTTCCCTGTCAAAACATTTTTCAACTCAAGTCCTACCACCTCGTCTGTAATATACTGAGTAGTTGGCTTTTTTACTCCATCTGGCAAATCAAAGTCAAGTATCGCACCCGCTCCCACTATTGTTGTTATTCTCTTATACATAGCTAAATATCACGGCCTCGTTTTTACGCTTTCGTAATTCATTATTGATATATGATTGTAGAAAAGAAGACGGGTGAATTACACAACATTATAATTATAATTCTTTCCTGTTTGAAAATCGTATGCTACAACACTACCTCTATTTACGGTATAGTTTACATAACTGCCCGATTCGAAATCAAAACAACTTACGACACTGCCACTTATGGTTATAGACACATGAGAAGATGTTGGATAATCATATAGCCCCATCTTACTACCTGACACATATCCGCCCCTATTATAATCAAAGAAAGACAAGTAACGATCATTTACACCTGACGCACTAATGCTGGCAAAGGTTCCTGTATTCAAGTCATAAACGCCATTGTAGCGATGCTTATTTACGATAGTTGCAGCCACCAACGCAAAACAAGCTCTCTTGTCATTTCTCATAAAGTGTTATCTGTATTTGAAAGGAAACTCCAACTATCCTTGGTAAGGTAGCCTTGACGATTTCGTCCAACTTCACAAACAAGAAATCTTCCTTTATCCCTTTGCTCTCTAATTGCATCACAGAGTTGTTGAGCAGAACTTTCAGATTTTAAATATATAGCATTGGGCAAATCGCTGCGCCAACTTTGGATTGCTGGTATTTTCTTCACTATCTCGATGGCTTCAAGACGAGTTCCAAAAAGGTTGTTGAAAACTAAAATATAATTCTTCATGTCGTCTCGTTTTTCTCTTGAACATCTTGTTCTTCGGTTGAAGTCTGCACTACTTCGTCAATTTGAGCGGTCTCTCTGTGTTGTCTAATAAGAGTATCGGCATTTGCCAACCTCTCATTTAGCAAAGTCATTTTTTGAGCCATTTCATTCATATAATCATCAGCCCCTTTCTTTAACGTTCCCAATTCTTCTTGATACTTGCTCTGGATGCTTTTTGTCATGTCTCCAATTACTTCAGCATTTCTTTTGATTTTTTCATATACGGTTTCAGACTTTTTCAACATCTCGTCTGTCTTGAAAATAGAATAAATCGAAAAAATAAGGAACACTATAGTGATAATACCAGCCCACAAAGAAATAAAATTAAAATCATTTTGCAACTTTTCAAATTCCAATTCCATCAAAGATTCCATCCTCTGCTCGTGGTCTTCCAACGTCCTGGATATTTTATCTGTTTCAACGGCTAAGGCTCTGTTATTATAAGGTATTGTTTTGAATAAGTTGGTTAACTGCTTGCCATCTTCTACCTGAATCTCCTCTATTCTATCCAGTCTTTGACGATACGAATGTGCAAGACAGACATAACTTATAATGGCTATCAGCGAAACCACAATAAGAGAACCTATAAACTGCCATCTATAACCAATCTTTTTATCCATTTCTATTTATCCATTTCTATCTGAGTGGTTAGTTAAAAAAGCAAGCGTTGGGGCCTATAACGCATCAATTCTTTGCCGCATTTCAGCATTGTTGCTCGGTTTAAGCTTCGCATCTATCATTTTCTGTATAGCTACTTGCATATGACATGCTAATCCTAAAGAGGCAGCCATTTTGTCTGCATTCATTTCTTCTTGAAGATTATCAACTGATTTTTCCCCACGCTTTCCAGCAACAATATGACCCAATTCGTGTGCAAGGATGGCAAATTCTTCTTCTATTGTGAAATTACATTTATTGTATGCCTCCTCGCTACGCATTATCTCATTGAACAAATGGTTGCTCGTATATGGAGAGTCATTACTATCATCCCAATACTTTATCTGTCCATCACCCTGTTGGTCTGTATATATCCTAATGTCAAGATTGACCAATTCAGGATAATCTTTACATAACTGACCACCATATAAAATTTCAAAATCCTTAACAGCAGGAATGTTGTTGATATTGTTGAAGATCATAATACAAATGGAACTGTTATTTACGGCTCCGCCCCGTCAGTCACAATCCGTGTTGACAATGGGCTCTCTTTGTGTGAGTTACAGATATGGGCTATAACTCGGGAGTTGAGGTGGGGTTGGATTGCAAAGATAATGGTTAATTGAGAATTGACAATTGAGAATTGAGAATTAGTTTGGAGGTGAACTGCCAAGTAAGCCCTTTCTTTCCATTGGATTGTCGGTTGTCAAGCCTCAGCTTTCCCACAATAGGTTATCAATGTACCCCTTAGCAACACAGCATAATTACAATAAAAATGATGTTTTAGTATCTCGAAATGTTAAATTCCGCACCTCGCCTTCATTGTCCAGAGGACAGGCACCTGTCACGCGGTCATAGTGATGGAATAAAAAGCCTCATAACATGGCGGCGATGCTGTGACGACGCTTTTTGCGATAGTTGGGATTGGGTATCATAAACTGTTGCTTCTCCTCGTCGGAAAGATCAGTAATAGCCACTCCCTTACTATCGGCATACGCCTTGATAGCCCGAATGTCAACAAGATAAGGCATCAACGACTCATCCACAGGCTCGTATTCCTGCGACATATAATCCTTATATTTCTTCTCCAGAATAAGCATAAGTGTAAGTTTTCATTATTTCTTGCATCTCTTTTTCAAACACACAAAACTGATAAGGATGAAGTATGCCAACATGGGTGGCATTCATCTTCTCCATATAGTGCTGCAGTACTTCCTGGTTGGCGGCATAGCCATAGACGGCGCCACCAAAGCCTGCTTTGGCCGATTCGCTTCCGGCAATGGCGAACAGATGGCCGCCAACCCCGGCATACTTTGGCGTATCGTACATCTGAGGATTGTTCTGCGGAGCGGTGCACATCCAAGCAATGTACATGGCCTTCAACTCGTCGTTACGTTTGAGAGCCACAAGCCCCTGAATATCAACTGTCCCTTCCAGCACCAAGGCGTACACCTCGTAATCCTCCACTATTTTTCCCCAGTTGACATACCAGCCGCTTTTGCGGTTAAATTTACCGAGGAAGCTCTTGCGCCGGATACGAATCACCTCGGTATTCACCACCTCGCCCGTCAGGTTATCCTTCAGGCAGGGGGTAAAATCATCAATCCACACATCAATTTCCCTTATCTTGCTTCCGTCATCCATATCGTAGATTGTTGATTTGCAAAAATACTAATTATTTCTATTCTCCGCAACCCTCGGGAACGTCTAACCCTGACCTGACCAGGTGCATAGGACGGACGCTCTTCTGTCCGTGACCCCCCACATCTGACATCTCTCTTTTCATAACTCCTCCCCGTCAGTCACATTCCGTGGTGAATTATAGTTTAGTGTTGATAGTTAAGAGTTTAGAGTTAGTGGATAGGATGTTCCCTTAATTATTCTCTTTACACCCTGACAAAAACTTATAGAACACTTTCACATTGGGGAAGGAAATCTCTTGTTTCTGCGACATTTTCCGAAGTTCTATCGATTACCGACTACTACCAGGCATGTCACCCGACCAGCCATGACCTAAATCCCAATGTTCGTCGTAAACGAATTCGAAGTAAGGCAGAGAAAACGCCTTTTCTATCAGTTCGGTCAACTCCTCTTGGATTGGCTCTGCCCAATGGCCTACCAGCACGATGAACTTGTCGATGGTCCAAGCAACACGGCCACGGGGTATTTGCATGTAATCCCCTTTGAACTTCGTCTCGGAGTGCTTGGCCAGCGCACGGAAGTATTCCCTAGACCACACTTGACGATGCAGATGCGGATAGTTGATGAAAGGCTTTCCCTTCTCGGCAGCCTCCTCCACCTCTCGTGGAGTAAGCTCCTTCTTCCGCACCCCAAACAGACTATGGTCTTCAGGGTCATACCAGAATATCCCCACCGAAGGCATCGGCTCGTCGAACGACTTCATATCGGCCATCTGAGCCTGATGCTCGTTTTCGTCTAGTTTAGTCATACGAGTTTAGAGTTTAGAGTCGGTGGGGAGTTTAGAGTTGATAGTTAATTATGGACAAATACATGGTAGGTTAACGGTAATTATATGTATTATTTTCAACCTTAATCTTCATGTAATTTGACGTTAATAATATCCAATTTAAAAAAGGTTAAGCACCCTGTTGTCGGCTTCTTCCTTCGCTCTTCGCATACTGTTAGCATAGTCAAGCAAGCTGTTTGAGTATGCCTACACCTTGCTAAGTCCTTGCCTACACCTTGCCTGCACCTTGCCTAAAGGGTTTGAAAATTCAATTTCTGTTTTCAAGCAGATCCTTTACGGGCCTGAACTCATCCACGATGTCACGGACAATACGTTCGTTCTTCGCCTCGTTTTTGTAAGTACTTCTCCCATTAAGGCCTCGCAAAACGCCGGCTTCAGTCAAATAAGGGAAGACCTTGGCAAGGTATTTGGCAAACTGATTATTGGCGTTGTCCTTATGGAGGATCCCCAGATCAACTAAGGCTTCGCGCAGATGCATCCACTTCCAGCCTTCGTAACGCTTAATCTCTTTGTCCTTTTTCTCCTTGCTGAGGAGAGCACGGCCAATATAGAATCCACAATGATGCAAGATTTCGTAATACTTGTTAATGGCATCCATGTTGCCTACCAATTTATCGGTGAAGATGTAAGAAAACGGGGGGCGGTGGGGTGACATGGCTTTGCGTCGCCGATAAACCGATAAGGCATCTTTGGCCGTTGCAGACGGTTCGTCTGGTTCAGCCTCCTCGAAGTCAGCGCTCTCCCTGTGTTCAATATCCTCACGGAGATAGTGGATGCGGAAGAGCAGTTCGATGATGTTGGTCAGCTCTTCTTCGCTGATTTCCTTACGGAAGGAGTTAAGGAAACGTCCAAAGCCTGCATAATGGTCTTTGATAATGTAGCTGTTGCCCAGAAAGCGGAACAACCTACTACCATGCTTCATCTCGCCTAAGAGCTCACCTGTGGCATTGATTTCGTCATCGCAGCGGCGTGGCCATTCGTCCTCGGGTGTCGTGTTCTTTAGGTGGTTGAAATCACGAAATGCCACATGCTGCGCCTTCACCCCTCCATACTCCGGCTCGTTGACCACGCGATCGGCCAAAAGAGTAAACTGGTCATTGTCGATTTCTCCCTTCGGCATGTCGTGAAGCTCACCCAACACTTTGGAAAGCTGCTGAAGCACCTCGCTACAGCTCCCGCAGATGGCCTTGTTTTGCTTAGCCAATGGACGAAGCATCTCACCGATGGCCTCGTTTTCAAGCGCATCGACAACCAACGCTGAGAATTTGGGCCTGTAATCCTTCCAATTCTTGGCAATCTGCTTACGGTTTCTCTCTTGAACAGAAATCAGCCTGGTCGCGTTGGTTTCGGTGTAATACGCAACTGTGCCGTTGACAGGCTTGTTTTCGGGCAACAAGGTGTACAAGTCGAGCATGAAATGCTTGGAAGGACAGTATTCGGGAACACTTTCGACAGGTTTGCCCGACTCGTCGTTGCCCACCATCCAACGGCTCACTTCATCAAACCGCTTACTCCAATCATAGAAATCCACGCCACAAGCCTCCTTGAAAGGCAGATGGTAGTTCCAACGGTCTTTCATCACCTGGAGTTTCATAAGCAGCATCTTGGCCTCAGTGGTGATGGCAAGCATCAAGGTGGTCTGCGTGTAGGTGTTGAGTACATGTTGGCAGGCATCGCACATGCCATCGATGGAGTTGAGTAAGGACAACACGTCGGAACGGTCCTGCGGTTTGTCGGATGACAGCTTCTTATATGTCATGGACATGTTACAAATGTAGTATTTAAAGATGATAAAATGGACGTAACCCTAAGGTTGTCACTATTGTTGTCCTTTGTTGTGTCCTGTGTTTGGACGAGGAAAACTTCGCATTTTACTTTTGCCATCGAAATCCAACGGGAGAAGCATCCCGGGTAGCGACGCTCGAAGGATTTCAAGAGCTAAACAAACAAATGTTGAACTTATAAAAAAGTACGCGTATGAAAAATGTCATGTACACACCGCACTTCACGGCACTGGAGTTCACCGAGAGCGCCACGGCACGGAAGTACGGCATCGAGAACCGACCTACACCCGAGGCGGTGGCGAACCTCAAGCACCTGTGCATGCACACCCTTGAGCCCCTTCGCGAGGCTCTCGGCCTGCCGGTCATCATCACCAGCGGGTTCCGTTGCAAGGCTTTGAACGACATCATCGCCCATCACTCGCACCGCAGCCAGCACCTGAATGGTCAGGCTGCCGACTTCTATGTGGGTTGGATTGCACCGCCGAAGGGACGCGGCCAGTCAGGCCCTTTGTCAGACTCAGGCATCGGCTCGTCGCCAAGGGAACGCCTCATCAAGGCCTTCCGCCTCATCATCACCAGTGAGCAGATCGACTTCGACCAGCTCATCCTCTATCCTAACTTCATCCACGTGAGCTATGTCGCGCCCGAGGCCAACCGTCACTATATCATGGTGGCGCAAGGCAACGGCAAATATGGTCGTGTATCGCGTGAGAGAGCGGTTGGATTAGTTTAGAGTTTAGAGTCAGTGGTTAGTAGATTCAACACTGATACTCAACTCTTAACACTCAAAACTACTACAAACCATCAATTATCAATTATCAACTATCAATTATCAATTAAAAAAATCATGGCACAGATCAAACAAGTCGGCATTGGCCGCAAAACTTCCGGTACCATCGATGGTATCACCTATGTAACACGCAACGGCAAAACCTACGCCCGTTCAACTCCAACCATGCCTGTCAAGGCTTACAAGACTCCTGCGGCTCTGAAACGTCAGGCTGTCTTCAAGATGATTCAGATGCACTTGAAGTATCACCTTCGCACCATCCGCCAAACTTTCACTCCCAAGGGTAATGGCTCTCCCATCAACCGCTATTATTCAGTAAACGGCAAGGCTTTGCGTCTGGCTCTCGATGCTTTGGCCGATCAGTATCTGGCTGGCGAGGACATCACCATCACCGAGGTGGAGGCCGCCATCAGCGCCTACGCCACCGAGCATCCCACTTCCATCCGTATCGCCTCGCTGAGTGGCTATGGCGAGGTGTTCCTCACCGGTGCCTGGCCAGCCACCATCACCCTCAATGCCAATGGCGGCGACAGCACCGTGATCATCATCGTAACCGAAAACGGCGGTTCCAGTTCTGTCAATCCTGGGTAAAGGGTAAAGTTTAAAGTGTAAAGTTTAAAGTGTATAGAGTGTTAAGGGGTTGGTAGCGCAAGGTAGGAGTTGCGTAATCCTGACAGAAGACGAGCTTCTTCTTTTATCAGCTCATCCATGTCGAGACGTTCTTTTGTGGAGATATAGTCTAAATCTTCTGCGATCTCAAATTGAGAAGAAACCTCCATCAAGGAACCAAACGCAATTTCAACGAAATGTACTTTGTCCTTAACCGAAAAACGGTTAACACCTTCAGCAATGTTAGAAGTGATTGACACCGAGGCTCTTCTCAGTTGATCGCACATAGCATAACGCTCTTCTACAGGAAACTTCTTCAGAAGACGATAAGTACTTTTAACCACTTCCTTAGCCTTCTGATAGGCTATCAACTTTCTATAACCAAACACTTCCATACTTTACACTTTAAACTTTTTAACTTCTTTAAACTTTAAACTTTAAACTATCAACTTTAAACTTTACAAAGCAATGAAAAAGCTCATTAAATTCTTCGCAAAACTATTCGCATCAAAGAACACCGATGCGACGCCTGAAGACCCTGAGCCCAATGAGAATCCCAAGAAGGAAATCTGGAAGTTCATCCTCCAGACCCTCATCAGCATCCTTACAGCGATTCTGACAGCTTTGGGAGCCTCATCCTGCGTACATCATCTGATGTAAACCCTCTTTGTCACACAGATTTCACGGATTCCACAGATCTGTGCAGTCTGTGTGACTTCTTTTTCAATTATCAACTATCAATTAACAAAGAAATGCGTCAAATCAAATACATCCTAATAGATAACTGCGGGAAAAGCCGCGAACATCACTACACAGTCAACAGTAAAGGCTTCGTCATTGAAAATATCGACATCCGCAAACCCGTGAAGGTCATCGACCGTCATGTCGACCCTGATGGGTACAATAGCAGTTCCATTGTGATACGCTGCAAAGAGCTCAAAGGTCCATATTGCAGAGAAGGTCTAAAAGACCTGATCGTGGAGCTTCGCCATCACTTCCCAGAGGCCTTGATACTCGGGGTAAAGGAGATTGGTGACTATTATATTCGAGTCTCCGACGAAATGAACCAGCTGAGAAGCGAACTATCAGACTTACCGTGAATTCGTAATAATTGACAATTGACAATCGATAGTTTAGAGTTTAGAGTTTAGAGTCAGTGGTAAGTTTAACCTCATAACTCTCCACAAATCTCAGCGCTTTAATCACCCGCGCTGTATGGAATGAAAGCTGGTCGTATGTCTTGTAGGCACGCAGCTGGAGTATGGCCGCAGCTGCATCCAAGATGCCGCTTTCATAAAGGTTCACTGTGGTAAACACGTTGTCGTTGGCAACGGGACCAAAGACCAAATCATAATCGTGTTTTGTGGCTTCCTCTTTTCTGCAACCGACCACAAAGTTGAGCCAAGCCTCATCCACGCCATGAAACTCTCTTATTTTCAAAGTCGGGTCGTTCAAAACAGCATCATCTATTTCATAAACAGACACAATAGCTTTGGCGGCTTTGGCTCTGTCTTTCTTGATACTCGCCCAATGCTCGGCCTGTTCTGCAAGGGTGGTGGTGTAAAATCCTCTTCCAAAATCGGTTCTTTCACGACCATAACGGAGCGATGGTTTATGCACCTCTACTATAGAACCGTGGTATAGTCTCATTGTCTTTTTCTCTTTCGAATAAAACGGTCTATCTCATCAATGACATAACCCGTACCTTGGGTGTGCAACAAATCATAGTTATCGAACAAGAACTCATCGACATCATACTCCTTGAAAAGCGCTAACGCCTGCAATCCTCCCATCCCCTTGCTGAGGGCATATTTTTCCATGGTATAAGTGAAAAACTCAAATTCTGGCTTGGATACTTCGTAGACTATGTTTTTACGCGCTCTCTCAAACTCCTCGTAAAGTGCCTCCGAACTTAGATACCACCACTTGGCACCTTCATTGTACAGTTCCTTATACATGGGATTGGAATAGATATAAATCAGCGCCTCATCCAGAGAGATTCGCCTTTTTTGCGATACATACTCTGCCAGACTAGATATCTTTATTGGTACAATGTTTTCCTCGTATTTACCCATGGGTAGTTGAGAGTTGACAATTGATAGTTGATAATTGACAGTTGATAGTTGAGAGTTGATAATTAAGAGTTTTGGTCTCCTCTTAAGGTTTTGATGATGGAGGTTAGGATTTTGATGATCTCGGTGCAGTCGGTTTCAAGTGAATCGAACAATTCATCATCAATATAATCGGTGGCATGAAGAAGATCAAGCCAATAATCGGTCTCGTCTGCTTCTTTTAATGCTATGCTCAGCTTGCTGAGAAAGTCGTTTCGTGACTGTGCGTTTTTGCTCTCGCGTGTGTTTGCACCTATGCTAGTGCCACAGCGAAGCAACTGTCTTGACATTACATATTCATGCTGTTCTTCATTCAAATACTTATAGCAATTAACAATCTTTATTGCAAACGCCCTACTTTTTTCCTGTATAATACTTGCCATAACTATCAACTAAAAACTATCAACTGTCAACTCGAAGAACGGCTCCGCCCTGTCAGTCACATTCCGTGTTGACAAGAGCCTGATTGCAAGCGAGTTATCGAAATTGTCCCGAGAGGAAAACAACTCCAAAAACCCTATAGTTGGTTGCAAAGATAGAGAATTTTTTAATTGAAAATTGAAAATTGAAAATTTATAGTTGAGAGTTTAGAGTTTAGGGTTTAGAGTTGGTGGTTGGATGAGAGTTGATAGTTGAGGCTTAACGAGTTAGCATGTATGCCTGCGGCTTTCTTGCCCTTTTTGCTTTAATATTCCCTTTTGAAGGGAATTATTATAACAAACAATCCCTCTATGAGTGAATTTTTATACAATTCTTGGTCTCAGGAAGGGAAAAATTTATATTTTTGCAACCATAAAACCGAATAAATATGGAAGAGCAAGTATTGTATCAGGCTATGGATGAGCTTATTAAGCAGACTCCGACCACTTTTTACCGTTATATGTACTATAACATTCCCTGGCACGATCGAATGATTGGTTTGACTGGACCTAGGGGTGTGGGTAAATCAACATTACTTTTGCAGCGCATCAAAGAGCAACAGGGGCATGGGAAATACTTGTATGTCAGTGCCGACAATCTCTACTTTAGTAACCACACCTTGGTGGACTTGGCTGATAGATTTGAATTATATGGGGGGACGCACCTCTTCATAGACAAAGTCCACAAATACCCAAATTGGTCTCGCGAACTGAAAAACATCTATGATGGCCACCCTGCACTTCACATTGTGTTTACAGGCTCGTCGGTGCTTGACATCCTACAGGGTGAAGCCGATTTGAGCCGACGGGTGCTTTTGCGACAGATGCAGGGATTGTCGTTTCGCGAATTCCTTGAGTTTGAACATGGCATCGTCAGTCCTGTCAGGTCGCTGGAAGAGATTCTCGACAAAGACATCAAACTAGAAGGTGTTGAGCATCCGATGCCTCTCTTTCGAGACTATCTACAAAACGGTTATTATCCATTTTCGAAGGAAACGGGGTTCTACGACAGACTTCAACGCATCGTCTCATTGACCATGGATGTAGACATACCGCAATATGCCGATTTGCGCCCTTCGACCGCACACAAACTAAAACTTCTCCTGGCCATCATCACCAGCCTGGCGCCTTACAAGCCCAACATGTCAAAGCTGGCCGCAGAAATCGGTGTCAGCAAAAACAACATTCAGGACTATCTCGTATTACTTGAACGAGCCGGGATGATTGGCCAACTGCGCGACAGCATCAGCGGCTTGCGTCTGCTCGGAAAAGTGGAAAAGGTATACCTCGACAATCCCACGCTGATGTATGCGTTATCGGAAGCAACGCCCGACATGGGCAATGTTAGAGAGACATTTTTCTATAACCAAATGCGAGTCAACCATGTGGTGACTTCATCCAAGAAGTCGGATTTCGAAGTCGGCAAGTACACCTTTGAAATAGGAGGCCGCAACAAAGGCTCCAAACAAATCGAAGGCATTCCTGATGCCTATGTCGTCAAGGATGAAATCGAATCCGGTTATCTTAATGTCGTTCCGCTCTGGGCTTTTGGGTTGAATTATTGAGATATCCGGTAGGTCCAGCAGGCATGTCATGCCGTGCAGGCACGATGATGTACGGGAGACGGTAAAAAAATAGCGGCTTAGCAAATGCTAAGACCGCTGTTTTTTTAGTTGATAGTTGATAGTTTAGAGTTTAGAGTCTCCATGAATTCCCCCTCTCTAAACTCTAAACTCTAAACTCTAAACTAAACACTAATCCCGCTTAAAGATATCCCGTGTATAAACCTTCTCCTTGACGTCATCCAGACAACTGTCATAACGGTTGGCAATGATCGCCTGCGACTGTTCCTTGAACTTCTTCAGGTCGTTGACGACAAGTGAGCCGAAGAAAGTCGTGCCGTCCTCAAGCGTGGGTTCGTAGATAATAACCTCAGCGCCCTTAGCCTTGATGCGCTTCATCACGCCTTGGATGCTGCTCTGGCGGAAGTTGTCGGAGTTCGACTTCATGGTCAGCCTGTACACACCGATGACGCAGTGTTTCTCTTGGGCGGCATTGTACTGCCCCTGGTTGTAGTAGTCGTAATACCCTGCTTTCTTCAATACTTGGTCGGCGATGAAGTCCTTTCGGGTGCGGTTGCTGTCGACGATGGCGCGGATGAGGTCTTCGGGTACGTCTTCGTAGTTTGCCAGCAATTGTTTCGTGTCCTTGGGCAAGCAGTAGCCGCCGTAACCGAACGAAGGGTTGTTGTAATGGTTACCAATACGCGGGTCAAGACAAATGCCATCGATGATGGCTTGGGTGTCTAAGCCTTTTACTTCAGCGTAGGTATCTAATTCATTAAAGTAACTCACACGCAACGCCAGATAGGTGTTGGCAAACAGCTTCACCGCTTCAGCTTCCTTCATTCCCATAAACAACACAGGGATATCCTCCTTAATAGCGCCTTCAACGAGGAGATGGGCGAAGATTTTGGCTTTTTCTTCTATATCGGGACGAGCCAGACGCTTGATGGCTTCGTTTTCTTTATCATACCCTGAAATGGGCTTGGGATAGCCCACAATGATACGACTGGGATAGAGGTTGTCGTACAAGGCCTTGCTCTCGCGCAGGAACTCGGGCGAGAACAGCAGGTTGAACTTCTTGACCCCCTTTGCAGCGTATTTCACATAAAGACTACGGGTATAGCCAACAGGGATGGTGCTCTTGATGACCATCACCGCATCGGGGTTGACACTCAGCACCAGGTCGATGACCTCCTCCACATGCGAGGTGTCGAAGAAGTTTTTCTGCGGGTCATAGTTGGTAGGGGCGGCAATGACGACGAAATCGGCATCCTTATAAGCAGCAGCACCATCTAAAGTAGCAGTGAGGTCGAGGTCCTTCTCAGCCAAGTACTTTTCGACATACTCGTCTTGTATGGGTGATTTCTTTTGGTTGATCAAGGCAACTTTTTCGGGCACCACGTCCACAGCGGTGACTTCATTGTGTTGGGCCAGCAATGTGGCGATACTCATGCCCACATAGCCGGTGCCTGCTACTGAGATATTCATATAATTGATAGTTGATAGTTGACAATTGATAATTGATAATTGATAATTGAGAGTTTAGAGTCGGTGGATAGTTTAGAGTTGAGAAATGCGAAGCATTCGACGGAGTCAATTGAGAGTCAATGGAGAGGGTAGCGTTGAGGGAATTACTCTTTTCTCAGCCAAATCTCCAGAAATTTGTCGTAAACTTGGTAAACGCCTTTTTCTTGGGTGATTAAATCCTTGTCCAATAAAGCATTTACTGCCGATTTCACTGCGCTCGGCGAAACCAGCCCGTTTTGCTTGGCAAACTTTCCTGAAGTGATCTGCCTCACCTTTCCTTCATCGGCAATGGCTTTCAACACAAGGCTTTGCTTCTCGGGCAATTGATACATCAAATCTTCGTATGTGGGACGCGTGAAGTCGACAATATAATCAATCGCGGGCTGCAATTCTTCGACCCCACAGTGCTCGCCCTCACCCGTGCGCATGAAAAGGACATTCATCACTTTCTGAAGATAAAACGTCACACCTTCAAATCGGGCATACACTTTTTCGACCACATCCTTGTCAATCGTTTTCCCGGCTTTTTCAAAATGTGTCCTGCAGAACTCCCAATACTTTTCCATTTCAATCAGATCCAGATTCATCACCGTGACGCTTTGGTAGAAGGGGCGGTTGGGCGAGACGAACATGCTACCCATCAAATGGCGCTGAGAGCCCATGAAAACGAAATGGGCGTTGCTACAATACTGGACATAGGTGCGCAATGCCGCCTCAACGTTGGTGTCGCTGTATTTCAGTATCTGCTGGAACTCGTCGATGGCCACCAAACATGGCTTGTCGGCTTGTTGCAGATAATGGAAAATCTCATCCAAAGTGTTGTTGGGGTTGACGATGTCACCCACCGATACATTCCACGAAGGCTGTCCCATGGCATCGTAAGTGATTCCCGTCTTGAGTGAACGGACCATGTTGAGAAACAGCTCCCAATGTCTTTTCCCTTTGGGCTTTAAGGTTTCAAGTAGGGTCCGTCCCATCTTGTTGACCATCTCCGACAAGGATTTGGTGGAATAAATGTCGATGATGAAGGTGTAGTAGCGTTCCTTTATTTCCTCTTGGGCGAAACAATGCCGGACCAAGTCGGTCTTTCCATAACGGCGCGGTGAAATCAACGCGAGATTGTTGCCGTTGCGAAGCCAATCGATGATGTCTTTTGTCTCTTGAACACGGTCGCAGAAGTATGCTGCACCCGCATAGCCGCTTGTAACGAATGGATTAATCAAGGTCATTTCTGATTATTTTGCCGCAAAGATACGGATTTTGTCATAAAATGATAATCATAAAATGATAAAATGGTTAGTTGAGAGTTGAGAGTTTAGAGTTTAGAGTCAGTTTTAAAGTTGAGAGTGGATAGTGGAGAGTATGGCTGTCCACCACAACCATCGTAATTACTTAAAACTCTAAACTCTAAACTTTCCACTACTCTAAACTCTAAACTAAACACTAATCCCTCTTAAAAATGTCACGCGTATACACCTTTTCCTTCACGTCGTCAAAGCAACTGTCATAACGGTTGGCGATGATGACGTCGCTCTGGGCTTTGAACTTGGCAAGGTCGTTGACCACCTTATTGGCGACAAACTCACTGCCATCCTCCAGCGTCGGCTCATAGATGATGACCGTCACGCCGTTGGCCCTCAAGTGCTTGATGACATCCTGGATGGCCGAGGCGCGGAAGTTGTCGCTGTTGCTTTTCATGGTCAGGCGATAGACGCCCACGGTCTTGGGATGGCGTTTGAGGATGGTGTCGGCGATGAACTCCTTACGGACGGCGTTGCTCTTCACCACCGCCTCGATCATGGTCTGAGGCACGTCTTTATAGTTCGCGAGGAGCTGCTTGGTGTCCTTGGGCAGGCAATAGCCGCCATAACCGAAACTCGGGTTATTATAGTGGCTGCCGATGCGCGGATCCATACACACACCGTCGATGATTTGTTGGACATTCAGTCCCTTGACCTGTGCGTAGGTATCCAGCTCGTTGAAATAGCTCACACGCACCGCCAGGTAAGTGTTGGCGAACAACTTGACCGCCTCTGCCTCGGTCGGATGGGCAATCAAGGTCTTGATGTCCTTGTCTTCGGCACCTTCTTTCAACAGCTCCGCAAACATCTCCGCCTCCTTCTGCTGGTCCTCATAGGCACCCACCACGATACGGCTCGGATGCAGGTTGTCGTAGAGCGCTTTGCTCTCACGCAAGAATTCAGGGGAGAAGATGATGTTGTTCACGCCGTATTTTTGGCGCACCGAATCCGTATAGCCCACGGGGATGGTCGATTTGATGACCATCAACACGTTAGGATTCACACGCAGGACGTTCTCGATGGCGTCCTCGACGGCGGAAGTGTCGAAAAAGTGATGCTCGTCATCGTAGTTGGTAGGCGTGGCTATCACCACCAGCTCGGCCGAGCGGTAGGCGGCATCCTTGTCTGTGGTGGTATGAAGGTTGAGCTTGCGCTTGCCTTCTTTTACTTCTTTAAAGAACCTTTCAATCTCATCATCCTGGATAGGGCTGATGAAGTCATTCAGTTTGTCTGCTTTTTTCGGGGTTGTGGTGATCGCTGTCACCTCATGATGCTGTGCGAACAGCACTGCCAGGGATAATCCGACGTATCCCACGCCTGCTACGGTTATTTTCATTGAATTGAGAATTGAAAATTGAAAATTGATAATTAGGGATTATTCGCCTTTGAGGGTTTTAATGATAGAGGTTAAGATTTTGATGATTTCGGTGCAGTCGGTTTCAAGTGAATCGAACAATTCATCATCTATATAATCGGTGGCATGAAGAAGGTCGAGCCAATAATCGGTCTCATCTGCTTCTTTTAATGCTATGCATAGTTTGCTGAGAAAGTCGTTTTTAGACTGTGCGTTTTTGCTTTCACGTGTATTTGCACCTATGCTAGTACCACAGCGTAGCAACTGCTTTGACATAACATATTCGTGCTGTTCTTCGACCAAAAACTTATAGCAATTGATAATCTTTATTGCAAAATCTCTACTCTTTTCTTGTATAATATTCGCCATAATACTCAATTCTTAATTAACTTCGTTGAATCTTCGATTTCTCAATTGTCAATTGTCAATTGTCAATTATCAATTATCAATTATCAATTATCAATTTCCATCATTTTCCGCCACTTAAAATACCCAAACACTGCAATCACCACATACAGCGCATAGAGCGATGCCTTGAAGGGTATGTCCTTGTAGAAATACAGCGCGCTGGTGACGATGTCGACGACGATCCAGACGAACCACTGCTCGAGGTACTTGCGTGCCAGAGCCCAGATACCCACGATGCTGAGGGCGGTGGTGAAGGCGTCGGCCACAGGGACGTTGCTGTTGGTGAAGCGGCTCAGGACGAAGTAGATGAAAGCCCAGATGAGCAGTCCCGCGCCGAGCCAGACGAAGGCCATCTTTCGGGGCATGTGGCGGATGGGGAGGGCGGCGGCTTTCTGTTTGTGGCGCATCCAGGCGACGAAGCCGTAGACGGTCATGGCCAGGTAGTAGAACTCCATGCCGCAGTCGGCGTAGAGGCCTTTCTGATAGTATAACACGATGCCCAGACTCTGCATCACGAAGCCAACGACCCACATCCAGACGCTCGCCTTGTATTCCAGGAGGATGTAAGCCAGACCTAAGGCTGTGGTGGTGATGTCGAGCCAATGGGAGGCTAGGAATTCCATGTTTTCTTCAGTTTTTTCCGTTCCTCATCCGTCAAGGCATCGTATTCATCCATGGTGAGACCATACATCGCCTTCACCCTTTGGGCGATACGTTTGCGGCGACCCAGCATCCAATACAAGCCGAAACAGACGCCGATGCTGGCGACGATGACGCCATAGAGCTGCCATTGCTCCGACAGATGCGACTTATATAACACCCACCAAACGCCAATGATCATCATATTGAGGATGATCTCCATCAAGGAAGTCTCCAGATGATGGAACCCGTAGTCGATAAAGGCATGGTGCAGGTGGGTCTTGTCGGGGATGAAAGGCGACTCACCACGGCTGATGCGACCCAACATCACCCTGACCGTGTCGAATACAGGGATGGCCAACACGGCCAATGCGTAAGCAATCAGGCAGAAATTGGTCTGTTCTGTTTGTATCGCGCAAGGCGAGCCTTTGGTCAGCATGGCCATCACCAAATCGCAAAGGGCAATGCCCAACATCATGGTACCGGCATCGCCAATATACATCTTCGACCGGTTGCCGAACACATTCATGATGAAAAACGGGATCAGGCCGCCTACAATGGATACCGCCAAGGCCACTCGGACAAAGTCGTGCGCATAAAAGAACAACACGCCGTAGAAGCCAAAGGCCATGATGCAAATGCCCGAGGAAAGGCCGTCGATGCCGTCAATCATATTGATGGCGTTGATGATACCCACACAGGCAAAGATGGTCAGAGGCCAGGCGATCCAAGGCGAAATCTCATGCACGCCCCAGAGACCATGGAAGTCGTTGATGGGATAATGGTTGCCGATGGCCAAAGCAGCAACGATAAGAATCTCCAAGATAAGACGAGTGTTAGGAGAGAGCTTTTTTATATCATCCCACGCACCGATGATGAGCATCATCAGCATAGCGATTTGTATGGGGATAATAGACAAACAATCGTGCTTAAACCAATAACACAACGAGCCTGCCATGGCACCTAAAAAAACGACAAATCCACCCATGACCGGTACGGGCTTCCTTTGAAGCTTTCTCGCTTCCGGGTTGTCGTAAAAACCGTTCTTCCTGGCAAAATAAAGCGTAGGCCGATGTGCTATAGAGGAGACAACAAAAGAAATGACAAAAACCAGAATGATAAAATAGATGTCAAACATACGAATTATATTATATCAAACACTATGCATTATCGCCAATCCATAGATTGAGCGTTTTTCTTACTTCCTCGATTATACGACAAGAAAAATCATTTATTCGCGGCTCAAATCCATCCAGTTTTTTCCATGCTTCGATCAAAGAATAGGTCCCATCAATAATATATCCTTCTTCCGAAAGTTTTTTTACAAGCTCGGTTTGATGATCGTCCACCATTTCATGATATTTTTTCAAACGCGCCACCGCAATGAGCTTTTTATGTTTTTTAATGGCATTGAACAAAGCCCCGCTTCCTGCATGTGAAATCACAACGGAAGCATCGTTGATGTATTGTTTAAAAACCTCTTCCGAGACAAACGGAATCATTTTGAAATTCTCGGATTGGTATTGGGAGTTCCCGATTTGGACAATAATCTCTTCCTTGATTTGAAAATGCTCCACCATTTCATCAAGCATCTTCAAACAACGGTTGAAACCAGTGGCTTGGGTTCCTAAAGCTACAAATATCATGTACTGCTATTTTAGACTAAAGTTCCGTAATACTCGGCATTCTTATACATGTTCAACATCTCTTTCCATTGAACAATCACCTTGTCGCTGATGCCACTTATTAGTTTTCCGGTCAAAGATTTTGTATAAACACGGGCTCTTGTTTCTATAAAAACAAGTTTTGTCCCCATCAGTTTCCCCATATAAAACAGAGGCACCGCTATATTGCTACCTGTGGAAACCAAGACCTTGGGCCTAACATCCCTTATCACCCTTCTACATTCGCCGAACAATTTCAAATAGCCAAGGAAAAAAGTGATTCTACTGTCATTATGCTTACTCCCCGCATGACTCTTTCTTGCATCGGCAAATCCGCCCACAAACTCTATTCGCCTCACATCCTTTAATTCGGGCATCTCCTTGCTTGCCCTATAATTGTCGGTAACCAAAACGGAGTCATATTCTCCAAACAAGTCATGAAGTGCCATCATCTGGGAAAAATGCCCACCTTCCGAACAGGCAAACATAACCGTGTTATTCAATTTCTTTTTCATTGAAACAATCGAAAAACGACCTAATTATTCAACAATCCTTTGTATAAGTTTTCCAGTTGCACACTAACAAATTCAGGGAGATAGTATTTAGAAGATTCCATAATAGCATTTTTCGCTTTGAGAATACTTCTATCGGCGTCGAGTACTTTCAAAATATGATATAGACTTTCCTTATCTTGAGGACTGAACAGCATGCCGTTTGTTTCGTTAACAATCTCAGGTATCCCTCCCACATTTGTCGCCACAACAAAGTCACCATACGATTGGGCCTCAAGAATTGAAATCGGTACCCCTTCGGTATAAGAAGGAAGAATAAACACTTCGCATAGATTGAGCAATTCGACTTTTTTGTCGCCGCTCACCCAACCTTCGAATTTCACAATGTCTTCGATGCCATTATCTTTTATCATTCGCACGAGTGTATCCACTTCCTTATTGCCACCTACATGAAGCACCAGTTTCCCTCGGAATTCTTCTTTGTGTCCAATAATGATATCCAAAAGGTCATAGATTCCTTTGGTTTTGGTGATTACACCAAGATACAGATAGTGGATAGCTTCATCTTCTTTTTTAACATCGCGGAATTCCGGATATTCTATAATATTGTTAATGACAGTCACATTTTTCCACCCTTTGTTTTCATAGAATTCCTTGAAACCTTGTGTAAGTACCACGATAGAGGCGCACTTGGCAAACACTTTATCAACCTGATGCTTATTACGTTCATAATACTCATTGAAACGACCGCTATGTATATGCAAGATCACTTTCTTTCCCATAGCGTATGCCAAATACACAAACGCGATATTACGCTTAAACCCATTGTCGGCGGCCGTATGAATATGTACAATTCTGATTTTCCGATTAATGAGTAATATGAAAAACATTTGGATAAAACCCCATAGTGTAACCAGCATCTTATAGAAGAAACCACCTCGTTTGAAGTTCACTACATGGTTAAAAACAGGATAGACATGTTGTCTATAACTATAAAGCACCTGGGCAATACCACCGTCTGGCTTGTCGCTACGATTGCCTACGGTCAGAACCGATTCGCTTATTTCTTTTGATAACACAATCTTACCCCTTCCCGATTATTCAACAAAGTAAAAGTATATGAAACGGTGTTTTCTATTGTTTTTCGATTGTTTTCGCATAAAAATCCATATAATCCCGCGCTGTGCGTGTGATGCTGTATTTTTCAATAAATGGCTTGCGCATCTCATAAATGGCATCATGCGATTCTGAGGTCATAAGAGCTTCTTCTATGGTTTTCAGAAATGATTCCGGTTCAAAGTCTTTTGGCATCCAAACCTTGGGTACATCCGCAATCTGTGCGTGCTGCTTGATAGACGAGAGAACGCAAGGGATTCCATTGAAGTAGGCCTCAAGAACCGCTATTGGAAGCCCTTCGTATGTTGATGAACTAAGGAATAAGTCAGCAGCGTTTTCGATGGCCGAAACATCAGAACGGGAACCAAGGCAATGAAGATTACGGTATCCCTCATACTGTTTTGGGTCATCATAAGCTGGTCCGCCAAGGTTGTTTCCGCAAATAAAGAAATGTATCGTGTCTCCGTCCACTAGTTTGGCCAATTCCACGAGGTTTTTATAGTTCTTTGCAGGACGAAGGTTACCCACTGAAACAACAACTCTTGATTCTGGAGGCAATTCATACTCTTTTCTTAAATCAACAATCTCATTGGTACGCACCAAGTTTGGGGCGATTCCGTTTTCAATGCAGATGACTTTTTTGTTCTTTTGAACACGTCCCTCATAGGAAGCCTTTGAACAATAAATCACAGGTTTGTTTCTACAAAAAAGGTTCACAAGCGTAGACCACCTTTCGGGTGTGGTGTGTACCGTACAAATCTGTTGGTATCTTTTTGGAAAACAACCTATCGCTCCGTATAGATGCCAGAGTTTTGAATGGGAGTTGACAATGTCTGGCTTGAATTGTTCTATTAGTTTCCGGAATTTCAACATTGACTTGATCAACTCCAGCTTGTCGCCTTCGTGTCGATTAAGTCGCACCACCTTAACCCTGTTTTCAACCAGAATATGTTCCTGCTTGAAACCAAGTTCATCATCACAAATATCTGTAAGCACAACCATCACTTCATGTCCCATCCGGGCTTGTTCGTATGCCAACGAATAGACAAATCCTTGTATTCCTCCTGTTCCTAATGTGGCCAAAATGTGTAGAATCTTCATGTCAGAATAGTATTACGATTATCACTTCCAAAACACTTGTATTTCATGGATTCTTATCATCATTCGCATTTTCTATTCACATAACCTTCGGCACCATTCATGGAAATAACACGCGCCGGCACCCCTGCCACAACTGCATTGTCAGGCACATCGTGCGTGACAACCGCATTGGCTCCTATGGCCACATTATTCCCAACCTGTATGGCACCAATGATTTTTGCACCTGGACCGATATAAACCCCGTCGCCGATTGTAGCCACACCTGCTTTGTCGCCTCGGTTGGTGGCTCCAATAGTGACCCCCTGAGAGATATTTACGTTATTGCCGATAACAGTACCTTGATTTACTACAATACAGCCGAAATGTCCGATATAGAATCCTTTCCCGATCTGGGTGAAAAAAGGTATACTTATGCCGTATTTATACTTGTAATGGTTGTATCGGTTCAAAGCGATAGCATAAAGAGGAAGCCACGTTTTTTTACCTTGTAATATGCTACAAAGACGCATCCAATAACTAAAACGTAAGCCAGGAATAGTACGACTAACACAATAACAACGTATCATGTCTCCCCGTTGAACTTTTTCATATTCTTGATCGCCAAGGTATCGGCGGGCATCTGTAACAAACAGCTCCTTAAACTCTTTTATCGGTTTCATCGTCTACTCTGCTATCAATTCCATCAATTTCTGATAAGCCGTATTGGCATCATGATGAGATGTGAAATACTCTTTGATGTTTTGTTGATATTGAGCATATAGCTCGTCAACACTCAGTAACTCCCGAACGGCAGCTTGGAGTCGGGTTTCATCTTCCACAACTGTTCCCAACCCAAAATCAGTAATACAGCTGTTTGGATTGACGGTGGAAACAACCGGGACATCATAAGCCCAAGCCTGTAAAAAAGTGTTGGGGAATCCCTCAAACTCTGATGTACAAACCAACAAACGACTTTTTGTCAAAAGCTCATTCACCTCTGCAAAAGACTTTGCACCCAAAAAAGACAAGTTACTCACCCCTGAAGCCATTTGCTCTATCTGCTCATAATACTCTTTAAACAAAACCCCACCCACTATTGTAAATTGATATTGTGGCAAACTTTTAGCTAAATTCACAAACCATTCGACTCTTTTCAAAGGTCTCAGATTCGCAACCCATAATGCATCATAGTATTTATGTTGTTTATCCAGATGTGTAGGGATCCAGATATTAGGCAAGATTATGCTTTCTTTGCCATAATACTCTTGAAGTGCATTGTGTTGCGTGGTATTTTGTGAGACAAAGAATCCGATTCTTTGGATGGCCTTTTGATAGAGTTTCCTATTCAACGAACTGCCTGCCAATATTTCTTGTCCAGGAATAAAATCCGTGTCACTTGCTCCAAATTGAATAAGTTTAACTTTTTTTATCCTGCACAAACACTCCAAAAGAAACAAAGAGCGCGAAGCTCCCCTGTTGACAACCAAGTCAGGCTTTTGCCCAATGACGGCCTTCCAACAATCACACCACTCCATTATAAACCTAAGATGCAATTTGGATAACCAACGGGAAGAACTCTCTCTGACGAATTCAATACCGCTGCTGGTGCTTGTACTGTTCTTTGAGAAGCTACAGACCTTCCAACCTCGTTCAACAAATGTCTTCGCCCAGAAACTCATCTGAACCTGTATGCCAGCCACATTAGGAGAACCTAACAACACATCGTCAATACCCGAACAAAACAGACAAACGTTTTTCTGTTGCATAATTCAATTCCCTTTACTTGTCATCAATAGGCAACTTGATCCATTCGCCAAGTTTATTGTCCCACTCTTCTGGTTCAAACGGCATAAATCCTCCCCAATGAGAAAAGGTGAATTCACCAAAATAAACTTGACCATTTGCTTCATAAAAATCTATGCGGACATGCGTTTGCCCAATGGATAATTTTGTGGCCAATTGCTTCATCTCCTCAAAACAATGAGGCTTTTCTATTGGGACTACCGCATTTGGATGACCATTTGTGAAAGGAAGATGATTGAAATCCATATCATAAAAATCAAAAGTGACTTCATGCTCTCCTTTGGAACGTCCTGACGCAATAAAAAAAATCTTTGGGACACCGTCGAAACAGAAAAACTTATAATCGCGAAGTTCACCTGTTTCATCATCTTCTCGATACTCTTCTGCAATTATTCTATGAGGAATTCCTTTATAGCAATAATCACGACTTGGCAAAAAATAGTCTTGTTTAATACCTTTTTGCAGTCCTTCAATAACCGACTTTTTATCCATCTTCGACTTGTCTTTACAGACATACATGCCTAATCCACTATTCTGAGTGCATTTGAGAACAAACTGGTTGGGTAACGCGTCAAAGTCAATGTCATTGGGATCGTTCCAAACACCCAACAAAGGTATGACATACTGCTTTCCGATCAAATTGGCAACATATTCTTTGACCGCATATTTGTCGCATAACTCTGCCGTTTTGGAATCCCTTCCATACAGTTTAAGCCATTGGATTTTCTCATTGTAGGTCTTGGGGTGCTTTAAATGAAGCCTTTTCCCCATTGAAAAAAAGTACTTACAACGAAGATATAAAGCATTGGTGATGGGAAAATGCTTGGATATTAATTCCAGAATTACAAGTCCCAACACCTTTGGATGTGTGATTGTATATAACTTCATCTTATGACAAATTTCTACCCATTACAGTTGGGTCGTCTTTTTCTACGCCTTCTGGTATCGCTCCAAAAATGCGATCCAGGGACTGCTGGAACTGTTCTCTCTGAGATGGATGGCGGTCTTTATTGATAGCATTTAATAATTCAGGTTTGGAAGAGGCATACGTCAACAATATGGCATAGAAAACCATAATATAATTCATACAGTAGGTCCAACTCGTGAAATTGATGAACAAGACTGAAAGCAAGCCAAACAAAGCCATACCAATCTTTCTTTTCATGTGCGTCAGGTTTTTAAACAGTGAAATGACAAGCACGACATAAAATAACATGAGCAAAACGAAACCGATGAGGCCGTTTTCGCATAATTGCACCATATACTCGGAGTGAAGGACCAACTCGCCTCCCGACATGTCCATGAAATTGGTCAAGCCGATGCCCGTCCAGAAATGTTCATGATACAGCTCTATACTGGTTTCATACTGAACGGCACGGTCACCCAACAAAGTCATCAAAAAATCATTGAATCGCTCGTTGTCCACCAATTGAACATAAAGCTGCTCGTCTGTTCCTTCTTGAATGCGTTCACCAACCGTGGTGTAATTCATCACATAATAAACACCTGACAACAATATGCCTCCGAAGAAAACAAGTCTTATCCAAGCCCAAACGTTTCGTTTTTTCCCATTGTTCAAAACCACGCCCATAAGAAGAATAACCTCGGCACCGAATGCCTTTCGGGTTCCCGACAAGTAAATGATAATGCTAATCCCTATCGTTACTAAAACAAAGAACCACATCTTGATTTTTTCCTCAACGAACAAGATACAGGACATAAACAAGAACGCGACTGCATGCAAAGGATAAAGGTTGCCGATTTCTTCTACATCAAATCTGCCTTCTACGTTAATGGTAAAAGAAGGGATACCGATGAGCAAATAAACTCCTAATGCTATCCAAATAACCCAAAGACATGTATTTTTGTCTTTTCTTAGTTCCAACAACAAGAAAATAAGTAATACAAAAGAATCAAAGTATCTGTCTCTCAAAAACTTGAAAACACCAAACTCGGCATAAAAACCTTTAGATAAGGCATTAAACATCGAATAGCAGAACAAGACCACCCAGCAAAGGAAAGCAGGCGAAAGGAATGCTTTTTTCTGTTTCCAAAACTCATGAACATTTAACAACAAAGCTAAAATTGACATAATCATGATGGTACGACCTGCGCCGTCCACTTTCAATATGTATAATTGAAATGGAGGCCAAATAATACACATGAAGATGAAGAAAAGATTATAACCTTTTATGATTTGTTTCACTTTACTCTTAGTTTATGAAAGACATAACTACTTCTTTAAAAACTTAATCTTTGAAAGATAGTTCATTAATGACTCCTTACTCATAATGAACAATCCGCGTTTCAATTCCACAAACCATACCGCCAAAACATAAATCACACCTATTCCACCAGCTACAAAGATGTTTAGCTTGACAAAATGGTTCAACAACACGACGGGGAGAATGAATAATACGGAGAGAAATATGATGATGCCAATTTTGTTCCACGGCATATACTGCCAAAAACTGACTTTCAAGATTTTCATTTCGAACGAGATTTGGAAAACCTTCGGAAGCAATATGCCCAACATCGCTGTGATGATTGCCCCCCATGTCCCATAATACTTGATGGAAAAATAGGCAAAAGGAAGAAAGACCACTGCGCTCCTTAGGTATGCTTTGAGTGTATATCTTGTTTTTCCTGTTGCCCTCAGCACAAGCCCAGCCCCAAGCGCCCCAATAACAAAAGAAAAGACATAAATCCTAAAGAAAGGGATGGCTTTGGCATACTCAGGAGGAAACAAGAAATCAAACAGAACACCAGCGAAAACAAAAACACCCAGGATGATAGGGATGGAAAATGACATCAGTCGTGTGACATAACTTTGTGCCAATGAGATGGTCTCCTTGAGATTGTTTTCCTTATACGCTGCTGACATGTTAAGGATGTTTACTTCTCCCACGGATTCATACACCTGATGAATGCCGGGAATGCCATAAAAAGCAAGGCTGTAAATGGCATACTCCTCTGGCGTGATGAAAGAGATGCACAGCATTTTGTCAAAACGTTGGAAGACTGTATTCAAAATCACTGCCAGACCAAAAGGCGCGGCATAAGCAAATTGCGATTTAAGCAGTCCCCAATCAAACCAATTTCCTTTTACCTTCCGATAGGGCCAAGAGGCGTATAGTGTAACAAAAACAAACTGCAACACATGATAAACCACCATGCTTAATAAGATGGATTCAATCGAATTGAAAACCAATGCTGTACCAATGACAATGCCAATCCTCAACAAAGCTTCGAGAGGAGGATAAACCACCGACAAGGTCTTGTCGCCTCGAGTGACAAACAAGGGAAAAATGAGCAATATCGGTACAGAGAAGAAAATACCTACCGCCACGAGCAACGAGAAATTCATGAGTTTTTCGTTTCCAATGAATAGCTTTGCTGTGGCAGGAATCAACAGTAAAACGAAAGCGACGATGGCGAAAACAATCATGGTAAAATACGTGTTCCCCACCAAGGCTTTTCGCCTTTGCTCATCCGAATTGGGGAAATAGTAGTACAAGTTGGATTGCATGCCAAAAGAGAATATACTACTCATAAACCCCACCAACACATTAAACTGTGAATACAACCCGTAGTTTTCCTGTGTGAGGTAACGCGTCAAGAATATGGGCATCAGGAAACCTGCAATCATGGCCAGTATCCTGCCCGTAGCCGTAAATAAGGCAAATGAATTGTTTCGCCTTGACATATCTTATAAAGAACTGATATATTTGTTGTATCCCTCGCAACTGGTGGGTGCCGGTATATCTTCAATGTCGGTCTTTACCACCTTTGCTGGATTGCCTGCTGCTATACAATTGGCAGGTACGCTTTTCGTCACTACCGAATTTGCCGCTATGACAGCATTGTCGCCAATGGTTACACCCTTCAAGATACTTACATTTCGCCCAATCCAACAATTCTCACCGATTACAACAGGAGCATGGGCAGAATGCTTCCAATACCGCGGTTCCATGTCACGACAAATTCGCATATACTTCCTATAGGAAGGGTTAACTGGATGATTATTGTTATCTGATATATGGACATTCTCCGCAATCCCTGTATAATTGCCGATCTGGATGCTTTCGACTGCGTTTATCACACTTCCACCTCCAATCTTCGAATAATCACCAAGGATAATCTTTCCTCCGCTTTGGGAATTCAATACACCCCACATCCAAACCTTTTCGCCAATGACAATGTCTTTTGGAGAAGAACCATCAACAAGAGAGATGGTGCTACCTCTTTTGCAAAAGTTCTTGTCTTGGTTTGGGCTTATAGAAGCCTGTTTTTGTAAGTATTTCTTTTTTCGTTTTAGCAAAATGCTATCAAACAAATGCGAAATAAACATGATGCTATCGTGTTATAAACCGGTTTATAATCTCCCGTCCACAATTCCCCTGTCCAACGTGCACTTCACATCGAAGACCACGTGGTGTTTCTTCAGCAGACTGAGGATATCCAATCCCTCAAACTTTTTGTGGGCCACGGCGGCAATACAGGCATCATAGCGGTTGGCGGTTAGCGTTGAGAGTTCGTTGATGACCTTTATGCCGTATTCGTGTTCCACGATGGCGGGATTGGCCCAGGGGTCATACACGGTGATGTTCAAGTTGTACTCTTTCAAAGCCTTGTAGATATCGATGACCTTGGTGTTGCGCACGTCGGGGCAGTTTTCCTTGAAGGTAAAACCGAGAATGAGAATCTCACTGTTGATCACCTGTATGCCTTTCTTCAACATCAGCTTGACGGTCTGCGTGGCCACATACTCGCCCATGCCATCGTTCATCCTTCTACCAGCGAGGATGATCTCGGGGTTGTAGCCATGACGCTGGGCGCACTGAGCCAGATAGTATGGGTCAACTCCGATGCAGTGGCCTCCCACCAGTCCGGGACGGAAGGGCAGGAAGTTCCACTTGGTGCTGGCAGCTTCCAACACATCCAAAGTGTCGATGCCCATCTTGTTGAAGATCTTGCTCAACTCGTTCACAAAGGCGATGTTGATGTCGCGCTGCGAGTTTTCAATCACCTTGGCTGCTTCAGCCACTTTGATGGTCGGAGCGAGGTGGGTACCGGCGGTAATGACTGAGCTATATACTTCATTGATGTATTTACCTATCTCAGGCGTACTCCCCGAAGTCACTTTCTTGATGTGCTCCACGGTGTGCTGCTTGTCACCTGGGTTGATGCGCTCGGGGCTGTAACCACCATAGAAGTCCACGTTCATCTTCAGACCAGAGACCTTCTCCACCACAGGGATACATTCGTCTTCGGTCACGCCAGGATAGACCGTGGATTCGTAAACCACCACATCACCCTTGCCTATTACCTTACCCACAGTGGTACTTGCACCAACAAGGGGAGTCAGGTCGGGATTATTATCGCTATCAACAGGAGTGGGGACGGCAACGATATAGAAGTTGCAATCGCGAATCTTCTCGATGTCGCTGGTGCAGATAAAGCCGTGGTTCTTAATGGCGTCTTGCAACAGTTCGTCACTGACTTCCAGGGTGGCATCATGACCTGCCATCAGGGCGTCCACACGGGCTTGGCTCATGTCGAAGCCAACGGTGGGGTATTTAGTTGAGAATAGTCGGGCGAGAGGGAGACCTACGTAGCCGAGGCCGATTACACAGATTTTGGTGTTTTTCATTATTATTGAGTTTTAATTGTTTACAGTTTAGCGGTTAGCGGTTAGCGGGTTTGGTGGATTCCAACTGTTTTTCGAAAGAAGAATGCAAGCCGGATAACTGTTTTCCTATTGTGTTTATTCTATCTTGTTCGTTATCAAATTCTTCGTCAGTAATATACTCCAAATCATGCGCTATATCAAGTTGACATAAGGATTCTGCGAGAGAACCGTAAGCTATCTCGATGAAGTGCATCTTCTCTTTTATCGAAAATCTACCAGAACCTTCTGCAATGTTCGATGGGACTGAAATCACCGATCTGCGCAGTTGGTCGCCCAAAGCATAAACTTCGTATTTTGGAAACTTTTGAAGAAGCTTATAGACCTCTTTAACTAATGCCTTTGATTCTTTATATACCCGTAAATCGAAAAAAGTGAATTTGTTCATGTTGTTTGTTTTTATGGTTATTGTTGATTGGTTAGCGTTTAGCGGTTAATGGTTAGCGTTGATCGATTAGGGGTTGGTGGTTAACGTTTTTTAGATGTCGCAACAGTTACGCTAACCGCTAACCCATAACCGCTAACCTCACAGATTTGCTTTATACCATTCAATAGCCTCATTCAATCCACGGGCGAAATCATATTCCGGGTTATAACCTAGCAAACGTTTCGCCTTGGAAATATCAGCATTCGAGTGCTTGATGTCGCCGGGGCGGTCGGGACCGAAACGGGGCTCTATGTTTTTTCCCAAAGCCTTGGTCAAGTCGTAATAGATGTCGATAAGATATTCCCTTCCGCCGTAGGCTATGTTGAAGGCTTCTCCACTGGCCTCATCGGGTGCCAGACAGGCTTTCAGATTGGCCTCAATCACATTCTCGATATATGTGAAATCCCGGCTTTGCTTGCCGTCGCCATTGATGGTGGGCTGCTCGTCGTTGATGAGCATCTTGATGAACTTGGGGATAACTGCCGCGTAGGCACCGTTGGGGTCCTGCCGTCTTCCAAAGACATTGAAATAGCGTAAGCCTATGGTCTTCAGACCATAATGTCTGGAGTATTGTTTGGCCCATTCTTCATCGGCGCGCTTACTGACGGCATAAGGTGAGAGCAGGTTGCCTTCCACGCCTTCTTTCTTGGGCAAATGCTCCTCATCGCCATAAACTGAAGAGCTGGAAGCATAGACAAAGGTCTTCACCTTGTTCTGCCTTGCAGCCTCCAGCATATTGAGTGTGCCCAGGATATTGTTCGCGCAATAGAACAGTGGCATTTCGATAGAACGTGGCACGCTGCCCCAAGCTGCTTCGTTCAGCACATAGTCCACGCCTTCGCAAGCATGCATGCAGGTGTCCAGGTCCTTGATGTCGCCCTTGATGAATTCGTAATTCGGATGATCCAGAAAAAGGTCGACATGGGCTTGCTTGCCCGTGCTCAAGTCGTCAAGGCAACGAACCCTATAACCCATTTTCAATATTGACTCACAAAGGTTGGAGCCTATGAAGCCAGCGCCACCGGTGACGAGGAATAGTGTGTCTTTAGGAAATTGTAGTTGAAAATAAGACATAGTTATTTTAGTAATTGTCAACCCTACTTATGATATAATTGTTTATTTCCACCCAAAGGGATGTCCGCTAAGCGGCAGTTTGGCCATGGGATGGTAGTCGCCGATGAGGCCGACGGGTTTGGCGTTGCGGATTTGATACACGATGTTGATGCAACGACGGGCTTCCTCTATGCCGAAGCCGCGACCGGCCAAGATCTCCTGATAGCTCTTGGTATGCAGCTCGGTGAAGCCTTGGCTGAACTCGAACTCCTCGCCGTCGATCATGATGGTGCGGTAGGTACGCTTCTCCCCTTCCACGGCATTGGGCGGCAAGGTGTCGGCGTTGATGCTGAGGAAATAACGCACACGGGCACGTTTCAGCTCCAGATAGCCCGCCACACGGTCGTGCGAGGCCACGTGGACGATGTTCTTCTGCACGTCGCCGAAAATCCAGCTCAACATGTCGTAGAAATGCACGCCGATGTTGGTGGCGATGCCGCCGCTCTTGTTGATGTCGCCCTTCCACGAGGCATAATACCAGTTGCCACGCGAGGTGATATAAGTCAAGTCGATGTCATAGATTTTGTCCTTCGGGCCTTCCTCGATTTTCTTCTTTAAAGCCACGATTTTGTCGTGCAGACGGAGCTGGAAGATGGTATACGCCTTATGGCCTTGGCGTTCTTCCACTTTCTGCAAGGCGTCGATGTTCCAAGGATTGAGCACCAGAGGCTTCTCGCAGATGACATCGGCACCGAGACGCAGTCCGTAACGGGTGTGGGCGTCGTGCAGGTAGTTGGGTGTGCAGACCGTCACGAAATCGATCTGCTTGCCTTCGTCCCTCAGCTTGGTGTTGTGGCGGTCGAAGAGCTCCTGCTCGGTGAAGAAGGCAGCCTTGGGGAAGTAGCTGTCCATGATGCCGACGCTGTCGCTTTTGTCGTAGGCGGAGACTAGGTCATTGCCTGTGTCTTTGATGGCCTTCAAGTGGCGTGGGGCGATGTATCCCCCCACGCCAATGATTGCAAAATTTTTCATTACAGATTATTCTTTTCGATATCCTTAAAGTACTTGACGGTCTGATACTTGAGCTCATCACAGGCTTCGTCATCGCAGACGATGATGCCCTTCGGATGCATCTGCAGCACGCTTACCGTCCACATCTGGCTCACACCACCTTCGATGGCATGAGCAATGGCGCGGGCCTTGTTGTGGCCGTTGGCCAGGATCATCACCTCACGGCTGTCCATGACGGTACCTACACCCACGGTGAGGGCGGTCTTCGGCACCTTATTAATATCGTGGTCGAAGAAGCGGGAGTTGGCGATGATGGTGTCGGAAGTCAAGGTCTTCACACGGGTGCGTGAGGTCAGGGAGCTGCCGGGCTCGTTGAAGGCGATGTGGCCATCAGGACCGATGCCGCCCATGAAGAGGTCGATGCCACCATAGCTCTTGATCTTGGCCTCATAGCGGGCGCATTCGGCCTCGAGGTCTTCGGCATTACCGTTCAGGATGTTGACGTTTTCCTTCTTGATATCGATGTGCTTGAAGAAATTGTTCCACATGAAACTATGGTAGCTCTCCGGATGGTCTTCGGGGATGCGGACATACTCGTCCATGTTGAAGGTGACCACATTCTTGAAGGAGACCTTGCCTTTCTTGTAGAGGCGGACCAACTCCTTATAGGTGCCCAAGGGGGTGGAACCGGTGGGGAGACCGAGGATGAAAGGCTTCTTCGCCGTAGGCTTGAAAGCGTTGATACGTTCGACAATGTGGTTGGCTGCCCAACGCGACATGGCGTCGGCGTTTTTTTCGATGATTACTCTCATTTTGTATAGTTTTAAGTTATTCAGTTGTTCAGTTATTCAGTTGCTTCTGGCTGCTGGCAGTTCCAACCCTTGTTTATGAGATCGCGGGTCTGTGCCCGCGATGAGGCTCGGGGCGTGGGACTGCCAGAGGCCATAAGCATTAAAAATGATTTCTGATGTATTCCAAAATCGACTTCTCGAATGTCTCGGTCTCTTCGCGGATCTGTTGGACGAAGCCGACTTCATCGATCTTGCCGATGACGGCGATCTTCTCCTCCTCGTTGCGGTAGGTGGCGTTGCGGAATTCGTTTTCGTAGTCTTTCTTGCGGCTTTCGTAGACTTGGTCGCAGATGAAGTGCTGGATACGGATAGCCTTCTCCAGGTTCTCATACCACATCTCCTTGGTGAGTATGTCGGCGTCGTCCTTGTAGAGGAACATCAGCGAGAAGTAGGCGTGACGCAGTTTCTCATGCTGATAGTTCTCCCATAGTTCGTCGTAACGGTGATGGATCTCATCCCAGGTGTTGAGTTTGCCGTCGCGAATGTCGGCACGCAGCTGGTCAGCATATTCCTCGGGCATGGTCTGACCGCCGAGGTTGATCCATTTGCGGAGACGTTTGCCTTTCATGTGGTTCACGATGGCCTCCATGTCCGTTTCAGGATGTTTTTTCAAATAATCCAGGAGGGTCTTCACGGCATAATAGGTAATCATGTCGCCATAAGCGTGATAGGCCTCCAATGGTTTAAGGATGCGTACTTTGCGTTTGCCTTTCTCCATGTGTTCGCCGAAGACTTCCAACGACTTCACGGTTTCGGGTTCGTTTTCAAAAAGGTTCTTGCCACATTCACGCAGGTCGTAGTACTCGTACTTCGAGGGGTCTTCGCCCTTTGAACGGAGATAGGCCTTGGCAACCCAGACCTCCAGCAGCTTACGGGCCTCGATGGTCTCTTCGATGGTATCGGGGGCGAGGGTCTCGAACTCGATGTGTTGGATTTTGCGTAAACGCTTGTCGCGTTTCACATACTTCGAGGTGTTGCGCGCAATGGCGTACATGTTATACAACCACCAATAGGCGGGCATGACTTCCAACTCGTTCTTGGTCGTGTTGTTGTTGACCAGACAGAACGGCAGCATGATATTGAGCTCGCTGGGGTAGTCGGCCTTGGAGAGCAAGGTGAACGAAGCGAACTTCGAGGAGTGCTTCACGCTGGAGCAGAGGCCTGGCCAGAAGCCACGCGAGGCCACAATCTCGCCATCGGTGGCGCGGCTGTTGTGGTTGGAGCCGATGGTGGCACCAGCCGCCATGTTGCTCTGACCCATCACGCAGGCCGAAATCAGGAAGGAGTTGTTGTGGTGCTGCTCGTGCGAGGGGAAGATGAGGTTGTTCAACACCTCGCAGCAGGAGATGGTGGAGTTGTCGCCCAACACGGAGTGGATGAGGCGGGCGCCGTATTTCAGGTTGCAGTTGTCGCCGAGCACGAAGCGGGTGGCCACCACCGAATAGAAGATACGGCAACCGTAGCCCGTCACGCCGTTCACCAAGATGACACCCTCGCCGATTTGCGAAGGCTCTTCTTCCGATGAGTTGATGGTGACGTTCTTCAGCTTGCTCGCACCCTTGATGTAGCAATGCGGTCCCACCTTGGCATCCTTCAGGATCCAGCAGTTCTTGATGACGCACGACTCACCGATGGTGCCATAGTAGCCACGGTGGAAGTCGACGCTGGCCTGGGTGATCTCCTTGAGACGCTCTTGCAGCTTGGTGTCGTCGGTGTATTTGGCCCAGAGGTAGGCATCGGCGGTGATCATGCCGTCGAAAGGCAGAATTTTACGGGTACCGATTTCGTTCATCACCTCGAGCCACACGCGTACGTCTTCGGGCTCACCTTCCTTGATGGTGCCGTTGCCGAACTTGGAGTGGTCGGTGGTGGAGATTTCCTGGATGTTGAAGAGGATGGTCTTGTCGCCGATGATGTAGTTGGCCATGTAATGCACATCATGGATGGCCACGTCGTCGCCGATGTCGCAGGAGATGATGCTGCTGTTGGAAATGCCCACCGGCACACGGAGGTCATGGTATTGCAGCACCTTGCGGTTGATGCGGCCGATGCGCACCTTGCCGAAGAAGTGGTTGTTGTGTACCATATTGGTGTCGAACTCGTCGGTGACCCAGATGTCGTCCCAGTTGGTGGCCGAGTTGCTGTTTTTCACTAGGCGCTCGATCTCATCGGTATGCAGGTGTCGCCAACCTCCTGCAGGCTTTTTCACCTGCTGGTCGCGGTAATAGTATTCGTCATGTCCGTCATGCAAGTACTTTTCGTCGATGAAGTTCTTGTATATCCGGTCATAATCTATGATTGTTACTTTATCCATTTAATTCTGTGAGTATTTATTTAGTTTTCAATTAGTTAATTAATCCATGATGATTTTGACTGAGTTCGGGTTATTCCCGTCGTCTCAGTCAACGGTTACGGAAAAGGACGCACAACGGTACCATAACGAATGCCTTTGTGTCTATAGAACGATATGTGATTCGTTACATTCATGTATTTAGGTGCTCTATGCAAAGCTATTGATCAAATCAACAACATGGCTGACCTCGTCCATGGTGATAGTGGGGCCAATGGGTAGGCTCAGCTCATGGTCGGCGATATATTCCGATATTGGAAGGTGCATCCCGTTCCATGCCTTGTAACACTCCTGTTTGTGGGGTGCGATGGGATAATGGATCAATGTTCCCACGCCGTTTTTCTCCAGATAGTCGTGCAAGGCGTCCCGTTTCTCACAAAGGATGGGGAACAGGTGATAGACGTTCTGCTCATCAGGCAATCTATCGGGAAGGGAAACCAAGGGATGCTTGATATGGTCGTAATAAAAACGGGCCACTGCCTTACGGTGGGCGTTGTCCTCCACCAGGTATTTCAGTTTCACGTCCAACACCGCGGCCTGGATCTCATCCAAACGGCTGTTGCGGCCAGTGTATTTGAAGACGTATTTCTTCGAAGAGCCGTAATTGGCTAAAGTGCGAACAGCTTTGGCGAGTTCGTCATCATTAGTAGTTACGGCCCCTCCATCACCTAAAGCACCAAGATTTTTGCCAGGATAAAAACTATGACCTGCAGCATCGCCAATGCTTCCAGTCATACGGCCATCCGAATATAAACAGCCATGTGCCTGTGCGTTGTCTTCTACCAACTTTAAGTTATATTTCTTGCACAAGATGCCAATTATGTCAGTATAAGCATTACGACCATAGAGGTGCACGATGCAGATGGCCTTGGTTTTGGAGGTAATCCTTTCCTCTATTTTATCGTCATCGATTTCGAGCGTGTTCAACTTGGGTTCGACGAGAACGGGCTTCAATCCGTTTTCCGTGAGGGCAAGGATGGTGGCGATGTAGGTGTTGGCTGGAACGATGACTTCGTCGCCTGGTTGCATCACTCCCAGTTCGATGTAAGCGCGGAAAATCCATATCAGGGCATCCAAGCCGTTGGCACAACCCACGGCGTGTTTGGTGCCGATAAACTTGGCATAGTCAGCCTCAAAGCATTCGTTCTCCTTGCCTTGCAGGTACCATCCGCTATTCACCACACGGGTGACCGCCGCGTTGATTTCGTCACCATGCAAGGCCGTCACGTCTTTTAGTGAAAGAAAAGGGATTTTCATCTTTGTTCAATTTTGCGTTACAAACGATTTCTAAACTCCAAAAACGCGTCATAGTCTCTGATATAGTCTTCGGGTTGGTACACTTCCGAGGCCACCACCATGCACACCGCACCCGAAGAAAAGTCCTCCAGGTCTCTCCATAAGCCTGGCTTGACGTAAAGCCCTTGGTAGGGACGGTTCAAGAAGAACGTCTTTTTGTTCACTCCGTCATCCAAGACCACCTTAAAAGAGCCCGACACGGCAACGATCAGTTGTTCCAAGGTCTTATGGGCATGGGCACCGCGTGACACTCCACCTGGGACATCATAAAGATAATACACCCTCTTGCAGTTGAACGGAAGTGTCATGCCGTTTTCAACCACGGTGAGATCACCACTTCGTTCACTATGATGCTTGTCCAATTCAATCAGCGAACAATCCTTGACATGAAAACGTTTGTGTTCACGACAAGACGGGGCGGACAGGGGTTGCACCGGATGTGTCGCAGCAGGATGCTTTGCGAATTCGCAAAACGCGTCATAGTCCCTGATGTAGTCATCCTCGCTGTAGGGAATGCTACCAAACTCCAAAGCCACGGCGTTGGTGGAAAACTCCCTGATCTCGCGCCATACGCCTTTCGGAATGTAAAGACCGTAATAGGAGCGGTTCAGTGTAAAGGTACGGGTGTTTGTTCCGTCGTTGATCAGAATCTCAAAAGACCCCGACAGGGCAATCACCAGTTCCTCGTTATTGATTTCGGCGTGTCCGCCACGGCTGATGCCTCCCGGGACGTCGTAGAGCCAATAGACCCGACGGATCTCAAAAGGCATCTGGGCGAATTGTTCCGCAAAGGACAGGTTGCCTCTTGCGTCCAAAAACTTGGGCAATTCAATTATCTTTGCCTCATCGACGCTCATCATCTGTTTTTATACATGTCGTCGTAATACTTCTGGTAGTCACCCGAGGTGACGTTGTCCATCCACTCTTGGTTGTCGAGATACCAGCGGACGGTCTTTTCGATGCCTTCCTCGAACTGGAGACTCGGCTCCCAGCCCAGTTCCTTCTGGAGCTTGGTCGAGTCAATGGCGTAGCGCATATCGTGACCAGCACGGTCGGTGACGTAGGTGATCAGGTCCATGTCGGCGCCTTCGGGACGGCCCAGCAAGCGGTCAACGGTGTTAATCAAGACCTTGATGAGGTCGATGTTCTTCCACTCGTTGAAGCCGCCGATGTTGTAGGTCTCGGCGATCTTGCCCTCATGGAAGATGAGGTCGATGGCTCTTGCATGGTCCACCACATAGAGCCAGTCGCGTACGTTCTCGCCCTTGCCGTAGACAGGCAACGGCTTGCGGTGGCGGATGTTGTTGATGAACAACGGTATCAGCTTCTCGGGGAACTGATACGGGCCGTAGTTGTTGGAGCAGTTGGTCACCACCGTAGGCATGCCGTAGGTATCATGGAAGGCGCGCACGAAGTGGTCGCTGCTGGCCTTGGCAGCACTATAGGGACTGTGGGGTTGGTATTTCAGGTCCTCGGTGAAGAACTTGTCACCGTATGCCAGATGGTGTTTGCCCGAAGAGGCCTTGGTGCTGAAGGGCGGCATGATGCCTTGGGGATCGGTGAGCTCAAGGGCGCCGTAGACTTCGTCGGTGCTGATGTGGTAGAAGCGTTTGCCTTCCCATTTCTCAGGCAGGCTCTCCCAATACAACTTGGCGGCCTGCAACATCGACAGCGTTCCCATCACATTGGTCTGGGCGAAGGTGAACGGGTCCTTGATGGAACGGTCCACATGGCTCTCGGCGGCGAGGTGGATGATGCCGTCGACGTGTTCGTCTTGCATGAGCTTGTAGATGGTCTCGAAGTCGCAGATGTCGGCCTTGACGAACTTGTAGTTCGGCTTGTCCTCGATGTCCTTGAGGTTGGCGAGGTTACCGGCATAGGTCAGCTTGTCGAGGTTGATGATCTTGTAGTCGGGGTATTTGTTCACGAACAGACGGACGACGTGGTTGCCGATGAAGCCTGCACCTCCAGTGATGATAATTGAGCGTTTGTATGACATAGTTATTGGGTTGTTACTGTAATTTTCTGAGTGTTTCCGAGTTGACCTCTTCCTTCATCTCGTTGATGACACGGAGCAGGTATTGTCCGTATTCGTTTTTAACCATCGGCTGGGCCAGTTCCCTCATCTTCTCTTCCGTGATCCAGCCGCGGCGGTAGGCGATACCTTCGAGGCAGCCGACTTTCAATCCTGTGCGTTTTTCGATGACTTCAACGAAGGTGGAGGCCTCGCTCAGCGAGTCGTGGGTGCCCGTGTCGAGCCAGGCAAAGCCGCGCCCGAGGGTCTGCACCTTCAGTTCGCCAGCGCTCAGGAACTCCTGGTTCACCGTGGTGATCTCGAGCTCGCCTCTTGCCGAGGGCTTGATGTGTTTGGCCACGTCAACGACTTTGTTCGGATAGAAATACAAGCCCACCACGGCATAGTTGCTCTTGGGCTGTTTGGGTTTTTCTTCGATGCTGAGGCAGTTGCCGTATTTGTCGAACTCGGCCACGCCGTACCGCTCCGGGTCGCTGACCCAATAGCCGAACACGGTGGCTTTTTGTTCTTCTTCGGCGGTGCGCACGGCATCGGTGAGCATCTTGGTGAAGCCGTTACCGTAGAAGATGTTGTCGCCCAAGACGAGGCAGGCGCAGTCGTCGCCGATGAACTTGTCGCCGATGATAAAGGCCTGTGCCAGACCATCGGGTGAGGGCTGCTCGGCATACTCGAAGCGGACGCCGTAGTCGGAGCCATCGCCGAGCAAGCGCTTGAAGCCCGGGAGGTCGTAAGGCGTGCTGATGATGAGGATGTCGCGGATACCGGCGAGCATCAAAGCCGAGATGGGATAATAGACCATCGGCTTGTCGTAAATCGGGAGCAGCTGCTTGCTCACGCCCTTGGTGATGGGGTACAATCTGGTGCCGGAGCCTCCGGCTAATACTATTCCTTTCATAAGTTATTCCATTATTTTCAAATTATGTCGTTTTGCTTAGGAGATTGCGGGTCTTCGCCCGCAATGACTCCTTTGAGTGTGGGTGGGGCGAATAGGCTCCAACTAATTCAATATCCTTCAGGGTTGTTTTTCTGCCAGTTCCATGAGTCGCGGCACATCTCTTCCAGTCCATACTGTGCTTTCCAGCCCAGTTCGCGTTCCGCCTTGGCGGGGTCGGAATAACAGGTGGCGATGTCGCCTGCCCTGCGAGGCTTGATGCTGTACGGGATCTTGATGCCGTTGACCTTCTCGAAAGTCTTTACCACCTGCAGTACCGAGTAGCCTTGACCTGTGCCGAGGTTATAGATGGCGCAGCCGCAGTTGCGTTCGATGGCCTGCAAAGCCGCCACATGGCCGCGTGCCAAGTCCACGACATGGATGTAGTCGCGGACGCCCGTGCCATCGGGTGTGGGATAGTCATTACCGAACACACCGAGTTCAGGGCGTTTGCCGACGGCTACCTGGGTGACGTAAGGCATCAGGTTGTTCGGGATGCCGTTGGGGTTCTCCCCTATCCTACCGCTCGGATGGGCACCGATGGGGTTGAAGTAACGCAGCAGCACGATGTTCCATTCCTTGTCGGCCTTCTGCATGTCCATCATGATCTCCTCGAGCATGCTCTTCGTCTGCCCGTAAGGGTTGGTGCAATGCCCCTTGGGACACTCCTCCGTGATGGGGATGATGGCTGGGTCGCCGTAAACGGTGGCCGACGACGAGAAAATGATGTTTTTGCAGCCATGTTGGCGCATCACATCGAGGAGCGTCAGCGTACCGCCGATGTTGTTTTCATAGTATTCCCAAGGCTTCTCCACGCTCTCGCCCACGGCTTTTAGTCCAGCAAAGTGGATGCAGGCGTCGAAATGATGGGCGTCCATCACGCGGTTGAGGCCTTCGCGGTCGCGGATGTCGACCTCATAGAAGGGGATTTCTTTTCCTGTCAGCTCCGCCACGCGTTCCAAGGACTTGCGGTTGCTGTTGCTGAGGTTATCGATGACTACGGTCTTGTGGCCCGCAGCAGTGAGTTCGATTAAGGTATGGGAGCCGATGAAGCCGGCACCGCCGGTTACTAGGATGTTCATTGGGTTGGTCGTTTTGATTGGGAGATCGCGGGTCTTGCGCCCGCGATGAGGCTTTGTAGTATAAGTGTGTTGTTAAGGTGTGAGGTTTGGATAGAGTTAACCGAAGACAGCGTTATTAAAGAAACCCAAAGCGAAAGGCCTCATGGCGGGCGCAGACCCGCCATCTCTTACGCTTAGGGTGTCTCGTTAGAGTGAGTGTGTCATTTATCGTAAACTAAGAATCAGATTTATCTCTTCTGTATCAAATTCATACAGTTCAAAAATCAAATCATCAATATCTGTCTGTGCGCCAGTGTCGCCGTGCAAGGCACGGTCGACGAGAGCGGTAAGTTGTCTATCTTGCTCAAGGCTGATCTTCGGGAAAGGCAAAGCCGATAAGTTGCCTTTCAGAATCTTGATATCGTTGAAGCGTTTTGCATACAAGAAGTTGAACAGCTCGGAATTCAAAAAGGCCAGGACCGTCTTGATGCTCATGCCATCCACTTTAGGGATGAGGATATTGGCGCTGTTGAGGAAGAGGCGTTGCTGGTCATCGTAGGTGAAACAGAGGTGGCTCGACACGAACTTGTACACCAGCTTTTCTTTGGCGCGATAGAACTCATCCTTGGCACATTGCTGGAAATCGGCGCGGTTGTATTTGATGTAACGGCTGGCTTTTTTCAAGCCGTACTTGCTGATGTCCTTGCCCATGAAGATAGGTTCTAAGCCCTTACGGGGCCGGTCTTTCAGCACCTTGGCGTTGTTGCCCGTGATGATGCCCAAAGCCCATTGACTGTGGGACAGGTCGTCATGACGCATCCGCTCCGCCTTGCTGAGGATGTTCTCGACGCGGTCGTCAAGCAAAGGCATGGCGCAAAAGTCATCCTCACCAGGCTGCCACGTCTTTTTGATGACTTCGTTTCGGGCGGTCTTGACCCAATAGGTTTGTGGGCCGCTTACCGGGATCCTCCTGACTTTCAGGCTGACGAAATCCGTGAACACGCCCTTGAAACGCTCATGGTAGAGCTTCAACGTGTCGATACAAGTCTCTTGGGCCACAAAACGGCGGAAATCGGCATGGACCTTGATTTTCAGCACCGACGACGGCATCAGGAAATGCAGTATCCCATTGTCGTTCAAAAACTTAAATGACTCCGTAAAGAACAAGGTCGCCTGTTCATTCGAAGAGATGATCTCGGAACTGTGTTTTTTTCGTTTCTCGCTGCCCCAAGGCGGATTCGTGATGATGTAGTCAAACTTTAAACCTGCCAAGGCCGACTGGGCGTGTTGGAGGAAATCCAATTGATAAATCTGAGGGTAAACATCTGATTCATGGAACTTCACCATCAGATTGGCCTTGGCAATCATCACGGCGAGCGGGTCATTGTCGATGCCGAAAAGCTGTTCCATACGGGCTCCCTTGACCTTCAGCAAAAAGATGCCGCTGCCGCAACATGGATCCAAGAAACGTTGGCTCTCGACGACTTGCACCTCCGAAAGCATCTCCTCCACAATCACCGGCTTGGTATAATACAAGCCCGTCAGGATACGGCTCCCTTCCGTCGTCAGCGACTGATACACAAAGCCAATCCAATCGTCCAGTCTGTTCTTCAATATCTGTCTTGGTATCGACAGCGACAGCTTTTGATAATGCAAATACTCCTCGAAGAAACGGTCCTTGTTGGCCGGATGGACTTTGTTGTGTTCCAGATAAGCAGCACAGAGGCTGAAAATCAAGTCTTTAATCGGATACAGCTCCGCTTTCAGGTCTTCGACAAAACGAGGTAGACTGCCTGCGCTGACATAACCGTCGGGGACAATGATTTTCTGCGAACGGATCTTATTGGCTCGCCTTTTCAGGCGGTCGTTTTCATTCGTTCGTAGCTTGTCCCAATTTCGTTTTGTGGCTTTAGAAATCAATTTTGATGTTTCCGACTTCATACAGCTTCGCCTCCTAAGTCCCATTAATAACCCTTAACGAACTCTGTTTCAACTCGATACAAATTTGCCAAAAAAGGCGTTTAAAACTTGCAAATATATGGTTTTTTTCAATTCCCCAACCTATTATTTATATAAAAATTAATAAGCAGTATAGAGGGGTGAGGTTGTTTTTTAAAATTGTTTATTTTTGCCCCACAAAATTTGACAATGATGATACTCTGTTTGGAAACAGCGACACCTGTCTGTTCGGTCGCACTCAATTCGGCTTGCTGCACGTTGGCGTTGCGTGAGACTGAGGGACAAAATGCACATTCTGAGAAGATTACCAACTTCATCAAAGCGGTGATGGAGGAGGCGGGCATCGGCTATTCACAGCTGGATGCCGTGGCCGTAAGTCAAGGTCCGGGCTCTTATACGGGTCTGCGCATCGGCGTCAGCACGGCAAAGGGCATCTGCTATGCCGCCGACCTCCCGATGATGGCCATCGACACCTTGGAGGCCATGGCATACGGCATGAAAGAGAAGTTGGGCGGCCAATTGGATCCCGACAACCTGCTCATCCCCATGATCGATGCCCGAAGGATGGAGGTATATGCCTCTGTTTTCGATGCCGACTTGCAGAAAATCAACGATACGGCGGCGCTTGTCATCGATGAGAATTCCTTTGAAGAATTGCGGAAGGACCATCGGCTCTGGCTCTTCGGCGATGGTGCGCCAAAACTCAAGAAAGTATTTGAAAACCAACAAAATATCAACATCGTAGAAGGCTTCAGACCTTCGGCAGCGTATATGCGTCGTTTGGCGGAACAAGCCTTGATGAAACAACAGTTTGTTGATGTGGCTTATTTTGAGCCGTTTTATTTGAAGGATTTTATTGCGGGGAAGCCTCATGTGAAGGGATTAGTTGATAATTGATAATTGATAGCAGATGAAGAAGATAGTACTTATTGCGTTGATTTTGGTGGGAGGGATGGTTGCCAGGGCGCAGGCGCCGCATCTTTATGAACATACTTATCCTGTGATTGCGTCAGAAAACCTGGAGATTCGCGCGCTCATCGATTCGGTCTCTGTCGATAGCATCGAAGCGACCATCGTACACCTCAGTTCGTACCACAATCGCCGCTACGACAGCCGTCACATCTGGGATGTACAAGACTGGTTGGTAAGCCGTTACGAACAAATGGGCTTCGACACAGTGATGCTGCATGATTTCCCTATCCCTGACTCAGATATCGCGACCGCCGACAACATTTTGGCCATAAAATGGGGCACGAAAACACCTCAAGAATACGTGATTTGCGGGGCGCACTACGACTCGTGGAATGCCGACGGCTCCGACCCCGACACCATCCGCTCACCGGGTGCCGATGACAACGCTTCGGGTGTTTCGGGTATCTTGGAAAGTGCCAGATTATTAAGTAATTACTCCTTTGACCGCACCGTCATCTTTGCCAACTGGTGCGCCGAAGAAATCGGCCTGATCGGCAGCGCAGCCTATGCGGCAGATTGTGCCGAGGCAGGCATGGACATCCTCGGCTATTTCAACCTTGACATGACAGGCTATCTCGAGGAAGGCTCCGACATTCATGTTCACCTGATGTACACCACACAAGACTCGCTCATCGCCAACTTTGTCTACAACTTCAGCCATGTCTATTTTCCCGAAATGCCTATCCGACAAGCTTGGCTCCAATGGGGCGATAGCGATTATTCCTCGTTCAACCGCAACGGCTACCCAGCCGTGCATCCTTTCGAGGATGTCCATGCCAGCTCCCCGTTTATCCATTCAAGACAAGATGTGTTAGGTCTGAGTGTCAACAACTTGGAACAGTCAAAACGCTTCACCGAACTCAACCTTGGGTTGGTGGCTACACTGGCTGGCATCAATCATGACGGCGTCTCCGAAAACGAAGAAATCCATGTGGCCATATACCCCAATCCGACTCAAGATGAGGTTCACATTTTGGCTGAAGACGGTTTGCGACACATCGAAATCTGCAATCTGTTGGGACAAGTTATTGAAGCCTTTGACCTGCAGGGTGAAAGCTCCTGCGCTATCAACACAAGCCATTACCATTCAGGGATTTACATAGTAAAAATCTCAACTGAAAAAGCGGTTGTTGCCAAGCAGCTGATGGTCAAATAAGCTTATTCCATTTCCTCGTAGGTGAAGACGTGCATCTCGTAACGGGAAGGCTTCGCGAAAGTCTTCATCAAACTCTCGTCGATGGTACTCACGGAAACCTGTTCCGGTGACAGGCCTTTGGCATTCAACAAGTAATCCGAGAGCAATTCGTTCCGTCTTTTCATCAGCATAGGCAATAGCGTTTCCGACTTGTCGCGATACACCTCATAGGCCACCGATGCCACGTCTTTTTTGGAATGCAGTTTCTTTTTCTTGGAATACTGGACCGCATATTCACATAAGCCCTTGTCGTTCAACTTGATGTTGCGAATCTTTTCGTGGGTCAAAAAGTCGACGTCGGAAGGTTGTAGGTCGGGGTGGATGGAAAGATAATAATCGCGTTTCAGTTGCATGATACACAGCTGATTAACGGTTTCTTCATACTGCACCTGCTCTTCCAAGACGATACTCAAGTCGGAACGGCTTTGAAGGGTGGCAGCCACGTTGTCGATCATCACATACTGTTCAGGAGAGAAATCGAATTGCAAAGGGTCGAATGGAATGTATTTCAAGTTGTTATCCTCGTCGGTCATCAATCGGAACGGTGACGCGGCCACTTTGGTCAGTAAATTGGAAAACACCTTGCCCAAAGCCTTTCGGTAAGAAAAAGCGGGGTCGTTCAGATTGCCCGAAATCGGCAGGTCGAGGCTGACATTATTGTTCTTGTCGGTAAGCAGGTAGAACCCCAGTTTCAGGGGAACTTTGTCGTACTGCGGATGCAGATGCTTCACCTTGTCGCCAAGCTTCGGGGAGGCAACTTGCAACTTATTGATTCCTTTTAGGTTACCGTCTGTGATCACGTTTTGGCTCCTGAACGACAAGGTGCCGTTTTCCACGGGGAAGCCGAACAGCTGCACGATGTAAGGGGAAAAATCGGCGACTTTCACGTTGCTGAGCATCAGCGTGAGGTTATGGTTATCAAGTCCGTTGAAGCAACCATGCCAATTCAGGTTGAGTTTGCCCACCTTGTTGAGGGAAGCTTGTAACTGGATAGCGTTGTTACCGTCAAGAGTGAATTGCTTGGATGTCAAGCTGATATCCGAAATCACATATTGGAAAGCCTCGGGAAGGGTATTATCCTCGTACTTCAATTCGGATTGGTTCAGAATCAAGTCGGCGATATTAATCTTCCACGCATTTTCCTCTTCGTTTTCCATCGAAATCATGTCAACGACGGGTTCCATTACCATTGTATCACGAGGGACGTATCCATCCAGCAACAAATCGAAATTCGAACTGCTATCGGCACTGATGACGTAAGCCGTGTTCAGGCCCGAGAGATAGAGCTGTTCAAGGTCTAATACTTTGTCATTCAGCCGCAAATGATTGATCTGAGCAAAGACCGAATCGACCGATCCCAAAGGATTTCCTGTCGTGTCTTGAAAAGCCACATCGTTAAGCGCCAAGGTGCCTGTCAGATCGAAATCAAGGATATGGTCGGTAGGACCTTGGGCCTCCAAATCCAAATTGGCCAAACCTTCCAACAAGTCGACAGGATAATACTGTTGCAGATAAGGTTCAAGAACGTTGATACCTATATTATTCAGTTTCAGATTGATGGTATAGTTCTCCCCGTTCTCGGACATGCGGATGTCGGTGTGCAAAGTGGCGTTATCGGCGAGTGACAAGTCGAGCCCGACATCGGTTTTCAAATCCGAAAAATCAAGGGTAGGAATCTGCAACGAAATGTCGCGCAACAGGAACTCGTTACCCAAGGCCAAGTCGGCATAACGGATGTCGCCTTTGTCAAGATGGATCTCGTTGAGAATCAAATCAAAACCAGAGGATTCTGTCTTAGTGCTATCGGAGACAAACAGCTCTCGCAAGCTGTTGAAATTGAACCAGTCGTGGTTTTGCTCCACGTTGACATTCAATCCCGAAATCGTGGCTTGATTGACCAGCAGTCGACGGTTGAACAAGTCACGCCATTTGATTTTTGTTTCAAAGCGTTCGAAGCTCACAAAAGGTGTGGTGTCGTCTTCTTCAAAAAGCGTCAAATCCTTGACTTTCAGCTTTCCCGTGAAAACATTCACACTCACCTTCTCTACGTTCAACTCGCGGCCGGTCCATTCCTTGCCGTGGCGTTTCGCATAGTTTTTCGCTATCGGCCCAGCCAAAAAGTTGACCAACAGGAGCAGGACAACGACCACTCCTAGTATAATCAGCGGGATTTTGAACGCTTTTTTCATTTTATCCTAAGGCTTTCACGCCGGCGTCGATGCGCTTGAGGGTCTCTTCCTTGCCCAAAAGCTCAAGGATCTCGCCGATGTGCGGACCCTTGCCGGCACCGACCACCATCAGACGCAAACCGTTCATCACGAGGCCCATGTTCAACTCATTGGAAGTGATCCAGTTGTTGAGTGTCTCGTCGATGTTGGCCAGGCTAAAAGGCTCGATGCCCTTGATGACTTCCTTCACCTTGAGCATGGTCTCGGCCGAGTTCTCTTTCCAGCGTTTCTTTACCGTCACGGGGTCGTATTCCGTCGGGGCCTCGAAGAAGAAGAAGCTTTGGTCCCAAATTTCCTTCACAAAATTGACTCTATCTTTCACCAAACCAGCCACTTTCACAGCAAAGTCGATCGGGGCATCGATGCCCTTCTCGGTCTTCAGCCATTCTTGATAGTCCTTGCCGACTTCCTCATTGGATTTGCGCATGAGCCACTCGTGGTTGAACCACTTGGTCTTCTCCACGTTGAACTTGGCGCCGCTCTTGCTGCAACGCTCTAAAGAGAAGGCCTGGATGAGCTCGTCCATGGTAAAGATCTCCTGCTCGGTACCCGGATTCCAACCCAACAGTGCCAACATATTAATGAAGGCCTCAGGATAGTAGCCCGACTGTTTGTAGCCCATGGCCGTGTCGCCTGTCTTCGGGTCGACCCAATACATGGGAAACACAGGAAAGCCAAGGCGGTCGCCATCGCGCTTGCTGAGCTTGCCATTGCCATCGGGTTTGAGCAACAGGGGCAGGTGGGCAAACTGCGGCGCCTCCCAACCGAAGGCCTCATAGAGCATGACATGCAATGGCATGGAAGGCAGCCATTCCTCGCCACGGATGACATGGCTGATCTGCATCAGGTGGTCGTCGACGATGTTGGCCAGGTGGTAAGTAGGCATACCGTCACTCTTGAACAGGACCTTGTCGTCCAAGGTGTTGGTCTGCACCTTCACCTCGCCACGAATCAGGTCGTGCATCACGATCTCCCGGTCTTCAGGGATCATGAAACGCACCGTGTAAGGTGTGCCTTCAGCAATGAGTTTGTCGACTTCTTCCTTACTCATTGTCAAGCTGTTGCGCAGATGTTTGCGGCTTTGGCAGTTATAGATGAAAGTCTGCTTGTTGGCTTCGGCCTCCTTGCGGTATTTATCCAGTTCTTCGGCCGTGTCGAAGGCGATATAGGCACAGCCTTTGACCAGCAGCTCGTCGCTGTATTGTTTATAAAGATGCTTGCGGTTGCTCTGCTTGTAAGGACCAAATTCGCCACCCACATAGTCACTCTCGTCGAACTTGATGCCACACCAGTCCAAGGACTCCACGATGTACTGTTCAGCACCTGGCACAAAACGGGTCTGGTCGGTGTCCTCGATACGAAGGATCATTTTTCCACCGTTCTTCTTGGCAAACAGATAGTTATATAATGCGGTACGCACGCCCCCAATGTGCAAAGGACCCGTCGGGCTGGGGGCAAATCTCACTCTGACTTCTTTCATATAATTGTGTTATTTCGTTTGAGGCTGCAAAAATAAGCATTCTGACATATTAAGGGTCAAAGATTGTATTTTATTGCGCATCTTTTCGTTAGAAAAGCAAAAAAGACCGTAATACTTCCTATTATCCGTTTCTTTTTCCTAATTTTGCCGCGTTTTTTAATAAATATATGATTAACGTTATTGGACTCGGCTATATCGGACTGCCGACGGCATTGATGATGGCTTCGCACGGTGTGGAAGTCATCGGAACAGACTACAACAAAGAACTGGTTGCTACCCTTAATGCGGGCAAGACCACTTTCAAGGAAAAGGGATTGGATGAACTCTTTGCCGCCGCATTGAAAGCGGGCATCAAATTCACCACGGAATACCAAAAGACGGACATGTATATCGTCTCCGTGCCCACCCCTTACGACAAGTTCAGCAAGAAGGTGGACGCTTGTTATGTGGTAGCCGCCGTGAAGGAAGTGATGAAGGTTTGCCCGAAAGGAGCCACTGTGGTTGTTGAGTCGACAGTCAGTCCAGGCACGATGGACAAGTTTGTGCGCCCCGTGGTGGAAACCAATGGCTTCAAGATCGGTGAAGACATCCATCTCGTCCATGCCCCTGAGCGCATCATCCCGGGCAACATGGTCTACGAACTGCTGCATAACAACCGCACCATCGGTGCCGATAGCCGTGAGATTGGTGAAAAGGTGAAGAAGTACTATGCTTCGTTCTGCCAAGGCGAGATCGTGGTGACCGACATCCGCACCGCCGAGATGACCAAAGTGGTGGAGAACACCTACCGGGCCGTCAATATCGCCTTTGCCAACGAGTTGAGCCGCATCTGCCGTCACGACAACATGGACGTGTATGAAATCATCCGTATCTGTAACATGCATCCGCGTGTAAACATCCTGCAGCCTGGTCCCGGCGTGGGCGGCCATTGCATTAGCGTCGACCCTTGGTTCCTTGTGGGCGACTATCCCCAACTGGCCAAGGTGATTGACGAGTCGATGAAGACCAACGATACACAACCTGTGTTTGTGCTGGAACGCATCTACGAAATCATGAAGGCGCACAACATCACCGATAGCCGCCGTGTGGGTCTCTATGGTATCACCTACAAGGAGAACGTGGATGACATTCGTGAAAGCCCGACCTTGCAGATGCTTGATATCCAGAAACGCCATTTGGCCCGTCCGCTGAAGAGCTTTGACCCGTTCTTCACCGACAAGGAGATCATGCCGAACCAGATTCTTGATTTCGACCAATTCTTGTCGGAGATTGACATGGTGGTTATCATGGTGAAGCATGATCATATCAAGCAGAACTGGGACAAGTTGAAAGGTAAGGTGATTTTGGATTGTCATAATATTTGCCCTTTGGAGGGAGCGTATCATATTTAGTTTAGAGTTCAGAGTTTAGAGTTTAGAGTTGGTCAGAGTTTAAAGTAGGAAGGATGTTATGAAAAAAATCATACTCGTCTTCGGTACGCGTCCTGAGGCCATCAAGATGTGTCCTTTGGTCAAGGAGTTCCAAAAGTATCCACAGGACTTTGAAACCATCGTCTGTGTGACGGGACAACATAGGGAAATGTTGGATCAAGTTCTCCGTATCTTCGAGGTTCAGCCTGACTACGATCTCAATATCATGAAGCAGGGACAGGACCTGTATGACGTGACCGCCCGAGTGCTGGTAGGCATGCGCGATGTGCTGAAAAAAGCACAACCTGATGTGGTGCTTGTCCATGGCGACACCACTACTTCCACCGCTGCCGCCCTTGCGGCTTTCTATCAGCAAATACCCGTGGGACACGTGGAGGCTGGTTTGCGTACCCATAATATCTATAGCCCTTGGCCGGAGGAGATGAACCGTCAAATCACTGGACGCATTGCCACCTATGACTTCGCCCCTACCCCATTGAGCAAGGCTAATCTTCTAAATGAAAATGTGAGCGAAGACAAAATTTTCGTGACAGGCAATACTGTGATAGATGCTCTACACATGGTGGTCGATAAGCTCAAGAGCAACAAGGCTCTGGCCGATGAGCAAGTGAATGTTCTCAAAGCCGCCGGCTACGACGTTACTCGTTTAACACAAACCATTGACTCTAAATTGACTCCGTCGAATGCTTCGCATTTCTCAACTCTAAACTCTAAACTTACCACTGACTCTAAACTCTCAACTCTAAACTCTCAACTAAACCAGCGCAAGCTGGTATTAATAACCGGCCACCGTCGCGAGAATTTCGGCGAAGGATTCATCAGCATGGTCACTGCCATGAAAGACCTCTCTGAAAAGTATCCCGAGGTTGACTTCGTGTACCCTATGCACTTGAACCCCAATGTGCGCAAGCCGATTCATGAGGTGTTTGGCGAAGACCTGACGGTATATAAAAACTTCTTCTTCATCGAGCCACTCCAATACTTGGAGTTCGTCTACCTCATGGAAAAGAGTTATTTGGTGCTGACCGACAGCGGCGGCATTCAGGAAGAAGCTCCTGGCTTGGGCAAGCCTGTCTTGGTGATGCGCAACACCACCGAACGTCCCGAGGCACTGGACGCTGGCACGGTGAAGTTGGTGGGCACCGACCACGACCTCATTGTCAGTGAAGTGAGCCGCCTGATTGAGGATCCATCCTATTACGACAAGATGAGCAAGGCCGTGAACCCTTACGGCGATGGCTTGGCTTGCAGTAGAATCGTCAAATCATTTATTGGATAAAACACCTTGTTATTATCAAGTTTTTCTTGATAATGCACTAAGTCTCCCTCTCTTTCAAGGAAATTCTCTATCTTTGCAGGTTATTCTATATTGGATATGTTTGCACCTAACAAATTGATAGAGAAAATCGAAGGCTTCACGCGAAAGTACTACTTTAACCGCCTGATACAAGGCGTGTTGGTGGGTGCCGTGTTGTGGATTGTCTTCTATCTGCTCATCAATGGGCTGGAGTATTTCTCATGGTTCCCGCCCAAAGGTCGTTTTGTGCTATTCCTGTTTTTGCTGGCAGGTAGCGCCTTTGTGTTGGTGTATTATTTCCTTATCCCGCTTTTTAACCTCATTAGGTTCCGAAAGAAGATGTCGGTGGAACAGGCATCGGTGATGATTGGCAAGTTTTTCCCAGAGATTAAGGACAAGCTGCTGAATACGATTCAACTGAGCCATCAGATGGAAGAAAGCGCCGACAATGCCCTGTTGGCGGCCACCATCGAACAGCGTAGTGCCCGCCTCTCCCCTATCCGATTCTCCGACGCCGTCGACCTACGTGGAAATTTGAAGTATCTCGGCATCTTTTTCGGCTCGCTCCTATTATTAATAGCCTTGATGGTGTTTCTCCCCTCCTTTGCCGTGCAGCCTACGCAGCGCATCGTCAATTACGAGCAGCATTTCGAGAAACCCCTCCCCTATCAGGTTGAAATCGAGCAGGACGACATCGAGACCACCCAGGGCAAAGAGGTGAAGTTCAACATCCGCGTCACGGGCGACCGCATCCCCGACGCCTTCTATGTGAAGAGTGAACTGGGACAGCAGCTGATGACCAAAGGCTCGGCAAACGATTTCAGCTACACCTTCAAGAACCTCTTCAATGATTTGACCTTTAACGTCATCGGCGGCGAATACACCAGCCATCCTTTGCATATCACGGTGCACCCCAACCCTACCCTACTCTCCTACCGCTGCGAGTTGCACTATCCAGCCTACATCCACCGCACCAACGAGACCTTGGACGCCAAGACGCGACTCATCGTGCCCCAAGGCACCAAGCTCATCTTCAGTTTCAACACGCGCGACACCGACCAGATGACCCTCACCCACGACTCGTTGACCACCGACTTGCCAGTTACCGACGACGTCTTTGAATACCAATTCGTCGCGGCACAATCCACCAAATTTGAAGTGCAAGTGCAGAACGCCTGGAACCAAACCATAGAGCCCCTCCCCTTCTCTGTCGACGTGCTGCCCGATGCCTATCCTGACATCCGCGTGGAGTCGTTCGATGAGCAGCTCTCCACCGATGTGTATTTCTCGGGTCTTGTCACCGATGACTATGGCTTCAGCAGGCTGACCTTTAACTGCACAGTCAAGGAGCCCATCGAAAAAAACATCATCAAGACCGTGCCGTTGGACCTCAAACAGACACGTTCCTCTTTCTTCTACAGCTTTAATATGGACAGCCTCGGCATCATGCCTGGTCAGAACATGGAGGTCTATTTCGTGGTGTGGGACAATGACGGCTTCCATGGGCCCAAGTCGAAGCGCTCGGAGACCTTCACTTACTATAAGCCTTCGGAGTCAGCCTTGGATAGCATCGCCAACCAGCAATCGGAAGACATTATGGAGCGGCTTCAGGAGAAGTCGCAAGAGGCCGACAAACTGCAGAATGAAATTGAGAAGATGCTGCAAGACCTCATCCAGAAGAAAGACTTGGACTGGTCGGACAAGGAGAAAATGAAAGACCTGTTGGAAAAACAACAACAGATCCAAGACGAGTGGAACAAGTTGCAGCAGGAGCAGGAGAAACTGGCCGATTTCATGAAGGAGCACGACATCGCCAACGAGGACCTCATCAAAAAGCAGGAACAGATCAACAAGCTCTTCGACGAGGTGATTCCTGAAGAATTGCGCAAGATGATGGAGCAGATCGACAAGTTGCTAGAGGACATGCCGCGCGAGCAGATGCAGCAAATGATGCAAGACATCAAGAAAAACAATCAGTCGATGCAGGAACTGCTCGACCGTAACCTGTCGCTTCTGGAACAATTGAAGATGGAGAAAGACCTCAATGACTTGGCCAACAAATTGGACAAACTCGGCGAGGAATTACAAAAGGAAGAGTCTGAGAATCAGAACAAAGAAGCAGGGGAGGAGGGCGACCAGAAATCGGCCGAGGAGGCTAAGGAGGAATTCGACCAAATGATGGAAGAACTCGACCAGCTCTTGGAGAAAAACCAAGGCCTGCAACAGCCTTTCGACCTTGAGAAAGACGAGGAGATGCAGGAAAGCATCGACCAAGACCTGCAAGACGCCATGCAAAACGAGCAAAATGGTCAGCAGTCGCAGTCGCAGCAAAAGAAACAGGATGCAGGTCAGAAGATGCAACAGATGGCCAACCAGATGATGATGCAGATGCAGATGGGAGGCATGGAACAGTTGGCCGAAGATGCCCATTTGGTTCGTATATTGCTCGAAAATGTAGTCCACGCCTCGCACGAGCAAGAAGCTTTGATGACCGAAATCGGACACCTGCATAACGATGACCCGTCGTTGGTTGATAAGGTCATCCATCAGAAAGAGATCGCCGACAACTTCAACATGGTACGGGACTCTTTGCGCAACATGGCCATGCGCCAGCCCATGATCCAAAACTTCATTTTCGACGAGTTGCACGTCATCGAGAATCAGACTGAAAACGCCATGAAATACCTCAACAACTTGAAGCTGTCGCAGGCCACACGCCACCAGCAGACCGCCATGATGTCGATGAACAACTTGGCTTTGATGTTGGCCGAGTCGTTGGAAAACATGGAAAATAGCATGGATGCCATGGGTATGCCGATGTCGTGTTCCAACCCAAAATCAGGTCAAGGCCAGCAGAGCATGAAGAACATGCAGCAGCTGCAGCAACAGCTCAGCGAGCAACTGAAGCAGATGCAGCAGCAGATGGAGAAGTCGGGGCAGCAGATGCCCAACTCGATGAGCGAGGAATTTGCGCGTATGGCCGCCGAACAGGAGATGCTGCGACAGGGTATGCAGGAGATGCTCAATAACATGAAGGAGAACGGACAAATCGGCGACGACGGCCTCAACGAGATCATCAAGGACATGGAGAAACTGGAGGAGGAGCTGGTGAACAAAAAGATCAACCGGCAGATGATCGAGCGCAGCCAACGCATCGAATCCAGGATGCTGGAGTCGCAGAAGGCGCAGGAGAAACGTGATCAGGAGGAGAAGCGGAAGTCCAACGAATACAAGGGCTCGCATTTCGACCGTAAGATTGACGAGTATCTGTATGAGCAGTCGCTCAAGAAAAATCAAGAGTTCTTGCGCAGCAATCCTATTGAATTCGCACCTTATTACAAGGATAAGATCAACGAGTATTACCTGAAGAAAAACACGCATTGAGATGATCAGATTCAGCACATTGGATGTGGTGATGCCGCCCATTGACCCGCAGCGCGTTAAGGCCTGGATCGGTGAAGTGGTTGAGAAGCACGGCAAGACGATAGGGGAGTTGTACTACTATTTCTGCAGCGATGAACGACTGTTAGAGATCAACAGAGAGCGTCTCGGCCACGACTTCTATACTGACATCGTCACCTTCCCGCTGACGGATTGTGAGACGATACTTTCGGGTGAGTTCTGCATCAGCGTTGACCGGATTAAAGAGAATGCCGAGACCTTTGGCCGCAGCTATGAGAGCGAGTTACACCGCGTCATCATCCATGGCGTGTTGCACCTCATCGGCTTCGACGACCTGACGGATGAGGAGGAGAAAGAGATGAGAGAACAGGAAGAAATATCTTTGGAATTATATAAGACTATGGCCTCTGACTATGACTATGACCACCCCTATTGTAAAAGTGGTCATTGTCATTGTCAATAGCCATAGTCAAACAATATAAAAAACAGATAATCAAAGTATTATAAATAATGTTTCCCGTGAAACATCAATAAAGAACATGGTTTTTGAACTGTATGATATCATCGTTGTAGGCGCAGGTCACGCGGGCTGTGAAGCAGCAGCGGCAGCGGCCAATATGGGCAGCAAGGTCCTGCTCATCACCATGGACTTGCGACTGTTTGCCTCCATGTCATGCAACCCTGCCATGGGCGGCATCGCCAAGGGACAAATCGTCAGAGAGATTGATGCCATGGGGGGCTATTCGGGCATCGTCAGCGACCGCACCATGATCCAGTTCAGGATGCTCAACAAGTCGAAAGGTCCTGCCATGTGGAGTCCAAGATGCCAAAGCGACAAGATGATGTTTTCGGCCGAATGGCGCAGCTTGTTGGAAAAGACACCCAATGTCGACTTCTGGCAAGACACCGTGACCGAGCTCCTCATCGAGGGCGACCAAGTGAAAGGTGTCAAGACCATGATGGGCGGCAAGATTGAGAGTAAGGCGGTCATCTTGACTAACGGCACCTTCTTAAACGGTTTGATTCATATTGGGGAACAACATTTCCCAGGCGGTAGAATGGGCGAGGTGGCCAGCCATGGCATCACCGAACAACTCAAGGAATTTGGTTTTGAAGCCAAACGTTTGAAGACCGGAACGCCTGTCCGTATCGATGGTCGAACCATTGACTTCAGCAAACTTGTGGAACAAAAGGGCGATGACGAAGTGGTCGGTTTCTCCTATACCGAGCCTTTTAAGATCAGCAAGCAAAGAAGCTGTTGGATTGCCCACACCTCATTAAAGGTACACGAGACGCTTCGAAAAGGGTTTAAATACTCACCCATGTTCAACGGACGGATCCAAGGGGTTGGTCCCAGGTATTGTCCAAGCATCGAGGATAAGATTGAACGCTTTTCGGGAAAGGATAGCCACCAACTCTTTGTGGAACCCGAGGGTTGGACTACGGAGGAATATTACCTCAACGGCTTCAGTTCGTCGTTACCGGATTACATCCAATATGAGGCTTTGCGACAGATAGAAGGCTTCGAAAACGCCAAAATCTATCGCCCCGGCTACGCCATTGAATACGACTATTTCCCACCAGAACAATTGCACCATTCACTGGAGACAAGGCTGATGCATGGGCTGTATTTCGCTGGACAGATCAACGGAACGACAGGCTATGAGGAAGCCGCCTGCCAAGGTATGATGGCGGGCATCAATGCAAGTTTGGCATTACGCGATGAAAAACCATTGGTATTGTCAAGAACTGAAGCCTATATTGGCGTGCTGATTGACGACCTCATCACTAAAGGTGTGGATGAACCGTACAGGATGTTCACCAGCAGGGCAGAATACCGCATCCTACTGCGACAGGACAATGCCGATGCCCGACTAACGGCTCTGTCATACAAACTTGGTTTGGCTAAAGAAGACCGTTACCAAAAGTACCTTGAAAAACAGCAAAAGGTAGAAGAAATCAAACGGTTCCTTAACGAAAACTATGTTTATCCAGACGAAATCAACGGGCTTTTGGAACAAAAGGAAAGCACCAAGATTGACCAAAAGATGAAGATGGATTACCTTTTGTTACGGCCACAAATCAATTTGGCAGACATGATCGAGGCTTTGCCATCGTTAGAACCCTATAAAACGCAGGACAGGTTCATGAGAGAATGCCTTGAAGAGGCAGAGATCCAGATCAAATACGATAGCTATATCCAAAAAGAGAATGAACTGGCGGAGAAACTCAACCGTTTGGAAAACGTCAAACTGCGTACAGATTTCGACTACCATACCATACAATCACTATCATATGAATGCCGCGAAAAACTGAATCGCTACAAACCCGAGACCTTGGGACAAGCCTCCCGGATAAGCGGCATCTCACCCGCCGACATTAACGTGTTGGCTATCTATTTGGGAAGATAACCTAATGTTTCACATGAAACACGAAGAAGAAATGAACAAACAATGCCCTTGGTGCGGATCGGAAAAATCACAGATACATCTTTGGTTGAAAGATGAATTCCTGACCAAAGAAGACTTCCAAATCTATGAATGCAAAAACTGCGGTCTGCTTTATACCGAACCAAGACCCGACAAGGAAAAAATTGGGCAATACTACAAGTCGGAGGCATACTACAGTCATCAGGAAAATAAAAAAGGGTTCATTCCCAAGCTGTATGAAAGCGTTAAAAGCGTCAATCTGAAAAAGAAATACAAAATCGCCACAAGAGGCCTGAAAACAGGGAAGGTGTTGGATATTGGCTGCGGGGTAGGTGACTTTCTCCATACGATGGAACAAATGGGCTGGGAAGGTAGTGGAATCGAACCCTCGGTAGAGGCAAAGGAAATCGCCAGAAAAAGAGTCAGGTCCCGGATTTGGCAACCTCAAGATATCAGTTCATTACCCGACAATAGCTTTGACCTGATCACCATGTGGCATGTATTAGAACATGTGGATGACGTGAAAGAAGAGATACGTCAACTGCAACGTTTAGTGAAAAAAGGCGGAAGACTTGTATTGGCATTGCCCAATTTCAAATCATACGATGCACAATACTACAACGCACAATGGGCCGCTTACGACGTACCGCGACATCTGAATCACTTCTGCAAGGAATCCATTGTCAGGATCTTTAGAGACAGCTCCTTTGAACTCACAAGGACCGACAAATTGGTTTGGGATGCATATTATATCTCCTATATGAGCGAAACCTACCGCAACCATTCACTCCCATTGCTCAGAGGCATGTTTAGAGGTTTGGTGTCGAATTGCAAAGCAAGAAGCTCAGGTGAGTGGTCGAGCAAGGTGTACATTTTTGAGAAAAAAGCATAAAATCGGATTTTTGGCCATTTTTAGTCGTTTTAAGCGATTTTTGATTGGATTTGACCCGGAACACAAAAAGAGAATAAAAACCCGAAAAATAAAAGATTTTGTAACGAGCACGGTATCAATAAAATACACTTACTATTGAAAAATCGAGAAATGAAGAACAAGCGGACAAAAAGAATCGGCAAGTTTTTATGTTGGGTCGGGCTCTTATTGGGGCTCGGGGTTGGCGCTTTCTTCTATTATACCTTAAATACGGATTTCCTCCAACGCAACATGCAGAAATCGGTACTGAAGATGGAAAAGGAAATGCAGTCGCTGATAGAGAAAGGGCTGAACCATGACGAACTCGAGAAAACCCAAACAGGGCTGAACGTCTTCATGAGTGATACTTTGGTGTTCTGGAATAGTAATGAGGTCAACCCAAAACTGATGAAACGCAAAGTCACGGTGGGTCACGATACCATCTGTCCGCTGCTCTCAGGCAACTACTACGTGAAGTCGTACCAAAGCGGCATCATGACTTATTATGTATATAAGCAGATCAACACCACTTACCCAATCGAAAACCAATACATCAAGAATACCACACAGACACTTCCCAAATTCATCGACGCCAAAATCAAACTACTAGGGAATGGCGACGGCATCCAAGTGACCAACAGCGCAGGGAAGGTGTTGACTCACTACCAAATCGCAGACAAACCCAAGCTGAAAAAACCCGTGGCATACTTATGGCCATTACCCTTTGTCCTTTTGATCATCATTGGTGTTGTTTTATCCACCAGAAAGCCAAAGAAGACATTATCTTCTGAAAGAAAGAGCTCCCGAATCATCGAAATCGGCATTGCCATCATCATACTCATTTCGGCTATAGGCACATACATCTACCACAGAATCAGCGAAAAACAGGAAAACGAAGCGATGAGACAACGGGCTCAAATCTTAATGGAAAAACGAGACCTTGCTTTTGAAAGTAGTTATGCGATATTTGCCGAACAGTTGAAAGCCGACACTTCGGTCAGGGAGATGCTGTTTGCGGAGAGCAACGTGTTGTCGGATGTCATCTTAGGCTACTCCAAAGAGCTGCTCTTCGACAATACCATGCAAAACTACATCACTTCGTTGACGCTCTGTGCGCCAGGCGATGAAATCAGCATACAACCGGAAGGCTATGTCACCGACTGCGACAACTACTTTCTCGAAAAACTAGCCAACAACAAGCAGAAAAGGGTAGGGGATGGCTTGTATTTCATGGATTATTACACGTTGGATCCCAATTATTTAGGTAAGATCAGAATCGACTCCAAAGACTCACTGCAACAGAAAACCCTCTATTTTGAGTTCTATAAACCCATCGCTCCCGAAGGATTCGGTTTGCCACAGCTTTTGAAACAAAGCAATAGCCAAAAATCCTCTGAGTACTCGGTGGCCAACTACCGCGACAACTTGCTCGTCTACAAATACGGCCGATACGTGTACCCAAATTTCATGAACAGCCTGAAAGTCAAAGACCAAGAATTCGTGTGCACCAAAAAATACAAGCACTACACCCTTATCGATAACGAAAACAACGCGCTGGTCATCAGCACACCCACAAAAGGCTGGTCGGAAAAAACGGCACCCTTCGCCTTGTTTTTCCTTGGCTTGTTGCTACCGTTCCTGTTAATCGTCTGGTTGGTAAGTCCCAAGGGACATCGAAAATGGCGTGACCGGAGTTTCCGCAAAAGGCTTCAGACGGTGGTTTTCTCAACCCTCGCTATCGCATTTTTAGCTATCGGTCCAGTTTCGGTCATCTATATGCAGGCACTCTACAACCAAAAGACCACGGCATCACAATTCGAGACCACCAGAACCCTTGCACTTGAGATGCGCAACGACTTGGATTTCAACACCTTGTTGAGGACTAAATCGAGAGACACTTGGACCGAAATCCTGCAACATTATGCAACCATCTTCTTCACCGATTTAAACCTGTACCAACTCAACGGACAATTGCTGGCCACCACTCGTCCTGAAATCCAGGAACTGAATCTGCAGGCCCCTTTGATGAACGCCGATGCCTTCCAACAAATGTACCGAAACAAAGAGCTTTTCTATACCCATGAAGAGCAGCTCGGACAAGGCAAATACGAATCCTCCTATATCCCCATCACTGATGACGATGGCAACACATTGGCCTATCTCAATACACCTTATTTTTCAAGCACGACTGACCTGCACAACGAAATCAAGAACTTCATCCTCACTTATATCAATATCATCCTCTTGCTCTTGGGCGTTGCCTTGTTTATCATCTTAAGGATGACCCGACGACTGACACAGCCTTTATCACTGATTCAGAATAAATTAGGCAACATCAAGATCGACAAGAAGAACGAGCCCATTGAATGGAAAAACAACGATGAAATCGGGGCGTTGGTCAAGCAATACAACCTGCTCATCGTGGAGTTGGAAAAGAGCGCAGCCGAGCTGAAACGTACCACCACGGAAACGGCATGGCGTGGCGTGGCCCGACAGGTGGCCCATGAAATCAAGAACTCGCTCACGCCGATGCGCCTTAGCGTGCAGCTACTGCAACACAACATCGACAACGGCAAAGCCACCCCTGAGCAAATCCAGCGGACGACCAACACGCTCATCGAGCAGATTGATGCCTTGTCGGACATCGCCTCTTCGTTCTCACGCTATGCCAAGCTGCCCGAAAACCATCCGCAGCCCTTGGACTTGGCCGAACTGGTCGGAAATGTCGTGAACCTCTATGACAATGCTGAAAATATTGCATTCTACTACGAATTCGACAAGACAAAAGACCACACCTTCAACGGTGACAAGACCAACTTGAACAGTGCTGTGAGCAACCTCATCAAGAATGCCGTGCAGGCCATAGGTATGAAAACCGACGGGCATATCAATGTCGGCCTGAAGGACGCAGAAACCTCATTCGTCATCAGTGTGAAAGACAACGGCAAGGGCATCAAGGACGAGGACAAAGACCGCATCTTTTTGCCCAATTTCACCACCAAGTCAGGCGGCTCAGGGGTGGGGCTCTCGCTGACCTACAACATTGTTCATGCTGCCGGCGGAACCATCTCTTTCGAAAGCCAGGAAGGGGAAGGGGCGGAGTTTATAATCACGCTACCAAAGTAAAGAAAACATATAGAATCAATTAATTTGTATATTTTTGCAGGCAAAAGAAAACATAACAACATGAATCGGACATACAAAATAAACCTTAGGAAAGAAGAAGAGGGAGGATATACCGCTTTTGTGCCATCCTTACCTGGTTGTATCACATACGGCGAAACCATTGATGAAGCTATTGTTATGGCTAAGGAAGCTATCGAATTATACATTGAAGAATTAATTGAAAGAGGGGAACCTGTTCCTGATGATAACAATGTATTAGAGTATTCCCTGAACCTAATCGCCGTATGAATTTAAGCCCAACATATTTGATTCAATTGCTTGAGAAAAACGGCTATATTTTCAAAAGAGCAAAAGGCTCACATAGATTATATTACAATCCCATAAACAATAAGACCATTATTGTTCCGTTCCATAACGGTAAAGACTTAAAGAAAGGGACTTTTCTGGCTATCCTAAAACAAGCTGGAATAGAATAATCAATTTTTCATTATGTCAGAAAACAGATTAGGCTCCCTGGCGAAGCAAACCGCCATTTACGGCTTGAGCAGCATCATCGGCAGGTTTTTGAACTACTTGCTGGTGCCGCTGTATACCTATAAAATCGCCGCTGAATCGGGTGGGTATGGCATCGTTACCAACCTGTATGCCTACACCGCCTTGCTCCTCGTCATCCTGACCTTCGGCATGGAGACGACTTTCTTCCGCTTTTCGAACAAAGAAGGTGTCGACCCCAACAAAGCCTTTTCCACCTCAGGACTCACCGTGGGGCTTGTAAGTCTAATCTTTGTGATTCTGGTCAGCATTTTCCTCAAGCCTATCTCCAATGCCTTGCATTATGCCTCGCATCCCGAATATGTTGAAATCATGGCCATCATTGTGGCTTTGGACGCCTTCCAAGCCATCTTGTTTGCCCGTCTGCGTTACGAAAACAAGGCCATTAAGTTTGCCACATTAAAGCTGTTATTTATCTTCCTCAACATAGGACTGAACCTATTCATTTTCCTAGTCGCTCCTGGCTTGAAAGAGAGCCATCCAGCCTTGATGGGTTGGTACGAAAACAGCTATCAAGTCGGGTATATCTTCATCGTCAACCTCATCTGTACGGGTTTGATTACCCTCGGTTTTATCCCTGAAATCAAGAAGTTGCGCTTCGGCATCGACCGCGAGATGTTGAAACAGATGCTGCATTACACCTGGCCTTTGCTGCTCTTAGGTTTGGCAGGCATCCTCAACCAAGTGGCCGACAAGATCTGTTACCGGTTCATCGTTCCAGGCGAAGAAGGTGACGTGCAGTTGGGCATCTATGGCGCTTGTGTGAAAATCGCGATGATCATGGCGATGATTACCCAAGCCTTCCGCTATGCTTACGAGCCATTTGTCTTTGGCGGCAAGCGCGACACAGCCGACAAGGAGACCCAGGCCAAGGTGATGAAATACTTCATCATCTTCACCTTATTGGCTTTCCTCGCCGTGGTGATGTATATGCCCATTTTGCGGCACATCATCAAGTCCGACTATTGGGAAGGCCTGCGCGTGGTGCCCATTGTGATGATGGCCGAGATCTTCATGGGCATTTATTTCAACCTCTCGTTCTGGTATAAACTCATCGATGAGACTTGGTGGGGCGCTATCTTTTCGGCCATTGGCTGTGTGGTATTGTTGGCCATCAATTTCATCTTTGTGCCGAAATACGGCTACATGGCTTGCGCCTGGGGCGGTTTTGCGGGCTATGGCACTTGTATGGTTTTGTCGTACTTAGTAGGGCAGAAAAAGGCGCCAATACCCTATAATCTGAAATCTGCGTTCATCTATTTTGCTGTCGCCTCGGCTTTGTTCTTCGTGCAAAAATACCTCCATTTTGAAAGCATCGCTTTGACTTTGGTCGTCAACACAATATTGCTGTTGGTTTTCTTCGCCTTCATCTGCTGGATGGAGAAAGACTTGGTTAAAGGCGTCGGTTCTTTTGTCAAAAGAAAAACCTCCAAATCCTGAATCTTTGAATTTTGAATCTTTGAATCATTAAATCTTGAATATGAAATTACCCATCGTCAACAATTCTAATAATCCCTTGCCTGCTTACGAGACCAAAAACTCGGCTGGCATGGACCTCCGCGCCTATCTTCCCGAAGGCCCTATCACACTCGAACCCATGCAACGCGGCCTTGTGCCCACGGGCCTCTATATGGAAATCCCTGAAGGTTATGAAGGACAGGTGCGGCCTCGCAGTGGCTTAGCTTTGAAAAGCGGAATCACCGTATTGAACTCGCCTGGTACTATCGATGCCGACTATCGCGGACAGATCTGCGTCATCCTCATCAACCTCTCTGACAAGCCTTTCGTCATCAACAGCGGCGACCGCATCGCGCAGATAATTATCACCCGTTGCGAACAGATGGATCCCGTTCAAGTGGAGACACTTTCCGAGACGGAACGCGGAGCGGGAGGGTTTGGACATACGGGGAAGAGTTGAGAGTTGAGAGTTGAGAGTTGATAATTGATAATTGACAATTGATAATTGAAAGTGATGAAGAATAGAGCTTTTGTATTGTTTTTGACAATGGTGTGCGCAACATGGGGATTTGCACAACAAGTAGATGTCAAAAAGAACGCCACCTACTTCTCGAACGGCTTACAATGCAAGTACCGTGAGGATACCGAAGGCGCCATCCGCAATTTTGAGCAGGCGTTGCGTTTCATGCCTGACGACGCTGCCAGCATGTACGAGCTAAGCGAACAGTATTACGATGCCAACCGCATTGAAGAGGCGTTTAATATGAGCAAGAAAGCTGCCGAACTCGACCCTGAAAACAAGTGGTATCAGTTGCGTTTGGGGATGTTTTACCGTAACCTGGAGCAATATGACGACTTCATTGATCTGTATGAAAAACTGACCAAGCAATACCCCGACGACCCCGAGATGCTCAGCGAACTCATCGACGCCTATCTCTACACTGAGAGATACGACAAAGCCTTGGCCAAGATGAACCTGCTGGAAGAACAAATCGGGCAAAACGAAGTGATTACCGAGCAACGCCTCAACATCTATAAACGTCAAGGTAGCGACAAAAAGCTCATCGCCGAGCTGGAGCGGCTCATCAAGGAGAATCCCGAGAACCTGCGCTATTACAACATGTTGGCCCAAGTCTACACCGACAACGGCAAGGAAAAGGAAGCCCTGAAGACCTACGAGAGGATCAAGGAGCTCAATCCCAACGACCCATATATCAACATTTCGTTGCTGGAGTTTTACGAAAACAACGGTGACAACGAAAAGGCCTTCAACGAGCTGATTGCCGCTATCCGTAACAAGAACCTCGACCTCACCACGAAATCCAACATCTACGACTACTGGATGAACAAAAACCAGAACTCCAAACAGATCACGGAGCAGGCGAAGCTATGCGGTTTGGCCTTCAGCGAAACGCATCCTGACGACAAAATCGGCTATCTCATCCTCGGGTCATATTATATCGTCACCGAGAACGCGTCCTTGGCCAGAACCTATTACAAGAAATCCCTCGCCATCGACAGCACCGATTTTCTCTCGTGGCAGAACCTCATCATCAGCGAGAGCCGACTCGAAGAGAACGAGGCTGTGCGTGACCATGCCGTGGCCGCCTTGAAGTACTATCCCATGCAGCCTGTGTTCTATTGGTACGCGGGTGTGGCCAATGCCGTGCTGAAAAACAACGAGGATGCCATTATCTATTTGGATAAAGGCAGGAGATACACCACCGACAAGGTGCAGATTGCCAACTTCGACGCTTTTTTGGGCGACCTCTACCACGAGCAAGGTGATGAGGAGCAAGCCTTTGCAGCCTACGACCGTACTTTGCGCAACGACCCCGACAACACATTGGTTCTCAACAACTACGCCTATTTCCTTGCGTTGAAAAACCAAGACTTGGACAAGGCCTTGGAGATGTCGACCAAAGCCATCACCTTGGAACCCAACAACCCCACCTATCTCGACACACACGCCTGGGTGCTCTACATGAAAGGCGACTACAAGGAAGCCGAGAAACAGATGAAGAAAGCCATGAAGCTGCTGAAACAACCCGATGCCACCTATCAGGAGCATTATGATGCGATCCAACTCAAACTCAAAAAATGAGATCTCGATTAGTCATAGCATTCCTCACCTTATTGCTCGTGGCCTCCTCCTGCGCCTCGCGCAAGAAAACCGTTGTGCCCACACAGCCCCAAGCCTTTGAATGGCTCACCGCCAACCTGAGCATCCAAGCCGAAGACAATGGCGTGTTGTTCGACGACCTCTCGGGGCAGCTGAGGATGCGCCAAGACAGTCTCGTGTGGCTCAGTGTCACCGCCACCATGGGCGTGGAAGTGATGCGCGCCAAAGTCAGCTCAGACTCCGTTTGGATTGTCAACCGCTTGGAAAAGACCTATCTGGCCGAGCCTTTGGACACGGTTTCTGCCCAATTGGGCATGCCTTTCAGCCTGCCTTGGATACAAACGCTCCTTCTGGACAATAACGAGGGCCTTCCGCCCGTTGAGAATCAGACGGTACAGCTGAAGACCTTCGTGATGGGCAACCTGTCCGCCAAAATCAGATACAACAACATCAAACTCAACGAGAAGACGACATTCCCGCTAAGGATTACGGATAAGATGGAGCGTATTAAACTCAAATTGAGACGATGAGTAATATAAAAGACACAAGATTGAGGACTATGACCGATGACTATGACTATGGCCTGCTTCACCAAAGGTACGAGTGTCACCCTTTGGAAATCGCGAGCCATAGTCATGGTCATAAGCCATGGTCAACTTCCTTATGGTCAAAGTTAATACCCATCTTTTGTCTCCTTATCTTGGTATTCTCTTTCACTCCATCATACGCCCAGAAGACGAAAGGCAAGACAAAGAAACAGCTGCAGAGCGAAATCACCTCGTTGCAGAAGGAGATCTCGACCGCCAACCAACTGCTGAAAAAGACCAAAAAAGACAAGGAGATGACCCTAAACGAAGTCTCTATCCTCGACAAGAAAATCAAGCAGCGCGAGAACCTCATCAAGGCCTACAACGAGCAAATCGCCGTCTTAGACGATGACATCCATACCGGGCAAGACAACATCAAGACACTCAATTCCGACTTGAAAAAACTCCGTAAAGAATACGCGAAAATGATCGTTTTCGCCAACAAAAACCGCAGCAACTACGATAAAATAGGCTTCATCTTCGCCTCCAAGGACTTCAATCAAGCCTTCAGCCGACTGCGCTACATCCGCGAGTTCAACGAGGCCAGAAAGGTCAAAATCGACCAAATTGCCAGTACCGAACGGCGCATCAGCGAGGAGGTAGAAGCCAACCAAAAAGCACGCGAGGAACAGGCCGCCTTGCTGAAAGACGAGAAGACCCAAAAGGAAGCCCTGCAAAAAGAGAAAAAAGACCTCAACGGACAGGTGGCCAAACTCAAGAAGAAGGAAGGCAGCATCCAGCAGGACATCAAGAACAAGCAACAGCAGGCCAAGAAACTGCAAAAGGCCATCGATGACATCATCGCCGAGGAAATCAGGAAGGCTAACGCGGAGGCGGAGCGGAAACGCAAGGAAGAAGAAAAAAAGAACGCCGGTAAAGGCAAGACCACCACGGCGCCGGCACCCAAAGAGAAAGGCATGGCCTTGACTCCAGCCGAGAAGACACTGTCGTCCAACTTCGTCAACAACAAAGGCAACCTGCCCTGGCCTGTGGAACGCGGCGTTATCTCTTCCTCCTACGGCAAACACACCTCCGTGGTCTCCGACAGGGTCACCGTGACCAACAACGGCATTGACATTGCCACCACCGAGGGTGCCCAAGCCCGTGCTGTCTTCGACGGCGAGGTGACCAGCGTCACCAAGCTGATGGGCTCCAACACCGTCGTCATCATCCGCCATGGCGAGTACTTTACCGTCTACTCCAACCTCGAAAACGTCACGGTGAAACGTGGCGACAAGGTGAAGACCAAACAAAACATCGGACAAGTTCACACCAGCAAGACCGAAAACAAGACGGAACTGCACTTCGAGCTTCTGAAAGAACAAAGCCGACAGAATCCTGCTAATTGGTTATCGAAATGAAAAAGAAGTTATTGATATTACTATTGTTAGGCTTAACCTTGTTTGTTTCCTCCTGTAAGACCAAGGAAGTGCCAGGCCGTCGCCGCACGCCGCGTCACTGCAACACCTGCACCAAGTGGAGCTACGTGCCACAAGAAACCCCCGCAAACCCGTGGACAAGCGATGAAGCCTGAAGAACTGGAACTGCTGAAACGCTATTTCCCTGAGGCTTCGGTGGCGATGGTTGGAACTATGTACGAACAACGGCGTTTCAAGCTGCATTTCAAGCGGCCACGTAGCTCCAAATTGGGGGATTTCCGTCCACCAAGAACCAAAAACGGCATCTGCGCTATCACCCTCAACTTGGATTTGAACCCTTATCAGATGCTCATCACATACGTCCATGAGGTGGCGCATTACGATGTGTATCAGCGATGGGGTTCAAGACGCGTGCAACCCCATGGCCAAGAATGGCAAACCTGTTTCTCTTCTCTCTTGCAGCCGTTTTTGATTGAAACCATCTTTCCAAACGATATCCTCGTCGCCTTGCAAAAGCATCTCCACCACATCAAAGCCAGCAGCACCGCCGACCAAAACCTGCAAAGGGTCTTAAAGAAATATGACAAGAACCCTGAAACTGTCAGCACTGTGGAAAGCTTGCCAAACGGTGCCAGATTCATGTTGAAAAACGGTTTGGTCTTCCAAAAAGGGGAGAAGCAGCGCACCCGTTATAAATGCTACTGCGAGAGCAACGGACGTTGGTATTTCGTGGCGGCTTTAGCGGAAGTAAAAGCTGTTTAGATTCCCTTCGGGAATGGAATAGGGCATCATCTTATCATGCGGCGGCTTCATTATCCCACTATCCATTAATGACCAAAGCCACCGTCAATTAATAACAACTCTCTCTCCATTCCCGTTAGGAAATCTCTAATTTTTCTATCTTTGCCGCAAAATCAAAACTTAATGACTAAAAAAGTATTTGTTTCGGGCTGCTACGACCTGCTGCACAGCGGACATGTCGAGTTTTTCCGGCAAGCGGCGCAATATGGCGACCTTTATGTCGGTATCGGCTCCGACGAGACCATCCTGCATTACAAAAACCACAAGACGCTCTATCCCGAGAAGGAACGCCTTTTTATGGTGAAGGCCATCCGCTACGTGAAGGATGCCTTTATCAATGATGGGGCAGGGGTAATGGATTTTGTTGGCACGGTTGATAGGTTAAAGCCTGATATTTTTGTAGTCAACGAAGACGGCGCCTCTGAGACAAAACGCAAGTTTTGCGAGGAACGCGGCATCGAATATGTGGTGCTGCAACGCACCCCTTCAGAAGGCTTGGAGGCTCGCTCGTCGACGGCTTTGAAACACGACCTCTGTCAGATTCCCACCCGCTTGGACCTAGCCGGCACGTGGATTGACCAACCTTACGTCTCGTGCTTTGCCCCTGGATGGGCTATCACCATCTCCTTGGAACCTACTTTTGAGGTGCGTGAACGTTGTGGCCTCTCCACATCAACACGCAACATGATTAAGAAAATCTGGCCTTTGCAACTGCCCGAAATGGATCCTGAAACCCTTGCCAAGTTGGTCTTCTGCTTCGAGAACGACCCCGAGCGCAGCGACGGCATCATCAGCGGGGCACAGGACAGCATCGGCATCTGCATGCCAGGTTTGGTGCGGCACTATTACGACAAACTCTATTGGCCCCTCAAAATCGAGACCTGTCAAGACGACGCCATCTTGAGCTGGCTTGAAAACCACCTTGTCATGATTCCTATGGAGCCACGCCAACCTGGATGTTCCGTGGTGGAAGGCAAGGACATCACCGAGTCGAAAGTCAAGGCTTTGGCTCAGGCCGCCGATGACTGCTGGAAAGCTATCATGGACAAGGATTTGATCGCTTTCGCTAAGGCATACAAGGCCTCTTTTGAAGCCCAGACTGCCATGTTCCCTGCCATGATTCAAGGCTCGGTACATAGTTATATCGACAAATACTCCGCGATGGACAAAGTGTTAGCCTGGAAAATGCCCGGTGCCGGCGGTGGAGGCTATCTCGCTTGTGTGGTCAAGGATACGACCGTATTTTGTAAAAACCATTCTGAAGCAATACCGTTAAAAATCAGAAGAAAATGATAATAAATGTAAATGTATGATTCGCTTCACGTCACTGCGAGGTACGAAGCAGTCTAGACAAAAAGCTTATTCTCTAGATTGCTTCGTCGTTCCTCCTCGCAATGACGCAAAGCGTCGAAAAACCGAAAACAATGAATAAAGTAGTAGAAAAGAAATACCTCTTGGCCTTCGTGCTAGTGACCTGTTGCTTCGCCTTGTGGGGCTTCGCCAACGACATCACCAACCCCATGGTGAAGGCCTTCTCTAAGATCTTCCGCATGAGCGTCACCGACGGCGCCTTAGTACAATTGGCCTTCTATGGCGGCTATTTCTGCATGGCCCTACCTGCCGCCTTGTTTGTGCGCAAATTCTCCTACAAAGCCGGTCTGTTGATGGGTCTCGGATTGTATGCCGTAGGCGCCTTAATGTTCCTCCCCGCCAAGGCGACAGGCAGTTATTATCCTTTCCTCATCGCCTACTTCGTCCTCACTTGCGGCCTCTCTTTCCTTGAGACGACAGCGAATCCTTATATCCTCTCCATGGGCAGCAAGGACACCGCCACACGCCGACTCAATCTGGCACAGGCTTTTAATCCCATCGGTTCGTTAGCGGGTATGTTTGTGGCGATGCAATTCATCCAGGCCAAACTCAACCCACTAAGCACCGAGGAACGTGCCTTATTGTCCGAAAACCAGTTTGAAGCCGTCAAAAGTGCCGACCTCGCTGTGTTGAGCCGACCCTATGTCATCATCGGTGCAGTGTTGGTGGCCTTTTTTATCGTAATCTTACTCTTGGTGAAGACACAAGCCAAAACGGAAGAAAGCAACGACCAGAAGTTCGGTCCCACGGTGAAACGTCTGTGGCAGAACAAACCCTATCGTTATGGCGTGGTGGCTCAGTTCTTTTATGTCGGCGTGCAGATCATGTGCTGGACCTTCATCATCCAATACGGCACACGCGTCTTCATGAACGAAGGCATGACGGAACAAGCCGCTGAGGTGCTCTCACAACGCTACAACATCGTGGCCATGGCTATCTTCTGCCTGAGCCGCTTCATCTGCACCTTCCTGCTGAAATACATCCACCCTTCCAAACTGCTGACTTATTTGGGCATTGCCGGAGCCGTGCTGGTGTTGGGTGTCATTTTCCTTGACGGTCGCGCCGGAATGTATTGCTTGGTAGCCGTCTCGGCTTGCATGAGCCTGATGTTCCCGACCATCTACGGCATCGCCTTGACCGACACGGGTGAGGATGCTAAACTCGGTGCGGCTGGCCTCATCATGGCCATCTTGGGCGGTTCGGTATTGCCTCCTTTACAAGCCCGCATCATCGATGGCGGCGGATTGGGAAGCATCGCCTCCGTGAATTTGAGCTTCATTTTGCCGCTGATATGCTTTGTGGTCATCGTGCTCTACGGATTGTTTATCACAAAAACAGAAAAATCATGAAACGCTATTGCCAGACCTTAGAACTCGTCAACGACCCGGAACTCATCGAGAAATATTGTGAACTTCATGCCCATGTGTGGCCCGAAGTGATAGAAGGCCAACGCCAAGTCGGTATCCTTGATATGCAGATATATCGTTATGAAAACCAAGTGTTTATGATATGCGATACCGTGGATGATTTCGATTGGGAGAAAGACATGGCCCGATTGGCCACTTTGCCCCGTCAGGCCGAGTGGGAAGCCCATGTGGCCCGGTGCCAAGGTGCCGACCCCAACTTGCCATCAACGGGAAAATGGCATTTGATGGAAAAAATATTTTGAAATTAAAAAAGTATTGTTGTAGTTTTGCAGATTGAAATAATCTGCATTGCTTTATGTATAGTCTTGTTACACGCTTTTGCAATTTCATATTCGGCAAGCATAAGAGCAACACGCTACCTCGCATTTGGATTCTGGCGGTTGACATGGTCATCGTTGTTTTAGCCTATATTGTAGCGCTCTTCATGTTGTATTTCAAGGATTTCGGTGCTTCAATTTTTGATTGGAGCCGAATCTGGTTGATACCTATTGCTTACCTTATCGCTTTCTTAATCAGCAGAACCTATGACGGTATGTTGCGTTATTCGGGCTTTAATGACATCCGAAAACTGTTTGCCGCCTGTACCTGCACATTGGCTTTCCTCGTGGTCAGTAAGATGGTTGTTGCTCAGATTTCACCCGATTTGGCCACCAATATCTATCCGCGTTACGTGACCATCATCTACCATTACCTCATCACGCTGGTGGTCATGATTATCATGCGCTTTACCATCAGACGTCTTTACAACGAGGTGTACAAAAACACGGCGGATAAGATGAACACGCTCATCTATGGTGCGGGCGACGGAGGCACCATGCTGATGCGTACTCTGAGCCAGGACACCAAATCTAAGTTCAAGGTCAGGGCTTTTGTCGACGATGACCCAAAACGCGCCAAATCACAGATTAATACCATCAAGGTATACCCGCCCAAGATTGCCATGACGCCTGAATTCATCAAGAAATACGACATCGATGTGATGATTCTGGCCATCCCTAGTCTGAGTGAAGAACGACAGAAAGAGATTATCGAGCAGGGGCTGGCCCTCAATATCATTGTGAAGTCCATTCCAGCTTTCGACAAATGGGTGGACGGAAAAATCTCTTCCAGCCAGATTCAAGACATCAAGATTGAAGACCTGCTGGGGCGCAAACCTATCACGCTGGGCAAGGAAAACGTGACCCGCGAAATCAACGACAAAGTGGTGCTTGTGACTGGTGCCGCAGGTTCCATCGGCAGTGAGATTTGCCGTCAGGTGATGCATTACAATCCCACCAAGCTTATCATGCTCGACCAGGCTGAGTCGCCGCTCTACGACTTCCAGTTTGAGATGAACAACACGCCCGACTTTAGGTATCTACTCGACAAGATGGCTTTTGTGGTCACCAATGTGAAAGACCCAATCCGCATGAGGGAAGTCTTTGAGCAATACCATCCGCAGATTGTGTATCATGCCGCAGCCTACAAGCATGTGCCTTTCATGGAGGAGAATGCCTACGAAGCCGTGTTTGTCAACGTGTTCGGCACCAAGAATGTAGCTGACCTTGCGGTAGAGTTTGGTGCGGAAAAGTTTGTCATGATTTCCACCGACAAGGCCGTCAACCCGACCAATGTCATGGGTGCCACCAAGCGCATAGCCGAGATTTACACACAAAGCCGTCAAGGCAACACCAAGTTCATCACCACGAGATTCGGCAATGTGTTAGGCAGTAATGGCTCGGTGGTGCCGCTGTTCCGAAAACAAATCGAGAAAGGTGGTCCCATCACCGTTACCGACCGCCGTATCACACGTTTCTTCATGACCATCCCCGAAGCCTGCAGCCTTGTGCTTGAGGCAGGTTCCATTGGCGAAGGCGGTGATATCTTCGTTTTCGACATGGGCGAGAAAGTCAAAATTTGGGATTTGGCCGAGAAGATGCGCAAGCTGGCTCACCGACCCGAAATTGAAATTGTTGAGACGGGGCTGCGTCCAGGAGAAAAGCTTTATGAAGAAGTGCTGGCCAACGAAGAGAACACCATCAAGACGGAGAACGAGAAGATCATGCATGCTGTGGTGCGCAAATACGAAGCTGCAGACGTGGACGCCATGATCGAACAACTCCACACCGAGCTTGAGACCTGCGATCCGATGAAGATTGTGGCGCAAATGAAGGTCATCGTGCCCGAATTCAAGAGCAACAACAGCATTTTCAGCCAGTTGGACAAATAAGCCGAGATGTACACGATTTTTACCGACCCTTTACATCGCATCGCCTACGCCACCGATGCCTCAGCCTATCGTGAGGTACCACAAGGCGTGGCCTTCCCTGAAAATGAACAGGATATTGTTTACCTCATTGAGACGGCTCGTGAACAAAAGACCCATCTTATCCCGAGGGCTGGCGGAACTTCTATCGCTGGTCAGGTGGTGGGCAACGGCATCGTGGTCGACATCAGCAAGCATTTCAAGAAGATCCTGGAAATCAACAAGGAAGAACGCTGGGCAAGGGTACAACCTGGTGTGGTTCTTGACGAATTGAATCTCGTTTTGGATCCATACGGACTCTTCTTCAGCCCCGAGACTTCGACCAGCAACCGCTGTTGCATCGGAGGCATGTTCGGTAACAACTCTTGTGGTTCACATTCATTGATTTATGGCAGCACCCGTCACCATGTATTGGAAGCTCGTGGCGTGCTTTGCGATGGCAGCATTGAGGTGTTCAAGACCTATTCCATCCGTGAACTGGAAGAAAGGTTTGGAAACCGTTTCTGGGAAACCCAATCCGACCTTCTGATACAAAACATATACACCCAACTCATTCGCTGGTCCTTGGACGAGAAGACCGTCCAAAGCATCGAGGACAACTACCCTGACAAAAGCCTGCGCCGTCGTTCTTGTGGCTATGCCATCGACGAAGTCATTGAGGACTTACACAATGTCCAAAAACCGCTTGAAGAACGCACCATCAACCTCTGCAAAGTCTTGGCAGGCAGTGAAGGTACCTTGGCCTTCATCACCGAAATCAAAGTCGACCTTGACCCCTTGCCGCCTAAGGAGAAGATGGTGGTCTGCGCTCATTGTGATACTTTACAAAAGAGTTTTTTGGGCAATCTTGTCGCCTTGAAATTCCATCCCTCAGCTGTGGAACTGATGGACCGCAACATCTTGGAACTTAGCAAACAGAATGTTGAGCAACAAAAAAACCGTTTCTTTGTGCAAGGCGACCCTGCTGCCATCCTCATCATCGAGTTACGCGGGGAGACAAGGGCTGAAATCGATGCCGTTGCCGACCAACTTGAAAAGGCATTAATCGAAAACGAGGAACTTTTGGTTTACGCTTGTTCAAGGGTTTATGGTTCCGAAATCAGCAAGGTATGGAGTCTGCGAAAGGCAGGCTTGGGACTGCTCACCAGTATGAAAGGCGATGCCAAACCCATCGGTGTCATTGAGGATACGGCAGTAGCTCCTGAAAAACTACCTGCTTATATGGCTGATTTCGCCAAAATGTTGGAGGATTTAGGCTTGAGTTGCGTCTATCATGCGCATATCAGCACGGGTGAACTGCATCTGCGGCCCATCATCAATATCAAAGAGGCGGAAGGCAAACGGAAGTTTCGCGAGGTGGCTTATCAGACCGCTTTGTTGGTCAAGAAATACAAAGGCTCGCTCAGTGGCGAGCATGGTGATGGCCGGCTACGCGGCGAGTTCATCCAACTGCTCTATGGCGACGAAGTCTATGGTTTGATGCAAGCGTTGAAACGTTGTTGGGACCCGATGCGAGTTTTCAATCTGCACAAGATTGTCGACACGCTGCCCATGGACAGCATGTTGCGGTTTGAGGTCGGGCAGCAATATGCTATTGAGAAGGAATTAATGGACGGCCCTTCGACAAGCTCAGGGACCTGCCACACTTATTACAACTGGAAGGCCGCCTTTGACGAATGCAAGGTGGAAGGTGCCACAGGGGCCCGAACCCAACTTCATGCTTTGATGTGCAGTATTGAGCAATGCAACGGAGCCGGCGATTGCCGCAAGTCGAACTTGATTGGTGGCACACTTTGTCCTGCATTCAAGGTGAGTGGCGACGAAACCAAAGCTACTCGTGCCCGGGCCAACGTGCTTCGCGAAATCCTGACAAGAGGGTGGGGGAGCGAGGCCTTCACACAAGCCCTCAACAAAGACAAAAGCATCTTGAAATCGGAAGAGTTGGCCGAGGTTTTGGATAGCTGCCTGGCCTGCAAAGGCTGCCGCAGCGAGTGCCCTTCTAACGTCGACATGACCCGTCTACGTTCCGAGATCCTGCAACAGAAATACGATGTCAGCGGCATGCCTTTGCGTTCCTTTGCCGTGTCGCGCATGGCCACGGTGGAGCAATTGGGGCATCTCGTTTGGCCTATTTACAATCTCTTTGCCTCGTGGAAGTTCTCGTCCAATATCATCAAGCGCATCATCAAGTTCACGACAGAAAGAGATATCCCGACGCTTAGCCGCGTGACGATGCGAAAGGCTGTGAAAAAGGAATGTAGACGACACAAAGGGCAGACGACCAAAGGCAAGGTCTATCTCTTCGCCGACGAGTTCACCAACTTCCAGGAAGCCGAGCTTGGGTTGACTTTTGCTAAACTTTTGCTCCGCTTGGGTTATGAAGTGGAAATCCCGAAACATGTGGAAAGCGGTCGCGCTGCCATCTCGAAGGGCAACTTGAAACTGGCAAAGAAGTTTGCCTTGAAGAATGTCAACTTGCTGAAAGACAAGATTACGGACCAAGCGCCTTTGATTGGCATAGAGCCTTCGTGTATTCTCAGTTTCCGTGACGAATACCCTGATTTAGTGCCTGCAGAACTGCGCTCACAAGCCCAAGCCTTAGGTCATAATGCTTTGCTCTTCGATGAGTTCATCATGCGTGAAGTAGCCGCCGGTCGCATCAGCAGCGAAGATTTCAAGACCGATGCCGTTGAAATATGGCTTCACGGCCATTGTCATCAGAAGGCTTTGGTGGGAACGGAAAAGACTGTTGCAGCATTGAAACTCCTGAAAAACGCCAAAGTCAATGTTATTCCCAGTGGCTGTTGTGGTATGGCGGGCTCGTTCGGTTATGAGAAAGAACATTACAAAACCTCTTTGGCCATCGGTGAGATGGTCTTGTTCCCAACCATACGAAAGGCCATGGAAAAGACGGATGGCGTTACACCTTGTATTGTGTCGGCACCAGGCACTTCCTGTCGTCAGCAGATCCTCGATGGTACGGGTATCCATGCTGTCCATCCCATTGAGATTCTCTACCGTTGGGTGAAATAAAAGGCAAATATTGCCGTTTTCTGAAAAAGCACTATATTTGCAACATTGAACCCATAATACATTCATCATGAAAAAGCTATTTATCCCTTTGGTTTTGCTACTTTTTGTCGTATTGGGATGCAACCGTACCAAAGAAAACCCCAACGAAGTCAAAGTGGAGAGTTACACCATCAGCGACAGTGTTTTCCTTGAAAACGAATTTGGTCAGGATTATTCACGTTATTACATGTATCTTGAGCTTCCTGTCACTGATAACGATACCTTGCGTGAAAACATCATTGAATGGATGCTTGAACCTGGAACTGAGGATTATGTGGCTTTCTTCAAAGCCGACAAAGACCGCTTTTTCGCTGAGGAAGGCGATGAACCGGAGTCAGAGTTTAATGGAAGTTATGCACTGTTGGAACAAACAGACAGTTATGTCACTTACATTGCAGACGGCTATGTCTATACAGGGGGTGCCCATCCTATGCCTTGGTATTATGGTGTCACTTTCAGCAAATTGGACGGAAGCGTGTTGGGTTATGATTTGTTTGATGATGATATCTTTGATGCTCCGGAACAACTTGTTGAGCTGATCTCCATCAACATTCGCGACCAGTATTTTGACAAAATCAACAACGAAGAAGAAGAATACCTCTTTGAACCCGATGACTTTTTCCCGTTACCCACCAACCAACCTTGGGTTGAATCCGACAGCGTGGTGTTTTGCTATGGTCCTTTCGAAATTGCCCCATACGCAGCAGGAATGCCGCTTTGCAAGATCCCGATCAAAGACCTGCAACCTTATTTGAGCGAAAAAGGGAAATCGTTATTCAACAACTGAATTTCATGAACAACTATTGCATCATCATGGCCGGTGGCATCGGAAGCCGTTTCTGGCCCCTCAGCAAGGACAATTATCCGAAGCAATTCCTTGATATATTAGGCACGGGAAAGAGTTTCATCCGTAGCACATACGAGCGTTTCAGCCCTGTCATCCCCGACGAGAACTTCCTCGTGGTGACGAACAAAGCCTACAAACAACTCGTTTTGGAGCACCTGCCCATGCTGCGTCCTGACCAAGTGCTTTGTGAACCTGCCCGCCGTAATACAGCCCCTTGCATCGCCTACGCTGCCTATCATATCCAAAGCCGTTGCACGGATGCCAACATTGTCGTCACTCCTGCCGATCATTTGGTGACCAACGAAGTGGAGTTTCAGCGCATCATTCGTTTGGGCTTTGATTTCTTGACCAAGAACCAAAACGCCTTGTTGACTATTGGCATCAAGCCCAGCCGACCTGAGACGGGGTATGGTTATATTCAAGTACCTAAAGAGAATGCTGAATGTAGAATGCTGAATGTAGAATGCAAAAAGGATTCTGATAAGAATAATTCAGCATTCAGCATTCATAATTCAGCATTTCCGGAGGTGGTAAAAGTGGAAATGTTCAAGGAAAAACCCAATTACGAAACGGCTTTGAAGTTCGTCGCTGAAGGCAACTTTTTCTGGAACAGCGGCATTTTCCTTTGGACACTTGACGGCATCATGAAGGCGTTCAAGCAATACTTGCCGGAGATGGTTGAAGTCTTCGAAAAAGGCATCTACAACTTCGGTACACCTGAGGAGCAGGACTTCATCAACGACCATTTTGTGGACTGTCCCAACATCAGCATCGATTATGGGGTGATGGAGAAGTCGCCGAACACTTACACTATCCCTGCCGACTTTGGTTGGAGCGACATCGGCACTTGGGGTTCGTTGTTCACCCATGCCAAAAAAGACGACCTTGGCAATGCTCTGCGAGGCAAGGTGGTCTCAGTGGACAACAAAAACACTATCATCAATATAGAGGAAGGCAACGAAGCCGTGGTAGAAGGCTTGGAGGATTATCTCGTGGCTTTCCGTGATCATTCATTGCTAGTGTGTAAGCTCAGTGATGAGCAACAGATTAAAGTTTGGATTGAAGGATTGAAATAATACTTGTGCCGTGGAAAATCAGCCGTTAGTTTCTGTTATCATGCCATGCTACAACATGGAGAAGTTCATTGCCTACACTATAGAATCGGTGCAGCGACAGACTTATCCACATTGGGAGCTTCTTATCGTTGATGACGCATCGACGGACAGGACGGCTGATATTATCAAAAGTCATCAAGAGCAAGATGACAGGATTCGGTTTTTCGTTAAATCCCAGCACTCCGGCATTGCTGACACCCGAAATCGATGCTTGAAAATGGCCAATGGCCAGTTTTTGGCTTTTCTCGATTCCGATGACCTCTGGCATCCGGAAAAAATTGAACAGCAGTTACAATTCATGACCGAGCGAAACATTGGTTTCAGTTATTCAAGCTACGATTGCGTTGACGAGGCGGGAAAACCATTGGGGAAAACCATCAAATCGATAGGAGATTTGAACTACGAAGCCTATCTTCGAAACACTATCATCGGTTGTTCCACCGTCATGGTCGACAAAACCATTGTCGGTGAAGTCGTCGTTCCTAATTTCCGTACCAGTGAAGACACCGCCACATGGCTCAATATCCTGAAAAGAGGTTTTCTGGCTTATGCCATTGAGCAGCCTTTGACTTCTTATCGAATCCGGCAACACTCGGCCAGTTCCAACAAACTGAAAGCCTCTTCTGACCTTTGGAGAGTGTACCGAAAAAACGAGAAACTGCCTCTGCTTAAAGCCCTTGCTTGTTTTAGTAGCTACGCTTTCAACGCCATCAAAAAACGCCTGTGATGCAAAGTCACAATCAGTGGAAATATTATCTCTATAGGAATGCTTGGCGTTTTGCCGGACCTCCCCACGAAGAACAAAAGCTCAGTCAAGAGGCTTACAGCAACCTTCTTAGTATGGGTGGATTGTTGGTAAGGAATACGTATGATTTTGATTGTCAAGAAAAAACTAGCTTTTGGTATGTCATCAAAGATTCGTTCAATGGATTGGATGAGTTTTCCTCAAACGAGAGGAACAAAATCAGGCGTGCAGAGAAAGCTTTGGTTTTCAAAAGAATAGATATCGATTTATTGAAAACAAAAGGCTGGAGCATCCTGAAAGCCACGTATGAGGATTATGCCGTTTCGGACCGGGATATGGATGAAACTGTGTTTTTGAATTATCTTTCGGAGTGTGAAAAACAGGATTTCGACTATTGGGGCATTTTTGATCAAGACCGACTTATCGGTTTTTGTACCGTATGGTTATGGCTTTCAGAGACTTGGGAATATGGACTTGTTGGTAACAAATCTAACTATAAGCTCAACAGCTGTGAATATGGTCTTATCGGTATCTTACCTGAATATAAGCACAACAACACTTATCCTTATTATGGGCTTTTCTACAAGATGAACGAGTATTATTTGGGCGAAAAAAAGTACCGTTATGTGGCTGATGGTGCCCGATCCATTACTGAGCACTCGCACATTCAAGACTTTCTCATGCAAAACCTCAACTTTCGAAAAGCTTATTGTCAACTTGAGGTGCACTATAAATGGTGGATGAAGATTGCGGTCAAAATGTTGTATCCATTCAGAAAAATCATAACTTTGCCGCGGATTAAGGCGATTCTCAACATGGAGGCCATGCAACGTGGAGAAAAATAGACACAACATAGGATTCTTCTTCAAATGGTGCTTCGACCGTGTCGTGGCATTAGTAGGCCTTGTCCTTTTGTTTCTTCCATTGCTGCTTATCGCTATTCTCATCAAATTCGATTCTAAAGGTCCTGTTTTCTTTATGCAGTGGCGTATTGGAAAAGACGGCAAACCTTTTAGAATCTGCAAGTTTCGCACCATGCATATGCAAGCGCAAGGCGATTCCATCACCACGGCCAATGATCCGCGGGTGACTCGGATAGGTCGTTGGTTGCGCCACAGCAAGGTGGATTGTCTCACCGAGCTTGTCAATGTCTTTATTGGACAGATGAGCTTCGTGGGGCCGCGTCCCGATGTGCCGGGTTATGCCGACCAACTTCAAGGCGACGACCGTCGTATCTTGCAACTTCGTCCAGGCATCACGGGTCCCGCCAGCATCAAATACCGTAACGAAGAGGAGCTGCTCGCGCAACAAGCTGACCCGAAATGGTACAATGACAATGTCATTTGGCCTGACAAAGTGAAAATCAACTTGGATTATTTAGACCATTGGAGTTTCTTCGGTGATATCAAGTTGATTTTCAAGACCGTGTTTCATTAATCCCAGCCCCAGAGGGGCGACAGGAGCTAAAGCAGACGATGAAGTCCCTCCTTTTTGCATGTGGTCGGCTGCATGCAGTTGACCACATAAAAAAACCCCGTATTATTGGGGAAATAATACGAGGCCAAAAAATTAATAACATGAAACATAAAAATTGCGCCCCCTTCAGGACTTGAACCTGAGACCCCCTGATTAACAGTCAGATGCTCTGACCAACTGAGCTAAGGAGGCTGCACAACGTCACAGAACTTTCGTTTTGCGGCTGCAAAAATACGGCTTTTTCTATTACCGACAATATTTTTCGGACAAAAATTTTCAAATATTTTGTATCTACCTGAAAATCAACATGGATTTTCCAGTGTATGTTAGAGATTCCCTGCGGGGAATTTATTTTTTTCCTATCTTTGCCACTCTAAAAGCAAAATACTATGCAACAAAAGAAAATCCTCGGAATAGGAAGCGCGCTTGTCGACATATTGAGCCAGATTCCCAATGAACAAGTGCTGCAAGAACTCAACCTCCCAAAAGGAAGCATGACCTATGTCAACACCTCTGATATCGTCAAAATCGGCGATCATATCCACCAGAAGTACGGTAGCCAACGTGCCAGCGGCGGCTCAACGGCCAACACGATGTGCGGCTTGTCGCGACTTGGCGTTGAAACCGGTTTCCTAAGCAAAATCGGCAAAGACGAAGTGGGCGAGTTTTTCAAGAAACAAATGATTGACTGTAACGTGAAACCTCAGCTGCTGACTACCGACACGCCTTCAGGTCGCGTCATCGCTATGGTGACTCCCGACGGCGAGCGCACCTTCGCCACTTGCCTCGGCGCCGCCATCGAGATGGGTCCTGACGATATCCATCCCGACCTCTTGGAGGGCTGGGATATCTTCTACGTAGAAGGCTATCTCGTGGCTAATCCTCCTTTGCTCGAGAAAGCCCTCGACACCGCCTACGCCAAAGGCATGACAATCGCCATGGATATGGCTAGCTACAACGAAGTACAGAAACACCGAGACCTGGTACTCCGTCTTTTGGAAGACAGGTTGGACATTGTGTTTGCCAACGAACAAGAAGCCCAAGTGCTGACGGGATTGGAAGATCCCGAAGAAGCCTTGCATTACATCGCCGAACGCTGCCAAATCGCCGTGGTGAAGGTGGGTGCCAAAGGGGCATTCATCCAACGTGGCAACGAAGTCGTCACCGTGCCACCCATGACAGCCAATGTGATTGACACCACAGGAGCTGGTGACTTATGGGCCTCAGGATTCCTCGCTGGACTCGTAAAAGGTGAAGACCTCCAGAAATGCGGCATGATGGGCGCTATCGTGGCCAAGAATATCATTGAAGTCGTAGGGGCTAAGATGGATGACGAACGTTGGGAAAACATTCACAAGGCCATTTCGCTTTTATAATCACAAAACCCACAAAACTTTCAAAACCAATTTATTATGATGCATTACAACGACTCCCAACCGAGTCGTCGTTGTAATGCTGTAAAAGTTTGGACTGCATACAAAGGATGCGTAGGAAAGGAGCCAGTTGGCGACTTTCTTAGTAAGAGTTTTGAGGGTTTTGAAGGTTTTGTGACAATAATATATGTATTTTGGTTGAAGATATTAGGTTTTTTCGTAATTTTGCGCCCACTATAGTGATTTTCGCGAAAAGTAAATATTTAATAATTAGCTAGTTAGATAAAAAATGAAGGAATTCCAGACAAAAGACATCCGTAACGTTGCCCTTATCGGTGCAGCTAAATCGGGTAAGACCATCCTTGCCGAAAACATGCTTTTCGAAGGCAAGCTCATCAACAGAAAAGGAAGCACCGAGGAGAAAAACACCGTCTCTGACTATCGTCCCATCGAGATGGAACGTCAGATTTCAGTGAACGCTTCCATGATGTACACCATCTACAACGACAAGAAGATCAACATCCTGGACACCCCTGGTTTCAGTGACTTCTCTGGCGACATCGTCAGCTGTCTCAGCGCCGCCGACATCGCCGTGTGCACGGTCAACGCACAATCGGGTGTGGAAGCCACCACCGAGAACGCCTGGCGTCATGCTGCCAACACACATAAGCCTGTTGTGTTCTTCATGAACCAACTCGACCACAGCAACGCCAACTTCGACAACACGGTCCGCGAACTGAAAGAATATTTCGGTGACAAGGTCACGCCTATCCAATATCCCGTCAACACCGGTGAAGACTTCAACGCCGTCATCGACTTGATCATGATGAAGATGTTGGTCTTCAAGAACGGCAACGGCGCCCCTGAGATTCAGGACATTCCTGCCGCCGAGATGGACAAGGCCGAAGAGCTGCACAACAACCTCATTGAGCACGCCGCCGAAGGTGAAGAAGCCCTGATGGAGAAGTTCTTCGAAGAGATGACCCTGAGCGAGGAAGACATGGAACGCGGTATCCACCTGGGTATCGTCAACCGTGAGATGTTCCCCGTCCTTTGTGGAGCTGCCAAGCGTGGCGTGGGTGTCACCCGTCTGATGGAGTTCCTCATCAACGCCTGCCCGTCGCCTGCTGACATGCCAGCCATCAAAGCCAAGAACGGCCAGGAGTTCCACAACAGCGTCGACGACCCGACCGCCCTGTTCATCTTCAAGGTGACCACCGAACAGAACCTCGGCGACGTGGCTTGGATGCGCGTTTATGGCGGTTCCGTCGTGAAGAGCCAAGACCTCATCAACCCGCGCACAGGCAACAAGGAGCGCATCTCACAGCTGCTTGCCTTCCGTGGCAAGAACCGTGAAGAGGTGGAAAAGGTCAACGCTGGTGATATCATCTGCACCATCAAGCTGAAGGACGGCCGCATCGGTGATTCTCTGGTCGACGCCAAGGCCGCCGAAGCCACCTTCCCCGAGATCCCGTTCCCGACCCCGATCTTCTCGATCGCCGTCAAGGCCGTCAACTCACAAGAAGACGAGAAGCTGGGCAGCATCCTCAACGACATCCACAAGACCGATCCGACTGTCATCAGCGGCATGTCGCGTGAGCTGCGTCAGAACATCCTGCAGTGCCAGGGCGAATATCACTTCAACACCCTGAAGTGGTACTTCGATAACGTCTATAAGCTTGCCATTGAGACCACTTCCCCGAAGATCCCGTATCGTGAGACCATCACCAAGAGCGCTAGCGCCAGCTACCGTCATAAGAAACAATCCGGTGGTAGCGGTCAGTTCGGTGAGGTGCACATGCAGCTGGCTCCTTACTTCGAGGGTTACACCGACCCGAGCGAACTGCAGGTGCGCGACAAGCAGGAGTACGAACTGCCTTGGGGCGGTAAGCTCATCTTCGCCAACTGCGTCGTCGGTGGTGCCATCGATGCCCGATTCATGCCCGCCATCCTGAAGGGTGTGAACGAACGTCTGGAGCAGGGCCCGCTCACGGGTTCCTACGCTCGCGACATCATCGTCTACATCTACGATGGTAAGATGCACCCGGTCGACTCCAACGAAATGGCCTTTAAGATCGCTGGTCGTATGGCCTTCAGCGCCGCCTTTAAGAACGCTGGCCCGAAGATCATGGAGCCTATCTACGACCTTGACGTGCGCATGCCCGCTGACCTCATGGGTGCTGTGATGACCGACCTGCAAGGCCGTCGTGCCATCGTGATGGGTATGGACAGCGACCATAACTACCAGACCATCCACGCCAAGGTTCCGTTGGCCGAGATGGACCGCTATTCGACCTCATTGAGCTCACTGACCTCGGGCCGTGGAACCTTCACCATGAAGTATGCTGAATACCAGCAGGTTCCTACCGATGTCCAGAACCGCCTCCTCAAGGAGTACGAAGAGAGCCAGAAGGAAGAAGAATAAAAAAAGAACAAGAGTATTTTTTCATAAGTATTGCATTTTTCCCCGTCGCAAGTTTTTGTGGCGGGGTTTTTTTATGCGAACATTTGCAAATCTGTGGAGGTTGTATTATCTTTGCCTGCAAAAAAGGAGGTAACATGAAATTATTGCAAATAATATGGAACAAGAAAACTTCTCTTATTCTATCCATCATTTTATGTTTGATGTTTATTGGATGCGATAATCCAAATAAACAAAATACTAATATTGCTTCAAATGACAGTATTTGTAACGACACAATTAAAAAAGAAGAAACGAGTGCATTTAGTCCGGTACTTTTGAAAGAAATCATGTCTTTTATTGATAAAACCGATGATTTTGACATGGTAATTCCCATTTGGGCAATTAAAAAAGGAAATGTATGCAGTCTGTTTATTTCTAATTCATATTATTATGACACACGATTTCTCATTGGTTATCAAATAATTGAAAACAAGATGGTTGCATTTTATTACAAATATGCAGATGAAAAAATGAATTATTCTGATTTTCATAAAATGTTAGATACAATAGACAAAAGCGAATTGGAAGATGAAAGCAGTTGTTTGGATTGTTTGATTGACAGGTCAAAACTAAAAGTAGATTATCCAACGGATTATCTTAATGAAAACTCTGAAGAAGTGAGTAATTGGTTTTTCGATCCAATTGGTAGACGATACATTATTCATAATCCAGATAGTTTAGAACTCGTCTTTGAAGGTTGTTATTAAAAAACTAAACTCAGACGAAGCTTTGTACACGCTGTTTGACCCATACGGAAAGATTTTCAAGGTGCACGATTGTGATAGTTTGGAATTGATATATGAAGGGGGACTTTAGAAAAGTTTCCTCTTTTTTAGGAAAGATTTTAGAAAAGTTTCCCCAATTTTAGGAAACTTTGTATTCTCTATAATAATCATATTGATATTTTTTTGATTTAAAACATACAAATATTCAAAAATTGCTGTATTTTTGCAGTCAAAATATCAACATTATGTCACAATCTGCTTATACTATCCGTTTGGATTCAGATTTAAAAAATCGGTTTGATACGCTCTGCGAGGATTTCGGCATGAGCGCAACAACTGCTTTCAACATCTTTATTCGTACCGTTATCCGCAAGCGCAAAATACCTTTCGAAATCGAAATTTCTGAAAAAGATGCCATCCATGAGGAAGGCCGTAGAGCATTTTGGGAAATCAGAAAAATGGCGGAACAAGGTGCATTTCCTGATATGACTTTGGATGAAATCAATGAAGAGATCAGATTGACAAGGGAGGAGAAGTGATGAGCAAAATATTTGCAGTCATTGACACCAATGTTGTCGTTTCAGGTATGATTACAAAAAATCCTGAATCTCCAACAGTGGGTGTATTGGCAAGTTTAGGCGACAAAAACATTACGCCATTGTATTGTGAAGAAATACTTGAAGAATACAAAAGCGTATTGAACAGAGAGAAGTTCCAACTCCCAAAAGAAAAAATAGAAAACTTCATCAACATGTTGAAATCAGATGGTGTTTCAACAACAAGAAAACCTTCAAAAGAGTTCTTTCCCGACCCACAGGATATAGTGTTTTACGAGGTGGCTTTGTCAAAAGAAGATTCGTTTCTCGTAACGGGCAATATGAAACATTATCCGAAAGTGGATTTCGTAGTAACGCCTGCCGAGATGATGAAAATAATTGAAAGCAATAAATAAGTTATTTAAAGATTCCTCTCCCGCCACTGTTGGCTGAACGACTTGGAGGCAAACTCGGGCAGGGGTCTTTCGCCCCAAAGCGGTCCCAATAGGCGTTTTATTTCCAGTTTCTTGAAAAACAACGGGCTGTCCATCTTTTTGCGTGACTTGCAATGCCAGACCATAGCCTTCACCAAGGCATCAAAGCGGGCATTGCCTTGTTTGTCCGTCATGGCCTGATGGCGGTTTTCGATAATTAAGTCATCCAACGGAATTTTCACGGGACAGATGTCGACACACTTACCGCATAGCGCACAAGCGGCATTCAAATGATGATATTCCTCCATGCCTGCCATCAAAGGGGTCATCACTACGCCTACCGGTCCGATGTGTTTGCTGCCATAGGAATAACCTCCGATGTTCTTATAGACAGGACAAACGCTTACGCAAGCCCCACAATGAATGCATGACATGGCTTTGCGCTGTTTCTCATGAGAAAGCAACTCTGAGCGGTTGTTGTCCAATAGGATGACATACATCTGCCCAGGGCCTTTGCCTGTCTTGGCCGGACCAAAGGTGATGGTATTGCAAGCCGCCATGCTTTGTCCTGAAGAATGCAAGGAAAGCAGAGGCAACAGCACAGCCAGATCGTCCATGGTAGGAATCACCTTGGCGATGCCTGCCACCACGATATGAATCCTAGCTGATGAGGTGGATTTCAAGATATTGCCTTCATTTTCGGTCAGCACCACGCCACCGACATCGGAAAGCAAGAAGTTGGCACCCGTGATGCAAATCGGAACATTTTTCGATTCAACACTCACCTCATGACGCACAAAGTTGACCATCTGCTTGACTGTGCTGTCAGGTTTCAATTTGAAGGCACCTGTAAGAATAGCGTTGTTCTCTTCCTTAGAGAGGTGGATGGAAGGTGACAGAGGATGATAGGACTTCTGCTTGCCTTCATGAAGAATGAAACGCCCAACTTCAGTCTCCACCACATGGATGTTTTTTCGTTCAAGGAATCCGTTGAGTTCTATTTCATCGAGCACCATGGAGTTGGAACGCATGATGGCATTGGCTTTCTCTTTGCAGATAAGGTCGAAAATCATGGTCAAGGCATCATCGGCATTGCGCGCCCAAAGTACTTTTCCTCCGTTTTCGGTGAAATGGGTCTCAAAATCAACCAAAAGTTTCTCCAAACTCAATAGTGACTTGTTGCGTAAAGTATAGGCGCGTTGTTTTTCCAAGTCGAGGTTGCGGTAGTTCACCTTGCCTTTGGCAAAGCTGCTCTCGAAACAACCTGTGCTATAGTTGATTTTCTGCCAATGCTCCTCATCGAAAGCTGTTGCACAGCCTTGTTGGAATAAAGTATTCGGTTCACTCATCATCATGATTCTCAATAGGTTCAATTTTTTGTACTCTTCTCGCGTGGCGACCGCCTTCAAAGTCAGTGTTGAGGAAAACTTGCACCATTTCCCAAGCCAATTCGTTGGAAATGAAACGACCAGGCAAGGCAAGGATATTGGCATCATTATGTTGACGGGCCAGTTTGGCCAGTTCCACATTCCAACATAAGGCTGCACGCACATTGTGGTGATGGTTGGCTGTCATTTGGGCACCGTTGCCACTGCCACAAAGGATGATGCCTAACGGATATTGTCCAGATTCTATGGCATTCGCCAAAGGATGAATCATGTCAGGATAGTCGACGCTATCAGGGGTGTATGTGCCATAATCATCGACTTGATAACCCGCCTCTGTCAGCTTTTCAATCAGATATTGCTTCATCTCAAAACCACCATGGTCGCTTGCAATGGGGATGATGTGTTCCATTTTTTCTGCTGTTGATAATTCGATTCGCAAAATTACATATTTTCGTTACGCTCTACCGCCCTATCATATTATTTCTGAAAGACTTACCCCCTCTGAAAAAATCAACAAATTTGAAATAATAAAATGATTATCAATAAAATAATAAGTTATCAACAGAATATTTGTTGATAACTTTTTCATTCGGGTGAATAAAAACCAGGAAGAAATTAATCAACAATATTTCGACTTATTCGAACGCAAAAATCAACATCATTTTAAAAAATCGGGGTCTATTTTATCCAATTTTTCATTTTTCAACGGATAATCGAAAAGGGATAAATCGGGCTGAAAAAGAAACTTTTATTCTTTTCGAAAAAGGATACCTCAATTTGAAAATCATTAATGCAAGAACTTTATTGAAAAGTTTTCAACCAATTCACAGGCTTATTAACACCCGTATCAAACTTTCATTAATTTGAATTTTTAAATTTATAAAATGAAATATTGATATTTTGAGTGTTGATAACTCCTGGCAATTTTTCCAGTGAATCATGGAAGAGGTATCGCTATTCCATCAAAAATGTCTAATTTTGACCCGAATTTAGCAAAGAAATGAAGCGGATATTAAGCATTGTTTTGATGGTCATATTAAGTTTGTTTCTTGGTCTTGAGGCTTTCTCACAGACTGAGTATCAGACTTATACCTATCCAAATGGACAAATTGCAAGTGAAGGAACGTTGCGTAATGGCCAACCTGACGGACTTTGGAAGACCTACTATGAGAGCGGTCATCTGAAATCTATCGGCAAACGCACGGATTTTCTGTTGGATAGCACTTGGGTCTTCTTCTCAGAGGCTGGCGACACGACATTGGTGATCAATTACCAAAAGGATTTGAAAAACGGTCCGCGCTTTACCTACGGTAAAGATGATATTTTGGTGGAGCCTTACGTAAACGACGTGAAACAGGGTGAGGGAAGGAGATATGATAAAAAATGGCATTTGATTCAGACAGTTACATACAAAAACGGTTTGGAGGAAGGTATTTCTCCAGTCTTTGATACTACCGGATTGTTGCGCGAGATCATTACTTACCGCAAAGGCTTTATCATGACGCGTGAGGCTTTGAACCGATATGACCGAGAAGGAAAAAAACATGGCTACTGGAAGACTTTTTATGAGGATTGGAGTGTACATACGGAATGTTACTATCGTCATGGTTTGCGTGATGGATTCTATAAGGAATACGACGAAAAGGGCAACTTGAAGAAGATCAGAAAGTATGTGAATGATGTGGAGCAAATCTTGGAAAGCGACCAAAAACCGCTTGTTGTGCAGCATGAATATTATCCTGACGGTAAGATAAAGCGTGAAGCTTCATTCCGTGACGGAAAGCGCGAAGGTGTTTGGCGCGAGTTTGACGAAGAAGGCAATGTGGTTCGGTCACAAACCTATAAGAAAGGAGCTTTGGTTGGTGAAGGTATCGTGGATACGGATGGTAAACGTCGTGGCGAATACAAAGAGTTTTATCCTGACAGTACTTTACGTGCTGAAGGTCTTTTCGTTGACGGCTTACGTTCAGGTGAATGGAAGTTCTATTATCATAACGGACAGCTTCAGGAAATAGGAAACTATAATGAAGGTGAACCTGATGGTCCATGGACATGGTATTATGACAATGGTCAGAAGCAGATTGAGGAGCAGTTCTACAAAGGACAACCTAATGGATCTTACAAGGAATACGATACCAAGGGTAATCTCATTGTGTCAGGTATCTATTTCGATGGCATGAAAAACGGTAAATGGACGGAAGAGATTGGAGACATGCGCACCCAGGGCGAGTACCGCAACGACAAACAAGTAGGTGAATGGGTTTCGTATTACGACAACGACAAGATGGCTTTTCGAGGCAGTTACAATGCAGGTTATCCTGACGGACAGCATTTGTTCTATTATGAAAATGGCAAACTGCGTGAGATCCAAAGCTATGCTGTCGGTGTGAAACACGGTGATTGGAAGAAATACCTTGACACGGGAGAGTTATACTTTACCATCACATACGATCACGGCAAGGAAGTGAAATACGATGGTGAAGCCTTAGATGAAACTGAAATTATAAAAGAGTAATTGAATCACAAAACCTACAAAACGAGCAAAACTGTATTATTACGCGGCTCCACAACCGTGTCGCCGCTGGGAAAGAGCCGGTTGGCGACTTTCCCGTAGAAAAGCAGGAAAAATGTTTTGTAGGTTTTGAAAGTTTTGTGATAAAAGAAAAAAAACATGTTTATTCCGTTCTTAAAACAAGGCTCAAGAATAGCTATCACCGCTCCTGCTCGAATGGTCAAGCCTGAAGAAATGGACTATGCTATCCATTGGCTAAAAGAAAATGGCTTTGTTCCGATTTATGACGACAGGCTTTTTGCCGAACATCATATCTTTGCCGGTGATGATGATTCTCGTGCAGCTGTGTTTCAACAATACCTTGATGATGAGACTATTTCAGCCATTTGGATAGCACGTGGCGGATACGGCAGCATCCGCATCATCGATAAACTGGATTTCACTCGTTTTTTGGAGCATCCGAAATGGATCATAGGTTTCAGTGATGGCACAGTATTGCATTCAAAACTGAGTCGTTTGGGTGTTCCCAGTCTGCACGCATCCATGCCTTTCTATTTTGCCAACAAGACACTTGAAGCCAAACAGTCGTTATTTGATGCTTTGACAGGTAAACCTTTGCAATACGAGTTTCAAGCACATCCACAAAACCGAATAGGACTAATGGAAGGCGAGATTGTAGGAGGCAACTTGTCAGTTTTATACGGTATGATAGGTTCCAATACGTTTCCTGATTTGGAGGACAAAGTCCTTTTCATAGAGGAAGTGGACGAATATATCTACCACATTGACAGGATGATGCGTGCCTTAAAACGTGCTGGAAAATTGGAACATCTGAAAGGCCTTGTCGTTGGAGGTTTGACGCAGATTCATGACAATGCCGATCCCTTTGGCCAAAGCGTTGAGGAAGTAATTGCCGAAGTAGTGTCGGAATATGATTATCCCCTATGTTTCGGTTTTCCTGCCGGACATTTTGACGACAACCGGGCCTTGTTTTTCGGACAGAAATCAAAAATAAAGATTGATAATAACTGGTCAGTTTTCTTTAGCAATTTTGTCCATTGACTTCAAAACGTTTTTCAATAAGTCAGGCTTAGTCAAATTGAGCCAGTCACAGAAAGTGATACCCATATATTTCGCCGTCTTTTTCCAGTTGCCTTTGTGGTCTTTTTTGAGGGAGAAGATATAGGAATTGCTAGTGCCGAGTAATACTTCCTTTAGTGCACAGACCTTATAGACAATCTCATTAAAGAGGCTTTCGCTGGTTACACCTGTCTTGCATTCGATGACAAACAGCTTGTTCGCTTTCATGAAACACACATCCAGTTCATTGTTGTGTTTGATGATACCGTTGGAGATATGTACGCCCATGGCAATGTCATCAGGTTTTAGCACCTGCTTGATGAGGGCATAGACGTATTCCTCAAACCAACCACCTGTGAGGTATTCTATCTCATAACTCTGTAGAGAATTATCTCGTTCAGGCTTAAAGCCGATGTAACTCAAAAACTTGCTGAGCGTTGGGATGGCAGTCATGTGGTCTTTGATTGGTTTTTCGGCTTCAGAAATACGAAGGTAGTTCCAGTTGCGATATTTCTCGCGTAAGGTAGTCATCACCTGATAATCGCCTTGACTGAACATATTCTGTGAGAACATCGTGAACAGATGTTGCGAAAAAGCGGTTTCCTTCACTTGTTTACGCGGTTGGTCCACATCGCTTTCAAGTCCATAAAGACCGAAATACTCTTTTAATGTCATCCTATGTTGAATAGGAAAAACCTCATCATCGTCATCATAGATGCTATGGTCAAAGATGGTCTTTACAATCAAGTTCTCACGGGTCTGCGTGTAGAAAAACAAGGTGTTGAACTCCTCAAAGACATGTTGCACCGACAAAGTCATATAACGGTTACCGCCCGCCAGATTGAGATAATACTGTGTGTCGGTACTCAACTCACTTTTGATGGTGCGACAAATATATTCATAGAGCATCTTGTCCTCATGCCGTTTGACGATGATACGTTTGACAAGTGTGTCGTCGACTTCAAGTTGATGGGCCAAGTGTTGGATACAGTCGGCTTCCTCTTCGTTAGAGATGAACAACAGCCCGTCACCTTCTTCGTAATACTCCTTAGTGAATAAATAAGCGGGTAATGGGTTGCTTTTGTCTATGATATTGACGATGGTTTTGGACATGATTATCAAATTACATTACAGCCCGATAAATACTTTGTTTTACAAATGCATTAAGTGAGATGCCTTCTTCTTGTGCTAATGCAGCTGCTTTGGCGTGAAGTTCAACAGGAATTCTGACATTGAAACTACCCGTGTATGACTTATGCAAAGGAATTCCTTTTTCTTTACAAAATGCAATATAGTCTTCCACTGCATTGATGAAGTCTTCCTTCAGTTCTGCAAGAGTTTTACCTTCGTAGGTGATCAATGTACCCTTGTCTAAACCGAGTATTTTTCCGTAAAGCGTATTATCGTCCAATTCCGCTTCAATACTCCCAATGAAACCTTTGTATTTAAGTGTATCCATTTTAAATAAGTTTGTTTTCAGTTAGATAATTTACGATGTCTTTCAGTGCCTTTTCTTTGACAATGCTTGAAGGATGAGGTTTGTGTGCCAAGTATTGCATCTGTTTGTCTTTATTATAGAACCTAACCCTTGAACCAGATGTTTTTCCTTTGTCGTCTTTTTCAAAACCAAGTCGCAAAAAAACAGATTCCAATTCTGCGAAAGTAAAATCTTTTGGCAACTGGCATAATCTCTGTATTAGTTTGTCTTTTTTTGTCATTTGCAACTGTTTTTCGGTTGCAAAGATACAATATTTTTTATAATGAAAGAGAAACTCAAACAAAAAAAGACAGCCGAAGCTGTCTTTCTAATATTTCAACAATTGTAAGGGTCACATTACAACAAATTTCTTTACAGTTTTACCATTAGCATTCCTGACTTCAACAAAATAAACACCAGATTTCAATGCTTCAACATTAATAGTATTAACCAAATTATCAATGAGTTGTGTTTTTACGATTTGCCCATGGACGTTAAAAATCACCACCTTAGAAATCATGGCTTTTTTAAGTGTGAGGGTGAAATTACCATTGGTGACAGGATTTGGCCACAGTTCAAAAGCAGTAGTGTAAGACTCACTCACACCATCGTCTTCAAGGAAGGGAATGTAGTTGACCAAGCCCAAATTTGGGTCATCATATTGATGAGTGATATGTTCTTCAATCTCTTGTTCGTCAAGGGTGCCCCAATAGTTGCCTATGGCCATAATGTCGCAGGCGGTGTTGTTGTATAGGTCGAAATAGAGGTAGTCCATCCCATAATTGGCGAGATGACCGTTGTTGTGTATCACATTATGTCCCCAGTCGTCTTCGGAGCCAAGATCAACATCGGCGGCATTGATGACAGTGATACCCCACAGATTTTTGGTAATGGTATTATTGCGGATATAAGCCTTGTTGTTTTCGTCCATGCCATAAATGCTGATGCCGCTGCCACCGTTCATCGGGTTGGTTTCAAGATTGTTTTGGTCAAAGGTATTTCCGATGATGGTCGAGCTGAGATGATAGCCTTGTTGATTGTAGCCATAACGGTTGTGGTTGATGTCATTGTTTTTCAACAGGATTTTGGTGTCACCGATTCCCATTAGGTCGGAAATGCTAATGCCGCCCGCATTGTTGTCTCCCCAATGAATGGTGCAGTTCACGATACGGATGCTGTCTTCGGAACCAGGTCCTAAGTTTATATGAGGTTGATTAGTGCCCACATTATAATAAAACAGACAGTCAGTGATTTGTGGAGAGGTTTGCCCGTTGGCTGGCGAACTGATGGCTGAACCATTATTATTGTCAAATTCGCAATTCGTGAACACGGGGTCGCAGTTCATGCAATTGACAGCCGCACTTTGTTGCTCGCAACGGAAAGTATGGAAATGGCAGTCTGTAAAAACAGCTTCGCTTTCAATTATTTGAATGCCGTCCAAT
>JAGCCO010000053.1 GCA_017651645.1 Bacteroidales bacterium
CAGCCGCCGTGAAGGACTTCCTGACCGAGCGCGGTATCGCTGAATCCCGTATCGTCTCCATCGTAGGCAACGGTGACCTCATCCAGCCGTTCGCTGAGAACGACCTGAACCGCGTGGTGATCAGTACTGTCGAATAACCTTAAACACGATCGCATTCTAAGGACTGAAACTTAACAAATATGGGTTAACTCCTTCGGGAGCCAGACAGAAAAGAAACAATTAAAACAATTTATTTACCATTAATCCAAATCATTTATGAACAAGCAATTCAAATTCTTCCTTACCAGTGCTGCCATTGCGGCCGCACTTGTAGGAGCTGTGTCTTGCCAAAAGGATTATTCTGGAGACATCGATGACCTGAACAAGAAGGTCAGCGAACTCACGACCAAGCTCGGCGATCTCCAGTCTAAGATCGACAATGGCGAGATTGTCACCGGCGTGACTCCGATCGCTGGTGGTATTCAAGTGAAGACCAACAAGGGCACTTATGACATTGTTGGCCAAAAGGGCGATAAGGGCGACAAGGGCGATGCCGGTTCTGTTGTTACCATCGACGCTGAAGGTTACTGGTGCATTGACGGGAAGAGAACGGATCCTGCTATCAAGGCCAAGGGTGATGATGGTGATACCATCTATTACATCCCGAACGCTGACGGTTTCTTCTACAAAGTCGTCAATGGCGCGGAGCCCGAGAAGACTGATATCAGCTTCCTCGCTCCTGGTACCATCACTGCTGTTTACAATACCAAGGACGGTACCATCACCCTTTACAATGTCGAGGGTATTGAGGACGGTTATGTGATCACGACCGATGCTGAGCTGAAGAGCCTCGTTTTCGTCCCTCAGGCCTATGTCGAGGGTGTTGAGGCCATGCTCATCAAGACCCTGAGCTACAATGCTCTCACGATCAAGAACATCGATAGCCAGAATGAGAAGGCTGAGGCCGCCAAGGAGGCTTCCACGATTTCTCCGACCATCGTTGCGCAGTACTATGTGAACCCGGCCAACGCCAAGTTGGACAGCACGTTCACTTTTGACTTCGTTACCGAGCCCAATCTGGATTACCTCGCTACCCGTACCGATGCTTCTGAGGACTTCAAGGTCGAGGTCGCTGGCTGGAAGGAAGGTAAGCACCAGGGTCGTCGCGTGATCGATGTGACTCTGAAGGTGACGGGTGCTCCCGCCATCCCGGATGAGGAAAGCATGAAGATCTCCGTCGTCGCCCTCGAGGCCAAGACCCCGGACGGTCAGCTTGTCCTTTCCGATTATGCCACTCTCTTCAGCAATCCTATTGACGATCTCCGTATCGCCGATCCGATCGCTGAGGCGAAGAAGAAGGGTATCGTCGATCCTTATGACGAGCACTACAGAAGAGCCATCAAGGGTATCAATGTCGTTGATGACGAGGCTTATCTCAATGAGAAACCCGCTTGGGAATGGGCGAATACGCTTCCTGAGTCCAAGGCTATCTGCGATACCGTCGTTCTCTACAACGGTTCCATCGATCTCGCCGGTGTCGTTGCCGCGCATGCCGTTGGCGCTACCAAGTGCGCTGAACTCTCCGCGAAGGATATTGAGGATCTCGGTCTCCAGTGGAATATCGAGCTCGTCAAGAACTACAAGATCGGTACTCCTGTGACCGACCAGGCTGACTTCGTCAAGATGGACGGCACTGTCTTCACTCCGAAGGTGTTCGATCTCGAGAGCAGCGAGGCTGCTATCGGCCGTACCCCGATTTTCCGTGTCAGCATTGTCAATCCCGCTATCAAGGACAAGGCCGGCAAGCCTGAAATCGTCGAGTGCGCTTATGTGAAGGTCTTCATCGGCGCTCCTGAGGATGTTATCGAGGATGCTACCTTCCCGATCAACCTCGGCCCTGTCAGCTTCTCTTGCGCCGACACGACTCTCTCCATCACTGTCAAGCAGATGAACGAGGAAGTCTACACCCCGATGCACACCAGTCACGACAACTTCCGCGCTACCTATACCGCTGATGCTTCCAAGGCTGAGGGTGTCGGTACCGTCGTGGAGAACACTGACATGGAGCAGACTCAGGCTACCGTTGTCTGGACTTGGACGATTTCCGCCGATGAACTCTGGGAGAACAGAGGCGAGGAGATCTCCATCAAGATCCCGTACACGCACAATGTGAACGGTCGCGTCATCTACCTCGAGCTCAAGACCACGGTTGCTGACGACTTCCAGACTGTCTTTGATGTGACGCCTTCCCAGTACATCGAGAACTACTGGTATAATGTTACCGATGCTTACAAGGTCAGCGAGAATGCTTTCTACAAGTATAACACTCGTTACAATGTCCTTGTCCCGACTTCTGTTACCGATGATGATCCTGAGAACTGCCAGTTCTACAACGACATCAATGCTTCCTTCATTACTTGGAAGGTTGGTGAAGAGGGTACTCCTGGTGTCCTGAAGGTCAACAAGAGCGTTACCCAGATCGAATACTTCTTCTGCCTGGACCACAAGATCAAGGCTCCGAAGATCGAGGGTAAGGAAGTTGAGTTCAAGATCTTTGATGCTGATGGCAAGGCGATTGCTGATTCCACCAAGACCAAGGGTACTGTCCTGAAGGGTAGACTCAAGGGTGATGAGGAATATGAGGTGATCGCTACCATTTACAACGATGCTTCCATCAACGACCTCCCGAATGCCATCGTTCTGAACAAGGGCGAGAAGGATGAGGAAGGCTTCTATCCGGACAACCTCGCTAAGAAGCTCCTGAACACGCAGCAGCTCTATGTCCTGATTGGCGCTAAGGGTCTTGTCTGCGCTGAGGAAGGCGCTGAGGCGGATGCCGGTAAGGAAGTCCAGATTACCTTCAACGGTAAGGACTGCTTCGAGGCTGACTATGTCCGTCCTGTGAACCTCGGCACGAACTCCGCCAAGCCGTTCATCGATGGTGTTGACTTTGGTGAGGTTGGTTCCTACCTCCGCATCGAGGATCTCATCAATCCTTACGACTGGCGTCTTGAGCCGGGTACCACGCACAACCGTTACTTCTCCGATCACGAGAACTATTGGGGCTACTATGGCCTGTTCGACGTCCAGGTTGACCTTGACAATGTCACTTGCGACCTGACTGCCGATGGCTCTGTGCCTGTCACTGTGATCCTGAAGCAAATGACGGCTGAAGAGCTGAAGAGCGCGGTTCCTGCGGACGTCAAGCTGCCTGAGACCAAGTACGGCTACCTGACCTATGTGAACAACGGTACCGGTGTTGAGGAATTCCATCTCTTCTTGAACGTCACTGTCAAGTACGGTTGGGGTACCATCACCACTGAGAAGCCGATCACGGTTAAGGTTGAATCCACTATCGAGAAGAAGGACTAATCACCTGATTCTCCAGTAAGATTTAGGGCAGGCCCACCGGCCTGCCCTATTTTTTATCTGGCTTGTTTTTTGCTATTATTCTTTTATGCTTTTGATCTCTAGAAAATTAACGCTTTTCGTCCTGGTTTCTGCAGTTTGTTATTTCCTGCCGAATCTCGCTTTTGCTCAGTCTTCCCCGAAGGCTGTTTTTGAAGCGGAGACGCTCGATTCGGGACCTTTTTCTATATCCAGTCCCGATTATGATTTTGTGTTTAAGTATCGCAATGTGGGAGATTCTGCTTTTGTGATTTCCAACATCATACCCACATGCACCTGTATTACGGTTACGTTTCCTTCCGAGCCGCTGCAACCTGGCGATTCAACTTCTTTTGTAGCGCGATATCATGCTCGCCATGTCGGCTCTTTTAAACAGATGCTTACGGTTGTGAATAATAGTCAGCGTCCTCTGATTCGTCTACGCCTCGTGGGGATCGTAACGGAGCCTGTTTCTTCCAAGGATCAAGATGAATAATGTTTAATTTCAGTTTTCATATATGAAACGTTTCCTTTCCATCTTTTTTTTAGTTGCCGTTCTTTTCGGATGTTCCTCCCCAGCTGAAAAGACCAATCCCCTGATCGAGCAGTACCTGAAAGAGCATATGGCCAATCCGGATACATACAAACCCGGGAAGACGGAGACTTATGCGCAGGGATCTATCGATGTCGAGGATGCCCAATATTGGCAGAATATCCCGGTGAAGGGGAGAATTGACGTCGTCGTGCTTCGGCATGAGTTCTCGAATGTGGACGCCGATGGAAATCCATCTGACAATGTTTTCTACTTCTATATGAATCCTACGCAGGACTTGCTCTACTATGCCCATAAGGAGAAGGGTTTTCTTCTCTTCGAGCTGGATGAGTAGCTATTGATTTCACATAGTATAAAGCATTGGCCGGATCTCCTCCCCAAGAGACCCGGCCGGTATATAAAACGAACTTAACAAATAGACATGAACTTGAATTCAATGTCCATGGCAAAGGTATAACCTTTTACCCAAATAAGCAAACTATTTACGGATTAAAAGTAAAATAAATATTTTTACTTATAAATTAAAAGTTTTAAGATTGCGCGTTTGATGAAGAAACTGTTCCTTTTTGCCCTTTTGGGTTTTCTTGCCCTTTGCTCTTGTTCCTGTGGGGGCACGGATCCCGAACCGGAGCCGGGTCCTGCACCCGAGCCACCTGCCGTGGTCTATGACGCTACGCTGTGGACAACCACCTTTGACAAGACGCGCGATTTTCAGAAATCCGGGGTGGCGTTCGGAAAGCCCTCTGCAACGGCGCAGAATATCATCCGCTTCACGGATGAGACTTTCCAGACGGTGGATGGTTTCGGGCTCGCTGTCACCCAGGCATCTTGCTATAACCTTCTCAGAATGAGCCAGGAAGACCGGACAAAGCTCTTGACTGAACTGTTCAGCCCCTCGGAGGGCGCCGGTTCTTCCTTGATTCGCGTCTGTATCGGCGGCTCAGATTTCTCGATGGCTGAGTACACCTGGTGTGACAAGGAGGGGATTGAAAACTTTGCAGTCCATGAGAGTGAGAAGCAATTCCTGTTCCCCATTCTGGACGAAATATACCGGATCAATCCGAACGTTCAGATTATCGGCTCCCCGTGGAGCTGTCCACGCTGGATGAAGATGAAAGTCGATGGATCCGACGCATCCTTCAACAGCTGGACCTCCGGTCGCTTGAACCCGAAGTATTATGCCGATTATGCCGAATACTTCGTGAAATGGGTGCAAGCCATGCACGACAGGGGTTACCAGGTCAAGTACGTCACCCTCCAGAATGAACCTCTGAACCATAACAACTCCATGTCCTTGTTCATGCCCTGGGAGGACCAGCGCGATTTCCTGAAAGTCATCGGCCCGGCCTTCCAGAAAGCGGGTCTGAAAACGGAAATCCTGCTTTTTGACCACAACTACGATTATGACGGCATGGCCGACCAAAAGAGCTATCCGCTGAAGATATACGCCGATGCGGAAGCTTCGCAATATGCAGCAGGCTCCGCCTGGCACAATTACGGCGGCAACGTCACCGAACTGGATAAGATTCACCAGGCTGCCCCCGACAAGGGAATCTGGTTCACGGAGGCGTCCATCGGCACCTGGAATTACGGGAAGGGCTTCGGCGCGCAGTTCCAGGAGGACTTCCGGAACATTATCCTGGGAACGCTGAAGCGCTGGGGGAAGGGCGTGACCCTGTGGAACTTGATGCTGGACAACGAGGGGAAACCCTATCGTCCAGGTGGCTGCAGCACCTGTTATGGCGCCGTTTCCATCGATCCGGTCTCCCACAGCCTCGCTTCCGTGGACCGTAAGTCTCACTGGTACGACATCGTCCACCCGTCGGTCGTCATCAAGCCCGGTGCCGTCCGGATCGGCACCACCGGGAACACCTTTACGGATGTGACGTACCTGGCCTTCCGCAATCCCGACAAGTCTTACGGCGTCCTGCTCCTGAACGAAGGGTCGACCGACCGGCAATTCACCTTCGAGACCGGCGGTCATGCGGTCTCTGTCAAGGTACCGGCGAAGGCCGTTGTTTCAGCGACTTGGAAAGATTAAGGAAAAGCCCGGTTTGAACCGGGCTTTTGATGTCTTTAGTCTGCTACGCTGAAAGCGAAGATGCAGCGGCTGTGGTAGGTCTCTCCGGGACGGAGGACCGCCGAAGGCCAGTC
>JAGCCO010000043.1 GCA_017651645.1 Bacteroidales bacterium
GTGCCTGCCGACGACTTGACCGACCCTGCTCCTGCCACCACCTTCTCGCACTTGGATGCCACCACCGTGTTGAGCCGTAAGATCGCCGAGTTGGGCATCTACCCCGCCGTCGACCCGCTCGACTCCACCTCGCGCATCCTCGACCCGAACATCATCGGTGAGAAGCACTACAACACCGCCCAGCGTGTCATCCAGCTGCTACAACGCAACAAGGAGCTGCAGGACATCATCGCCATCCTCGGTATGGAGGAACTCTCTGAAGAGGACAAGATCGTCGTCCACCGCGCCCGCCGTGTGCAGCGTTTCCTGTCGCAGCCCTTCCACGTCGCCGAGCAGTTCACCGGCCTCAAGGGCGTGATGGTTCCCATTGAGGAGACCATCCGTGGCTTCAACATGATCATGGACGGTGAAGTCGACCAATATCCTGAAGCCGCCTTCAACCTGGTGGGCACCATCGATGATGCCATCGCCAAAGGCGAAGAGCTGCTGAAGAACGCCAATGTCAATTAATATAAGGTGAAATGAAAGTAGAGATCATTTCCCCGAGCGAGACGCTGTATGAAGGCGAAGCCACGGCCATCACCGTGCCGAGCACCATGGGCCCTTTCACCCTGTTGGAGCATCATGCCGCCATCGTCGCCATTCTTGAGGCGGGCAAAGTCAGCTTCATCGACGACAAAGGCGAGCATCAGGAGATTGCCATTAAAGGCGGCTTTGTCGAGAATCACAACAACCAACTGACCATCTGCGTAGAGCTATGAAAAAAGACATGTTGACAAAATACCTTGCGGTCTTCCTGCTGCTCTGCCTCGTCTTGGATGGCATCCTGCTCTGCTGCTTCGCCGACAAGCCTTGGTGGAACAACTGGATGATTATGGGACCCAACCTCTTCATGGTCCTCGGCGCCTTCTACTGCCACCTGATGACGAAAAACGCGGACGAACATCCCAACAAGCTCACCTGGCTGCTGGTCTACAAAGGCATCAAGCTGGCACTTACCGTTGCGGCACTCGTCCTCTACATCATTTTCGTCAAGGAGAGCAGCAAGGCTTTTGTCCTCATCACAGCCTCGGCCTACCTCATCGCTTTGGCGGCCGAGACCGCTGTCTACACCCATTACATCAAACACCAGAACAATATTGACAAAGCATGAACCATGTTTTGAAACATATCATCTTTCCCCTTTTCCTCGCATGGATAGCCTTCATGCCCGTCCAAGGCATGGCGCAGGAGACTGAGCAAGAGCCTAAGTCGGAGAAGTTCGATGCCAAGTCGTTCATTTTCGGCCACACGGGCGACAGCTACTGCTTCCATATCACGGAAATCCATGAGCACCCCGTATGTGTATGGCTACCCGTCATCGTGAAATGCAAGGATGGCGGTAGCTGGCACTGTTTCTCGTCGAAGCACGTCTGCGAGCTGAAAGAGGGAGAGACCTTTAACCACAACGGAGCCAACTTCTACATTTCGCCCATCACCGCCGAAGAGCACCCAAGCAAGTTGGTGGAGGTGAAAGCCGATGGCAGCCTTTCCCGACCTTTCGACATCTCTTTCACCAAAAACGCCTTCGGCATCTTCTTGGTGTGCGTCTTCCTGTTGGCCTTCTTCCTGCCTGCCGCACGGAAGTACAAGAAAGACCCGATGGCCAAGCCCACAAAATACCAAGGCCTAGTGGAATGGCTGACCTACACCGTGTTGGACGGCATCATCCGGCCCAACATCCCTGAGAAGAAAGTGAAGAAGTTCGCACCTTATCTATTGACGGTGTTCTTCTTCATCTTCTTCGCCAACCTCTTCGGCCTGATACCGTTCTTCCCGTTCAGCGCGAATGTGACGGGCAATCTGTCCATCACTTTGGTCTTGGCCCTGATGACCTATTTCTTCGTGAACGTCTTCGGCAACAAGCACTACTGGAAGGACATCCTTTGGCCCGACGTGCCCATCTTCCTGAAAGCCTTCCCGCTGATGCCCATCATCGAGCTCATCTCCACCATCACCAAGCCTTTCGCCCTGACAGTGCGTCTGTTCGCCAACATTTTGGCAGGACACATCGTCATCATGGTGCTCATGGCACTCATCTTCATCATGGGTGGCTTGTACGGTGCGGGCATGGGCGGCGCTATCAGCATCGTCTCCATCTTCATGACCATCTTCATGACGGCCTTGGAACTGCTGGTGGCTTATATCCAAGCTTATGTTTTCACCATCTTGTCGTCCCTATTTATAGGTATGGCGCAACATGAACCGGAACATGAGTAATAGTTGAGAGTTTAGAGTTTAGAGTTTAGAGATAATTAAATATCAAGTAAGTAAATAAATAACAATCCATTAACAATCAAATTTAATCATCATGTTAGCAACAATCTTAGCAATCATCCTTGAAGTCAGCTACGTGAAGGGTATAGCCGCCCTCGCAGCAGCCGTCGCAGTGATTGGTGCCGCTTTCGGCATCGGTAAAATCGGTCAAGCCGCCATGGAAGCCATGGCGCGTCAGCCCGAAGCTGCCAGCCGTATCCAGTCAGGTATGATCATTGCCGGCGCTCTCGTCGAAGGTGCAACGCTGTTCGCCATCGTCGTCTGCGTGTTGGCTGTCGTACTTTAAACCAAACTAACCCGCTTGGGGCTACCCCCCTCGGTCCCCCCTAAGGGGGAGGGGGTAAAGCCCCAAGCTTTAACCCGAAAAAACACCAAACAATGGATCTATTTCTTCCCGAAAGTGGATTGATGATATGGATGCTCATCGCCTTCCTTATCGTGCTATTCATCCTTGCCAAGGTGGGTTGGCCTATTATTATGGAAGCCGTGGAGAAACGCAACGCCCACATCTCCGACTCGCTCTTGGCTGCCGAGGAAGCCAACAACGCCCTCGCCGGCATTGAACAGAAACGACAGGAGACCATGGCGGCGGCACAGGCCGAGCAAATCAAAATCATGAAGGAGAGCCAGGAGCTGAAGACCCAACTCATCGAAGAGGCGAAGACGCAAGCCCGACAGGAAGCCGAAAAGATTGTGGCCGATGCCCGCCTGAAGATTGAGAAGGAACAGGCTGAGGCTATGGCACAGATTAAAAACGAAGTCATCGCGCTCAGTGTCGACATCGCCGAGAAGCTGCTGCAACGCGAGCTGAGCGACAAGCAGTCGCAGACCGACTATATCGAACAGCTGCTCAAGAACAACCCAACCCAGATTCAGGCCTAAACAATGGATAACGGAAGGATATCGGTAAGATACGCGCGGGCGTTGTTCCAGCTGACCCAAGAGCAAGGCTGCGAGGAAGCCGTCTACGATGGCCTGACCCGCTTTGCCCACAACTACCTTTTGGCCATCGCCCAATTCAACGAGGTGCTGGCTGACCCCATCGTGGCGAAGGAGGAGAAGGTGAAGTTGGTAGAGATGGCTGTAGGCGAGCCGCTGCACGACACGTTGAAGCAGTTCATTGCCTTCGTGGTCGACCAGAAACGCGAGGACAAGATGTTCTTCATCGCAATGAAGTTCATGGAGATGTACCGCATGAAGCACAACATCTTAAGCACCAACGTCACCACGGCCACCGAGCTGCCCGAGGCCACCTACGACAAAATCAAGGCCTTCATCAAGCAGACCTTCGACGCCGACGCCGAGATTGACGTCAAGATCGACCCGAGCCTCATCGGCGGCTTCATCCTCGACATCGAGCATACGCGCATGGACGCCAGCGTGGCAGGGCAGCTGAACGCGCTGAAAAATAGGCTAAAAAGCCATTAGCTATTAGCCGTTAGCTGTTAGCTTACTTGCTGCTAAGCTAATGGCTAACAGCTAAAAGCTAACAGCCCAACAAAATACAGAAAACAAACAAACACTATATATATGGCAAACATCAAACCAAGTGAAATATCGAGCATCCTGCAGATGCAGCTCCAGAACATGAGCAACAAGGTGCAGTTCGAGGAGATTGGAAAGGTGCTGCAAGTGAGCGACGGTGTGGCACACGTCTACGGCCTCGACAAGGTGCAGTCGAACGAGCTCGTCGAGTTCGAGAACGGCACCATGGGCGTGGTGCTCAACCTTGAGGAAGACAACGTCGGCGTGGTGCTGCTCGGCCCCACCGAGGGCATCAAGGAAGGTGAGACGGTGAAACGCACCCAGCGCATCGCCAGCGTCCTTGCGGGTGAAGGCATGTTAGGACGTGTCGTGAACGGTCTCGGCCAACCCATTGACGGCAAGGGGCCCATACAAGGCAAAACATTCGAGATGCCGTTAGAACGCAAGGCTCCAGGTGTCATCTTCCGTCAGCCGGTGAACCAGCCGCTGCAAACAGGTCTCAAGGCTGTCGACGCCATGATTCCTATCGGCCGCGGACAGCGTGAGCTCATCATCGGTGACCGCCAGACAGGTAAGACCGCTATCGCCATCGACACCATCATCAACCAAAAGGAGAACTTCAAGAACGGCGATCCTGTTTACTGCATCTATGTCGCTGTGGGACAAAAAGGTAGTACGGTAGCCAACCTTGTGAAGACTTTGGAGCAATATGGCGCGATGGACTATACCATCGTGGTCAGCGCCACCGCCTCCGACCCTGCCGCCATGCAGTTCTACGCCCCATACGCAGGCTGTGCCATTGCCGAGTACTTCCGCGACACGGGCCGTCATGCGCTCATCATCTACGACGACCTCTCGAAACAGGCCGTAGCCTACCGTGAGGTTTCGCTGATCCTGCGCCGTCCCCCGGGACGTGAGGCCTACCCTGGCGATATCTTCTATCTGCACAGCCGTCTGCTTGAGCGTGCCGCCAAGATCATCAAGAACGACGACGTGGCGCGCCAGATGAACGACCTGCCCGACAGCATCAAGGATATAGTGAAAGGCGGCGGCAGCATCACTGCATTGCCCATCATCGAGACACAAGCTGGCGACGTTTCGGCTTACATCCCCACCAACGTGATTTCCATCACTGACGGACAGATCTTCCTGGAAACCAGCCTCTTCAATGCGGGTATTCGTCCTGCCATCAACGTCGGTATCTCGGTGTCGCGTGTGGGTGGTAACGCCCAGATCAAGTCAATGAAGAAGGTGGCAGGCACCCTGAAACTCGACCAAGCCCAGTTCCGTGAGATGGAGGCCTTTTCGAAGTTCGGCGCCGAACTCGATGCCGCCACTTTGGCCATCTTGGATAAAGGCCGCAAGAATGTGGAGCTACTGAAACAGCCGCAATACACGCCCATGCCCGTCGAGAAGCAGGTGGCCATCATCTTCTGCGGCACCAACGGCCTGCTGAGCAAAGTGCCCGAGAACAAAGTGCTTGAGTTTGAGAAACAGTTCCTCGACATCATGGAAGTCAAGCATAAGGACGTGATGGAACAACTGCACACCGGCAAGATCGACGACGACATCAAGGCAGTGCTGAAAGAGGAAGCTTTGAATTTGAGTGAACACTTTAACAGTTAACAATGGCATCACTGAAAGAAATACGAGCCCGCATCACCTCCGTTGCCTCGACACAGAAAATCACGAGCGCGATGAAGATGGTGTCGGCTGCTAAGCTGAAGAAGACCGAAGGCATCACAACGCGATTCTTGCCTTACAAGAACAAACTGAGCGAGGCGTTGGCCAACTATCTCGGCTCCCTTGAGGGCGAAATCAGCATCCCATTGGCCGAAAAGCGTGAAGTGAAGAAAGTCGCCCTGATGGTCTTCTCGTCGAGCAGTGGGTTGTGTGGCGTCTACAACTCCAGCGTCTGTAAGCTCTTCAAGCAAGTGTATGACGAATACGTGGAAAGCCTAGGCGCGGAGAACGTCACCGTTTTCCTTTTTGGCAAGAAAATCAACGACTATGCCAAGAAGTTCGGCATCAAGGTGGAGAAAACCTATGAACCTTTGGCGGAGAATATGTCGTATGACTTGGCCATGGATGTCAGCGACATGATGGTGGAGCTCTTCATCAGCCATAAAGTCGACCGTGTGGAATTGGTGTTCAACCACTTCAAGAACGCAGGTGTTCAGGTGCCCACCCACGAGGTGGTGCTCCCTCTGAAGGCCGTGGCTTCGAGCGAAGGTCCAAGCTTCGACTACATTGTGGAACCCGACAAGGAGACTTTTGTCAACGAGCTGATTCCCAAAGTGGTGCGCACAAATTTTTACTCCATCATGCTGGATGCCTTGACCGCCGAACATGGTGCGCGCATGACGGCCATGCACATCGCCAGCGACAACGCCGACCAGCTGTCGCAAGAACTAAAGATCCAATACAACAAAGCCCGCCAGAACGTCATCACCAACGAACTAATCGACATCGTGGGTGGCGCCGAGGCTTTGAATGGGTAAATAAAAAAGAGGGCAGCCAGCTGCCCTCTTTTTTATTCCTGATAATACACGCGTTTCACCCTCTGTGAGACGCGTGTCATTATTTCATAGGGGATGGTCTGACAAGCCTTGGCAATATCATTGATATCATGCTCGCCATCGAAGATGACGACCGTGTCGCCTTCGGCAGCCTCCACGTCGGTCAAATCCAGCATGCACATGTCCATACAGATGTCGCCTACAATCTTCACGGGTTTGTCATGCACATAGAAGATGCCGTTGCCGTTGCCTAACAGGCGCGAGAGGCCGTCGGCATAGCCGATAGGCACGATGCCGATGCGCATGTCGTGTTCGGCGCGGCCATGGCGGTTGTAGCCGATACTGTCGCCCGCCGGGATGTGCTTGATTTGGTTGATGGTGGTCTTCAACGATACCACAGCCTCCAACACGCCCTTGTCGGCCTCACAGGTGGGTACACCGTACAAACCAATGCCCAAACGCACCATGTCGAACTGGTACTTCGGGAAACGCGAGATTCCAGCCGTGTTAAGGATATGACGCAACACGTGCGGGAAAGCCTCCACAATCATCCGACTGCCTTCCTCAAAGTTATGGATCTGGCTCAAGGTGAACTCGTCCTCGGCGGGGTTGTCGGCTGTGGCCAGATGTGAGAACACACTCTTCACATGAAGCATCGGATTGGCTTTGATACGACTTATCAGCTCGGGTAATTCTTCGTTGGAGAAGCCCAAACGGTGCATGCCCGTGTCCAATTTGATGTGCACATTGAGGGGATGCGCCTCGGGTAAGGCTATGTTTTCAATCGCTTTCTCGATAAACGACAGATTGCGGAAACTAAACACCTCGGGTTCAAGGTGGTACTTGATGATATTGTCATAGCTGTTCACCTCGGGACTCATCACCATGATGGGCAGGTTGATGCCCGCACGACGCAGCTCCACACCTTCATCGGCAAAAGCGACCGTCAGATAATCCACATTATGGAATTGCAAGATATTGGAGACCTCCAAGTTACCGCTACCATAGCCGAAGGCCTTTACCATCACCATGAGCTTGGTCTCAGGCTTGATTTTGGAACGGAAATGGTTCAGATTGTTGACAAGATGGTTGAAGTTGATCTCAAGCACAGTCTCATGCGCCTTCTCCTGCAACTCCATGCCAATTTGTTCGAACTCAAAGGCACGAGCGCCCTTCAGCAGGATGGTCTGGTTGTTGAACTTCGAGAAGGGAAACTGAGCCAAGAAGTCAGGCACATTTTTGTAGAAATAGCTTTCCATCTCGAACTTGTTGGATTGGCGTGAGATGCATTCACCAATACCAATCAGCATGTCAACATTCTTGTTTTTAAGCAGTTGGGCAATCTCAGCGTACAAATCCAGCTCGCTGCGACCACTCTGTAGAATGTCAGACAATATGACCACATTGCGTTTATGCTGGTGCTGCTGTTTCATCACATCCAAAGCGATGGAGAGCGAGTTGACATCAGAGTTGTAATAGTCGTTGATGATGGTACAGTTGTTCACACCCGCCTTGATTTCCAAGCGCATGGCCACCGAAGTCAGCGCAAGAAGACGCTCCGCGATATGGGCTGGTGATAACTTCAACAACAGGCATACGACGATGCAATGGATAGCATTCTCAACGGAAGCATCGTCGCCAAAAGGAATGACAAACGGCAAGTCCTCACCCAAATACCTGCAGATAATCGTTGAGGTCTTTTCGTTCTTGGTCACCTGTTTTATGAAAAGGTCGGCCTCCTCAAACTTACGGCTCCATGTAAACAATTTCACCTTGGACGACAATCCTGACCGGATGACAACCTGCTGAATCTCAGAATAATCCATGCAATAGACCAGTTGCTCGGCCTTGGTAAAAAGATTGAGCTTCTCCCCCGCCTTTTGTGTGCGACTGATAAAGTTCTCGTCGTGGGCCTGACCGATGTTGGTGAACACACCGATAGTCGGGCGGATAATGTCCTGCAGGGCCATCATCTCATCAGGTTCGGAGACACCCGCCTCGAAGATGCCCAACTCGTTATTGTCGTTCATCTGCCACACCGACAAAGGCACGCCCACCTGCGAGTTGTAGCTCTTCGGGCTGCGCACGATGTTAAAATCGGGACTGAGCATCTGGTACAGCCATTCCTTGACGATGGTCTTGCCATTACTGCCTGTGACCCCAATGACGGGAATGTCGAACTGCTGTCGATGATAGGATGCCAAAGCCTGTAAGGTCTTCAACGTATCGTTGACGACGATGAACACCGCACCGGCACATTCCGTGTTGGGCATACGATTCACCACAAAGGCCCTGACCCCTTTTTCATAAAGGTCTTCAATGTATTTATGTCCGTCATTCCGATTGCTCGTCAAGGCAAAGAACAAGGTTTGAGCGGGGTCCATCAAGTGGCGGCTGTCGATGAGCAGGTCGCAGACTTTTCGCTCGGGAGCGATGCCTTCAAGCTTTCCATTGACGACTTCGGCCACTTTTTGTAGAGAATAAAACTGATGTTGCATGGTTCAAGAAAATGATTTGCAAAAATAACGCTTTTCTCGAAAGCAGTCGGAGGCATTCCGAAAAAAACGCTACCTTTGTGGCAATAAAAATGCAGCGTCATGAGCCTCAAGCAACATATCCCCAACACCATCACCTGTGGCAACCTTTTGTCGGGGTGTCTTTCCATCCTGTTTCTCACACAAGGCATGCCCGTCAAGGCGGCCATCATGGTTTTCGTGGCCGGCCTTTTCGACTTCCTGGACGGTTTTGCCGCACGACTGCTTCATGCAAAGTCGCCCATCGGCGCCGACTTGGACTCCTTGTCGGATGTGGTCTCGTTCGGTGTGGCTCCAGGATTTATCATGTACTGGCTGATGGCTTATGCCACTGACCTGCCAAAAGTGTCCTTGCTTGGCATCAGCGTATTGCCCTGCTTGGCCTTTCTGTTGCCTGTGTTTTCTGCCATCCGGTTGGCCAAATTCAACATCGACGACACCCAGACAACCCTATTCCGTGGCATTCCCGCACCGGGCATGGCCATCTTCATGGCATCCTTGCCCTTAGCACTCAACCAAGTAAGACATCTCACCGACGGCAGCTTGGGGTATTGGGCATGTTTGGGCATCACCTTGTTCTTCTCTTTCCTGATGGTGAGCCGCCTGCGTTTCTTCTCATTCAAAATGAAGTCGGCGAAATGGAAAGGCAACGAAGTCAGGTGGATTTTCCTGCTCGTTGCCGTTATCAGTTTCGTGATTTTCAACTGGTTGGCTTTGCCTTTCGTAATGGTGCTCTATATCCTGCTCTCGATCTTCTTCGCGGAGCGGATGGAGTAATTGTCCCTACATCTCCTTTTTATGCAAGATGAAGTTATGTCCGAGATAGACATCGCGGACATGCTCGTCGGCGGCTAATTCCTCGGGAGAGCCAGACATCAGCACATGTCCATCGAAAAGCAGGTAGGCACGGTCGGTGATGCTCAGTGTCTCGTGCACGTTATGGTCGGTGATGAGCACTCCGATATTCTTTCGCTTCAGCTTGAAGATGATACGTTGGATGTCCTCCACGGCGATGGGGTCGACACCAGCGAAAGGCTCGTCCAAAAGGATGAAGTTGGGGTCGACGGCCAAGGCGCGGGCAATTTCGGTACGTCTTCTCTCACCGCCCGAGAGCTGTATGCCCTTGCTCTTACGCACATGTTGCAGGCCGAACTCATCGAGCAGACCCTCCAACTTCTCGGCTTGTTGTTGCTTTGTCAGGCCTTTTTTGAACTGCATGACCGATGCGATGTTGTCCTCGACGCTCATCTGCCGAAACACCGAGGCCTCCTGAGCCAAATATCCGATGCCGATTTGCGCGCGGCGGTACATGGGCAAATCAGAAATATCCTCATCATCAAGGAAAACCCTGCCGGAATAGGGCTTGATAAGCCCCACGACCATATAGAACGTGGTGGTCTTGCCGGCACCGTTGGGCCCCAACAGACCCACAATCTCGCCTTGTTCGACCTCAACGTCAACATCATTGACCACGGTACGCTGACCGTATTTCTTCACCAAATGTTCCGTTCTCAACTTCATCACTAATTCTCAATTATCAATTGTCAATTATCAATTATCAATTCAAAAAATCCCTTCCTTTAAAATGTCATGTAGATGTATGATTCCCAAATATTTTCCATCACAAATCACAGGCAGTTGCGTAATGCTGTTGTGGCGCATCTTATGCAAGGCTTCCACCACTAAAGCGTCTTCCCCGATGGTCTTTGGGTTGGATGTCATGATTTGGGAGGCTTTCACGTGTTCGATGTCGGGACCGTTCATGAGCATACGGCGGAGGTCGCCGTCGGTGATGATGCCCAACACCTTATCGCCATCGCACACCACCGTGGCACCCAAGCGTTTATGGGTCATCTCGATGATGACACGGGTCAGGTTGTCGTCGGGGCCTACCTCAGGGCGTTCGTTTTTGACATATAAATCTTTCACTCGGAGGTAGAGCTGTTTGCCCAACGCGCCACCGGGATGGAGCTTGGCGAAGTCATCAGTGGAAAAACCTCTACACCTCATTAATATTAATGCGAGCACATCTCCCATCACCAGCTGCGCCGTGGTGCTGCTGGTCGGAGCAAGGCTGTCGGGAATGGCCTCATCGTTGACGCTCACATCCAGGACAAAATCGGACTGCTGAGCCAGATACGACTGTGGGTTGCCGACCATGGCCACAATCTTGTTACCCCTCAGCTTGATGAGCGGCACCAACATCTTGATTTCAGGTGTCTCACCGCTTTTCGACAAAATGACCACAATATCACCCTCGCGGATGATGCCCAAATCGCCGTGGATGGCGTCGGCAGCATGCATGAAAACAGCCGAGGAGCCCGTCGAATTCATCGTCGCCACAATCTTTTGGGCGATGATGGCACTCTTCCCAATACCTGAAAGAACCAGACTCCCTTTGTTTTCAAGCATCATTTCCACGGTTTTTTGGAAATCCTCATTGATTTGACGCTTCAATCCTATGATTGCATTAGCTTCATTTTCAATGATTTGATTAGCCAATCCTATTATTGTGTCATTTTTTTTCATTTTTTCTCGCTTTTTTCTTGCTCCGAATGATTTAAAAACTATAACTTTGTCTTTGCGTCAAAGGGGAAAACCATCCCTATTCTGAAAACGCAGTTTTTTGAAAGAGATTGCAAAATAACACAAAAATTTGGAATATACCAAAAGGAGGAACCCATGGCAAAAAAAGATGACCAGGCGATACACAAGCTACTGAAGAATGTTTTCGGTTTCGACCAATTCAAGGGAAACCAAGAGGAGATCATCAAAAGCATCCTTGGCGGCAACAACACCTTCGTTCTGATGCCTACAGGTGGCGGCAAGTCGTTGTGCTACCAGCTACCGGCATTATTGTCGAAGGGCACGGCCATCGTCGTCTCCCCGCTTATTGCATTGATGAAGAACCAAGTCGACATGATCCGCAACTTCGGCACCGAGCTGGGCATCGCCCATGTGATGAATTCATCACTCTCGAAAGCCGAGCTGCTTGAGGTGAAGGAAGACCTGAAGAGCGGAAAGACCAAGTTGCTCTATGTGGCGCCCGAGTCACTCACCAAAGACGAGACAGCCGAGTTCCTTCGCGGTCTCAAGATTTCGTTCGTGGCCGTCGACGAGGCGCACTGCATCTCGGAATGGGGCCACGACTTTCGCCCTGAGTACCGTCGCCTTCGCCCCATCATCAACGCCATCGGCGACAACCTCCCCATCATCGCCTTGACGGCCACGGCCACTGTAAAGGTGCAGAACGACATCATGAAAAACCTGGACATCATGGATGCCAAGGTCTTCAAGTCGTCGTTCGACCGTCCCAACCTCTATTACGAGGTACGCCCGAAGACCAAGGATGTCATCAAGGACATCATCAAATACATCAAGCAAAACCCGGGTAAGTCAGGCATTGTGTACTGCCTTAGCCGCAAGAAGGTGGAAGAACTGGCCGAGACCCTCGTCGTCAACGGCATCCGCGCCCTACCCTACCATGCAGGCCTCGACAGCCAGACCCGTAAAGAGAACCAAGACAAGTTCCTCATGGAGGAAGTCGACGTCATCGTGGCCACCATCGCTTTCGGAATGGGCATCGACAAGCCCGACGTACGCTTCGTCATCCACCACGACATCCCCAAGAGCCTTGAAGGCTACTACCAAGAGACAGGTCGTGCGGGCCGCGACGGCGGCGAAGGCAACTGCATCGCCTTCTACGACTACGAAGACATCCATAAACTGGAGAAGTTCAACAAAGGCAAAAACGTGGCCGAACAAGAGATTGCCCGCGAGCTGCTGAACGAGACCGTGACCTACGCCGAATCTGCCGTTTGCCGACACAGATTGCTGCTCCACTATTTCGGTGAAGAATACAACAAGGAAAACTGTGGCTCATGCGACAACTGCCGCTTCCCCAAAGAGAAATTTGACGGCAAGGAAGACCTCAAGCTCGTGCTCGAAGCCGTGGAAGATACCAAACAGCTCTTCAAGACCAAGCATATCGCCGAACTGCTTGCCGGCAAACTCACGGGCGACATCAAGGCCGCCAAACAGGAAAACAACGAATTCTTCGGTGCCGGCGACGAACATGACGAGAAATATTGGACCGCTGTCATCCGTCAGGCATTGGTCAACAAGCTGTTATCCAAGGACATCGAGAACTACGGCATCCTGAAGATTACCAAAGATGGTAAGAACTTCATCAAGAAGCCATACACCATCATGCTGGTCAAAGACCACGACTATGAAAACTCCGACGATGACGATCCGGAGGCCATGGCCGCCATGGGTGCCAACAAAGACGGTGGCGCCGACAAGACCCTCTTCGCCTTGCTAAAAGACCTGCGCAAGACCATCGCCAAACAGAACGGGTTGCCGCCTTTCGTCATCTTCCAAGACCCGTCGTTGGAGGATATGGCCATCCAATATCCCATCACGAAAGAGGAGATGACCCAGATTGCGGGCGTCGGTGCAGGCAAGGCCGAGAAATTCGGTGAGCCCTTCATCAAGCTCATCAAGGAGTATGTAGAAGAGAACGAGATCACCCGCCCCAACGACATGGTAGTGAAATCGGTGGTTAACAACTCTGCCCTTAAAATCGGTATCATCCAAAACATCGACAAGAAAATCCCGTTGGAAGACATCGCATACGGCAAAGGTCTGGAATTCGACGAGCTTTTGTCGGAAATCGAGAGCATCGTTTCCTCAGGAACCCATCTGGACATCAACTATTACATCGAAGACAATGTGGACGTCTACCATCAAGAGGACATCTTGGATTATTTCCACGAGGCCGAATCGGACGACGTACAGACGGCCCTCCGTGAGCTCGGTGAAGACGAATACGATGAATATGAGGTCCGTTTGATGCGCATCAAGTTCTTGTCAGACGTCGGCAACTAATCGAAGATGAAAAGATTATCAATTATTGTATTGCTTTTTGTCCTTGTGATCGCATGCGGTCACAAGGACAAAGGCTTTATGCCCGAGCGGTTGCTCACGGAGCAAGAGATGATTGACGTCATGACCGACGTGCAAATCATCGAGGCTGACCTCCATTACCAAAAGTCACTTGAACGTGAGTTAAGCGACTCCATCAAGATCGAGCCCAAAGACTATGTCAAGTTGTCAAAGGAGTATTACAGCCAGCTCTTTGAGCATTATGGGATTACGGACAGCATTTTTTCGCAAAACATCAGATATTACACCGAGCGGCCTGAGGTGCTGGAACACATCATGGACTCGGTGATGAATCGATTGTCGCGGGAGCAATCGGAGCCTTAGTTTTCGTCAATCCTTCAGGATTCTGCTATTTCCGAAATTCGGCAGCCAACAAATCATTCAGCTTCTTAGCCGCATCCAACAACATGCTCTCGTCTGTCGGGACGGGAACAGGCTGGGTATTCAAGCGGCTCAAGGTTTCAGCCGAGCAAGCTTCGCGGTCACCCTTGATGGTGGTATAGTCGTTTTTGAAAATGGATTTCACCTCAAAGGGGACCGATGCCAAAGCATGATAGCCGTTGGTTTCATAGTAGTTTATCGTTCCTTTCACGGTTACGGATTTGTTTTGCGTATGGTCGGTCACCTCAACGGTCTTGCCGCCATTGGTTTCCTTGAAGGTCACCTCATCGAGGCGGTCGGGGGTAACCTGGATGTCTTTCACGATGACAAGCATCTCGGCATCATTTCCATTCCTTTTTAGTTTCCTAGTATTGCATGTCACATTAGAGGGAATCTCGCCCGCGTCAAAAGCCAAAGCTGTTTCGACAAAGGCAGGAAGCAATGGCCTTCTGTCCTCATTCTCGATGGTGAGCAGCACATGGTCGGCTGAACGCAACAAACAGCTCTTCTGCAACTGGGGCAAATTACTATTGTCCATATTGGTATGCCACAGCTGTTCGATATAATCCTCAGCTTCCAAGGTATTCGTTTTCGAACCCGTGCTCAGCAGTTGGTTGGCTTTGGCCACCAAAAAACTCTCCGCCTTGTTTCGGGCCACATTCATATCATCATCGAGGTCGAGCTTCACATAGTTCATGCCGTTCTTCACCTTGTTCGGGAAGCAAGCCAAAGCCTCGTTACGGCCTTTCATGCTGCAATAACGCTGATAGATTTCAGGCCACACATCGGGTTGCCCCGTGGCTTTCAAGGCCTGGATGCGTTCGTGGTCAGCCTGGTTGGCTTTATGGTATGATGCCGCCACCATGGTGATACGGTTTGCATTCATATCGCCATCGCAGATGTCAGGTGCAAGGCGTTGGATTACTTGGTCATACTCTTGGGCTTCATAGAGTTTCTTGGTCGTGTTGCAGGCAGTGAGCATCGTGGCGAGCAACAGTGCGGGAATTAAACGAAGATATCTCATGATTGTTTAGTTTTTTCTTCTTTTTGCGCTGGGCCCTTCGACCTTTCGATAAGCTCAAGGCTCAGGGACCCTAATCAAAATAAAACCACAAATTTCGCTCCAAAATTGTCCAATCAGGAATTAATCTTTAATTTTGTGCCATCAATTTGAAATTACATGGAAAAAATCAAGCAACTGCAACAAGACTTCGCCGAGTTTCTGGCGAAAACCGACCTCAACGGTCAACCGAAAGAATTATACGAACCCATTTCCTATACCCTCCTGCAAAGCGGCAAACGTCTCCGTCCTATGCTCTGCCTTTTGGCCAACGAGATGTTTGGTGGTGACGAGCAGCAAGCCCTATGGCCTGCCTTGGCCTTGGAGACCTTCCACAACTTCACCCTGATCCACGATGACATCATGGACAAGGCACCGTTGCGCCGCGGCAAGGAGACCGTCTACCAGAAATGGAACTCCGACATCGCCATCCTCTCCGGCGACGCCATGCTCGCCATGGCCTTCCAATATGCCTTGAAGCCGAAGAAAGGTGCCGAAGTCGCCCAACAGCTTGGAAAGGTGGCTATCGAGATCTGCCAAGGCCAGCAAATGGACCTCAACTTCGAGACTTTAGGCAACGTGACCATTGAAGAGTATCTGGAGATGATCCGGCTGAAGACCGCCGTCCTGTTGGCCACAGCCCTCCAGATGGGCGCCACGGTGGGAGACGCGTCCCCAGCCGACATCCAACACCTTTACGACTTCGGCATCAACATGGGCATGAGCTTCCAACTGCAGGACGACATTCTTGACCTCTACAGCGATGTTGCGGTTTTCGGCAAGAAACACGGCGGCGACATCGCCGAGAACAAGAAAACCTACCTCTATCTGAAGGCCTTGGAACTTGCTTCGGAGAAAGACCGTAAGCGCCTCGCCTATCTCTTCACCCTCCGCATGGATCACGACGAAGAAGAGAAGATCGAAGAGGTGCAAGCCATCTACGACCACCTGCACGTGAAAGAGGCTGTCGAACAAGTCATTGCCGAATACGACCGCAAGGCTTTAGCTGCTTTGGAGGCCGTCAGTCTGCCTGAAGAAAGGAAAATACACCTACGGGCTTACGCCGAGCTACTCTCGGGTAGGAAAAAGTAAAAGCAAAAGAGGCCCCGAATCCGGAGCCTCTTTTGCTTTCCTCTCAAAATCAATTACTTTTTAGCCTTGGCTGATTTCACTTTCGACTTGTTGGCTTTCTTGGGAGCGGGCTTCACAGCCTCTTTAGACGCTTTCTTGCCTTCAGCACTCACTTTCTTTTCGGCGCAGCAGTCGTCTTTCTTCTCCGTCACTTTCTTATCAGCGCAGCAATCGCCTTTCTTCTCCGATACTTTCTTCTCAGCACAGCAGTCTTTCACTTCCTTCTTGTCGGAGGAGATTTTCTTATCAGCACAGCAGTCGTCTTTCTTCTGCTTCACAGGCTCCTGGGCAACCGTAGTGGCTGATGGCTTTTCTTGCTTCTCGGTCACGGTGGTGGTCTCCGCTTTCTTGGCTTTCACTTCGTTTTGGGCATTCACATCTTGAATGCTCATGGCGCTCACAGCAAAGAATGCCAAAGCACCAAATAACAGGGATTTCTTCATGTTGTTGTAGTTTTAGTTGTGTTTGTATTACTTGTTACTTCTGCAATTATTGTTCCAAAAAAGGTCGTTTTCACCTTCTTTTCTGTCAAACAGGCAAAAAAATGCAGCTGTCGCCGTAGCTGAGGAAACGGAAACCATGCTCCATAGCGAAACGGTAGCAGTCTTTCCATCGCTCACCGATGAGGGCTGAGACCAATAGCAACAAAGTGCTTTTAGGCTGGTGGAAGTTGGTAATGAGTCCAGTGATGATACGCATCTTGTATGACGGTGCAATCATCAGGGCAGTGCTGGCCTCGAGGCGGGTCAGGGCATGCTTTTCAAGATAATCCAAGACGGTTTGCAAGGCCTCAACGGCTGTCAGCGGGGCATGTTTCTCGTACGGGAACCACTGCTCGACATGCAACGGGCGCAAATCCAAGCCCTGCTCTTTCAGCATCACGCCAATCCAATAAAGGCTCTCCAAAGTGCGGGTACTGGTGGTGCCTACGGGGATAATGGGCTTTCCGATTTGTTTTATCAGGTTTTGTATCAACGACTTGCGGACGATGATAGTCTCTGAGTGCATGGCATGTTCGCCAATGGTCTCAGTGGCCACAGGGCGGAAGGTGCCCGCCCCGACGTGCAACGTCACTTCATCAAAGGCAAAGCCTTGGGCGTGCAAGGCCTCCATCAGGGGTTTGGTGAAATGAAGGCCTGCCGTAGGTGCCGCCACCGAGCCATCGTAACGTGCGAAGACGGTCTGGTAACGGTCGCGGTCGTCGGGCTCGGCATCGCGGTGCAGGTATGGCGGTAAGGGGATCTCACCAGCAGCTTCCAACACCGCGGCAAGGGACAAGTATGCAGGCGTCCATGAGAACTCAATCTCAGCATACTGGTCGTTTTGCATCAGCCGCTCGGCATAGAGCGTCACCGCTTCGTCATTCACCTTCAATGCCATCGCAAGTTTACCCTCTTTCCAACGTTTTGCATTGCCTATCAGGCACTTCCAACGCACAGGCGAGCATGCCGAGAACGCCATCTGGTAATCTTGTTCGGGTTCAAGGCAGAATACCTCGATGCGCGAACCCGTCGCTTTGTGGAACTGCAGGCGGGCGCGGATGACCTTGGTCTCATTGAAGACCAATAAGGCATCCTGTGGCAAAAAGTCTCCGATATGCTTGAATTGGGATTCGCTTATTTCGTTGTCTTTCAGCACCAACAACTTGGAGGCATCACGCTCATGCAAAGGGTATTTGGCAATGCGTTCCTCGGGCAAGGGATAGTCGTAAGCTTCGATGGAGATGTCTTTAACTGTTGTCATCTATGAAAATTTGCGCAAAAATAGGGAAATTTCCCTATTTTTGCGCTTCAATTTATCGAAATGAAAATCCTACTCAAGATAGAACTGACCCGTGAATTTCTGCTGAAGTTCCTGAAATTCGGCGTGGTGGGCTTCTCGGGCGTGTTTGTCAACTTCGGTGTCACCTATGTGTGCAAGGAATGGCTGAAGTGGAACAAATACCTGAGCAACATCTTGGGTTTCATCTTTGCCGCCACGACCAATTACCTCCTCAACCGCATCTGGACCTTCGAAAGCACCAATCCGCAAGTTGGAATCGAGTATGCAAAATACTTCGGCATCGCCTTGGTGGGTCTAGGCATCGACACGTTTACGGTGTGGCTGCTCAACGGCAAACTGAAATGGAACTTCTACCTCAGCAAAGTCTTCGCCGTAGGTGCCTCCACTTTATGGAATTTCTTCGGTAATTTATTCTTTACTTTCGCTTAATACTGAAGCGGAAAAAACACGACTTGAAACGGGAACGGGGACATGCATGAAAGGTTAAGACCCATATCTCAACTTTTTTTGACCCATATCTCAACTGAAAACACTATGGGGTTTAGGAGAGGGATGTGCGGGGTCTAGCCGCCTACTGAATTTGTTCTCAGTTACAGGAACTTTTCAAGGAAGACAAACGGCATCAGCGACTCGACGCCGTCGAAGACCATGACAGGTCCCGTGTCGCCTTGGCAAAGCACACGCAAAGGCCTTTTGGAAGCCTGTTCCACCTCTACCATCACCTGGCGGCAAGCCCCGCAAGGGGCGACAGGTTCTTCGATGGCTTTCGTATCCGACCAAGCTGTCACCGCCAAAGCCTCGATGGGCTCACCCGGATATTGTGCCATGGCAGAAAACATCGCCACACGTTCGGCACACAAGCCACTGGGATAGGCCGCATTCTCAACGTTATTGCCCAACACGATCGCACCGTTGGCCAGACGCACAGCCGCGCCTACATGGAATTTCGAATAAGGGGCGTAAGCATTCCTTGCAGCTTCATGAGCCTTGTGCATCAACTCGGCATCCCGAGGCTGCAACTCATCCATGGAATCGTACACCTCGTAAGGACAGACAAACTGTTTCTTCGTAATCATAGTATTGCCCTTTCCAGAATTTTACGGCACAAAGATAATGAAAAACATTTAATGGCACAAAAAAAGCCGACAACTTATGTTATCGGCTTCTGGAGTCTCCATCAATGAAATACCAACTTGAAGCGGTTGGCGTAGTCGGTCGTCTTGGCGGTAAAGGTGTAGGAGGCTGGCCCTTCGACAGGCTCAGGGACCAGCAGGTCAACGTCCGCACCTGTCAAGCTGTCGATAAGGTGCAGGTATTTGAAGTTGAGAGTTGTTGAGACGGTTAATGTGTAGGTGCCGTCTTCTTTGGCTTTAAAGTTGATCGGCATTTCGCCTTGGGATTCGGCATTGACTACGGCGTAATCCATATTGTCCAGCGGAATATAGAGCTTCGTGCTGTTGGGGTGAAGTTGGAACTTGGGCAACTGGCGGCCATGATCAAAGCGGACAATGACGCGGTCGATGACATTGCTTCCATTGCTGAGGTTGAGAGCGACCATCGAGTCCTTGGCTTCGGGTGAAGTGGTGCTGAAGGTCACGGTATCCCCAATCCCATCGGCGACCACGAAGATGCCTTCCATAGCCGCGACAGTGTCGGTCTGGGTGGGTATAATCTCATCGCCATCAGGATTCATTACATAAAAGTCGCGGTCGACGTAGGCGGTCACAGCGAAGGGGTTGCCCACAAGGTTCCAGCCGGAAAAACGGGCCTCTGGGTCATAGACTAGCGGCACTTCGACAGGCTCAGTGGCCGCGTATGGCGTGCCGTTGAAGATGAGGCTGGTGGTGGTGCTGTTGGCATAGAGGTAACCCTGCCCAGGAACCAGATCGAATCCATCCTCTTCGCCTTTGTAGTTGACCCATTCCAGAGGATCGGCGGATGGGTTGAAGGAATAGAGGTCGTACCCCGATTCGGTGGAAAGCATATTATTCACATTTGCCGGGTTCACCTCTCCGATGGGCGAAGCGATAAGGTAGAAGTTGCCATTGGTGTCGCCATAGCCAGCGATGTCCTTGGTAAAGGTTCCTGTAGTGACGAAGTTAAGAACGACAGGTGTTGAAGGCAAGCCCCAACCCGTTTCTAACGTCGTTAGTGTTGTAGAGCAACCGCTGTATTCTGCTCCTGTTGCATGGTCGTAGAGCTTGAACGAAACGGTTTCGTCATTATTGTCAAAATAGACCTGCGTCCATGCCAGCTCATCTTCAATCCTGACACGTTGGGAAGCGCGAACGACATCGCCCACAAAAGCACCCACTTCAATCTCGTCGGAAGTCTGCACTACGCCATCAATTTGGACTTGAATCGTCACAGGCATGTTGGTTTCGTAGGCATTCACACTAAATGAATATTGTTGTTGAGCATTCACCATTCCGCAAAGAAACATCAATGCAGCTACTATCAAAAACACTTTTTTCATATCGTGGTTATAATCGTTTCTTGTTGTTATTCCAATTAATAAGACTGCAAAAATACAGTTTTTTTTCTTTCTCGCTTAGATTTTCAGCATTTGAAAAGCTATTATTTACGCTCTTATTCTACTTCATAACACGGTGGTCCCATGAAAAAAGAGAGACGCCACCGCGGTGGCGTCTCTCTGCGAATTCAAAATCACAAAGTGATTATTATTCCTCGCGTTTCTTGGCGAAGGCGTATGCTGCGCCGAGACCGATGAGGACGGCGATGCCGCTGCCCACGGGGGCGGGCTGGTTGCCTACCAAACCGTGATCACCCGGGAGACCCGGCATTGAAGGGTCGCGGTTGTATAAGCTAAGCGAGGTATTGTTGTCTTCAGCAACTGCTTGACCTTGACCGAACAATCCGCCGCCTTCAGCGTACGAGGCCATGCCCAAACCGAGGACGATGGCGAGTGTTAATGCTAATTTCTTCATCGTATTTTGTGTTTTTAATGATTAGACAATAGTATTATTTCACAACCACTTTCTGGACCTTCACGTTGTTGCCGTTGATGAGGCGCAGCATGTAGACACCAGGGGCGGCGTTCACGTTGACGTTGGCGCAGCCGTTGATGGTTTCGCTCTTGAGGATACGGCCGGTGACATCGACCACCTGC
>JAGCCO010000044.1 GCA_017651645.1 Bacteroidales bacterium
ATCAAGCATTACTATCATGATACTTCCCCAAAATTGTCATTGATGCCAGAAGGTTTGCAATACTATTCTGATTAAACTATTTGGGATGGAAACACTTAACACATATTTGGTTTCTGTTGCTAGGGCACTCGTTTTAAGTGAGGACGAGAAGCAACACATTAAAACATCAATTTCAACCCTAAGGACGAGATTGAACGCTTGGTTTGGAGATGATGTGAAAAAGCAATATCAGTTCGGATCAAGTATCCGTGAGACTATTCTTCCTCGTAGAGTGGATTATGGGTCAGATATTGATTACATGATTGTTTTTGACAACAAAGACAAGTATAAACCAGCAACGCTGCTCAATCGTCTGAGACGATTCGTGGAATACAAATACTCAAGATCGGAGGTCTATCAGAGTAGTCCAACCATTGTGCTTGAATTAAGTCATATAAAGTTTGAACTCGTTCCTTCATACCAAGACTTCCCTTGGTCAGAGACATATTATATTCCCGCCCCAGCCTCTGATTATGTGGACTGGATGACTACAAATCCGTCATACATTCAGAAGACTGTAAATGATGCAAACAGTCGGTACAATTACCAGATTAAGAGGCTGATACGATTACTCAAGTATTGGAATGTAATGAATGGGAAAGTTTACTCGTCATATGAGTTAGAGAATCATATTGCTGGCCGAGTGTTTTGGTGCTGCACTTCCTTAGAGGACTACTTTTTTGATACAGTTAAGTATTTGCCGACCTCTCTACTTCCACAGTACAAAATAGATAAAGTACAAAAACTAAAGGATCAGGTGGAAGGAATCCGTAAAGACTATTATATTGATAATTACAAGTATTTGGCCTTGAAGGAATTGTCCACGTTACTTCCAATGCCATAGCGCATTATGACCGGATAATCGAGGGCTTTCCTAAAACGATGCTTATCTAGGAAGCAAGGCTCATTAACTTGGAAGTAATCATGTTCCCCTTTCTTTTGAAAAGTGGCAGAAAACAAGTAAAAGGGGCGACAGGAGAAAGAAAGAATAGAAGCATATCGCTGATTATCAGGCTCTTTCTTTCTTCTTTAGTTTACGATGCGAGTAAAAAGACAAACATTTACTCCATTTTACTAGCATTTTACTTACTCGAGGAGAATCAAAACGGCGTTCTACAGCCATAGAATGCCGTTTTTGCGAGTAAAATTTACTCGCATTTACTAGCAAGTAGATCTGATAGAGGCCTTTTTTACATTTCCCTTTATTCGACTGCGGACACTTTGGCTTAACTTTTTTTCTGATTCGTAAAAATGGCTTATATTTGTGTCTAAAGACATTTATTGGCCATGAAGGACTACTTGTTTTACAATACGACCAGGGATAAAGTCAACCTGAATAGGTCCCGGGGTTACTATAATATTTTTCTGCTTTGCAGAAAGGGTCTAGTCTGTTTTAGGCACACTAAAGGGGAATTTGAGGCAAAGGTAGGAGACCTTGTCTTATGGCCAAGCACAAAAGTGTATAACCAAATCTCTATCTCTGATGATACAGATGCGGATGTGTTGCTAGTCTCGAATTCTTTTTTGAAACAGTACGAACCAGATACGATATGGGGTACTTTGGGAAATATGGTCCTGGACACCCACCCTGTTTTTCATCTGGAGTATCGTTTCTTAGATGAACCGGATGTCATTGAGAACGATTTTAAGCAAATCAAGCAACGTATCTTCAATCAACATGACGATCTCTTAGGCGAAGAAGTCATCGGCACTTTGCTTCGTGTCACACTATATGACATTTGGAGTATTTTTTACCGCATAGCTATCGAGGCAGAGCAGTATGACCTTCCATTAAGTCATTTCGCTGGTTTCCTGTATGAGGCTCAGGGGAGCTGCATGGAGCATCGTGATGTAGCTTGGTACGCAAGCATGATGGATATTACTCCCAAATACCTCACCGAACTCAGCAATTCCGTCACCGGCCATCCGGCTGGCTACTGGATTGACAAATGCACGGCGCGCATACTCCGAAAAGAATTGTCCGCCCGGAAGATCTCATTTACGGAGATTGCAGAGAAGATGAAGTTCTCATCGTTGCCGGCATTTTCGCGATATGTCTACCGCGTCCTAGGATGTTCCCCCACGGAATTCCGAAGCTCACTTAAGAAATAATAAAAGTTCATATGACTCTCGGGGATTCTCCGAGTTTTTTTGTCCCTTTCCTTAAATCACGTTAAGAAAAGTCGAGCTGTCTTTAGGATGTTTCTTAAGGAAGTATAAAGGTCCAGTCCAGTGGTCCATACGAAAAACTAGTTAAATTGTACTGTACTGGTCAACTGATGATTTGTCCAATCGTCACGCATTTATTTGGCAGTTTATAGAAAACAATTAGCCCCTCGCGCGAGGGTATATTCAGTCTTTCAAGAGCGGCTTTATTCCTTTGAAAATACGTTAAACACGGCAAAAAAAGGGGGGAAAGCCCTTGTTTTTCACCTTTTGGGCCCCAAATGGCACTGCCGATGACTGCATTTTTGCGGAAAAAGAAAAAAGTCCCGTAAACGTGCGTAAATGTGGGAATTATTTTGTAACTTAAATATGGGAAGAGCTATTAAAACCAGCTTTTTCTGGCACTTTTTGCTTTTTGATGTGTACAATCCCACCTCGTAAGGCAAAACCGAAAAATTGATAAGTGGTTTTTTGGACAAGACAGAGAACAAGTTTAACTATTTATTAAAACAGGTAAAGATATGAGTACACTTAAATCCATTGAGGGGCTTCTGGAGAAGCCCGTCTACATGATGACCGGGGAGGAGTATCTCGAGCTTACGCACTACGCGCTGGCGAACTCTCCCAATGCAGCCAACCGTCCCACCCAGGCGGGACAGAAAGCCCTGGGCGTTCATGCCCTGGCTGTGGAGCTCGGCTGCTCCGAGTCTACTATTTACGCGCTGATGCGCGCGCCACGCGAAGAGGACGGGTCCAATGTCGGTGGCGGAGTCCTGAGGGAAGCGATCGTCTCCCGTATCGGCCGACGGATCGTCTTCGATGTCGACAAGGCCCGAAAGCTGGCGGATGAGTATCAGGCCACGAGGAAATAGGAATGTCTGACTTCGTCGTCTATGGATGGATGTTGGGCAGGGGACTCGGTCTGAAAGGATGCGAGCTGCTCATCTTTGGGCTGGTCGTCTCCTATAGCAGGAAGGGGAAGGTCCTGTTTGAAAGTGAACAATCGCTTTCGGATTACACAGGATATTCTAAAAGGTCAATCCGTACTGCTCTGAAGAATCTGGTCGCCCAAGGGCTGATTGTTCGCTCCGATACGCAGCATCCCAAATACCAGACATTCGATTATACGATAAGCGATGAGGTGAGAGGCAATTTCTTCCCCGGGGGAGAGGAAAAATCTTCCTCGGTACAGAGGAAAAAACTTCCCCAGGAGCAGGGAAATAATTTCACCGCCAGTGAGGAAGAAACTTCCCCCAATAATATAAGGCATAGTCCTATACATAACTCTATCTATAAAGAACAACCACATCGAGTCAAAACAGAAAACCGTTATGGAACCAGAGATCAAAGACATGAAGTACTTGCTGTCGGGCACGCTGAAGACTTTGAAAGCTCAGACAGAATCTAATGACACCCCGAAGATTCCCCAGAGACTGAAGGGGAGCGATCCGGAACAGCTTGTGGATTTTTTGATGCAAGCATACCGCGCCATCGTGGAAAGGAGGGGGATGGAATACAAGGATATCACCGACGCTGAGGCCGGAAAGAAGATAGCCAAGGTGATCGAGTGGCTCTACGGCCCCAAATACCGCTCGACGCTGTTCCTCCAGGGCACGGTGGGCAGCGGGAAGACCACCATCCTCAATGCGGTCGGCGCGCTCTATTCCGGGGCGGGAGCAAACCCGCTCAAGTGTACCGGTCTAGACATCTACGACCAGTACCAGATGCAACGGAACGGGGGCGGCGGATATTATGAATTGTACAAGACAACCGACATTCTTCTGATTGACGATCTGGGGACTGAACCCGTGCGGTTTCAGTACTACGGAGTGGACTACACCCCTGTACAGAACCTGCTCGTCTACCGGTACAACAAGCAGCTCACAACCGTCATCACAACCAACCTCACCGACGGTCAGTTGTGCGAAAGATACGGAGACCGGTGCTGGGACCGGTTCGCGGAGATGTGTTCAATCCTCCGCTTCACCGCTCCCTCATATCGGAAGTGAAATCTGGCAGGAGGGGACGTGTGTCGAGGGCACCAGCAGCGATAGTAAGTCTTATGCAATACACGAACATCAGATACAGCATCACGCTCAATGATGCGCAGCTCGATTATCTCTCAGACGAGCAGCAGGATATCCTCCGGATGAAGTGCCTCAAAACCTTCATCCGGATGGCCGTCCTTGAGGAAACCAAGGTCTCCGGAAAGAACTATTCAGCTGTCCTACAACCCGGGCAATTCATGGCCTCCAAGGTCGATCTTGCCCGGCTGTGGGGCTGCAATCGGAAGACGGCAACCCGCATCGTCCACGAGTTCAACCAGCTTGGCATCCTCCGGTCCGAACCGTCCAACCGTACCACCATCCACACGCTGATTTGCCTGTCTGCATGGTTCCCTAGGCGGGGGATGATAAGAAATGGCTTTTTCGTCAGCAATCCGGAGGTCAAGCCGATCGTGAAACCACCCCGGACCTCCAAGCGTGTCCCACCTGAAAGTGTTGTCGGCTCACCCGGGAACGACAGTCCGAATCCTCCGGACCCAGGTGGGACATCGTAGATCCATCCCCGCCACTTTTCCCTTTCCCTTTATTCCTAACTGGATAGAGAAAAGACGTAGGAAGCGGGAACCCTCCGGCGCCAGGTCCCGACGACGAAAGCAACCCCATCTTGTCGCCCCAGCTTCTTCCATAACCATTCTATCGGAGTTGCGTCTGAGGCCCAGAGCAATGGCGATGGTAATGAAGCGAAGCCGGTCCGGAGGGTGGCAGATTTAGAAGCAGGGCTTGCCCTGTTATAGCCCACTATAACTACACGCTCCGCTCCTGTAGTTGTGGGCTCTGCCGAGGGCAAGGGCAAGGGACGCCGCCCCTTGGATCCCCGGGCAGGGAGTGACCCTCTCCCTGCACCCTCCGATCAGGGCGCTGCCCCAATACCCCGTCGCCGGTCTTTATACAATCCAAAGAACAAGAATACCAGCCCCATGAGTAAAGCATCCATCCATATCAAACCGTGCAACATCGCCCAGAGCGAAGCGCATAACAGGCGGGACAAGAATTACCTCAAATCCCTGAATCCCGACCAGATTTACATAGACACTTTCCTGACTCCTTTCAATAAGTCTTACGTCACACCAGAACTGGAGTTCACCAGCCTTCAAGAATACTATGAAGAGCTCAAGGCAATGGTTAAGGAAAAGACCGGCAGGGCTATGCAGGAGAAAGACGTAGAATACACGGACAAGAATGGTAGAAAGCGTGTCCGTAAAGGAAGCAGTCCTCTCCGGGAGGGCGTGGCAGTCATCGAAGAAGGGACCACGTTGGAGGACCTCAAGAAATTCACGGCGGCCGTTCAAAAGAGGTGGTACATAAGAGCCATCCAGATTCACATTCACCGGGACGAAGGGCACTATGAGGAAAACGAGCGAGGCAGGAGGATCAGGGTGCCGAATTATCACGCACATATCGTATGGGACTGGATGGATCATAAGACAGGAAAGTCGTACAAGTTGAGCGAGAAAGACATGTCGGAGATGCAGGATCTGCTGGCCGATATGCTGAAGATGGAGCGCGGACAGAAGAAATCCGAAACCGGGCTTGAACACCTGGAGCGGGAGGAGTTTATCCTAAAGAAACTTAAGGACGACCAGAAGGCAGTCAAGGAAAAGACGGAAGAGTTGGAGTCAGAGATCAAGGGGCTCGATTTCGACGAGGAAGAGCTAAGTGTTCCCGAATTGGAGACGGACGGGATACTCAAAAAGGCAAAGGAAGACATACAGAAGGAACTCTCGAATCCCGTTCCTGTTGTGGGAAGGGAGAAGTGGAGGGAGGAACGGCTTGAGTCGGTAAAGTCTATCCTGGCGCAGATGGAAAACGATCTTATCTCGGCGAAGGGGAGCCAGAAAAGGAAGATTATGAGTTATGGCAAAACGCTCTACAAGCAGACCAAAAGGGAAATCTATAAAACCAGTGAAGAAAACAAGCAACTCAAAGGGGTAAACCAGAGGTTAACCAAAGAGAACGACAGTCTGAAGGGAAAACTCGCGTCAGTGGATGAGAATGCCGTCCGGAAACTCCGAACGGAACTCGCCGCAGCAAACCAACGCGCCGAAAACGCCGACCTTGCGACTGCCCAGGAAAAAGAAAAGACCAATCGGGAATGGCGCCGGGCCGAGCAAGAGCGCAATAGGGCAGACAACGCCGAAGCGCAGGTCCGCGAGATACTCTCTGTCCCCGAGATCAAACAGTTTTGGGAGATGATTCTTCGTCAGAAGGCCTTCCTGGAGGAAATGCACCGAAGGATTGCCAAAGCCGTGAAAGCCCTTTACGACTTCGCCCTGAATCGTGACCTTATCTTCTCCAAAGAGGCAGAGGTCAGTATCGGCAACGGTATTATCGCCGAGGCGATTCTGAAAGGCTTGGACCCTACGGATGAAGGCCAGCGGAAGAAGGCGGCGAAAAGCCTGCTGGGCAAGGTCAACTGGAAAGGAACGTATCAATCCAGCTGTGATCTGGCTGAGACCCGCACCGAACAGTTCTGTGAAGAGATAACCGTCCCGAAGGAGATTGTGGACGCTTTATTACTCGCTGCCGGTGGAAAGGGTGGTGTCAGCGTCGGAGGTGGCGGAGGTGGATCCAACGATGATCTCACCAACTGGGACGGCACGAAGAAAAATACTGGTTGGAGTAGAAGCAAGTAAGTGAATCCGAGTAGGAAAAGAAATCGTGAATATCTCCGACGTTTTGTTTTTTACCTGGTAACAATCACCCCTATCACATAATAGTGAGGAATCCGTTTCAACATACCGGAGGACATATCGGCCGCCAGTTCCTCATCTCCGCAGAATCGGATAGTCTGCGCATCTTCATCATACCACCAAGTTCCCAACATTACAAGCGGGACAAACTCACCGATAGAAATCGTATCCACTTTGAACGGGCGTGTATCATAAGAATACTGCTTCCCGACAATGCCCGGTGCATCCATCGGCTTCAAGGGAAGAGCTCGGCCAATTCTGTACTTTCCAATTGAAAAAGACACATTCTTCAATGAGTCGGCTGAGGGAGAAATGCCGACAGTCATCTTTTCGTACAGTTTATAGACACCCCTCTCCACATCGTAAGCAAGACCTTCCTCAATGATCTTTTGCTGATAGCCTTTTGAATAACCGGAGATCATATCCCTGTTTGTCAAGGCAAAGGCACCCTCTAATGGATCGGGGACCAGTTCACCCATGACGTACTCCCGGACGGCAAATCCGATGTTATAGGTGTCGTCTTTCAAGGATGAAATGTCGAATGAAAACACCTCATAGCCTGCATCCTTAAGGATAGGGATATAGTCCGAAAAGACTGGTTCCGTCCTTTTCAGTTCCTGTGCATGGGCAGTTATACTCATGCCGATGAGAATGTTGGAAATAAGAATTAGGAGTTGTTTCATGACGACAATCTATCATTTGATTTTCAGGAATTCCTTCTCCAAATACTCCGGATCAATGCCTTCCGTCGTTTTCATAAGGGTTCCCCGTTCGTCAATGTAATGGCAAGTGGGCGTCGAGGTATCGTTGTAAAGCCAGTTCAATGATCCAAGATCCTCTTGGAATTCACTGACCACCAAATATTTCTGAAGGCCGTACTTCTCAATGCTTTCCCGCAGTCCTTCCTTTGTCTCACAATCCACGAATATGAGCGGAAGACATTCGGGAGCGGATTCAGTAATGTGCTGAAGATACTTCCTTAAGGCAGAATTATCCATTCCATGCGTCATGCACCACAAGCCATCATGGATGAGAAACACTTTCTTACCCTTGCATTGGTTCCAGTCAAAGCGTTTTCCGTTCACATCGTAGCAGCGGACTGTCTTGAATCTCCCGCCTTCACCCAGTTGATTGTGCTTGATATATTTTTTCAACGCCTTCCCTGTACGAGACTGCCTGATGGCAGGAGATGACTCCTTCAAAAGAACTGAGAGACTGTCTTTACTGTATTGCTTACGCATCCGGAAATACGGGAAAGCTTCCTCAAACACAAGGGCATATCGCTCCATCGTCGCGATCTGCTCCTCCTGGATTCGATCCTGTTCAGCTTGGAGAGGAGCTATCAGTGACTGACCGATCCTTCGTTCCTCGGCCGCGACCGCGAGAAGGGAGTCCTTCAGTTCAGGATGAGCCTCAGCTTCTTTTTCCAGACGCATGGCTTCCCTGAAATGCGGTGGTATGGTCCGGTTCCACTCAGCGAGTGTAGAAGAGAACTCTCTTGACAGGGAGTCCATATATGCTTTGTAAGCGACACTGCTGGTCAGTTCCTGCGCGGACATCATGAAGGATGACAACCCGAGGCACAAGGAGATTATGAATAATTTGCGCATAATGTTGATAATGAAACAGCGTTATACCAAACAAAATAAAGCCATCACCAAGCATGATGGGGACTATAAAGCCTTCTCCAACAGTTTGAGCATGGTTTCTCCTTGATAGCCGATGAACGTATCGGACTTTGAACCGTCTTTCCCGACCACTATATAAGAAGGAAAAGCGTTGGTACCAAGCTGTTTATAAATAACGCTCAACTGAGCCTCGGTGAGGTAATAATGGTCTCCGGCGATTGACGGGATCATATTCACCCATTCCTCTTTGGGCGAAGTCGCGCTTGTAATATAGACAAATGACACGTCTTTGAAGCGGTCCTTCTTCAGGGGATCCATCTCCTTGATGGCCGCTTTGCACGGCTCACACCAGGTGGCCCAGAAGTCCACCAGCACAGCTTTGCCTTTATATCGCTCCAAGATGGCATCCAGCAACTGTTCGGGAGTGGCGTCGGGAACAGACCTCACCTTCCCAACCGCTTCATTGGCTGCGGCCTTGTCCGCAGGATCCAATAGCTTATCCTCTTTCGCCTTGGTCTCGGCTGCTTCAAAGGATATCCTCTCAAGGCATTTCTTGAACATGGGATATTCACACTTGTCGAAAAGAGCCAATTCCTCGGAGTTGAGGGTCTCTCCGGCTTGCGCCCTGGCAGTAAGGGGCCCAAGCGTGGAAAGGGCGCCCACGAACCCCTCTCCTTCCGGGGCGACAGCCTTGAACAAAACCGGCTTGAGGATAAACGACAAATAGGGGTTGATCACAATCTTCGGATCGTTCAAGCCGATCGTTCCCAACCATGCGTAGTCCTCGTCCCTGAGATCCAGGGGAGAGTAATCGTCCGGAAAATCCTTCCCCGCATAATAATATGCAGACCCTCGAACCATCCCGTTATCCATCAGGGCCAATGCCGCCTGCCCCTTAAGATAGGCCTGCAGGTATTCCTTGACATATTCAGGAAGCCTCCGGTCGCCGGAAATGGAATCAGAATACTCTTTATAAATGGTCCTCAAGAGATTGACATAGCTCGCTCCGTCCGGAAAGTCACTGGCAAGCCTTGGATCCACTATCAGATTGTATTCCTCCGGACCGGAAAGATAGTCCCCGCAATCGAGCAGGGCCGCATAGGTCCCTTCGTATCTGGGATAGAAAGGAAGCGCTTCCTTTTCGGATCGAAGGCCGAAGCGTTTCTCCGTCAAATACCTGTAACTCGCATCAATCGTCATTCTCACAGTCTCACCGGGAGTAGTGTAGAAATCATTGCCTATCACATAATAAATCCCGGAATTACCATTGTCGAACATGAGGAAAGAAGGGTAAACCCCATTCTGGTAAAACCGTAAAACAGCTTTACCGGAATCATCGAATGTCGCTTCGACGGTAAAATTACCTTTCTTCCGAGGCGGAATCAGAGGTGAGTTCAGGAGCCTAAAGCTGATCTTGGGCAGTCCTTTGAGAGAGCAGCCAAGATCGACCTCAACCGTTGTCAGCCCGGAATCCGTGGAGAGGTCGGGAATATGGGCCGGCATCTTCCCGGAAGCCTTCTTCTTCGCGGGTCTTCTCCCTGTCAAGTCGATATTATAGAACTTGAAGTCTCCAGAGGACTCTCCCTCCAAGAAACTGACTTCCTTCAACCTGGACGGAAGCGGTTTGAAGAACAACTTGAATGCGGCCACTCCTTGCCGGTCACCGCGAAACCACTCTCCAAGATCAATCCCTTCGGCGGAGATGAGATCATATTTTTCTCCATTCGCGAAAAGATAGCTCTCCGGAGATATCCGAATATTGGACATCAACTCGAAAGCCTTGAAACAGAAAATGGTAGCGGTATCTGTCTTTTCAATCTTCTCGATTTCGAGATAAGTCGCATTCCTGTAGTCATATCTGGGTAACTCGACAACTTTGGGAAGCTCTTCGGAACAAGCACTGGACAAGATAGCGGCAAGGATTATTATCACCAGGCCTGGTTGTTTAAACGACTCTCTTTTCATTATGAAATGCTAATAAATTATGAAATGCTAATAATGTGTGCGACGAATCATCTGTCTCATTAGTTTACTCTTTCTTCAGTTCAACCGCCGGATTCGTCTTCGCTGCCTTGAGCGTCTGCCAGAGGACGGAGAGCAGGGCTACGGCAGCGGCAAGGATAACGGCAACAGCGAAGACCCAGCCATAGCCGGAAATCCTGTAGGAATATTGCTCCAGAAGCTTGCCCGAGATCCATACCGCAAGGGGCACCGCCACGACGGCCGCGATGGCCATCAAGGTAAGATATTCAAGGACAGTCTTTTTGACCTCTCCCTCGACAGTACTTCCGAAGACCTTGCGGACTGCGATGTCACGAGAGTTCTCGCCGGCATAGTAACCGCTCATGGCGACGAGACCAAGGGCAGAGAGCAATAAGCTCAGAAGCATGAACAGTCTGACAAGCGACAGCCTGTCCTTCACCTCCGCCAGCGTCTCCGAAATTATCTCGGGAATATACCCGAACATGTAGGGCTTGTCCTCGATCCCGTTCCGCTCGACGCAAAGATTCCTGTATAAACCATAAAGACTCTTCCGGGCTTCCTTCTTATCCCCCATCGTCTCGATCAGCAGGCCATATTGCTCCTCGGAACGACCTATTCTCACATAACTTCCGGTTCCGGAGTCGTACCTCAGCACATCGTTCGGGGCGAAATCCCCGATGATTCCTCCGATAGAGCGGCCCATGATGTGATGCTGCCCGAGATTCTCCGTGTTCCTGTCCACCCCGAAACGGGTCATCTCCTTCTCAGAGATCCACACTGTACCGACGGCAGGCTCCTCAAACTTCTCCTTGATGTCAAACCCGAACATGTCAAATGCCGCAGCATCGCAATTGAGAACCGCCAGGGTCAGTAGTTTGCCTTCGCTGTCCTCGGTGACCATTTCCTCGACCAATCCGGGAAAATAGGTGCTGTGTCCGATCCTGCTGACGCAGGGCAGGGACGCCGCTTTTTCCTTGAAAGCCGCCGCAAGTCCGGGGTCAGTCAACTGGACATAGAAATCATTCTCCACATCGGCGCCAAGCGGACGGTTAACCATGTGTGAGACTTGAATACTCATTATGATTGCCAGCGCCAGGAGTATTACCGAGAACACATGCTGCAGGACAATGAAAACCTTGCTGAACACATGCTTATTCTTTGCCCGGAACTCTCCTTTAACAACGGAAATCGCTGGAAATCTGGCGCTTATCCAAGCTGGAAGGCTTCCCTGAATGAACGAGACGAGAATTATGAATATGGCATATACCGCCAACCATCCCGGCGAGTACCTGATCCGGACCGGCACGCTGCCCCCGATAATCCTGTTGAACCACGGCGAAAGCGCCTCGGCGAGAAGAACAGCGAGCATGAAGCAGATGGTCGTGAACAGGACCGATTCAAGGATCCTGTTGCCGAACAGGCTCTCTTTTGATGCTCCCAGCACCCTTCTGGTCGCCATCTCCCTGGCCCGTTTGCCGGTCATGGACACACAGAGATTGATGTAATTGAATATCGCGGAGACAAGCAGGATGATTGTAATCAGCAGGATAATCCTCGTGTAGAAACGGCTTCCGCTTTTAAGGCTCTGGTTGTTGGCCGGTGAGTACCAGACCTCATCGTACCTGACTAATCCGCTGTCTTCCAAGAAGTTCCTGGCTCCAAAAGCGTCGAAGGCCTTTGCTGCCAGGGAATCCGCCTTAACCTCGAGCTCCGCCCTGTCGGTCCCTTTCCTGACTTTCACAAACGGAATCACATCCAGCATGTGCGGCCTGTTTTTCCTGTTGGTAAGGTTCTCGATACTGACTATCACGTCCGGCTCTCCGAATATCGGATTGGGAGTGTCTTTGATGATAGCGCCAATGGTGTAATTCCCGTCGATTACCTTGCCGATGGCCTCCGACTCGCCTCCGAGCAAGTTGGCGAAAGACCTGGAGATGATGGCGTTAGAGGCGTCGTTCAGGGTTGTCGCGTTCCCCGCCTCGAACTCAGCCGGGAATATGTCGAAAAAGTCTCCACCGACCATGCACTCCTCGACATGGTATTTAGTTCCGTCAATGTCGATGGTGCTCTCTTCTTCTGACATCGCTTTCCAGAACATGGCCGCCTTCTCCACTTCAGGAATATCCTCCTTCGCCTGTAGGGCTGTTCCCCATGAGAATCCGACGCCGGAACTGCCCCGCATCGACCTGTAGAAGGTATATACATCCTTATAGTCCGGGACGTTCCGGGTCATCTGCCTTTGCTGCCACACGAAGTGCCCTGTCAGCAGCACAAACGCCAGGCTCACCACGAGCCCAACCGCCTCAATGGCCGTGTACAACTTGTTGCGGGATAAGAATTTCAGGTAACTTCTCATATCTATTCTTTTCTATTCTTTTTTCAGTTCCGTGGCGGGGTTGGTGCGGGCGGCCCGGAGGGTCTGCCAGAGGACGGCGAGGAACGAGATCACCAAGGCGATCATGGAACCGACTACGAACACCCAGCCGTAACCATCAATCCTGTAGTAGAACTGCCTTAAGTAACGCTCGGCGAGGAATATAGCGACCGGTACCCCGATCAGGATAGCCACTCCGACAAGGATCAGATATTCAGAGACTGCCCTGCGGGTCTCAGAGGCGATCGTTCCGCCAAAGACCTTGCGCACGGCAATGTCCTTTGTCTGCATCCCGGCATAGTAGGCGCTCATAGCCACCAGTCCGAGAAGCGAGATCAGGGCCGCGAGCAGCATGAACAACTCTATCATGCTGATGAAGTTACGGGTCTCCTCCAAGGTCTTTTCAATCAGTTCGGGAATAAACCCGTAAACCTTCTCGCCATAATCCTCGTCTCCTGTGATCCTAAGGCTCTCCTGGCGGCCGATCTCCTTTAGTTCGGCCCTGATGTCCCGATCGAACCGGTTAAGCTCGAGCACTACATCGGTCCCGCTACCTTCCATGTCTTGGACAGAGACCATACCGACTTGGTTACCAGCTATTTCCGAAGGACCTCTAAGAGCGAAATCCTTAATAACTCCGGCAATTTCCATCTCGCCCCAGATTTGTTTCACAAAGTTGGGCGAAGCAGGATTATTCTCGTCAAAAGAGAACACATTCGCCGCTGTCTCGGTAAGCCATAAACCATTCTTTTGAGGAAGGTTGAAGTCCTTCAGAACTTCAAAACCGAACATTTCGAAAGCAGCCTCGTCACACCGCAGCATTCTGACATCTACTTTCTTTCCCTCAACGGTTGTTCCAACGCTCATATTACCGTTACCGGGGTATCCTTCGGCCCGGCCAATCCTGTCCACGTAGGGTTTGGCGGCCAAGACATCTGCTCCCACAGTCCCGCTGGACAGGAAATATAGATTATCCACATTAGCCCCTAAAGGCATATTCACAAGGTGGTTGTACTGCAGCTCCATAACCAGAGCCATGGAGATAAGCGCCACCGTTATGACATTCTGGATGACTATGAATATTTTCGAGAACACCGATTTTGTCTGGCGCCTTTGCTCTCCTTTTATGATGGAGACCGGGTCGTGCTTCAGAGTCATCCATGCCGAGATCAGTCCGGAGATCAGCCCGATCAGGATAGCCAGCAGGGCGTAAACGGCAAGATACCAGGGCGAGAACGCCACTTTAAGTCCGATGTCCCCGGCCAAGGACCTGTTGAACATTGGTTCCATTGCTTTAGCCAGAATCATGGCGAGGGCGAGACAGACGGCCACGAACAGGATAGCTTCGGAAACATATCTCCACAAAACGCTCCATTTGGACTCCCCGAGGGTCGAGCGGATGGCCATTTCCTTGGCTCTCTTTCCGGCAAGGGCGACGCTTAGGTTGATGTAATTGAATAGGGCTGAGACCAAAAGCAGGATTCCGACCGCTATCAGCACATAGACAAGTGTCGGATTGCCTTTTTTTATGGAGTCGGTCGTGTATTTCGAGAAGTATAATTCCTTGAAGGGGACCGTCAAACTACGTTCCGGTTTGTTTATCTTGTAAAATGACTCAGCGTATTCCTTACGGAACATGGTGTCGATAACGGACCTTACGGCCTGAAGGTCAGCACCTTCCCTAAAACGGACAAGCACAAGGTTAATCGGAAGGATAAACGGCGAAGTGCTTGGGGCGTCCTTGCCTTCGAAACCTCGATAGATATCTTTTTCTTTTAAGATTGAGTTCTCAGAGACTCTGATGATGCCTCCAATCACACAGGTATCTTTCCTGAGTATGATGGTCTTACCGACCGGATCCATGTCCGGAGACAGTTTCCGCGCGAAAGATTCCCCGAGAATGACTTGGTTCCTGTCTTTCAGTACCTCTTCCGATCCTGAGATGAACTCCTGTGGAAGGAACTCGAAGATCTCCGGATCCACATTACAGATGTCCAGAAAGCCTGGGACCTTCATGCCATTAAAAATGACATTAGTGCCATAGTTGCCATAGTTATATATCCTTCCACCCTTCTCAAACTCAGGGATCCTGTCCTGGACCATCGACAGCTGCCCGGGATAAGCGGAAAGGTATTCATCCCCCGCCCCCGATAGGGCGCAAATTCTCTTATAATCAGGAGCTTCCCTCGTGATCGCGAACTGCTGCCATGTGTAGCAGGCGATAATAACCACGAAAGCGAGGCTCACTATGAGCCCCACCGCTTCGATGGCCGTGTACAACTTGTTCCGTGATAGGAATTTCAGGAAACTTTTCATTACAGCTCGTTCTTAACGTCGGAGACGATCTGACCGTCGAAGAGGTCGATGGTCCTCTGCGCACGGGCAGCGTCTTTCTGGGAGTGGGTCACCATCACGATGGTGGTGCCTTCCTGGTTGAGTTCAGAGAGAAGGTCCATCACCTCCTTGCCGTTCTTGGAATCCAAGTTTCCGGTAGGCTCATCCGCGAGGATCAGTTTCGGACCAGCCACAACGGCACGGGCGATAGCCACCCTTTGCTGCTGACCTCCGGAGAGCTGCTGCGGGAAGTGCTGGGCGCGGTGGCTGATGGCCATGCGTTTCATGATTTCCGTGACTTTAGCCTTGCGCTCTGAAGCGGAGATGTTCAGGTAACGAAGCGGCAGTTCAATGTTCTCATACACATTGAGTTCATCGATCAGGTTGAAGCTCTGGAACACGAAGCCGATGTTGCCTTTGCGGAACTTTGTGCGCTCTTTCTCCTTGAGTCCGCCCACCTCTGTTCCGAGAAGCTCATAACTTCCCGATGTGGGGTTGTCCAGAAGACCGAGGATGTTCAGCAGGGTGGACTTGCCGCAGCCCGACGGCCCCATGATGGCGACAAACTCGCCGTCCTTGATTTCGAAGGAAACACCATTGAGAGCCGTGGTCTCGATTTCTTCCGTCCGGAAGATCTTGGAAAGGTTGGAAACTTTGATCATCGTAATAACGCTATTAAATAGCGTTACACTTTGCAAACATCAAGCCGTTGCATCTAATCTATTGAATTAGAGCATTTTGCGATAATTTATGACATGTAAAAACTGTAAAGGCTTTTACAGTCACTTTACACTTGCTTTACACTTGCTTTACACTGTAAAACAGAAATACCAGAAGATCCTTATATAGGTCTTTCCCCATAGAGCAATTCTTAAAAATTTAAAAGAACCATATTTCTTTTTACCCAGACAAGAAATAATCCTTCTCCAAAAGGTGCCGACCTGCGAGCACCTTTTTTTAGTTCAGATTTTCGATTTTTGGGATATTTTTTGGGATACTTTTTACGAAAAACCCCTTACAGAGCGTTCTGTAAGGGGTTTCAGCGGAGAGAGCGAGATTCGAACTCGCGATACCCTTTTGGGGTACACACGCTTTCCAGGCGTGCCTCTTCAGCCACTCGAGCATCTCTCCAATACGTATCCCGGGAAATCGGGACTGCAAAGGTAATCATTTTTTCCGGAAG
>JAGCCO010000045.1 GCA_017651645.1 Bacteroidales bacterium
ATGCTCCACATCACGATGGATGGGTGGTTGCGGTGTACGAGTACAAGGTTGGTGATGTCACGATGCCACCAAGGATAACTCTCTGGTGTCTCCTTCTCTGCGAAAAAGCGGGCATAGCCATTTTTACATTTTCTAGCCATCCACATATCAAACGACTCTGCCATTACCATCATGCCCATCTCATCACAAATATCCATCTGCCAAGGTGCTGGCATATTGTGGGAGGTCCGTATGGCATCGCAGCCTATATCTTTGAGCAGACGAACCTGACGCCGGAATGCATCTTTATTGAATGCTACGCCTAAGGGACCGAGGTCGTGGTGAAGGCACACGCCCTTGAACTTGCGTGTCTTCCCATTAAGCTTAAAGCCTTCTTCATCATATTCTATGGAACGGATTCCAACTTTTGTCTCCATACGGTCACATACCTCATTATCTTGTATGAGTTCTGTGACAAGGGTATAGAGCCGTGGCGCCTCCGGACTCCACAGATGCGCATTCTGAATAGTCAGCACGTGTATGGATTCATGCCGACCTGCCTCTTCCTCACTCTTTGCCACGACATTGCCCTGAGCATCAACAAGCGACTGACGCACCCGGAGTCTCTTTCCCTTAGGAAGTTTAGCGCCAATCACCGCCTCACTCGTTATGTAGAGGCGAGCTTCCTGAGCCATAGTGGCATCGGCAGAAATGCCTGAAACCATGGTCGTACGTGCGAATGTGCCCCAAGTCTTGAGATAGTTCTGCGGATGGAGCACGAGACGTACAGGCCGATAGATACCGGCACCGGGATACCAACGTGCAGATTCCTCTATATTCTGAAGATGTACGGCAAGTGTGTGAGTGCCAGAAGCAAGATGCTCCTCCTTTGAGCCATTGCGTGGCAAGAACTTGGTGATATCGAGGCTGAAGGTGTTGTAGCCGTATGCCCAATAACCAACCTCCCGTCCGTCGATATACACACGCGGTTCTGCCATTGCACCGTCGAAGATAAGTTCGCCGGAGCAGAAACCCTCTGGAATGGTAATCTCGGTACGATACCAGCCTTCGCCTATCCAAGGCAGTGAGCCAGTACGGCCAGTCTTCTCTGTTGCATTTCTCTCTCCGTTCTGCTCGATTGCCACCACCTGCTTATCGATATCCTTATCGAATGGCCCTTTGACAGCCCAGTCGTGAGGTATGGATACCGTCTCCCATCCAGCGTCGTCAAAGTCTGCTTTTTCTGCCCCAGGAATAGCACCTCGCTGAAATTTCCAACCGCTAAGAAGTAGTTGTTCTTTACTCTGTGCCAATACAACTATCGCTATAACAAATAATGCGATACCTACCATTAATATTCTTTTCATGTTTCGCTACATTATTATTAATTAAGAACTTGTATTCGCCTCACTATGACTGCGGTTGGCTTTTGGTTGCTTGCGACCATCGGAATGCAGGAATTCGGAAGGAGTTATTCCATATATGGCTTTGAAATTCATTGTAAAGCTCTTGACGGTTGTAAAGCCTACGGCGTATGCTATTTCCGTGATCTGCATCTGCGAGGTTTCCAGCAGTGCCCTTCCACGCTTGATGCGGATGGTACGGATAAACTCTGCCGGTCCCTGTCCGGTGATGGCCATGAGTTTTTTATAGAGCGTGGTACGCGCCATTCCCACCTCAGCAGCCATCGTCTCAACAGAGAATTCAGAATCGCTGATATTCTTCTCTACCAGGGCTATGGCTTTTTTAATAAATTGTTCATCCAGTGGCGTGATGGTAATCTCGCTGGGTTCAATATTCATCTTCTGGCGGAACTGCCTGTGATTGTTCTGCTCCCATTCGATAAACTTCTTCACACGCAGTCGCAGCACTTCCGTGTTAAATGGTTTGGTCAGATAGTCGTCGGCACCCAGTTGCAGTCCTTCAATGCGGCTTACATCAGTGGTACGAGCCGTCAGCAGGATGATGGGGATGTGCGATAAGTTGATATCGGTCTTTACTCTGCGGCAGAGTTCGAAACCGTCGATGCCAGGCATCATCACGTCGCTGACTATGAGGTCTATCTGTTCGCGTTGCAATACGTCTATTGCGGCTGCTCCGTCTATGGCTGTTTTTACCTGGTAATCCTCCTTCATACAGGAACTGATGAATGAAAGCATGTCCTGATTGTCATCGACAATAAGGATGGTCTTGCGAGGAGCGAGGAAGGAGGAACGAGTAACGAGATTACTATCAGGTGCAGATTCTGTCGCAGAGTACTCTCCTTCCTCCTTCCTTGTTCCTCCTTCCTCGAAAAACGTCCTCCCGATGGGCAGCGTAATAGTAAAAATGCTGCCAACGGGCTGGTTGTCGCTCACGCTGATGGTGCCATGATGCAGGCGAACATAGTCGCTGGCAATATGGAGACCTATGCCGCTGCCTGTCTGCGAACTGTCATTGCTGGGCGACTGATAGAAGCGTTTGAAGATGTTGGGCTTGTCTTTGTCGGAAATGCCCTTGCCGGTGTCGGCTACGGCGATGATCACGCTGTCGGTTTCCGCACGGAACAACAACGATACACAGCCGCCTGCAGGTGTGAATTTCAGGGCGTTCGAGAAGAGGTTGTATATCACCTTGTTGATCTTCTCGCGATCGTAGTCCATCAGAAAGCTGTCAGCATCGTGCTCGAAACTGAGGCGAATGTTACGCTCTTCGGCATAATCGCTAAATGAGACGAGTATGCTGTTCAGATGGTCCACGATGTCGCCCCGCTGCACGTTCAGCGTCTCGCCACCCGCGTCCAGCCTGCGGAAGTCGAGCAGCGCGCTCACCTCCCTCAACAATTGCTGGGCATTCTTGTGGATATTCTTCAGCTGAGCCAGCAGATTGTCGGGAGTCTTACCGTCCGTCAGCTTTTTCATGATTTGTTCCAGCGGCGATATGATGAGTGTCAACGGCGTGCGCAGGTCGTGGCTGATATTGGTGAAGAACTGCAGTTTCATCTCCGTAATCTGTTCCATCTTCTGTCGCTCCATCAGTTGGCGCTGCCGTTCCGCTCGCTCCCGTTGTCGTTTGCGCATGTTGCGCCATTGCAGATACAGGGCTCCCAAAACAATAACTGCATACAATATGTACATGGGCAGCGTACGATAGAATGGCGGTGCCACGCTGATGCGCAGTTCCCTTGGTGTGCTCATGGTGCCGTCCTCACGACAAATGCTCAACTGCAGGGTGTAGTCGCCAGGAGACAGGGCATCGAACGACACGTAGTTGTGGTCGGTCATTGTCCAGCCGCTCATCAGTCCTACCAGCCGGTAGGCATAGCGTATGCGCTGGACGTCCTCCAGACTGCCAGAGAAGAATTTCACGGTCAGGTGGGCTGCATCATGGCTAAGATTGACGGTTGTGGTCTGTTCGTTCAGCAGGCTGTCGCCTACGGCAATCTCACTGACCACGAGGTCGCGCTCTTCGTGTTTGGTAGCCATCAGCCGTCGCGGTTCGATGCTCATGTATCCTTCTGTGCCGCCCATCAGTATCTCGCCCTTGGGCGAACAAACCATAGCGTCGCCGTTGAAATAGAACTGCGGCATGCCGGATGACAGTTGATAGTTGAAAGTTGAAAGTTGAATGTTGCCGTCTGCCTGACGCTTGGGCTGAATAGCCACCACGCTGCCACTGGTAGTGCACACCCAGTACACGCCGTTGCCGTCCTGAGTCATGCCTTTGATGATATCGTCCGTGCGACGGATATAGTAGAGCGTGTCCTGTTTCGTGTCGAAAATGGTGATGCCGTCGGGGTGAGTGAGCAGCATCATTCCCTGCTGCCGGTCGGCCTTCACGTCCGTCACCATCTGGTTCATCCACTGTTGCGTGCCCTTCTGGTTGCCGAAGGCCACGTCGCACTTGCCGTTTCTGAGGTCGTAAGTCCACAGTCCATATACCGACCCCAGGTGCATGGTGTTTGCCCCGTCGTAGCGGATGGAGTTGGCATGGATGTCGTCACCGCTGTCGGTGGTCACCAGACGTGTGGTTTCGTCCTTAGGGTCGAAGATGACGGTCTTACCTATTGGCGACGACGACCATACACGCCCCTGATTGTCACGTGCCAACGTCCATACATATTCTGTCGGGAACGTCCCGTCATCTACTGCATACCGTTTCCACCGCTTGGCATCCGTCAGGTGGTAGAGCCCCTGATTGTAGGTTCCTGCCCACATGCCGCCCATGCCGTCGCTTATCAGAGCCATGACGGTGATGCTGGGCAAGGCCGTCTTCACCATGCTGCCATTCTTGTGCTCTATATACACACCGTCACCGTCGGTACCCATCCACAGGTTTCCCTCCGTGTCGTAGGCCATCGCCAGAATATCGCCACACATGCGGCCGTGCGGCTGCATGATACTGTTAGCCTCGCTGGTGTACGAAATGCCCGTCTTCAGATGACCCACCCAGACAGTACCGTCGCGGTCGGTGGTCAGACAGGTCACATTGTCCGATGCCAGCGACTGCAACCGCTCATGTTCGTGGCGCATGGCAGTGACGATGCCCGTATTCTTATGATAGGCAAACAGTCCCTTGTGGTCAGTGGCAATCCAGATGTTTCCCCGTCCGTCGTCCATCATGTCGCGAATGGCGTTGTTCTGCGAGGCGAAGGCTGTCTGTGGCAGACTGACCGTCTCTCTCACCTGCCGTCCTCCCACGATGTAGCGGCAGATGTGCTCCTCGCGCGTACTATATATCCATAGTGTGCCGTCGGCATCGGCCATCAGGCTGTGCTCTCCTATCGAGTGCTCCATCGCCTCAGGCAGCATCGCGCGCTGCAGTTCGCCCGTACCCGTATTTAGATGCCATATGGCGTGGTCTGCGCTGAAATACAGGCCGTCCGACATCTCTGCAACCACGCCAGCCGACTTCCCTGGCAGTTGCACTCGCCTTTCCCAGTATTTCAGTTCCTTGGAGTGGTAGTTATACCGATAGATGCCGCTCTCCGTCAGCACCCATAGCGCACCTTTCTCGCCCACCTTCACCTTATATCTGCCTTTGCATCTGATGCCAATAGACTGCAACAGCTTGTCAGCGTCAGCCGAAAATCGCGCCGCCTTAATGTCGTAGAGGTAGTAGCCGCCGCTTTCGCATTCTATCCATATCCGTCCTTCGGCATCTTCCTCCATGGATGTAGTGGTCTCAGCAAACACCTCGCGCAACTGCGGATCGCCGCTCTCTGGGAACCGCGTCTTTACCTGGTGGCCGTCGTAGCGGTTGATCCCCTGATAGGTGCCTATCCACAGGTAGCCGCGACTGTCAGCCAGCAGACTCGTCACCGCATTGCTGCGCAGGCCGTCGGCTAACCCCAGAGTCTTGAATACCGTTTCGCCTGTGCGCTGCCCCGCTGCCATCTGTGCGATGCATAGCCATGTAAAGAGCAATAATTTCCTCATTGTTAATGACAATCTGTGTGCAAAGATACACAATTTTTCTGAATTTTGGGCAAAGGTACAGCTTTTTTCTGTTCATCACACGTCACCATGTTTCCAGAAGAGGAATCTATGTTTCGAAGAGGCGTGAAAAGTAGAGCAGGAAACGAAATGACCTTCATCCGAAACATTGTTTCCCTTCGGTTTGGAATAAACGTGCTACATTTGCGGCGAGAAAAATGACTTGAAACAAAATAATAATTAATTAACAATGTATTGTATGCAAAAAAACAGTTTTAAGCAATTGATGCTCATCGTGCTCTTGTTCACGATGCAAGCTGTGTTTGGCACTATTACTGCAAAGCCTATAACGGGTAAGGTCACGTCTGCCACAGACGGTGAGCCCCTGATAGGCGCTACGGTGCAGGTACAGGGAAGCAGTAATGGTATTGTTACTGATTTAGACGGTAACTATACCATCAATGCGGAACAAGGCCAGACATTGGTGTTCTCTTACGTGGGTTATCTCACTAAGACGGTGAAGGTTGGTGGTGGCAGCACCATCAATGTGACGCTTGAGGAAGACCGCCAGTCGCTTGACGAGGTGGTGGTGATCGGTTACGGTGTACAGAAGAAGAAACTGCTGACGGGCGCAACCACGCAGGTGAAGGGTGAGGACATCGCCAAGATGAACACGACGAGTCCGCTGCAGGCCATGCAAGGCCAGACGCCTGGTGTCAGCATCCAGAGTACTTCCGGTCAGCCTGGTTCAGGCTTGAAGGTTCAGATCCGTGGTCTTGGTACCGTAGGCAGCAGCGGTCCTCTGTATCTGATTGACGGTATTGGCGGAGACATAAACTCCCTGAATCCTGCCGACATCGAGAGCATCGACGTGCTGAAGGATGCCGCCTCGGCAGCCATCTATGGTGCCCAGGCAGCCAATGGTGTGGTACTGGTAACGACCAAGAATGGTAGGGCCGGCAAGTCGGAAATCAGCTTTGATACCTATTACGGCTGGCAGAACGTGGCCCGCAAGGCTAATATGCTGAACTCGCAGGAGTATATGACCATCATGAACGAGCAGCAGATCAACTCCGGCAACCAGCCCTACGACTTCTCGAAGATGAAGAGCATCTACGACTCCAACGGCAATCTCTACGATACCAACTGGATAGACCAGATGTTTAAGGACAACGCTAAGGTGGAGAGCTACAATCTGGGTATCACCGGCGGTAACAAGGTTTCCACCTACGCGCTGTCACTGGGCTATATGAGTCAGGAGGGTATTGTCGGCGGCAAGGATGTCTCGAACTATCAGCGTTATAATGCCCGTATCAATTCTGAGCATAACGTCATAGATGGCCTGCTGAAAGTGGGCGAACAGGCAAGCTTCGTCTATACCAAGAGTACTGGTATAGGCGTTGGCAACCAATATAACAACACCCTGCGTGGCGCATTTGGCACATCGCCCCTGGCTCCTGTCTATGCCACGAACATCTATGATGGCAGCCCGGCAGAAGCCGGCTCAGAGGCCAGCAGTTACAATGGTTTCTATGGCAGTCCCTATAATGCTACCGATAATAGCGACTGGTACATGTACGACGGCAACCCCTACGGAAACATGATGACCAACACAAATAATGAGAATAAGAGTGGTACGTTCAGCGGCAATGTGTATGCTGAACTGACCCCGCTGAAGGGACTGAAGGTGCGTTCGGTATTTGGCGCAGTTTATAGCACAAGTGAATACCGCGGCTTCTCTCCTCTTTATCATTTTAGTCCTTATAACTATAATGACACCAGGACTTCGGCCAGCCAGAGCATGAATCATGGACTGTCGATGACATGGACCAATACAGCCCAGTATGACTGGACGATAAAGGACGATCATGCCTTCAGTGCATTGGTAGGTATAGAGGCCAGCCGCTATTCAGGCACATCGGTTAGCGGCAGCAATGGCTATCTGAAGGAAGGCTTCGACGACTGGGAGCATGCGTACGTTAATAATGGTACAGCCACTTCTACCGATGACGGTTTAGGCGCAGGCGGCAGTCCTCACGGTGACTCACGTAACGTGTCTTACTTTGGTCGTCTGGGGTGGAACTGGAAGGAGACCTATATGATCAATGCGACCCTGCGTGCTGATGGTTCGAGCAAGTTTGCACGTGGTCATCGCTTCGGCTACTTCCCCTCCGTCTCTGCAGGTTGGACCATATCGAACGAGAAGTTCATGCAATCCATCTCATCATGGATGGATTACTTGAAACTGCGTGTCAGCTGGGGACAGGTGGGTAACCAGAATATCTCCGACTACCAGTATCTGGCTCCAGTGAAGAACACCAATACCCACTACCTGTTCGGTACATCGGGCTACGACGATACTGAGTCGGTATCGGTGCTGGGTACCAACTGGGGCGCATATCCTAGTCGTGTGGCTAACCCTGACGTGACATGGGAGACATCAGAGCAGTTCAACGTGGGTATCGATGCCCGTCTGATTGGCGGACACTTGAATGTTAACCTCGACTATTATATCAAGACCACTAAGGACTGGCTGGTGACTGCCCCTGTGCTGGCAACCGTTGGTACAGGCGCACCAACCATCAATGGTGGCGACGTGAAGAACAAGGGATTTGAGTTCAACCTCGCCTGGAACGACATGATTGGCAAGGACTTCCGCTATAACATCGGCGTGAATGGCGCCTACAATAAGAATGAGGTGGGCAGCATTCCTACTGATGATGGTATCATCCACGGTGCTACCAACCAACTATACGACAATGCTCCTGAATTCTACCGTGCACAGAACGGTCATGCCATTGGTTATTTCTGGGGCTATAAGACTGCCGGTCTCTTCCAGAACCAGCAGGAGATTAACGAGTGGATATCTAACGGCAATGGCGTGTTGCAGGCCGATGTCAAGCCTGGCGACGTGAAATATATCGACGTGAACCACGACGGCGTGATTAACGACGACGATAAGGTGGATCTGGGCAATGGTATGCCCGACTTTACATACGGCTTTACACTTGGCTTCGACTGGAAGGGACTCGATTTCTCTGTTCAAGCCAATGGCGCTGCTGGTCAGAAGATTGTTCAGACCTACCGCAACCATGCTAACGCACAGGCCAACTATACCACAGAGATTCTGCAGCGTTGGACGGGTGAGGGAACCAGCAACAAGATTCCCCGCGTGACGACCACGAACATCAACTGGCAGTTCTCCGACCTCTATGTGCACGATGCCGATTATCTGCGTATAGCAAATGTGACACTGGGCTATGACCTTTCTCGCATCTGGAAGAGCAAGTACTGCAAGCAGTTGCGTGTGTATGTGCAAGCTCAGAATCTTCTTACTTTCACAAAATATAAGGGAATGGATCCTGAAATCGGATACGGAACTGATGGATGGGTAAGTGGTGTCGATGTAGGATATTATCCTCGTCCGCGTACATTCCTAATTGGTGCTAATGTTAAATTCTAAATGGGAGGAATCAAATATGAGAATATCAACAATTACAAAGACTCTCTTAGCCTTTATGTCATTAGGTATTGTTTCGTGTTCGGAAAGTTATCTGGACGTGGAGTCGAAGACAGAGTCGAATACCAGCAATTTCTACAAGACGCAGAATGATGCTTATCGTGCGCTGATTGGTTGTTACGACGGATGGCGCCAGACCAGCAGTAATCCGGGCTTTGCCTTCTATGTAGCTTCGGAAGTGATGGGCGCAGAGTGCTTCGGTGCAACAGGAAATACCGATGGACGTGGTTATCAGGTGGTGGACCGTTTTGACATCGCTCAGTCATCGTCAGACCTTAATCTTTACGAAGCAGACTGGGCACGTTATTATCAGGGTATCTACCGTTGTAATGAACTTATCAAATACGAGCCACAGATAGAGTGGAAGAATGAGACGCTGAAAGGCACCTATATGGGCGAATGCCATGCACTGCGCGCCATTCTGTATTTTGATTTGGTTCGCATGTTCGGCAACATCCCCCTGCTGACGGTTGCTACTGAGGAGAATGTTCCCCAGGCAGATCCGGCAGAAGTCTATCAGGTGATCTTCGACGATTTGCAGTTCGCCATCGACAATATTCCTGCCGATGCTTATCCTAAGTCGGACACAGCCAATAACGACGGTCATATCACCAAATATGCAGCTGAGGCTTTGTATGCCCGTGCATACTTGTATTACACCGGCTATTACGGAGCGTCTATTGATGGCGTAACCAAGGACAAGGCGCTGGCTTATTGCGAGGACGTTATCAGCAGTGGTGAATATGACCTTGTAGCAGAATATAAGAACCTGTGGCCTGCTGCATCGGCTGGTATTGCTGAGGTGGGCGATGCGGTAACGCTGCTGGGAACGTATGCTGGTGATGGAAACTGCGAGACCGTCCTGGCTATGAAGTTTACCAATACGCAGGATTATAACGGCAACAACGACTCAAACCGCTGGCAGGTGATGCTGGGCATGCGCAATCTGCCAGTAGCACCTTACGGACGCGGATGGGGCGCCCTGACGGTCAATCCTCAGTTTGTTAACCAGTATGAGGCCGGTGACACCCGCAAGAAGGCTTCCATCATCGACATTGTCAATGAGGGAATCGTGAATGCCGATGGTTTTGAGGCCAGCTATAAGGATCAGCGCGAGTACACAGGCTATGTCATCAAGAAATATTCGCCTCTGTGTTTTGCCGACGGTACAAGTGCTGTGAAGATTGACGGTAGTGGTGGTTTCCAGGAACAGAACCATCAGGACTGGATCATCATGCGTTATGCCGACGTGCTGCTGATGGCTGCCGAACTGGGCAGCAGCAGTGCTCAGAAATATATGGATAAGGTTCGTGCCCGTGCAGGATTGCAGCCTGTAGCGGTTTCTCAGGCTTCGATTATGAAGGAACGTAAATTCGAGTTTGCCTTCGAGGCCATCAACTACTGGGACCTGCTCCGTCAGGGTGTGGACTATGCTGCTCAGCAGATTGCCACCAATGGTATTGATGTGATGTCAGGCGGTAATGCCGATAAGGTGGTTATTGCTGCCGAGAATATCAAAGCCAAGAAGGGACTCTGCCAGATTCCGCAGAATCAGATTATCCTCTCTAATGGAGTGCTGAAGCAGAATGCGGGATGGTGATATGTAATTGAGAATTGAAAATTGATAATTGAAAATTATGAAGACAAAGAATCTATTATATGGTGTGCTGACGAGCATTGTTATGTTGCTTGCAGCATGTACGCCTGATTCTGACAGCATGGGTGCCATTGATCTTACTACAGCCCAACTGGCCGAGAACACTGGCTTCTCTGTCAATGTTGACCAGACGACAAATCAGGTGACGTTTACAAGTCTGCTCCCCAGCAGTTACTCTGTGTACTGGGAGTACGGTCCTGCTCCTACTTCCGATGATATCAGCATCTCAGGAACCAGTACCAACAACATCTATCAGGTAGGCGTAGCCTTCGATGGCGATTACTATGTTCGCATGGGTGTTCAGACCCGTGGTGGTATCGTGTTCAGCGACCGCGCTTCGTTCCATATCAACCAGATGAATCCAAACCTCATCTCCGATCCTGCATGGACTATGCTGACTGGTGGTGTGGGACACTCGAAGGAGTGGGTTCTCGACCTTGATGCCAACGGTACATGTCTGAAATTCGGTGGTCCTAAGTGGTTCTATACCTCTGGAATGTCGTGGGACAGCTTTCACAATATTGCCGGCGAGAACTATATCGACTCTGAGCAGTGGGATTCGTCGACAGCTATCGACCCCACATACGCCGGCGAGTGGTACTGGGCTGCCGATTTTGCAGGCAATAGTTGGATTTGTGGTGCTGCCGACTATGGAGTGATGACATTCGACTTGATTAATGGTGCCAATGTGGACGTAAACGGCGAAAAGGGCTCGTTTAATATGGATGTGGCTACGCATACCATTTCGTTCACTGGTGTTATTCCGTTGAGTCCTGGTCAGAGCGATGCTATTATTGGTCAGCGTCCTGATGGCAACTATAAGATTATCTATCTCACGGAGAACGCCATGCAGATCATGTTCGACGGCGGTTCTAACGATAACACGCCATTCACCTTCAATTATATCTCGAAGGAGTATAAGGACAGCTATGTGGCTCCTGTTATCACCACGATTACGCTGCCTGAGAATTGGATGAGCTACGTGCAGCCGTTCAATCAGAACACCACAACCTATAAGTTCGACGAAGACGCTCCGTTCACTTGGTTCACACTGGCTGGAGAGGAGATCTCACGCGCTGGTTTTGATGGCGATCCTGATATCACCGATGCAGAGTTTGAACTGAATTCGAAGACCAAGACCTTCAAGATTACCGATATTGCAGGTAACGTGACAGAAGGAACATACGATATCAGTGAAGATGGTGTGCTCACCTTCTCTCAGCTGCCATCGTTCGGCATCTCTACCAATAAGAATATTAAGTTTGCCTCAAGCAATAATCAGTTGCAGGTTATCACCTACGAGATCAGTGACCGTACTGGTGATTTGACTGATTTGTGGCTGGGTTCGAAGCAGTACGACGATCAGGGTAATGCTTACGAGTATCTGGCATACCACTTCAAGAAGCAGACTGGCGGTGCTCAGGTTGAGAGCTTTACTGGTAAACTGAGCTACTCGGATACAGGTTGGGCTTTCTTGGAGAGTCCTGAGGTCTACATCACTGGCGAAGGCGACTATACCTTCACACTGACGCCCAACGGCAGTACGAACACGCAAGACCCGTATCTGATGTTCCTCGATGTGGCCAAGATTCTGAAGAAGCATCCCAATACGGATATGATTTTGAAGAGTATCAAGGTGGATGGGGCTGAATTGCTCGGCTCAGAAGAAGGCATGGACGACGCGACCATCTCACGTGGTATTGGTGATGATCCTACTACAGGTCGCCGCTATATACTGAATCCTTGGAATGAAGAGTCGGCAACACATACGCACCTCTTCAAGTTCAGCAACAGCATCGAGGTTACTATCACTGTTAAGTTCGATGTCGGTGAAGTTGTACTTAAGTAATTGAAAATTGATAATTGATAATTGAA
>JAGCCO010000054.1 GCA_017651645.1 Bacteroidales bacterium
AGCACCCATTGCATTAAATTCTTCATTATCTGTTTCATTATTTTTTAATCATTACTTAGAGTTAAAAAACTCTTGCAAAGGTACAAAAAGTTTTCGAAATTTAGCGTCTTCGCCCGCCATTTTTTTCCATTATCTCTTACTATTACGGCTGTTATTCCCTGAAATCACTTGGTTTCGCCCCTAAATTGGTTTGTACATAACGACTGAAATGTGAGAGCGATGAGAAGCCGAACATATCGCTGATGTCAGTAAACGAGAGGCTGCGATCACGCAACAATCGGCTGATGTCGAGTGCCGTGTAGCGGGTAATCCAAAACGCTGCAGGCAGTCCGCTTACCTTCTTGCAGACCTCGCTGAGATATTTCGATGTGACACATAACCGAAAAAGTGTGATGTTTTCATTGTGTTTTTTGTTCTTGTTTCATCCTCTTTTCAAACTTAAATAGTCCGTCCTCCTGGTCAAACTGCTCAGGCATATTGGGGTCAGGGTGATGCTCATAGAAAAACTCAACGGCATGGAAGCCACAGCGGTTGATGTAGAAGTGGATATTCCGTCGGTCGAAATACGGAGTACAGGTTTCCCATACTTCTATCTCAGGATGCGTGGCTTCTATAGATTTCCAGATGGCTTGGCCGATACCTTTGCTCTGAACACCCACTTTCACATAGAGGAAAGCCAACTCGCCTATAACACCGTTAGCTGTAATAATGGCACCGCCCACACGTTGGCCTTCCTCGCTGACTGCTTCGTAGGCTTCGGCACCTTCTGCCTCTAATGACTGATAGAAGTCCTTGTCAGGCAACACCTGCCACTGTTTTTCGTCTTTGTAATATGCCATAAATCCATGCTGGAATGCCTCCTGCATTTCTTCCTTGAAAGCGATGGTATGCTCCTCAGAGAGTCTGATAAGATTAATTGAATCTTTAAAACCAAAGAACTGTTTCAATCCTTTTCTCTCTTTCAGGTCATCTACGGTAAAACCATAATGCTTTGCTGCAGCAAGGGTTATGACATGTTCGAGGAATTCAACGTAGGAAAGAGCGAACCACTCCTTGGGAATATCCACGTTGATGGTTCCTCCGCCATAATGACTGCCTTCGTTCCAGGCTTCGTCAAGCTCGGCTTCATAGGTTCCATCATCCTTCTTGTTGAAGCAGTACCACGATGCCCATTCCTCCATGCCCTCTACGTAGTGGCCTTCGAAATGCGGGGCAGAGTGCGACTTCGGCGAATAAGTGGCCTCGCCCTTCTTCGCATCCCTCCGATAGATCATGAATTTCTCCTTGTGCATATCTCTCTTATTTGTTTATGAAATATATGAGGGCAATCTGAGATAACAGAATCAGAGGAAGTCCATATTTGAACTTCTTGTGCATCGTCTTGTGATGCCAGACTTGCATGCCCAACAATGCGCCGATGCTGCCACCAATGACAGCAAGTAATAGCAAGGTGGCTTCTGATATGCGCCAGCTGCCTTGCTTGGCCTTCCACTTGTCAATGCCATAGACCAGGAAGGTCACCACATTGATGCAAATGAGGATATATACTATTTTCTGTGTCATATGCTCAATACCATTTGTAACCGTGTTCCTTGCAGTAGTCGATTGCTGGCTGATAGCCTTGGAACGTGGCCTTGTGAATCCACTTCAGACCTTTCTTTTCATCGACGGGAACACCGTTGCCAGTCATCAGGAACCAGCCTGTGGCAAACTGTGCCTGGGCATCACCGCCATTAGCTGCCAACTCGTACCAGAAGGCACACTCCGACAAGTCTTTCTCTACACCATCGCCGTTCCAATAGGCCGCTCCGCAATTCTTTTGGCTCTGTACATGTCCTTGGAAGGCTGCTTCACGATACCAAAGGAAAGCCTTGTGGTGATCCATTTCCGTGCCGTTGCCGAGATAATAGGCATTGGCCACATTGACCTGTGACTGCATATCCCCTTTATCAGCGGCTTTCATGTACCACTCAAAGGCCAGTTCTGCATTCTGCTCTACACCTTTTCCGTGATAATAACACTCGCCGACGTTGAAGCAGCCATAGACATCACCCAGCTCAGCAGCCTTCATGTACCATTCGAAAGCCATTTCCAGATTGACCTTTACGCCAGTGCCACGCTCGTAGCAGACCCCAAGGTTGTTCATTGCCTTGGTGTCACCCTCGTAAGCCTTCTCACGATAGCCGTCAGCCTTGTTGCGTTCCTTGGGCATGGCTTATTTCAGATACTCATCATCCCTCACCAGCACCTTCTCGATCTTACCGATGTATATGGTGTGATAGTCACCCTGCGGGTAACTCTGGTCGATGGTTTCCTGATAGATGATGCCACTTGGCTGGATCTCTGCGGCATAGACCTTCTTGCAGACAAGCACCAGCTTGGCTTCCTCGAAATAGACGGTGTTATCGGCATAGACGGGCGTGAGTCCTGCCTTGGCTATCTTGTCCTCGTCACGTCCTGACGTGCTGCCCAGATAGGCCATCTGCTTCTTAAACGACTTGTCCATGACACAGAGCGAGAAATAGGGCTCCTCGTCCACAAACTCCTTGGTATAGCGCGACTCACGAATATAAACCACTGCCGAAGGATCGTTGTTACCCCACAGGCA
>JAGCCO010000100.1 GCA_017651645.1 Bacteroidales bacterium
CCACCGGTTTGCTAAACCGACGTACGGGTCATTCCGTACCACGAGTTCGAATCTCGTCCTCTCCGCAAAAATCCCTTACAGAGCGTTCTGTGAGGGATTTTTCGTAAATAGTGGCCCAAAAAATGTCCCAAAAATCGAAAAATTGAACTAAAAAAAGGGTCTCACCGTTATATGCAGATTGAAGGCTTTGTATCGTGGCCCAATTTCGTGATGTTAAGGTTTATTCCTAACTTTGAATGCCGGATTAAAGAGGCTTGATTATGAACCCGAACACGGACTTCGAACTTTTCACTCAAAGAATTTATCAAAAGCTTGTGGATAATGATGTCCTCAAGCCAACGACGGTGCAGCACAATGTGAAGTTGACAGGGAAGTCTGGTTGTGAGCATCAGATTGATGTTTACTGGGAGTATGAGATTGCTGGAAACATGCATCGCGTTGCTATCGAGTGCAAGAACTATGACTCTCTGGTTCCTGTTGGTAAAGTCCGAGATTTCCAGGGCGTCCTTTCTGATCTCAATAATGTTAACGGCATTATGGTCTCAAAAAAGGGATTCCAGGAAGGAGCCAAGAAATATGCCACCGAATATGGCATTTCTCTGAAGGAATTACGCCGGCCAGGATGGAATGAGATTATTGGCTCTATCACAACCGTCGTCCATGCCGATATCAGGCATACTCTTTACCAGTTTGATGACGAATGGGTTAAAGAACACAATTTCGATCTGAACAAGATACGCAGATTCTATGCGAGTTTTCAGTTTGAAAAAGCCGATTACTGGAATGCAGCGATTCACCTCCCCATTGAGACAAACGATCACTTCATCAGAAATGCCAAGGGAAAGAAGATATCCTCCCTTGAAGAACTTGAAAAGCAGCTTCCGGAGAATCCAGAGCCAGGCACAGAGATAATCTTTCCTTTTGAAGATGGCTGGGTGGAGTCCCGGTACTGGGGACCGGTCAGAATTCGTGAGGTGAAGTTCGAATACGAAAGCAAGGTCCAAGAGACAACCTTAAACCTTGCTGCAGATGACTTTGTGGAGGCTATTCTTGAAGACGCCCTTGGCGGCGAGGCCAACTACGTGCCAAAATACTGACACCCTACGCCACGTAACGGTAGTGGGTATAAACGTATTCGTAGATTTCCTGACGGTAGTAGTTGAGGCTTTCTTCAGAGTAGGAACTGGGCAGTTCAAGCCAGAGGACATCGCGGATGAGCGTGTCGATTGCGGCACGAGTTTCTTGTTTGTCTGTCCAATGGTCCATTTCGGAGATACGTCCCTTGATCTTAGCCAGCAGATCCACGGCCACTTTCTTGATGGTCTTGATGTCTTCTTTGCTCAGATTGTCGGAGAAAAGCATATCGTATACGGAAAGTTCCTCGTCGCTGGAGAACCCTTCACGGACATAACGCTTTTCCTCGGTATCGAGGGTTTGGGCCAGGTCCATTAGATCCATAAAAGTCTTTTCGATGGTGGCGCTATTCTGCTCTGTGTTATATTCCAGAACTATCTGCTGGTAACGCTCATAGAAGTCGATACGCTTGGGATTGTTTTCCATCAGGCGCTTAATCTTCTCTTTGACTAGTTCGCCAAGGTCCTTTATCACAAGGTTCTTGGACTTAGTTTTCTCAAATTCTTTGCGGAGGAGATCGAAATCTATCTTACTGATATCGAATTGCTTGGAGGGCTCAGTCTCGTCACTCTCCTCTACGGAAACGTAATCGTTCATAATACGATTGATTTCCACCATGAGGTCGGTATTGTCAGCGTGTTTGCGCTTCTTCTGTAACTCATCATAGATGGCAATAATCGCATTCTTGCGACGCCGGGTATCTTCGTCTACGTCGTCGCGGTCCAGGTACTTGAACAGCTTGATGAGTTCGTAGGCGTAAGTTTCGAAAGTCTTCTTTATCTCAATGGACGCACACATCAGGTCTGCGGCTTTCTGAATGAGTTCAATCTTCTTGAAATCCTTGGCGTCAATGAGTTCTTGAAGGATGAATCCGTGCTGGAACAAGAAATCAGTGGCCGCTTGAATAGTATCCAGCACGCGTTTAATCAGTTCAGACTTATCCACGGTGGGGTCTTTGCCACCAGTACCGCCTTTGGTTATCGTATAAGTGGCCAGAGCTTCGCGGAGTGCTTTCACTACTCCGATGTAGTCTATGATAAGACCGTTACTCTTACCCTCGTTAACGCGGTTGGCACGAGCAATAGTCTGCATCAGGGTATGAGCCTTGAGAGGCTTATCGAGGTAGAGACCGGACAGGGATTTGACATCGAATCCGGTGAGCCACATAGCACAGACAAAGACAACGCGGAACGGATTCTTGGAATCCTTGAATTCCTTGTCCATCGCCCTCTTTTCCATCTTTTCGCGGTGCGGAATGATGTCGAGGCCCCATTTCTTGAAGGTTTGAATCTCATTCTGGTCCTGGCTGATAACCACGGCCATCTCTGTCTCCTCCAGCCACTTGATTTTGCGGTCAAGTTCCAGAGCTTCCTGCTGTGTGGCCGTCTGGCGCAGCTGCTTGGTCTCCTCGATAACCTGTGCCCAGTACTCCTTAGCCAGATTGTACATACGGACGCAGGTGACCTTGTTGAGGCAAACGAACATGGCCTTGCCGCTGGTCCACAGGTCGGTATAATGACCTACGAAATCCTTGGCAATAGTACGCAGGCGCGGTTCTGCAGTAAGAACATGGATTTCCTTGGCAAACTCACGCTCCAGTTTTTCTTCCTGAGAAGGATCAAGATCTGCTTTCTCAATGGCTTCAGCAATGCGGCTATTGAGCTCCGCGTTGGCTTTATCCATTCTGGAAACCTTCAGACGTTCACCTCTGTTCTCGTAATAGAGAGGAACAGTCGCGTGGTCATCCACAGCTCTCTTGAAGTCATAAATGGAGATATAGCCACCAAATGTGCGCTCCGTGATATTGTCATCCGACATCAAAGGCGTGCCAGTGAAGCCAATTCGAGAAGCCGTGGGCAGCAGCCGGACCATATTCTCGGCGAATACGCCATACTGGCTGCGATGAGCCTCATCCGACATAATGATAATGTCGTGGTCCGGGAAGATGGGCTGAACGTCTCTCTTGTTGAACTTCTGTATGAGGGTAAAGATGAAGCTGGGATTCTTCTTAAGCTTGTTCTCAATAAGGTCCTCGCCGCTGGTCGCAATGTAGCGGACGGCCTTGTTTCCCTTACCCAGGAGCCCGCAATTTTCGAAGGTCTCGCTTATCTGGGTGTTGAGTTCATCGCGGTCTGTCAGAATGACAATGGTAGGAGAACCGGCAAATTTGCGACGAATCTTCTGGGACAGAAAAACCATAGAATAGGACTTTCCGGAGCCCTGGGTGTGCCAAAAAACGCCCAACTTACCATTATTCAGTTTGCGGGCTGCATAAGCCTTGACGGCTTCATTTACACCCAAATACTGGTGATTGCGGGCAAGAATCTTGACCACGCTCCCGTTGCTGTGGTCGAAAAGGATGAAGTTCTCCAGCAGATCCAGGAAGTTTTCCTTCTTGCAGATACCGCGAAGCATTGTCTCCAGCGCTACACTCCCTTCATCTTCCTCCCTGAGGCGCTTCCATTCGTGGAAGAATTCAAAATCGCTACCCAGGGTGCCCACCTTTGCCTCCGGGCCATTGGAAAGCATCAGGAAGGCGTTGTAGTAGAACAGGTGCGGGATGGTATCTTGGTAATCGCGGTAGTTGTCGTTGTATGCGTTCTCAACATCCACAGAGGGCTTTTTGAGCTCAATGAAGAGGAGAGGTAAGCCGTTCACAAAACCTACAATGTCGGTGCGGCGCCGGTAGAGGTCGCCGTGAATCTTGAGTTCTTTGATGGCTAGGAAGGAGTCCTGAGAAGGGTCGTTGAAGTCAATGAGCCGTACTTTTCGTGTGTCCGTGGTGCCATCCGGTTTGGTGTATGTGACATCTACTCCGTCACGGATCATGTCGTATTTCTCTTCGTTTATTTGCAGGAGCGATGAAGTGGAAAGATGGTCTTCTAACTTCCGGAGGACTTCTTCGATTTGAGTGGGAGTAATCCAGTCGTTGAGGCGCACCAGGGCTTCCCGAACATAACGCTTCAAAAGAATTTCCTTATAGGACATCCGGCCAAACGTGCCGTTCAGGCCCAACACTTCTGTGTTGTAGGCAAACTTGACATCCCAGCCTAGTTCATCACGGAGCAGGTTGCCGGCGCTCTCTTGTACGAGTATGTTTTCTGAATATTCCCAGCTCATAGTCTTAGAACCGATTAAATCCTTTTTGAGTCATTATTTGATTCAACGATGCATTCCTGGCCGCTATAAGTAATTGATTTTGCCTTAAAAGATTAATCCTATAATCAAATACTGTATTGAAAAACATAGCATCTTTTTGGGGAGGCAAGGCTATCTCAATCGAATCAATATGTTTCTTCCCAAGATGCGCAACCGTTGCCCCTACAAGAGTCTTCTCGAAATACTTTATGGGAGAATGAATTGCTCGGAAAAGATAGCCACGGTAATCACGATCTAAAGATAAAAATCGGCATGCACGCTGCACCAAGTACGCTTCTCGTCCTATCCATGTATTGATGTGAAACTCCCCGTCCATACCGACAACGATATCCCCGTGCTTAACAATATAAGCAGGCGATGCGTTTTCTGTCGTGAAATCGTTTGTATAAGCATCAGGGATATTCCGAATCCTCAATATTGGAAAGCCGTGTCCTTCGGAATTGAACAACGAACCGTCAAAAGGAAAACCATACTGAATACTGCAAATCTCATCTAAGCCCTTAATTTGCCAGTTGTTCGGCAATGTGGAGAAAACACATTTGGGGCCTTCATAACTTATGCCTGCCGAACTGAGAAGAGCGGAGTATTGGCGTATGGATGCTTCATCAATAAGACTGACTTGTTGTTTATTTCGTTCTATTAACTCATCGTAAGCAGATAGGAACTTTCCTATCCTTTGCTGCGTGGCCAGGTCCTCATGGACCTCAACATCCATCTCCAAAAAAGTGGATTTAGAGACGAACTCACGGCCAGAAGCTGTGCCTTTATTGAGAGCCTTAACTTTACCCAGGTTGTATTTCAGAAGGTAATATACATAATCAGGATCATAACCCTTTGAAGGGATGATGCTATTGATGGACTGATTGGTGTAGAGATCGCAATGTGCCATTGTCATTTTCTCACCAATCGTACCGATGCAAACGACACAAGTTGCCCCTTTAGGAATCAGGCTTGTCTTGTATTTCTCGGCGGCTTCCTCTGAATAATACTGCTCGGGATTATAGGTGTGCTTTGATTCCTTCTCGATATCGGTAGGCTTGACAAACGGCATATAGTCACCGAAATACTTGGATTCCGATGTAGGGGGCGTATGGCCGGTTACAGTTCGGCCAAGGTCTTTAATCTTTACCGTTTTCATTTCTTCAACGACTCCCAATTTGACAAAATCTCTTTCATCAGTTTTTCGGAATCCTCCTGCAGGGATTTAAGCTCAGAGTGGATTTCAGACATCCTCTCATAGAAATCAACTCCATCATCCTCAACGGCGGCAACACCAACGAAAGCACCAGGGGTAAGAGACCAGCCTTTATCCTCAATCTCCGCAACAGTCGCCACCTTGCACAAGCCATCAACATCCTGATACTCTCCTTCGCCGAATTTGTCTGTAAGCCAAATAGCCTCTTTCATGATGGTCTGCATCCTGGTCACGTCTTCCAGCTGCTGCTCATTGGCTGTAATTACCTTCTTGCAGTCTAGCTTATCATCTCGCTTTTTCAGCGTCTTTAGTTGTTCCTGCTGGTCCTTGATGACCTTCTTGTAAGAAGCTTCAAGAATATTCAGCGCATTCAGATAGTCTTGGAATGACTGTTTGTCCCCTCCTACTACAGAAGTATCATACCAAACGCCGTTCTCATGAGAGTCGATATATTCCCAGATAGTGGCCTTATACTCATTTAGAAGTTTCTTATAGCGAAGATTCTCGCCACGGTATAGCCAAACAATGGCGTTGAGGTTCTTAAGCTGCCACTCTGACCACTCATTCAGTGTGCGGTCAACCACCGTATAATAATTGCGGGCATCAATGAAGAGAACATTGTTTTTCAGTTCCTTTTTCTTGCCACGATTGAAGAACCAAAGAGTGCAAGGAAGCGATTTCGTGTAGAAGAAATTGTTGGCCACACTTATCATCACGTCCACATCCCCGGTCTTGACCAGCTTCTCGCGGATGTCCTTATCTTTTTGCTGGCTATCGGTAGCAGAGGACGGCATCACGAATCCGGCGCGTCCTTTTTCGTTGAGGTATGCGTAGAAATAGGATATCCACAGATAGTTGGCATTGCTGAACTCTTTGTCCTTATTTATTCCAGGATATCCAAACGGAAGACGACCAGCATTGATTGCTGCCTCAGATTTGACCTTATCCACATTGAAAGGAGGATTAGCCATCACGTAGTCGCAACAACCTTCAAGATTATGGGCATCATGGTAGAAAGAGTTGGCTTCGTCACCTGACTTAATGGCACCAGAAAGGCCGTGGACCGCCATGTTCATCATACAAAGCTGGGCGTTGTACTCCACTTTCTCCTGGCCGTAGAAGGTCATGGTACTATTGGCAGACATACCCTCAGACTCTACGAAATCGCCGGTCTGGACAAACATGCCGCCAGAACCGCAGGCGGGATCAAGCAAAATGCCGCCGGAGGGCTCCAAAACGTTCACGATCATTTTAACCAAAGACTTCGGGGTGAAGAACACGCCGTCATCCTGAGCAACGTTCTTAGCAAACTTATTGAGGAAGTACTCGTAGATACGGCCAATGATGTCGCCTCCTACCTCATCGAGAGCGCTGTTGTTGAATATCCGGAGAATCTCGGCCAGCAGTTCATCCTGGAATATTGTGTAGTTCTTAGGAAGGATGCCTTGGAGCTGGGCACTCTGGTCCTCCACTAGATCCATTGCGTTGTTCACGACCTCGCCCAGGCTGTTGAGGGCCTGACCGTTTTTGCTTTTCAGCTTCTGCGATACGATATCCGCGGGAAGGTTGACTAGATATTCATACTGGGCCTCTTTCGGAAGGTAGAGGGCGCTTTTGGCAGCGAAATCGCTGGCTTCAATTGGAAGAACGCGGCCGTTTCTCATCGGGCGACTCTTGAGCAGTTCTTTCTCGACCATTTTATAACGGCCGTATGCGTAGCGAAGGAATATCAAACCCAGGACCGGCATACAGTACTGGTTGGACGTCAATTTGGAACCTTGGCGAAGGGCGTCAGCCGCTTCCCATAGCTCCGCTTCGAGTTTGCGGATATTTATCATTTTGTGTTTTGCTTGCTATAAGTAAGCAAATTTAACTTTTTTTGCCGAGATAATTATGCATTGGCTTTGTATATAAACAATTAACGCCCATCTTTCACATCTCCGCAAGGAAGATAAGGATTTTCCTTACTTTCTTCTCCCTCTATCTTTCTTCTTCGTCCCGTCCCAATTGGTGAGATCATCGTTGGAGCCACCTCCGCCACCCCCTACGCTGACACCACCTTTTCCGCCGGCAGCGAGCAATAGAGTTGCAACTATCTCCTTCGGGACGGTTATCTCTTCACAGAACTGTTCGGTGCGGGTTTCAGCCAGGTCACAGCTGGATTGATACGTTCCTTTCCAGTTGACCTTGCCAAGCAGGCTTTTCGCCGCCTTCTTCCGCTGGCCTTCATCCGTAGGGTCCAAGCCCTTCAGGATTGCCTCGGCGATGATACCGTTGCCGATACTGACCTCTGCCTCTTTCGAGAAGATAAGGTCACGATTCAGGGCGAAGTCGTAAAGGGCTTTCACGGCTTTAGCAATCCTTCGATTCATCTCCTCCAGGAAGGCCTTCTGACGAAGAATCATCTCCCAAAACTGCTTTATCTCGGGAACAGAGAGTATCTCGCGGACCTGCG
>JAGCCO010000101.1 GCA_017651645.1 Bacteroidales bacterium
CTAAAGTTTCGCAAGTGATGGCGCACCTGCATAATTTAACATAAAATAGGAATAAAAAAGGCTTCGAAGTTTGTGTAACTCACAGAAAATGAGTACCTTTATAATCGCCAAAAAATAAAGTTCAAACTTAGAAGCCGTGAGCAAAGGTACAACAATTATTTCAGATTTGAGAAGCTTTTTCTCAGAAAATGAGAATAACCGCGCAATTAATGCGATTATGAGAGTGATGGAGTGCATAAACATACGTCCGGGCCAGATAGGGACAGAGAAGAAGGAGAACTGCAAGTTCACGAACGTGCAGGTCCTTAATCTTTTGATGCTGTTCCCTTTCTTCGTCGTCAGGAATGCATACCGGTACTCAGGCTCTTCATTAAGCCGCTTGTTCTGTTGTGAGAAGGACATGTTCTATCGTTTTATGAATGATGGTAATATCAAATGGCGCAAGCTGCTGTATGCTATGAATCTCCAGCTGCTGCGTAAGATCAGCCGCAGCACAGAGGCTGAGCATGACAAGCCTGTCTGCCTGATTATCGATGACACTGATGCTCCGAAGAGCGGACGTAAGAGTGAGCTCATCGGCAAAGTATTCTCTCACCTTGAGCACAAGACCATCCTTGGCTACAAATGTCTTACACTGCTTCTGAGCGATGGGATGAGCCAATTGTTTCTCGATTTCTCGCTTCATGGTGAAGAAGGCAGTAATCCTGACAAGAAGCAAGGGCTGACGGACAAGCAACGCAAAGCACGGTATAGCAAGGATCATTGCGGAGAGGCTGTCGAGGAACGCATCAAGGAGTACACGATGTCGAAGATTTACAAGGCCATCGAGATGGTGAAGTACGCCATCAAGCGCGGCATCCGATTCGACTATCTGCTCATTGACAGTTGGTTTACCTGTGCAGACTTTGTGAAACTCATTACCAGCCGACACATCAAGTGCCATCTGATTGGTATGATCAAATTGGGAAAGACCAAATACCACACCCAATGGGGCGACTTGATAGCCAACCAAATCATCAAGAAGCTCCAGAAGCAAGGCCTCACCAAGCACAATAGGACATTGAAGTGCACCTACTGCACTATCGATGTGAAGTTTGCAGGTACCACCGTACGCCTGTTCTTCTCGAAGCGAGGCAGGAATGGGCATTGGAATGGATTGCTCACAACGGACCTCTCGCTCAGTTTCCTCAAGGCATACAGGACGTACGCTACCCGCTGGACTACCGAGGTGGCTTATCACGATTGCAAGCAACTGCTCGACTTCGGCAGATGTCAGAGCGTACACTTCTCTGCGCAGATTGCCAGCTTCACGCTGACCATGATGCAGTACAACATACTTTGCACGGTGAAACGGTTTGAGGCCTACGAGACCGTCGGAGCACTCTTCCGCGAAGCCGCTGCTGGTACTCTCGAGCTGTCCGCCTCGGACAGGATATGGGAACTGATATTGGACACCATCCTGGAAATCGCAGAAATGATCTCTGCTGATGCCAGTGAACTGCTTTCTGCAGTTATTGATGGGAATCCTAAGTTCCATAAGCTATATCAAATGTATAAATTAGTCGCTTGATGAATGAATATTCACTTGCGAAAGTTCAGTA
>JAGCCO010000102.1 GCA_017651645.1 Bacteroidales bacterium
CTACTACCAAGGCTTCACCTTCGAGTTGAACGACCTCTTCCCGGGTGCCAACGTCGGCGTGCCGGAAGTGAGCCACAACACGCACATGGCCGTTTATCCCAACCCCGCTGTTGACCAACTCAACATCACCCTCAGCCAGAATGCTGACATCACTATCTACAACATCATGGGTCAGAACGTGATGAACGTGGAAGGCCACGCTGGTGCCAACACCATCAACATCAGCAACCTGACGAGCGGTGTTTACTTCGTCAACGCTGGTAGCGACACCCAGAAGTTCATTGTGAAGTAATCCTTCACCTTGTTCTATAACAACAAAAAAGGAGGCAATTGCCTCCTTTTTTTATTGCCACAATAAAAAATCATTATCTTTGTGCCCAAATAGACATGACAATTTCAAGTATCAACCAACACATTATTAACTAAACTTATTCAAAATGAAAAAGTTATTTACTTTAGCATTAGTCTTGTTGGTGGCCACAGCTGGCTACTCGCAAGTGAGAACAGTGTCGAAAAACGACGCTAAGAACAAAGTCGCTACCATGCAGGTCACCAAAGGCATGGAAAGCTTCGAGAACGTGCTGAGCGAACCCGTCATGACCCGCACTGACGGTGAACTCGACTACATGACCTATGACTGGCAGTCGAACGCCGGTCCACGTACCTGGACCATCGTTTGGCCCGACGGCAAGATCAACTTCGCTTACACCATTGCTTCTGAAACCAGCTTTGGCGACCGTGGTACCGGTATCGGCACCTACGACGCCGTGAACGACGAATGGATTCCGCTTGGTGGCCGTATCGAAAACGAAAAGACCGGTTTCGGCTCCATCGCCCGCTACAAGGAAAACGGTATCGTCGTTGCCGCCCACACCGCCTCACAATGTGCTGTGTACATCGTTGAAGACAAGGACAACATGGCTCCCAATAGTGTTCCTGCTGTCAGCTATCTTAACCCCACCTTCGATCCCTCTTGGCCAGTCGTCATGACCTCGGGTGCCAACCGTGACATCATCCACGTGGCTGTCACCGCCAACGGTGCTGACGGTTCGGGTTCCAACGATGTTCCTGGTGCTGAAGGCGCCAACACGCCTATCATCTACTTCCGTTCGACTGACGGCGGTCTGACTTGGGACAAGGAAAACGTCATCCTCCCCTACATGGGCACTGAAGGCGGCCTCGACTGGGGCTCCAACATTTGCTACTGGATGGAGACCACCGAAGACAACTGCCTGGCTCTCGTCGTGAACAATGCTTGGAGCGACTGCTTCGTCCTCTGCAGCTACGACGATGGTGAGACTTGGACAAAGAAGACCTTCTGGCATCACCCTGGTATAACCGCCACTATCCCGGATGACGCTTGGAGCCTGTATCCTCGTTGGACTTCCGCCCAATGGGGTATCGATGGCGAACTCTGCTTGGCTTATGCTTTCAACGGCACGAGAGGCGAACCCGGCTCAGGTAGCTATTTCCCTGGCGTCGGCGGTGTCGCTTTCTGGAGCGAAAACCTGCCTTACCACGGCGAGACCCTGCCTCAATATGGTGTTGACCCCACCAACCCCATGCCTCCTACCCCCGGCCAACCCTTCATCATGGATACGTCCTA
>JAGCCO010000103.1 GCA_017651645.1 Bacteroidales bacterium
CGCATAGAAGCACCTATGCCTTGGGGCGGCACATCAGTATATGCAGATCCAGAAGCGAAGAAAAATCGTCTTGACCGCTATCGTCTGCGCTGGATGAATGTCAACTATGAGCCAGGCGAGATAAAGGTCGTGGCCTACGATACAAAAGGCAACAAGGCTGCAGAAGAGACTGTGCGGACAGCAGGTAAGCCGGATCACATCGAACTTATTGCCGACCGTCGTGAAATGCCAGCCCTGCCTATTGATGCCAATGGCAATGCACTCGACTGCCCAAGTCTCACCTTCGTTACTGCACGAGTGGTGGATAGGGCTGGCAACCTCTGTCCAGATGCCGATCAACAACTCACATTCAGTGTAAAGGGTCATTCGGCATCATTCAACAGTTGCTGTAATGGCGATGCCACATCCACCGAAGTATTCACCAATCCAACGATGAAGGCATTCCACGGTCAGTTGGTCATCGTCCTCCAAAGTAACGCCCAATCAGGTGTCTCCACCCTCACAGTAAAAGGCAAAGGACTAAAGGGCGGAAAGATTGATATAAAGACCATATAAGTTCAAAAAATACTGTATGATATGAGCACAAAAATAATCAGCATTCTATTGATGGCTATATGCACAAATATGGCATGTGCCACAGACTTCATCACTTTTAAGCAAAGCTCAACATCTGATGTAGAACTGACAGGGACATCAGACACCATTACATACGACCCTCTCGACTGGAAGGGCGTAAGAATAGCTGTGGAGAATCTGCGCAACGATTTTAAAGCCGTCACAGGCAGCACAAATGCACCTATTGTGGTGGGTACCATAGGAAAGAGCAAACTAACCAAGAAATATAAGTTGCAATCAAAAGAACTGCTGGGTAAATGGGAGCAGTATTTGATTTTTACGGACAAAGGCAAACTCGTCATACTGGGCTCAGACAAGCGTGGCACCATCTTTGGCATCTATGAACTGTCAAGACAAATAGGAGTCTCGCCCTGGTACTGGATGGCTGATGCACCCATACAGAAACATGAACAGATCTTTGCCAAGAGCGGCGTCTACACAGATGGTGAACCCAAAGTAAAATATCGTGGCATATTCATCAACGATGAGTGGCCTTCGTTCGGCACGTGGTGTAACAACCAGTTTGGAGGCATCAATTCCAAGGCATACGCCCGCATCTTTGAACTCATGCTCCGTCTGAAAGCCAACTACTTCTGGCCGGCCATGTGGGACAGCCGTTTCAACGAAGATGACCCTCTTTCGCCTCAGTTGGCAGACGACATGGGCATCGTCATGGGTACCAGCCATCATGAGCCGATGATGCGTGCCCACAAGGAGTATGTATATCGTAAAGACAGTATAGGTGCGTGGGATTATGCGACAAACAAGGCCAATCTTGACAGATTCTTTGAAGAAGGTCTGGAGCGCAACAAGGCATACGACAATCTGATAACCATCGGTATGCGTGGTGACGGTGATGTGGCAATGGGAAATGGAAATGATGAGGACAATATGAAGACGCTGAAAGATGTGGTGGATGGTCAGCGC
>JAGCCO010000104.1 GCA_017651645.1 Bacteroidales bacterium
GACCTTCAGGGTCATGGCGTTCTCCTTGGTGCCGGGACCTACGGCGACTACTTTACCATGTTCGGGTTTCTCTTTGGCGGAGTCGGGAATAATGATACCGCTAGCGGTTTTCTGTTCGGCTGCGGCGGGCTCGATGACCACGCGGTCGGCCAGAGGTTTGATTGCTAATTTTGCCATTTTATTTGTTGTTTAATTGTTGATTGTTTAATCGTTTAATCGTTGATGCGGCCCTTCGACCCTTCGACAGGCTCAGGGACCTCAGGGACCGCACACAATCCTTGCGGACGGCGTTTGCTTGTCATAATTCGTGCCAAAGTGGAAAATGGCAGGGTTTTGTCAGTCGGGGTGACAAAGTGACACAAAGAATGGTTATCTTTGCAACCGAAATCGCCAAACTATGTCCAACATCAACGACGAGCGGAAGATCAACGAGCGGTATAAGATGATGACGGAGCAGCCTGTCAAGCGGCTGATTCTCAAGATGGCCGTGCCTACCATCATCAGCATGCTCGTGACCACCATTTACAATATGGTGGACTCGTTCTATGTGGGTCATCTGAGCACAGAAGCCGTGGCAGGCGTGGGTGTCTCCTTCGCCTATATGGCCTTTATCAATGCCTGCGGTTTCTTCTTCGGGCATGGCTCGGGCAACTACATCTCGCGCGCATTGGGAGCCAAACAGGGACAGAATGCTGGACGCATGGCGGCCACAGGTTTCTTCACACCGCTGATCGTAGGCGCCCTTGTGGGATGGAGTTGTCTGCTGTTCATCTCACCTCTGTCAAGGGCGATGGGCGCCACCGACAGCATCCTGCCTTATGCCAACAACTACCTACACTTCATCCTGCTTGCCACGCCTTTCATGATGTCTTCGCTGACCCTCAACAACCAACTTAGGCTACAAGGCAACGCCCGTTTCGGCATGATTGGCATCGCCTCGGGGGCCATCCTCAACATCATCCTTGACCCGATTTTCATCTTTGTGCTTGACCTAGGGGTAAGCGGGGCTTCGTTGGCAACGGCAGTGAGCCAGTGCTTCGGTTGGTGCGTGCTGCTTTGGGGCACCTCGCGACCTGGCAACGTGCATATCAAACCTAAGAACTTCTCTCCTACCCTATACTATTACAAGGAAATCACGCGGGGCGGTTTGCCTTCTTTGGCGCGACAGGCTTTGTCGGTGGTGGCCACCATCAGCCTCAACCGTATGGCCGTGCATTATGCCTTGCCTGGCAACGAAGCCTCCACCGTTGCGGCTTTCACCATCGTGTCGCGTATCACCATGTTCTGTTTTGCCATCGTCATCGGGTTCGGACAAGGGTTCCAGCCCGTATGCGGCTATAACTATGGGGCCAAACTCTACGCACGTGTCAAGGAGAGTTACCAGTTTTGTATCACGCTTTCCACGGCATTTTTGATTGTCTTAGCCACCGTAGTCTATATCTTCGCTCCCGACATCATTTCCTGGTTCCGTGGCGAGGATCCCGAACTCATCCGCGTGGGCAGTCAGGCCTTGAGGTGGCAGTGTATCGCTTTCCCGCTGATGGGTCTATGCACTGCAACTAATATGCTGTTCCAAAACATCGGCTACACTTGGCAGGCCACCTTACTCTCGATGTGCCGTCAAGGTTTGTATTTTCTGCCTGCCGTCTTCATCATGTCGTGGCTTTGGGGAATCACAGGTCTCGAAGCTGCCCAAGCCGTCGCCGACGTCTGCACCTTCTTGACTTCGTTGCCGTTTGCTATTTGGATTCTTAGGGAACTTAGCGCGAAGTCACAGCAGCATGCGTGACCTTGCCGTCTTTCCAAGTACATTCCACTACTTTTCCATCACGGGCGCAAAGCCCTTTGAAATGACCGTCTTTCCACGCCGAAGGAAGAGCAGGCAGCAATTCGATTTCTCTGTCATGGCTTTGCAGCAGCATCTCGGCGATGCCCGCCGTGCCGCCGAAGTTGCCGTCGATTTGGAAAGGCGGATGGGCGCAGAAAAGGTTGGGATAAGTGCCTGCACGATGACTACCATCGGGTTGAATGGCGGGTTGCAACAAGTTTTTTAAAAGCATATAAGCATGGTTGCCGTCATGAAGGCGTGCCCAAAAACAGATCTTCCATGCCCTTGACCAGCCCGTGCCTTCATCACCACGGCGGCGTAAGGTCTCGCGGCAGGCATCCATCAGTTCGGGCGTTTTGGATTGGGTCAATATAGTGCCAGGATATAGCCCAAATAAGTGCGACACGTGGCGGTGTTGCGGCTCCACTTCCTTGTAATCTTTCAGCCACTCTTGCAAATAGCCCTTTTGGCTGACCTGCATAGGCGGGAAATGGGATTTTGCGGCACGAAGGCTATCAGAAAATGCCTTATCCACACCCAAAATCTCTGTTGACTGGCAAACAGCATCATATAACTCGCTGACAATCTGCACATCCATCGTGCTACCCATGCACACACTGACGGCGGTGCTGTCGTTGAGCCAAAAGGCATTTTCGGGCGAGGTCGTTGGAGCGGTGACGAGCCAACCGTGTTCGGGTTCCTCAATCATTGCATCGAGAAAAAACATGGCGGCTTCTTTCATTAATGGATAAGCCTTTTGCAAGAAAGTTGTGTCTTGCGTGAACTCATAATGTTGCCAAGCATGCAAGGTCAGCCAAGCCCCACCCGTGTTGGTGGCACCCCATGAGGGATGCTCGCCGGGTGCCGTGAAACCCCATGGATTACAAACCACATGGGCGGTCCAGCCTCGGGCACCGTAGAAATCGCGAGCGGTCTTTTGTCCCGAGGGCATCAGTCCTTCGGCAAAATGAATCAAGGGCAAGTGCAGTTCCGAGAGGTTGCAGACTTCGCAAGGCCAGTGGTTCATCTCCACATTGATATTCAGGTGGTAGTCGCCGTTCCAAGGGGTTTGAATCGTATTGGCCCACAGCCCTTGCAGGTTGGGTGGCAGCAAGTCCTCACGGGTGGAGCTGATGAGGAGATAACGCCCATAATGGAAATAACAGGTCGGCAGCCAAGGGTCATCGTTCACGAGGAAGTCTTTCCAATGGTCTTCCAAGGTCAGGTCTTGTTTCTCTTTGGGATCGCCAATCACCAACTCCACACGGTCAAACAGCTCATGGTGGGCTTTCAGATGGTCGTTTTTCACGGCCTCAAAGCCTTTCGCAATGGCCTTTTGAAGGTGTTCGTTGACGTAGGCTTTGGGGGAGTCGCATAGAAAATCGGTAGCGGCACAGAAATAGATAATCGTTTCGTTATCTTTGGTGACCGTTTGTGCTTTGGCATAATACCGCATTCCTTCCACGCCTTCCACGTTGCTGTCCAGTTGGCCGAACATCACTACACCGTTGGCATCGATGATGACTTCGGCTTTTTCGGGACGGGAGAGATTTATTGTAAAGGGAAGGCAGGTCGTTGAGTGCTGAGCTTGTCGAAGTATCGAAACGCCGTTTATAATGGCTTCAGTTTTATTGGTCGGCCCTTCGACGGGCTCAGGGACCTTAACTCTAATAACCGCCACATCATCGGCACGGGAGATGAAAGATTCGCGCTCATAGCATAAGCCGCCTTTCTCAAATGAGACCGTATGGATGGCATCATTAAGGCAAAGCGTTCGTTTATAATTGGTTACGGAATCAGCATTGGGATAATGATAATCAATCGTCATGTTGCCCAAAGTCTGATAGCAGCCAAAAGGCACTTTGGCGCCTTGGCCATGACCCGAGCCTTGGCCCCCACAGACAAAAGTCTCATACATCAGGTTTTGGGCTTCGTCGTTCTTGCCCTCTTTCAACAAGCGTTGTATCTCGGGCAGCGACTGCAAAGCCTTGGGATTGCTGTCGTCGCTCGGTGCCCCCGACCACAGGGTGATGTCATTCAGCACGATGGTCTCCTTGTCAATGCCGCCATCGGGCATCATACCGAGGTGACCGTTACCTAAAGGGAAACATTCTTCCCAGATTTGGGCGGGGGCGGTACAGGTCAGGTTCCAGGGCTCTTTTGAGGAATGCTTTTGGCAACCGAAAAACATGAACAAGGGAATGATGAAATTGAGGAGGCGCTTCATGGATTGATAGTTTCCTGCAAAAATACCAAAAAAGACACCAAATATGCCCAATTTCACACTCATTATTCATTAATAAATAAACAACTGTTGTCCAACAATTTATCCGACAACAAGCGATTACAGTCGACTACAAACGTTTGTTCAACGGCTTAGTCTTGACAAGGTTTGCATCTTTGCAGCGACAAACATTTAAACCTAAATTATGGAAACACCAGAATACATTGAAGGCATCCCAACAGAGAAGAAGAAAAGCCATGAAAGGCGTAATTTGATCGAACAATATTATGAGCTGCTATGGAAAGCATTGCAACGGGGAAATGGAACAAATGGCATTTTTAACTCATTTTTGGGCGTTACTGTCATTATTAAAAAGGGTGAAAGCGACAAGAAGACAATCAATCGTGCTTCTGCCGACTGGTAATCGACTTATGCCGTAAAACACCTTAAACAAGTTATCACCCTTGCTTGCGGAAAAAAAAGACGCACCTGTTTATGTGGAAGCCAAGACAGGGACGCAAAAGAAAAACGGTTACAAGAATATGGCCATCTTATATCATGAATTTGTCCACCCCGAGATGGAGTATTTGAACTTCATGATAAAACTGACAATAGGAATCAAAAGCGACGGGAAACATGTACAATACTGCGTGAACAAGATAGAGACACAAAACAAAAAACCAATCGTATCCAGCGATTACCCTAGTTGAAGGGAACACATACGATTGGTTTTCTGCGTGCAAAATTACAACTTTTCCACAAACCCGCAAAGTTTTTTTCTCTAACCGAAATGAACCGAACCGTGCCCAATCTTTTCGGATGCTTCGGATGGGTTCGGTTAGAGATTGTTTAACGTGGCTCCAGCAGCCATGTCATGCCGACGCTGGCTTGTGCGATGGCGGGCATCTATGGCTGCGGCATACTGGAATCCGCCCATCTCAATATGAAAACCCGACATTGCATATCGGGGTGTGGTGGGGTCGTCCATTATGGACTCTGATGCCCCATCCTTCATTCTCACCGAACAACAGTCCTCATGCCCCTTGCGGTCATGGTGGACAAGGATCCGCCATCTCCTAAGCTCCTGGGATTCACTCTTGTCGTCGCTTCGCGTCATCGCAAGGAACGAAGCAATCCATTTATGACCGATTTATGTAAGATTTGTTTCAAAAAAAAAGAAAAACACATACATTTCATTCCCAATCATTTACCCGACAACAAACGACAACAAACGACTGCAGTCGACTACAAACGTTTATTCAACGGCTTATTCTTGACAAGGGTTGCATCTTTGCAGCGTAAAACTACTTGTATTATGGAAACAGGAAAAGAAAACGAAATTGTACTTTATCAACCTAACGAAATGGTCAAACTTGAAGTGCGGGTTCAACAGGATTCCGTTTGGCTTACACAACAACAAATTGCAGACCTATTCGGAACAAAAAGACCTGCCATTACAAAGCACCTGAAGAACATCTACTCTAGCGGCGAGCTTGATGAAGGCAGCACATGTTCCATTTTGGAACTTATGGGTAATGATGGAAAACCAGTCGCAAGACCGAGTTGCGCGCCACTCGCACACGCGTGCACGACCGTTTCCTTGTCATCGACAGCCAGGTCTATCATCTTGGTGCATCGCTCAAAGACTTAGGAAAGAAACTCTTTGCCTTCAGCAAGATGGGATTGGACAAGAATTTGTTACTGGAACAAGTGATCTGAGACGACTTTTGAGGCAGGCTTCAGGAAGGTGGCCATCCCTACGCAAGGCTCTAACAGCCGTTACCTGTTTTCGTTCCTTCTCTTTGATGAGAAATCGAAGATTCGACGAAGCGAAGCGAGTCAATGGACCGAAGAATCAAGGCCGACATCAAGGGCATACCGCACCATGCGACCGCTCCTCCCCCATGTCGGCCGTGCCCGCGCACCCTACCCGGTTGGTCTTTGGCGTTCCCACACATTACCAACTACTTATCCGACAGCAAACGACTACAAACGACTACTGTCGACTACAAACGTTTGTTCAACGGCTTAGTCTTGACAGACATTGCATCTTTGCGACACAATTACAAAAACATAGAAAATGGAAGAGTTACAACAAGGAGCGTTTGGGCCCATCTACACCCAATTCGAGAGCAAACCGAAAGAAGCCATGACCCACCTATGCAATGTAAAAGACGGAGAATGTCCCAAAGCCTTCTATCGTGAAGATGTCGGATTTGTTGATTTCGTTTGGGGAAAGCCCAACGACAAAACCTCTGGCAAAGGTGGCTTCGGACTATCGCACATCCTTATAGACCATGGCGACGAAATCAAGGATTTCAATATCGACCCAATCGATTTCATCCTGATGATTATGAATTTCGGCAAACTAAACACAGAAGGAAAGAAGAACAGGATTTACCTTGAAGGCAAAGAGTTTAGGCTGATTGTCACCACAGAATGGTATGGGAAGTCGAAACAGCTGCTACTTACGGCATTCGACCTACGCCCCATATCAAGAAAAAATCCGCAGCGGGCAAAAGAAATGAAAAAAGCCCCTAAAAGATAGGAGCTTTTATTCTTTGTCGTTATCTCCGCAAGGATACTCGTAGGATCGATTTTACGGCCAGCCCTGTTTACCGGCCAACGACACTGCAAAATTACAACTTTTCCACAAACCCGCAAGGGAATGGAGAAAATTCTATTACAACGAATTGTCATTATTTGTTTGTTTTACACGAATTACCGTTAATGTACCACGAATTGTCATTAATTGTTTTGGGGATATTACATCAGGGTGCGGATGGGACTAGCAGCCATGTCTTGCCTATGTAGACAGCTGCGATGGTGGGCATCTATGGCTGCGGTTATCTTGTTCCTTCTCCTTGATGAGAAATCGAAGATTCGACGAAGCGAAGCAAGTCAATGGACCAAAGAATCAAGGCCGACATCAAGGGCCTACCGCACTTGGCGACCGCTCCTCCCCCATGTCGGCCGGGCCCGCACGCCCAACCCGGTTAAGGTTTGGCGTTCCTGCACACGGTGTCCGTTGTTCTCACTTTCGTTCTTAACGGCACACTCCCGCCCCCTGTCCTTACCAAAGAGGATGCCTTTTTATTACTCACCTTTTAGAATAGACTCAAACATTTCTTCCGGTTCATCGCCAATATCATAAACCCCCATATTCTCGTGATAAAAAATGCCATCTTTAAAAGTGATTCTTGTGAAAGCGTGAGTTTTCCATCCTATTCTAACACTACACATAACCCACAAACAATCGGATTGTGGCATCCCAAATTTAAGAACTGAGGATTCTCCCATGTCATTAGTACTGAATATTTTCCCTTCTTCTAGATTGGATATGTATGTTTCAAGCGGATTGCTTGAATATTGCTGTGGACAGCAAGGGAAGTGAACAGGGTATTTCCAATTGAGTTGAATAGCATTCGGCGTTAAAGATTGGGTTTTCAAAGGTTCTTCTTCCTCTTCTATTTCTTCCATCGTATCAGGAAATGATGGGGCCATATATCTTGTCGTAGAAGCAAAGCCAAATCTTGGGTTGTCTTTATATATCCAATCTCCCATAGAACCACCTTTAGGCTTTGTCAGATTCTTAGCCCACTCACTCAACCTTGCAAGCGAAATACGAGCTTCTTCTTTCGTTACATTCCGCATCCAAGAAAAGTTCTTGTCTTCTGTTTCATGTCCATAAAGGAGCGATGGATTTTCCAAAAAAGCTTCAATACTTCCACAAATTAGTTCGACTTTTTTTCGAGTAATCTCGTTATTCAAAATGTTTTCAAGTTTGGTAAGCCATCGAAGATTTTCTGGGCGATTATTTTGTCTGTTTGTGTCAATGTGATCAACTACATGCTGATTTGATGGTGCAGGCCCATGAAACGCAGTGGCTACAATTCTATGCACTCGCTCACCACAGAAATCCATGTAGCCCGTTTTCTTGTTTGGCACACCAAAACTCCATACATTATCAAGCTTACGTTTACGCATCCCTTCACATTGATGTCGCATCACTGAACCATTGTCACGAACCGAATAGTGCTCGTTTTTGTAAACGCAGTCCTTAATCTCTTCAAAATCGTTAATGTCAACATGAACGAGAACTTTGTTCCCGTCCATAGCATAGTTCAATAAAGGTTCCATCGCTAAAACTTCCTTTCAATGAATTTTAGCAAATCACCTTCAAGATACTTGATGCCTTGTGGAGCTCGCACAAATCCGTGCTTTACCAGGTTCTCTTCAGTGAGCTTGCCCGAATGTGACTCTTTCACCAAACGGAGAAGCGCATACTTTGTTTGCGACTCATCCTGAATGCGGCCTTTATCAACCCAAAACTCTTCCTCTTTGGCCATCCATATGTCATAGGATTCGTTGATCTGATGGACAGTCATTTTGTACTTGATTTCATGCTCTTCAGAAACATAGACATATACGATGTCGCCAACGTTGATGTTGAAGCGTGTCTGCTGCCAATGAAATTCACCGTATTTGGCAAGGCATTCTGCCAAAAGGAAAGTTGAGCGTTTGGCGGTAATGAGGATGTTACGATGCTCTTCTGGAATAGCACGAGGCGCACGATAGACAGAGTAATGATTGTTGAGAGCTCCTATGGGTAGGATTTCCACATAGCAGTCCATAGCTGCAGCAATTTTGCAAAGGACATCAAGTCCAGGAGAGAACTTTCCTTTCTCAATGCGGGAGAGGTTTGAGGCATCAATATCGGCGTATTGAGCCAATTCTTTGGCTTCAAGATTACGAGCTTCGCGCAGAGTACGTATTCGTGCGCCGATACGCTCTCGTTCATCATTACGGTCTGGCCCATACCAGTATGGTCTTGACCAACATTTATTGACAAGTAGCTCACGATAGATGGGCCCCATGATAACTACAGGGTCACCAGTGTAATACTTGTCAAAGAGAAATGCCATGATTTGAGCTTCTTGCTCTTGGAATGCAATTGGGACAACTTCGCTGAGTCCCACTGTGAAACGGTCACCTTGTGGCGTTTCAACGGTCACCTTGTTAAGGCTGACGAATTTAACTTTTGTTTTAGTTTCCATAATTCAATAATTTGCGACAGGGAATACCCTTAATATCAAGTGAATTATGGGGCAAAAATAGGAATAATAATTTAATTGGCAAATAAAACAAGCGAATTATTACAAATTTGAAATTTTTCGCGACCTTAATTATTCATAGTTGCCATTAAGACCTTACCTCCAAATGCTTATTCAATAGCAAACTCTGATGATACCCATTTGGAAAATCAAAAGTCAATGTTTCCCAGTTAAAAACGGGATTGTTTTTATGAATTATTCGATGGAAATTAGGACTTAGAATAATAATATTTGACGAATCGTTGTTGTGAGATTTTGTAAAATAGTCAATGTGGTGAACTTCTATAACAGTTTCACCATAAACCTCCCCTATTTTTTCTCCTGTTACTTGGCAACGATAATCATATAACTTTTTCAAGCTTTCTCCAATCGACCTATCTAATCGTCTTATTTTTTGAATCGCAGGTTTGTTTATTATTGTTGCTTTCGCATCAGATATAGGTTCAAACTCAAGAAACTCATACTCATATTCTGATACTCCATTCAAAGCCTCTGACACTGACATAACAACCGAAGATGTGAAACATTCTATTGTAAACACATTAGGCATTGCTGTAGCATACAAGGCTATATACTCATCCTTTTCTTTTGGAAGCTTAATCTGTTTACGACGATTTTCAGGTTTTTGTCGTTCAGTAGAAAAGAATGCATAACTATCTGAAAAAACTTCTTGTAACTTATGGGCAATACTAGAATTAGGAGAATACCTAATCTGCAATAAGTCTTTGTGGTTAGCATATCTATTCCTATCAAAAGCAACATTATTCAAAGTGGCATCATACAATTTATCTTCAATAATAATCTGAATCGTTCTGTTTTCTCCTAAGCCCACATTACCACCTGACAAAGAGTGCATTAATGGCTGAAACTCAACTGGAATAGTCATACCATTTGTAAGCAGTGACCAATCTATCTGCTTTTTAAGCAAGAACAAGTTGATTTCATGTGAAGAATTCGATGAGTCCATAGAATTATTATTGTTCAAATTGTTTTACAACTACTCTTTCAGTAAGATTGTTTCCATGGTATCACTCCCCTCACCCCGCCTTTAGGATTCTCAACATCGCCTTTATACCGAGGAATCAAGTGAATATGTACATGAAAAACGCTCTGCCCTGCGGCTTGGTTTACATTGATTCCAACATTGAAACCGTCGGGGTGAAAACGTTTCTCCAAAATAGTCTTGCTATGGTTCACCATGTGCCACAAATCTTGCTGCTCTTCATCCGACAAATCAAAATAGTTAGCCACATGGCGCTTGGGTATTATTAGTGTGTGGCCTTTACTCACTGGGTATCCATCAAAAAATGCTACAGCTGTTGCAGTTTCACAAACCAATTCTACCTTGGTGGACAAATTGCAAAATGGACATCCTTTTGATGACTCGTATTTCTCTTTGTAGTTGGTTCTATTAAAATGCTTGTATTCGTATATCTCACAATTCTCGTTGAGAAACAGACTTTTATAAGGCAACACGACATTGCACTGATATGTCGGTTGTTTGTGAACATAATGGGTTCTGAATCCTTCGTATTTCAAATCACGACGAACGGTGAAATAAGCAGTTCCATTTGGCTTGAGCAGCTCCGAAACTTCCATCAGCACCTGTGCCTGTTCTTTGGGCTCAAGTACATTCAGAACATAATTGCAAATGATGGTGTCAAAATGCTTTGTCGGATATTCGGGACGGTAATAATTGTCATACCCTACAATATCGAAACCTTCCTTTTGAAGTTCGTCCGTATCAAAACCAAATCCACAGCCGAAATCCAAAATCTCGCCTTTCAGAAGGTTATTTTGTTTGAGCCAGCGTGTCGGGAACGAAATCGATGTGCGTTCTTTGGCCGTCAAATGAGGATTGTTTTTGATTGTTTTCATGTTTTCCAATAATTAAATCCCATATTTTCAGCAATTTGCACCATTGGCGAAAAAGTTCTCTGAAATACATTACAAAAATCATCATCAGTTAGACGAATCAATTCTGGAACTGAATCATAGACCGTAAGATAATCCTCAAAAATCTTGTCAGTAGGTTTCTTTGGATAAAGGGTTTTCAAAGCCTCATGATGCAAATTCGCGTATGGTTTCAAATACTTTTCTAAAGACGGCAGGTTGTTGCTCTTCGACGAATTAATGCTCGAATCAGCTGGTAATAAATTCCATAACAAATTGTGTGACACAAAACTCCATGGAATAAAGTGGTCTAAATCATAGCCTTTAATAGCCAATGGTTTGTCGGTATATATACAGTGAATTGAACCAACAGTTTCAATATATGCATCCCAAAACTTATGCTGACGTGTCAATGAATCGCGCAAAATCGGCTTTATCAGTTTTGAAGGAACATCGGGAACATTTGGATTACGTTTCTGGAGGAAAACGGCCAAGTTCCAGAATGCAAAATCGCGTAAAATACCGTAATGTTCCATCAAGTAATCTCTCCATACGGGATTAAGTTCAATTGTTTCGCCACTAATAGCATATAAACAATTGTTTTCAAATCGCTGAGAACGAGACACCACATCATTATCTGTTGTATATGTTATCCAAGGCGACAAAAAACGATACGGAACATTTAGCGTGAAAACTCGCAACAAGCTCTTTGTACGACTGTTATCAATGTTGTCGAGTAAAATCCGTTTGATTCTTGTTCTATCAGCGTCTATCGAAATGCCAAATTCCTGCTGTAAAGCCATCGACTGGACATAAAGCGAATCGGATTTGCCGAATGATAGTTTGAAATAGTGAATCGGATACCATGATTCCGCCACCATTCCTGCAATGATTTCCCATAATGACATCTTTGTCTTCCGTTCTTTCACCACAATATCAAGCAACGACACAAACCAATAGAACTTGTATGTCGCAACCGTTTTATCAAAAACTCCCGATAATCTTGAAACTGATAATTCTTTATTTTGCGGTAATAACACAATATTTCTCCCTTCATAATTTGACGCAAAAATAAACAATTTTTCAGTCTCTCACAAGATATTGCAAAAGTGGAATTTATCCCTTCTCCATCCCCTCAATCAACCGATAAACTGAAGAAGAAGAATTCTTGTAATCCTCCATCCTTTTCGCCCATTCTATGGCTTTCGCCATGTTCTCGAAGTCTGGTGTGCTGGCTTACAATAACAGCGTCATCCTTCACAAATAACGAGCGCAATTCTACGCATTCTTTTCGACGGAGCCTTTTCTCTTTTACTTGCCATGATTAGCCCTCCAGCAATTGTTGGACACTTTCAACAGACGAGTCTACATAAGGTATAGCATCGAAACGGCCTTGTATATAGCCTTTCTCTGCATCCATGTTTTCACGGAAATCCTTGAAGTCGTATAAGGAATAAACCTCCGTAACCCCATTTTCGGATTTGTTGACAAACACGATTTGGTCACGTCTCAATCTTTTTACGTCAATGAGATTCGTGTTGTGTGAGGTAAACAACAGCTGACTGCTTTCCGAAGCATGGATCAAGTCGAGAACGAAATCGGCCAAACGCGTGTGTAGCCCCATGTCAAATTCATCCATCAGTATGCTTTTCTTGTTTCTGACCACATCAAGAAGACGAATAAGTATTTGGAATAGTTTCCTTGTTCCATTAGACTCTTCCATGTCCATGTCAAACATTACATCCTTCTGATAACGATGAAATGTCTTAAAGCGGAGAACGTCGACCAATCTATATGACAGTTCTTGTTGACCAGGAACGACAACAGGGGCTGGAACTTGTTCTGTCCTTGCCTCGATGTCGGTAATATCCGTATCGCATATTTCAAGCGCCTTGAGAATTAGCGGCTTATAGGTGTTGAAATTATCTAATACCACCATGTCATTTACATTCACCAATCCAAGCAGGAACTGATTTAGGAAATAGCGATAGAGCTTTTGAGCAAACTCGCGATTCATGGAACTGGCTCGGCTAAGGAAGAGGTTCTTCTCACTGGTGTTGACTGCCACATCCGAGGGCTTTGCCATGATGCCCGTGCCAAAACTATACTTGCCACCGGCCTTCCGCTCGAACATCTTTGCTCGTCTGCCCAATGGATAATGATACAAACTCTCACTGATGATGCGCTCACGGGTAAGTTCAAAAGAATACTCATATTCCACATTATCACAAACAAAATCAATAAGAAACTTACTTGGCTTCTCCTGCCAACCATCAAACTTAAAAGGTTCGAAATCGAATATCTTACCCTCATTATATTGATGGGAATCCAAAACCATCCTGCAACAAAAAACGATAGCCTTTAGAATATTCGACTTGCCTGATGCGTTGGGGCCAAACAATCCTATTGTCTTGAGTATGGGCACACCTTTCCACTCCATTACATTATGGCTAAGTTCACGGGCAAGGGCAGTGTTGATGTTGGCGGCCCTAAAATCAATTCTTATGCGATCCTTTATCGAGAAGAAGTTTTCAAATTCAATTTTAAGTATCATTTGACTATTGATTTTGTAGATTTCCTGCAAAAATAGACAATAAATTTGAATTATTTTCATTTTACTGCTATTTTTTTCATTTTTCCAAGTTCAATACCCAAAAACCATCCTCCACGAAACTTTCCGAACCGCCAAGAACTCCCATCAATGCTTCTCAGCACAGGCTTCCTTCGCTCTTCCTTCGCCCTTCCTTCGCTCTAGCCATACTCAAAGGGTATGGTTGAGTATGCCAACACCTTGCCTACACCTTGCCAACACCTTGCCAACACCTTGCCTAGGGTATGCGAAAAGCTACCCATCGATGATGCTGGAGGTGAACAAAAGGGTGTATCTGGAGGGGAGGTCGCTTTACCTGAAGACGCATTGCGGCAAGAAAAGGAGCGTGCGCGAGGTGCTCGGCCTGCTGATGGAAAGCGTGGCCGGGTGAACCCCTGCCGACTTTAGGAGATTCCGGATCAAGTCCGGAAATCCCCGATTCGACGATGCGAAGCGAGTCAATGACGGCAAGGGGATAAAGCACCACATAGAGAAGATACGGCAGTTGAACACAGAGTCCCGAAGGGACGACAGCCTTTGTGGAGGCAGGCGGTGTGAACCCCTGCCGACTTTAGGAGATCGCGTTCCGCGTTCGCGGAATGAGGGGCCCGCGATGACGGTAAAGGGTGAGGCGTTGTCCGTTGGAGTGCTGTTTTCCGCCCGTATGCCGTGTGTGGGAACGCCAAAACCAGACTGGGTTGGGTGCGCAGGCCACGGCCGACATGGCGGGGAAGCGTCCGCTTCGTGCGTTGGGACCGATGATGTCGGCCTTGATTCTTTGGCCCATTGACTCGCTTCGCTTCGTCGAATCTTCGATTTCTTATCAAGAAGAAAGGGCGGAAATAGATGCCCGCAGCCATAGATGCCCGCCGTCGCACATGCCCGCGTTGGCATGACATGGCTGCTGAGCCCAACGTGGGGATGACATGGGCAGAAAGGCTGGCATGACATGGCTGCTGCGCTAGTTACCCTACAAGTTCGATACCGACAACGATCATATCAAGAAGTTGATTGGAATGGTTGGGATGACGCTAAAAACCCGCCAACTCCATCGTCACCGTGGGAATCAGCAGCAAGGCGCCGATGACAATTAATACTAGGATGAACTTCCAGATGAACTTCACCCATTTCTCCCACGGGATGCGAGCCACGCCAAGAGCGGCCATGAGAACTCCACTGGTGGGGGTAATCATATTGGTGAAACCATCACCAAACTGGAAAGCCACCACCGTAGCTTGACGCGAGATGCCAATCAAGTCGCTGAAGGGTGCCATAATGGGCATTGTAATGGCAGCTTTGGCCGAGCCGCTCGGAATGACGATATTAATCAAGGTCTGGATGCCATACATGATTTCTGCCGAAGCAATTTTTCCCATATTGCTCATCGACTTGGAGAGACCATAAAGAATCGTGTCGATGATGCCACCATCCTGCAAAATGATGACGATGCCGCCCGCCAAGCCCACGATGACCGCCGCCGAGAGAATGTCGCCCATGCCTTCTAGAAATAGTTTGGCGATGTCGCTGGCACTCTTGTCGACAGCCAAACCGCTGGCGATACCGAGCACCAAAAACAGGGATGCGATTTCCATGATGTACCACTCATAGCCCAACACACCAACCACGAGAAAATAGACCGTAGCGAAGAGCAGCGTGAGCACGAAATAATGCACCGTCTTGCGCAAGGTGATAATGCTCAGCAGGACAAATACCGCTGTGCCAATGGGTAGCAAAGGCATCGTGGTTGTGCTGTTACCGATTTTCAAGGTGGTCATCGGATAAAGCACTGAAAATACAATTAATACCACTGCCAAAAAAGCAAAAACAAACCATGCCTTGCGTGGTGTGTAACGTTCCAATTCCTCCTCTTTTACCTC
>JAGCCO010000105.1 GCA_017651645.1 Bacteroidales bacterium
GGCCTCGCCTTTTACCAACGCTTTGTCACCGTTCAATGCTACATCCAGAATAAACACCTCGCGGTCCGTGGGACTACTACAAAAATAGCAAAGGAACGAGTTCCTCCCCATAGCTGGCTGGTCGATGGGTTTTACAAAGGAAGCGTCACCCACACGATACAATGTCGCCTCGCCACTGTAATCAATGGCCGGCTCCGGTTTCTGACAAGAAATCACGCCCAGCAGAATGGCGCTGAAGAAAAAAAACCTTTTCATGGCTTATTGATTAATCTCGTCGATGTACTCATATACCGGGCACTCCATCGTGCCTCTTAACAAGTGTTCGCCGTTGGGGGAATATGTATTGGGTGCGGTGATAAACAGGACATCCTGGAACTCGATCAGTGCTTTGTCACCCTTCATCCCCCTATAGATGATCTTCCCACTTGATATCCTGGACACCACATGACCGCTGAAATTCGACATGAAATATCCAAAATTCAGCCGGACAGGTACCATTTCCTGGCCGATCGACAGGGTCGTCAAATCAGGGACATAGGCCATCAGTAAAACACTCTCATCGGACATGAATGGCGTGGTTTTCCCCGGGACCAAGGACGCCTTGCAGGAAAAAAAGTCAGTACCTGGGTACTCGTAGTCATCGTCCGTCACCAAACTCAGTCTAATGATCTCTACATCCGAAGGGTTCCCTGACCCTCTTGTCTGGATGGTAAAAGGAAAATCATAATCTGCTTCCGGCTCCAACGATTCGGAGCTGCAGGAAAGAGCAAGCATGGAAAAGGTTGCTCCCAATATAAATAAAACTGTTCTTTTCATGGTGAGATCGATTAATCTATTAAATCGCGGTTGCCTCAAAAATACTACTTTTCTTCCAATAACCAAGTACTGCTCAATCACTTTTCCTTCCTGATAGAGTTTCCGTCCGCGAATGGATTGGGGTGGAGGGCATTAAAATCTCACTGATTGTTTGTATCTATCAAACTCTGAATCCAGCTTCATCGACACCCGGAATCAGCGCAAGTCCGGTTTCTTCAAGGTGGATTTGTCCGGCAGTGTTGATGAAGAAGTGTACAACTGGAACACAGTCCAAGCCTGGTTCTTTGTACGCTTCTTGCACCAATCCCACACGAAACCCCACTTGTCTGGAGAGGCGTACAAGATTTTGCTCGCGGGGAAACAGTTACGTGTACGCATCAGCAGTGTACACGAGACAGCACCGTGGTGTCATAGAATGCGACCATTTTTAGGTTCAACATCACTGGTCGCAAATAAGGTCACAAATCTGGGGACTGACTTTGGATAGGGAGCCTTGTCCTCCGGCTTGGGCAATCGGTTCTATCATCTGCTGGCAGGAGCCCTATAACGGCTTGATAGACAATAAAAAATCCGCCGCTGAAAAGCGCCGGGTATATAGTGAGGTTTGTTTCAGGGGCAAGGGACGTCATACTTGTCCGCTTGCGTATGTCTTAGATTTCTCGACTTCGCTCGAAATGACAAGCAGGTATCGCTCGAAATGACAAGAAATCTTCGTAGCGGGAGTGGGTCACGATCCCACGACCTCCGGATTATGAATCCGACGCTCTAACCAGCTGAGCTACCCCGCCGTCGTTGTTTCAAAAAGAAAATCAGCTTGACGAGGGCTGATTTTCAGTTGAGATAGAAGGACTCGAACCCTCAC
>JAGCCO010000106.1 GCA_017651645.1 Bacteroidales bacterium
AAATCAGGGAAGTAGGCCATCAGCGTAACCGTCTCGTCAGACATGTAGGGTTTGGTTTTCCCCGGGACCAGAGATGCCCTGCAGGATAAAAAGTCCATGTCCGCGTATTGATCTTCTTCGGTGTCGGTTATTAAATACAACTGATAAATCTCCACGGCGGAAGAACTGTCCCCTCTCGTCTCGATGGTAAAAGGAAAATCATAATCTGCTTCCGGCTCCAAGGATTCGGAACTGCAGGAAAGAGCAAGTATGGAGAAGACTGCTCCCAGTATAAATAAAACGGTTCTTTTCATGGTGAGATCGATTAATCTATTAAATCTGCGGTTGCCTCAAAGATACTACGTTTCTTCCAATAACTGAATACTGCTCAATCACTTTCCCTTCCCGATAGAGTTTCCGTCCGAGAATGGGTTGGGGTGGAAGGCAAACTCTCTTCCATAATTGAAAGAATCAGAAGCCCAGGACATACCGGAGCGTGATGGCGGGAGTGAAAACGTTCAATGCTGTGATTTTATGCCCGTATGAAATCGTTGGGGTATCCACATGTTCCTTGACATAGTCGGATACGGCGCTCTGCTGTAAAAGAAGACCCAGAGCGAGAGCACTCCGTCTACCCACTTTCCAACCGACCTGCGGCTCAATGAAAAAGCCATCGTAACTGGGCTCTTTCCTTCCTTCACCCCATCCGTCGCTAGCCCAACCCCAGTCATAGAAAGTGAGAGCACATATCGCATATCCTACGTCCATATTGGCGTAGAGTTTCTCCTTACCATAACCAAGACGCAAAAAAACGGGAATATCCAGTTCGTTGCAGAAAGACCGACTATGGGAACCAAACTCGGTAAAGTATTGAAGACAGGGTCTGGCAAACCGTGTTCCGGCACCTGCACCTATCCTGTAACCGCCACCCAAATCATATTGGGCAACAAACTCCGGAATGAAGATAACTTGAGGACCTTTACCGACTCCGACGCCGGCCACGAACTCCAAAGAATAGGACATACGGCTTTGTGCCGATAACGAGAAGGATGCCAATCCCAAAACGAGCAGGAGAACAGTTTTTTTCATACCTGTTTAAGGGCTAACTAGTTATGATACAAAGTTACACACGTTTTTAATACAATCTCGATAATTGCCGAATCTTGCATCGTGAGAAAAACGTTGTAGTCTCCTCCTGTGAATGGATTGGGTGGAGGGGCATGTGGGGGTTTCATCCAACGACCATGTGAAGAACAGGAAGATGAAAAACGAGAGCGGATCAAGGGGCCATAGAGAGGCCTAGAATGGGGGGCAGAGTGCTTTAGGGCCTTTTGAAAAGGGGCCTAAAGCGGACGAGATGGCCTTGGAGACCTTAGAATAGTGATGGTTCCGCGCTCGCTTTTCATGGGGAGTACTACTGAAGATTGAGTTACCTGGAGGGAGATGTCCCCAATATTACCCTCCCATACAAGCAGTATAGGGATTCGTGCACTGATATTGTTTTGCCATCCACCCAACATGTTTTACCCCTTCATGGGTCAAATAGGAAACCTTCAGC
>JAGCCO010000003.1 GCA_017651645.1 Bacteroidales bacterium
CGCGTAGGCCTCGGCTACCGTACCATCCCAGCAGTAGGATTGCTGGTCGCAATCATACAATCCATCGTGGTAAAGCAGCTCACCATCAACGAGATAGCAACGCAGGTAATCCGTATAGGGACCATCATAAATCTCACCAATACAAGCACCTGGATAAGGGAACAGTCCGTTTATTTCGCCAATGCCTTCGATGATGGTTCCTTCGCCAGTATAGAAGAACGAATTGTAATACTCGTCTCCACCTATGGCGTACACATGTTGCACACGATAGGTATGGTCTTCCCATGTCACCTCGTCAACGGATTGTACCTGAATCTCGAAAGAACAGGAATCGATGTCGCAAATCCACGTATCGCCCACTTCGGCGTCGAAGTCGTAAAGCGTGGTGAAGGCCTGCAAAATCTGGTTGTACCAATACACCTTGCGGTTTTCTTCATAGACATACTGCTCGTCGCCGTTGCCGCCAAAAAACGGTCGGGTGATGATGCTGCACGTGTGCCCTTGGATGAGGGTGTCGCCTTCCACAGCCATCCGATAATAAGTGATGGGGCTGTTCATAAAAGTGCCGACATTGAAGTACCACTCCGCGCCTTGGGGAGCGAAACTGTCTGGCTGTGCCACGCCGCCGAGGACGAAAGCGAGCAGGATTGCTAAGGTTAAAACTAACTTTTTCATAGGTCTAATTATTTGATTGTTACTACTTTGTATTTCTATTTTTGTCACAAAACCTTCAAAACCCTTTTTGCAGGGTGGGGAAAGCGGCCAACTGGCCCGCTTTCCGGCGGCAACCCGGTTGGGTGCCGCCACACGCTTTTCTTTGGTCTTGTTCATTGTTTTGCAAGTTTTGTATGTTTTGTGATTAAACCGCATTGACAATTTCCTCAAATGTGCGGTTGTCGTCGCTGAGGTCCATCTTCATCTGTTTGATGCGGGTCTTGCGCTTGTAGTAGGACTCGGTCTGGGTGTCCAACAGGATGGAAATCACCTGGTTGGAGAAGCCGTTCTTGGAGAGGCAACAGATGCGCACGTCCCACTTGCCGAGTTTGGGATAAAGTTCGAGGAGGCGCTGCGAGAAGCCGTCGTACACCAAGTCGGTGAGACTGATGAAGTCGGCCCAGTCGTCGTCGCTGAGGGCGAAGTTCATCGTGTCGGCAGTCACCTGGTCGCCAAGGGCTTGCGCCGTGGTGTAGACCTTGTTGCGCCCCATGATCTTGCTCGTCATCAGCAGGTCTTTCTGCGAGAGCGTCTGACGGTCGCGGCGCAGGTCGTCATTGGTGCGGATAAGGTTCTCCATGTCGCTCACCAACTCGTGGATGCGGTTTTGGTCGCGCTCCACCTGGCTGCGGAACTGCTCCACGGCCAATTTGTGGTCGCTCACCTTCTTCCTCACTATCAGCACGATGACCAACAGCGCAATCACCGCTGCGGCAATGATGAGCCACAACTTCAGGCTGCGATTGCGGAGCAGACTCTCCATCTCGCTCTTCTGGGCCTTCAATTCGTATTCGGCCTTGAGGCGTTGCAGGTTGTCAGAGGCATGTTCCTTGTCGGCCTGCATCATATTTTGCGTGAAGAGGTCTTGGTATTCCATGGCCTGCTCGAGATGGCCTTCGTTGTAGGCGATGGCGTAGAGCGTTTGATACACCGACATCTTCAGCCCAGCACGCTCGCTGCGGAGGGCGGCTTCGAGGTAAGGCTTAGCTTCGGCGTAGTTATCTGTGTAGTAATATAATACACCCATCGTCATGTTGGCGATATCGGTGTTGTTGTCGTCAAGCTCGCCCTCCAAAGCACGGCGAACGCAAGTCATGGCTTCGGGATAATTGCCCACGGGCAGGTAGTAGTCGCGCCCCATCTCAAGGTAGATGTCGCTCTGCATGGCCTTATCATCTAATAAGGTGGCGATGCTGAAAGCAGTGTCATAGTAATGTTTGGCTTGGGCAAACTGCTCCAGCGAATTCGCCACGCGGCCACAGTTGCGCATCGTAGTCATCACAGCGGTGGAGTCGCCGATTTGGCGGAAGCACTCGATGGCTTCGCAGTGCATCTTGAGGGCGTCGTCGAAGAGGCCGTGTTTGTTGTACATCGCGCCGAGGTTGTCCTTGAGTTGGCCTTCGAGGCGTAGGTTTTCGGTGGTTGGCTCACAGTCTTGCATCAGCGTGAGGGCTTGCAGGAAACGGTCGGCGGCCTCTTCGGAGAGGCGTTGCTGGCGCAGTTCGGTTCCTTCTTCATATAAGGCACGCGCCTGCTGCACGCGTTTGGCGGGTGTGTCGCACGAGGACAGCATCACGCCGAGCGCGAGGGTCGTTAGGATGAGTGATTTTAGTGTTGCTTTCATAGGGGTTGACTTTTTTCTGTCGGGCCTTCGACGGGCTCAGGCACCTTAACTTCACGTGACAGCCAAGGTCCCTGAGCCTGTCGAAGGGCCGAAACACATCGCAAAAATATACAGAAAAAACGCTTGTCAAGAGGTTTTTAGGGTGCCTCCGGATTTTGTCCCTATGATTTTCGATTGTCTGTTTTTATTTCATTGGAAATCAATGATGTAATTTTGGCATGGACAAAATTTTGTCCCTATGATTTTTTGAGAAAAGGATGAAAAATCATAGTCTTTCGAGCCAATGGGAGAAGAAAACATCGCCCACGGAATAGACCGTTCCTTCAAGCGTGGCCTCGGCATTAAGCAAACCTTTTTCTGTGAGTGCTTCTGCCATCTGCCGCGATGCCGATGCACCTGCAATCTGATTCCTCTTCAAAAAATCAGAAGCCGTAATCTGCCTTACACTTCCCTCTTTGGCCACAGCGATGAGATAATTCCACTGCTTGTCAGGCAACATTTGGCGGTATTGCAAATAAATGGCTTCATTTTGTTTCAGCAACTGATTGCAAGTGCTTTTCACTTCGGCCAAGTCAATGGTTTTCTTTCCGTTGGCATAAATAGCATGGCACAACTGTTGGGTATAGTAAGTCACCCGCTGCGTCCAATCGAGGATGAACTGTAAAGTTTCGTCGGTAATTGTCCTTTTGCCTTTCTCAAACAACCTTCGAATGAATGCGGAATAACTTTCGACCGAAATTTTATCCAACGAAACAAAAGCCGTGCTCGAATAGAAAGGCTTCCGCTCGTTGCCGAAAATGTCCGCCATGATGTGCTTTTTACTACCACTAAAGATGAACATAAGGTTTTTGCATTGCTGGATGTAAGTGCGCAACAAGGCCTCCATGTTTTTCTCGGGATATTCGCGGATTTGTTGAAACTCGTCGATGGCGATGACGATGGGGGTGTGTTGGCCATCAAGGAACTCGAACAAGCCTCGCAGGGTGTATTCCTTTTCCTGGACAGTCTGATAAGCGATTTGCAACTGGGGCTGACCTGTCAACGTATCGTAAGTAACCTGAGGCCGAAATGACTTGATGTAGTTCACCAACCGCTTGCCAAATGTAGACTTCTCAGGAAAAGTGTTTAATGCTGCCTCTGCAAACAATTTGATGAACCCGTCAATATTGTCCGAAGCAAAAATGTCCACATACACGGTCTGAATGTTAGGATAAGACGCTTTTATTTCATCAAACAACCTAAAAATCAGCCCTGTTTTCCCTAATCTTCGGCGCGAAATCAAGGTCATATTGGTCTGGTTTAGGCAGTTGCGCAACATCAGTTGCAACTCTTCCTCACGGTCGCAAAACAAGTCTTTCGACTCGTAGGCTTTGATGACAAAAGGATTATCCATAGCAGCATTTTTTATATTGACGCTGCAAAGATATATATTATTTTCAAATTACACAAAAGGTGTTACACAAAAAGTGTAACACTAAAAGTGTAATCAAAAAAAAAGACGCTGCCGAAAGGCAACGTCCAAAACATTCTCTAATTCTTGATAAAAACTACTCTTTCTCGTTCCGCATCTTGACAATCTCTTCCTGCTTGTCCTTCGGCGTCGGCATGTACTGGTGGAACTCCATCGAGTAGTTGGCGCGGCCGGAGGTGAGGTTGCGCAAGGCGGTGGCATAACCGAACATCTCCATCAGCGGAACGAAGGCATCCAGCTTCTGCGAACCCTTACGGAAACGACGCATGGCCTCGATGCGACCACGGCGCTTGTTGACATCGCCCGTCACATTGCCGATGTAGTCGTCGGGCGTGTTGATTTCGACCTTCATCACAGGCTCAAGCAGCACGGGACTGGCTTTCAGGAAGGCCTGCTTGAAACACATCTGGGCGCAGAGTTGGAAGGCCATGTCGCTGGAATCGACGGGGTGCGAGCTGCCATCGACGAGGACGCACTTCACGTCCACCACGGGATAGCCAGCGAAAGGACCTTTGTTCATCGCTGCGGCCAGACCTTTCTGCACCGAGGGGATATATTCCTTTGGAATGACTCCGCCCTTGGTGATGTCGACGAACTCGAAGCCGCCGCCCGGGTTAGGCTCGAAGCGGATGACGGTGTGGGCGAACTGGCCCTTACCGCCCGTCTGCTTCACATAGCGGTAGTTGCACTCGAACGGCGCAGTGATGGTCTCGCGGAACGACACCGAAGGCGCGCCCACTGTGACCGGCACCTTGAACTCTTCCTTCAGGCGGTCGACGATGATCTCCAGATGCAACTCACCCATGCCCGCGATGATGGTCTCTTCCGTCTCCTCGTCGAAGTGGGCGTGGAACGACGGGTCCTCATTGCAGAGCTTGGCCAAGGCCTCGCTCAGCTTACTACGGTTCTTCTTGTCGTCGAGGTTGACCTTCATCTCGATGACCGCCGGCGGGATATTGATGGATTCCAGCAAGATAGGTTGTTCTTCGTCGCAGAGCGTGTCACCCGTCTTGGTGTATTTCATGCCCACGAGAGCCACGATTTCACCTGCACTTGCCTCGTTGATTTCCTCGCGTTCCTTCGCCTTAATGCGGAAGATACGACCCACACGCTCGTTCTTCAGTTTGTTGGTGTTGTAAACGCTCATGCCGTTGGTCAATTTGCCGCTGAAGATGCGGATGAAGGTCTGCTGGCCCACATACGGGTCGTTGATGAGCTTGAAGGCCAAGGCCGAGAAAGGCTCGTTCTCGGAGGGGTTGCGACGGTAGGTCTTCTCCTCGTTGGCGGGGTCGTGTGCGATGACGGCACCCAAGTCGTTGGGCGAAGGCAGGTAGTCGACGATGGCATCCAAAAGGAGCTGGATACCTTTGTTCTTATAGGCAGCACCGCAGAGCACCGGCACCATCATCAGTTTAATGGTGGCCTGACGGATGGCAGCCATCAGTTTGTCGGTCGGGATTTCGGCATCCTCAAGGTAGAGCTCGGCGATCTCGTCGTCGAGGTCGGCGACCTTCTCGATGAGGTTGCGGCGAGCTTCCTGGGCCTGCTCCATCATGTTTTCCGGGATGGGACCCACGATGCGTTCCTTCTCGATGAAGCGCACCGAATTCATCTGCACCAGATCGACCATACCCTCAAAATCGGACTCTGCTCCGATGGGGAGATGCAGCGGCACGGCATTGGCGCCCAAGTATTTATGCATCTGGTTGACCACCTCTTGGAAGTCGGCACCCGTGCGGTCCATCTTGTTGACAAAGGCGATGCGGGGCACGCGGTATTTGTCGGCTTGGTTCCACACCGTCTCCGACTGGGGCTCCACGCCACCCACGGCGCAAAACACTGCCACCATACCATCGATGACACGCAGCGAGCGTTCCACCTCGACGGTGAAGTCGACGTGACCGGGGGTATCAATAAGGTTGATCTGATATCCGTTCCAGTGGGCGGTGATGGCCGCCGAGGCAATGGTGATGCCGCGCTCCTGCTCCTGTTTCATGAAGTCCATGGTGGCCTGGCCGTCGTGGGTCTCACCCACCTTACGGTTGACGCCCGTGAAGAACAGGATGCGTTCCGAAACCGTAGTCTTACCAGCATCGATATGCGCAGCGATACCGATGTTTCTCAATTTTGAAATGTTTAAACTCATTATTTTATACTGATTTTCAATTCGTTAAAATCCAGAATCAATTGCTTAATTCGGGCTGCAAAGGTACAATATCTTTCTGAACTGTCAAAACTTGAGTTTTATCAACTCCCCCAATTATCCCTGTCAAGACTGCGATAGTTTATTGCTTCAGCGAGGTGTCCCGTCTGAATGTTCTCGCTTTCATCAAGGTCGGCTATAGTGCGGGAAACCTTTAATATTCTATCGTATGCGCGAGCCGAGAGCCCGAGGCGGTTCATGGCATTTTTGAGGATGGTGCGGCAGTTTTCATCTAAATCGCAATACTTCTGAATGAGCGGAGAAGTCATCTGGGCGTTGGCATGAATAGTCGGATATTCGGCGTAGCGTTCCTCTTGAATTTTCCTCGCTTTGATGACACGCTCACGCACTACTGCACTCGACTCGCCTCTATGCTTGTCTGACAAATCTTTATAGGCCACAGGAACGACCTCGACGTGCAGGTCGATGCGATCCATTAAAGGGCCACTGATACGATTCAAATACTGCTGCACCATGCCCGGCTTGCAAGTACATTCTTTATCGGGGTGGTTGTAATAGCCACAGGGACAAGGATTCATCGCCGCCACCAACATGAAGTTGGCAGGAAAGTCGACCGTCATCTTGGCGCGCGAGATGGTCACGATCCTATCCTCCATCGGCTGCCTCATTACTTCTAGCACGGTGCGCTTGAACTCCGGCAGTTCGTCAAGAAAGAGCACGCCATTATGGGCAAGCGAGATTTCCCCAGGCTGTGGATAGGTGCCGCCACCCACCAAGCCAGCATCACTAATGGTATGGTGGGGGCTACGGAAAGGCCTTGTCCTGACCAAGGCCGCATTGCGACCAATCAGTCCTGCAACGGAATGGATCTTGGTGGTTTCCAAGGCTTCCGCTATGGTCAAAGGTGGCAGGATGGTGGGCATCCGCTTGGCCAGCATGGTCTTGCCGCTGCCTGGTGGGCCAATGAGGATGACGTTGTGTCCGCCAGCGGCAGCGATCTCCAAGGCACGCTTGATGTTCTCCTGCCCTTTCACGTCGCTGAAATCGAATTCGAAACTGACTTCCTGCCACGACTCCGCCATGTCGACGGTCACAGGCTGAATAAGGAGTTCACCGTTTAAGACCGACACCACATCATGAATGTTTTCCGCGCCATACACATCCAAACCCTCCACCACTGCGGCTTCGCGCGCATTGGCTTTAGGTACGATGAGTCCCCTAAAACCATCTTGTTTTGCCTTGATGGCGATAGGCAAAGCACCTTTGATGGGTTTGAGCGTGCCGTCAAGAGACAGTTCCCCCATAATAATGAATTGCTCCAACAAATCTGAGCTGACTTGCTCCGAAGCCGCCATAATGCCGATGGCGATAGGCAAGTCATAAGCCGAACCCTCCTTGCGGATGTCAGCGGGTGCCATGTTGATGACGATTTTCTTGTGAGGATAGTAATACCCTAAATTAATCATAGCGGCCTGAATACGCTGCTGGCTTTCTTTGACCGCGTTGTCGGGCAGACCGACCAGATAGAAGTTGATACCTCTGTCGATGTTCACCTCAATGGTGACCTGAATGGCTTCGATGCCGAAAAGGGCACATCCAAATGTTTTTACTAACATGATTCTTAGTGTTTAAAGTTTCATGCCGCAAAGATGCAACCCTTGTCAAGAAAAAGCCGTTGAACAAACGTTTGTAGTCGACTGTAGTCGTTTGTTGTCGTTTGCTGTCGGGTATATATTTGTTAATCAATATTATAAAAATAGGGCTACCACGATGCTTCGACAAGCTCAGCAACCTTGTGACAGCCCTACTCTAAACTCTACACTCTAAACTCTCAACTATTTCTTAGGTTTGTATCCCGAATCTTGGAAGATATCCTGCAAATCTTTCCTCTCCATCAATTTTTGGAGCGAAACCTCATTATTTGAGAAATAAGAACGGATGATGTTCAGGCCGAAAAACTCACCCAAACGCGAGGGTGCATCGTTGCTGTAAGCCTGCGTGAAGGGGCCATCGCCAAAGAACATCATGTAAGCATCCAGACCTGCATCGTAGAGACGACGGTTGCCTACAATGTCGGCCCACATCTGGCCTTCGTTCTCCACAGCCCAATGCCATTGGTCCGACGAATAGCCGAGCAAAGTGCTGTCGGTCAACTCGGGACACATGGCCTCGATGAAGAAATTGCGGCGACCATAAAACACCATCTCACCCACAATCTGTCCTTGTTTGCGCCATTCGTAGATATAAAACATATAAAGTTGCTCAGCCAATTCCTTGGCCAATGTTGGAACATTTCGGCGCAACGACATGTATCTCGGCATGCCAATCTGGTCGTAGGTCTCCTCATCGTTGAGATACCAATCCAATGAAATCACCAGCTGGTTGTCGATGATTTGAATTGGCGGCTCGTCAGGATGGACACCCGTGATGCAAGTAAACACCTTTTTAGGCAGCGCGATGTCAGGATAATAGAGATGGAAATGTGCAAACACCTCTTCGACCAAAGGCTCCACCTCCTTTAAGTCGGGGAAAGCGGCTTTCACCTTTTGATACAAGGCGATGCTGAAAGGATCGGTGGCAAAGTCCTTTAAGTATTGCACTGCCTCAAAATTGTTGAGGTCGCCACTGAGAAACACGCGGTAGCGGCCTTGTATCTTCATCAGTTCCGCTTGGAAATCGGTGGTATCCAAGTTAAAGAGCACTTCCTCGTAACGTTCAAACTCGAGTTCGTATGGCTCTGGCTTGACATCCAGCTTCCATTTGTAAGCTGGCACTGGCTCCTGGCAGGCAGCCATGACCAAGATGAGGCTGAGTAGAAATAAGGTTTTTGCTATGGTTTTCATGGTTATCTGATTAATTCTTGTCTTAGCATATCATACGCTGCAATCGTGGCGCGGTTGATGACGTTCTCGCGGTCTTTGCCGAAGTTGAAACGCTTGGAAACAACACCTAAAGGCGAGGCCACACCAATCCACACTGTTCCAACGGGGTTTTCCTCCGTGCCACCACTCGGACCAGCAACACCTGTCGTGGCAACACCGAAGTCGGCTTCCATCAGATTGCGGACGCCAACAGCCATGCTTTCAACGACTTGCTGGCTCACAACGCCATGCTTCTCTATCATCTCGGCTGGCACGCCTAACACTTTCGTCTTCATCGGTGTGGCATAGGTGACCGCCGTCCCTTTGAACACATCAGAACTACCTGGTATCAGTGTGATAACATGGGCAATGTTGCCTCCCGTACAACTCTCCGCCGAGGCATAAGTCATGTTTTTATCTAGAAGCATGTCGAAAACCGTACGCTCGATGGGTTGGTCCTGCATGGCAAAAATGTACTCGGGAATCAGTCGGGTTAATTTGGCGACTTGGTCGTCCAAAGTCGCGTGAAGCAAATCGGCATTCTCGTGTCTGCCGCTTAGACGCAACCGTACCATGCCATACTGGGGCAGATAGGCCAAAGAAAGAAAACTGGGCAAAGCGTCTTCCCAATCCTTAATCTTATCGGCCAGAAACGACTCACCAATGCCTGTAGTCATGATGACACGCTTCTCATAGGGCACCGAATGAAAGCGTTGCTTGATGCGTGGCAGTAGCTCATCTTTAAAAATGCCCTTCATCTCGAATGGCACACCAGGCATAAACGCGAATACCACCCCGTTTTTCTCCAGCCACATACAAGGTGCCGTGCCGTATGTGTTTGGAACATATTCACAGGCCTTTGGCAGCATCGCCTGACTGCGGTTGCGCTCACTCATTTGGAAGCCACGACGCTGGAATAGAGCGACCACGTTGTCGTAGGCCGCCTGACAAAATTCCAACTCGGTATTAAAGAACTTGCATACTGTCGGTTTGGTGATGTCGTCGGCCGTAGGACCCAGCCCTCCCGTGACCAAAACGAGGTCGGAATCCATGCAGGCATTGAAGGCATCAAGGATGGCCTTTTCGGAATCACCGATGGTCAGGGTGGAATCCAGCTGAAAACCTGCATCCGATAATTGTTCACCGAGCCATGCTGCATTTGTGTTAATCACCTGTCCAATAAGCAATTCATCGCCAATTGAGATATTTTTTATGATTATTTCTTTCATTTCGTTTCAAATTTGCGCAAAGATAGGCCATTTTTCGACTATTATCACGAAAAAAACGTCATTTCAAATTATTTCGTATCTTTGCAGCCTCAAAATGAAAAAGATATGAATCAACCTATCCCTGCATCACAACTTGTCCTCAACAATGAGGGCGCGATATACCATTTGAACCTGCATCCCGACCAGCTGGCCGACGATGTCATCTTGGTCGGCGACCCCGGTCGCGTCGAGATGATTGCCTCGTTCTTCGACAAGATTGAGGTGGCACGCCAAAACCGCGAGCTTGTCACCCGCACTGGATATTTCAACGGCAAGCGCATTACCGTGCTCAGCACTGGCATGGGTACCGACAACCTTGACATCGTGATGAACGAACTTGATGCTTTGGCCAACATCGACCTGAAAACAAGGATGCCCAAGGAAGAACATCGCTCCTTGAACCTCATCCGCCTTGGCACTTGTGGTGCTCTTCAACCTGAAATTGAAGTAGAGGACAACTATGTGGCCACTCGTTATGCCATCGGATTGGACGGTTTGCTTTATTTCTATGAGAAACACAAAGAAGTGAACGAAATCGCTTTCCGCGATGCCTTCATTGAGCAGATGAATTACCCGAAAAACTTGCCTCTTCCCTATGTCGTTGAAGGCTCAAAGGAACTTTTTGACCGTCTGGCTCAAGGTTATTATCAAGGCTTAACAGCCACAGCACCAGGATTCTACGGACCACAAGGCCGAACCCTAAGGATGCATCTCACCTATCCGGAAAACAATCGCAAGATTGAAGCTTTCGAATATCAAGGCTGGCGTGTGTGCAATTTTGAGATGGAGTCGTCGGCGCTTTATGGTCTCGGCAAGATGATGGGACACAATTGTTTGACTATCTGTGTGGTCGTAGCCAATCGTGTGACTGAAAAATTCGCTACTGACTATCATCCGTATGTAAAAAAACTTGTTTTAAACACCTTGGAAAGACTGGCAAAATAGATCAGCATTCAATATTTTTAAAAAAAATGCTCTTTTTTTACTTTTTTTCTCTCAAGTAAGAAAAAAATAGTATTTTTGCAGATTGAAACTGATATTTGATAGTTTATTATAAAGGATTCAATAATAAGTAAATATGAAGAAAGTATTTCTCACAATTATCACTTTGGTGGCTATTACTTCGTCTGTGATAGCTGATGGACATGTTGATTCCGTTAGGTATTTGACAACCAGATGGCGAAGGAATTGGTTTATTTCAGCGGATGCAACAGTTAATTGGTGGCAGGGAAGTATGAGAATGCCAGAGAGTTTTACCAACAGCTACACCAAAGTGTACTGGGATCAACCACATTTTGGTGTAACTGCCAATTTCGGAAAATGGATCAACCACAAGACTGCCGTGAGATTGTCATACGACAACACTGTAATCAGTAGTTTTATCAACGGAAGACACCCTAATATTTCTCATATTCAATTCCTTTATGGCGATAATCCTGAAGTTGTGGAAACTGTTAATGGTATGGAAGTCTACAAAACTTCAATGCATTACCAAAGTTTATCGGCACAATTCATGGTAAGTCCGATTGACTTCTTCCAAGGATATTATAACCCTAACAGGATTTGGACACCTGTGTTATATGCTAGTGCCGGTGGCGCATTGACTTCCAGCCGCATGTTCCTTACTCAGAACATCATTTATTACATGAATTATGACAACGGGTACGACCTTACAAAGATCGACGGTACCAACTTTGAATTATCATTGGGTGGTGGTTTGCTTAATAATTTCAAACTTGGTGATCATTTTGACCTCAACCTTGACATCAGATGGAATTTATACAGATGGACTATAGATTCTTGGACTCATGAATATGAAGATGGCGGTCCCGCCTTCTTTACTGAAAACGAACACCATATCAGGCCAAAGAGATTTGATAACATGTATTCTGCCGCTTTAGGCCTTACTTATTACTTTAGTAGAATTTATGAATTGTATGAGCCTGAAACCACATTGTGCGAGCCTGAGCCACCCTGCGATCATGATACTGCCATTGTCTTCATCAACGAACTGGTCAGTTACCCGTTCTCCATTTTCTTCCATCGTGATTCTTATCAATTGATGTCGAATAGAGACTTGGTCAATTTGAGAGAAATTGCCAATGTGGCCACAGAAAACAATTACAAGATTCGTTTGAGAGGATCTTGCGACAGTGCTACAGCCACCGCCTCCTATAACCAGACTTTGTCAGAAAACCGTTGTAGGAAAATCATGACGGAACTCATGAAGATGGGCTTCCCAGAAGACAAAATCATCATTATACCGATTGGTGGAATCAAGGAACTCGACCCGACTGAATACGACCGTCGTGTCGTGGTTGATCTTGTAAAATAACCGTAATCATTTGTGACACTAGTATTAGAAAGCCTGACGATTGTTAGGCTTTTTTTATTGCTTTTTCTGAATCTTTAAGCTATTCCGAAAAGCATCCTCGCATTTGACGAGGTAATCCCAACAATGTCTTTGATAGAGACCTGCATGATTTCGGCAATTTTCTGAGCCGTATGTACCAAGAAAGCAGGCTCATTGCGTTTGCCTCGGCATGGAACAGGAGACAAATAGGGTGCATCAGTTTCCAAAACGATTCTATCAAAGGGCAGATTGGGAAGATACTCTTTCACACCACAGTTTTTGTATGTGATCACACCACCTAAGCCGAGATGGAAGCCCAATTCAAGATAGACTTTAGCTTCCTCTTCAGTGCCAGTAAAGCAGTGCATGATGCCACGCAGACCACCATCCTGTTTCCTTTCAAGAATCTTTACCATTTTGTCGAAAGCATTGCGACAATGAATGGAAAGCGGCAGATGGAGTTGTTTGGCCCAGTCCAATTGGGTTTCAAATGCATCGAATTGTTGCTTTTCGTAGGTCGCATCCCAATAGAAATCCAGGCCGACCTCCCCTACTCCGACATAAATGCCGCGCTCCAGCTCTTTCTCCATTTGAGAAAGCACTTCCATATAATCTTCCTTGACTTCTTCGGGCTGCAAGCCCATCATCACGCGGGTGCAGTCGGGATAATGCTCGTGTAATTCAAGCATCGGAGCAATGGTGGAAGCATCCACATTGGGCAGGAGCATCATGCCCACACTAGCATCCAATGCGCGCTGCATGGCCGCATCACGGTCGAGGTCGAACTGGTGGTCATAGACATGGGTATGGGTGTCGATGAGATACATTAGGAATTGATAATTGACAATTGAGAATTGAAAATTATAGGGTTAGGGGTTGGGGAGGAGGGTTAATAGAGGAAATTATCGTAAGGATACCGAATCGCGTGCATATCGCGGATTTCCTTGTAAAGCAAATCTCTAAATTCCTGATAGTTGTCGCGGTTCTTGGCGGAGATGAAGATGCAGTTCTCGTTCATCTTGGCCATCCAGGTCTGCTTCAGCTCCTCGTAGGAGACGTTGCGCTTGGTGGGCGGCGTCAGGTCGTCGGGGTCTTTCTCCTCCCAAGTATAGGCATCGGTCTTGTTGAAGACGACAATGGTCTTCTTGTCGGCACAGCCCAACTCGGCCAAGGTCTGGTTAACGACCTCCATCTGAGCCTCAAAGTCGGGATGCGAGATGTCGACCACATGCAGCAGGATGTCCGACTCGCGCACCTCGTCCAAAGTGCTCTTGAACGACTCCACGAGATGATGCGGCAACTTGCGGATGAAACCAACAGTGTCAGACAATAGGAACGGCAGATTTTCCACCACCACCTTGCGCACCGTGGTATCAAGCGTGGCAAAAAGTTTGTTTTCGGTATAGACCTCCGACTTGCTCAACAAGTTCATGATGGTGGATTTGCCGACATTGGTATAGCCCACCAAAGCCACACGCACCAACTTGCCACGGTTCTTGCGCTGCACGGTCTTCTGCTTGTCGATATCCTTCAGTTTCTCTTTCAACAGAGCGATACGGTCGAGGATTAATCGGCGGTCGGTCTCGATCTGGGTCTCACCGGGACCGCGCATACCGATACCACCACGTTGACGTTCCAAGTGGGTCCACATACGGGTCAGGCGCGGTAGAAGATATTGGTATTGGGCCAGTTCCACCTGCGCTTTAGCGTGTGCCGTATGGGCATTGGAGGCAAAAATGTCGAGAATTAAGCTCGTGCGGTCAAGGACACGGCATTCCAGCGCCTGCTCCATGTTACGGGCCTGCGTGGCACTCAATTCGTCGTCGATGACGGCAATCTCGATATTCTCCGCCTTGATGTACTGATGAATCTCCTCCAGCTTACCCGAACCGAGATAGGTCACGCTGCTCGGATGGTCCATGGCCTGCACGAAACGGGCTACAGGCACGCCGCCCGCCGTCTCCAGCAGGAAAGCCAACTCGTCGAGATATTCCTCCGTGCGCTCGCGGGTTTGCTTCTTCGAAGCCACGGCGATGAGCACCGCGCGTTCTGGTATTTTTTCGTATGTGATAAAGTCTCCCATTTGAGCTGAAAAAAATCACAAATCCCCGAGGTTGCCTCGGGGATTATTCTTTTGACTGTTAGATTTTATTGCACGATCCAGTCCGCTGCGGTCTCGATGATGTTGTCGATGCCTTGGGCGGTCAAGTTGCGGTCAAGAAGGATGCGCACATCGGGCGGGACACCGTTCTCATAGTTACCGCCATCAAGGGCGATGGTACGGGTGATGCTAAAACGATAGGTCCAGCCGTTGGGCAGCGAACCGCCGTTAGGCATGCCCAAGCCGCCACCGGTGTAATCACCATACAACTTGATGTTGTCGTAAGCTTGGGTGGCCACCGAGAAGAAAGAAGTGGCGCTGTATGAACCACGGTCAACCAACACGGCCACAGGCTTGGTGTAAGGCTTGTCCTTGCCCAAGAAACTGCTATCGGCAGCATACACGGTACGGTAGTCAGTGAACTCGTCGTGACCCGGACCCGACTTGATTTGTGACTTGAACAATTCTTGGCCATGGTTGTCGAAGATGCTGAGTAGTTTGTTCAAGTTGGCTGTTGATCCACCACCATTGTCGCGAAGGTCGAGAATCAAACCTTTGCAGTCCTTGTAGCGGTCCATGACAAACAGCAGGTCGGCATCGCTGATGTCACTGCTGAACGAGCCATAACGGATGTAAGCCACTTCGCCGTTTCGGATGAAATTGTGTTTTAAGCTGCCCGTGGTGTAACCGTAAGGTGTCAGATAGTTGGCGGCCACGACATTGGCATCCAATTGGCTGCCTTCCATCATCAAATAGAACAAGGAGTCGCTATGCGAGACGTTGAAGTTACACCAAAGGTTAGTGTGGCCATCCTTCAACGTGTTGATCATGGCTGCGCAGACGTTGAACAGGCTGTCATCGGTCATCTCGTCATACACCATGGGGCGGTAGACCTCGTGGATAGAGTCCCAGTCAATGCCTTTGATGTCGAAGAAGGCATACTGCGTATCCACTTTATTCCAGAGGTATTCGAACACATTGACCGGATTGTCGGGAGCGTCTTTGTCGGAAACAACACGCTCACAAGAGGCAAAAGCGAGTGCCAGAAGACAGAAAACTATGGTACGAATATTTTTCATAACGGTTATTTTCTAAAAAGGTTGAACATAAAGGTGGTGTTGAAGCTATGAAGGGCATTGACGTAGTTGTAGACGTCCTTGTGACCCGTGGTGACGAAGTCCCAACGGTAGTTGAAGGCGATGCGATTGCCGTTCTTGAAGTTGAGGCGCAGACCCAGGTCGGTGTTGCAACCAGGGAAGAACTTGACAAAAGTGTGGTGCTCGGCCATAAGGATTTCAAAAGTGCTAGTCATGCCGATGCCATCACCCACATAGGAAAAGTCAGGACGGTTGACGACGCCCATCAGAGGCAGATTCACCTTGCTGTAGGCGGTCAACCAATTGTGGGTCTTGTCTTTGTTATAGGCGAAATCGTATTCAGCTTTCCATACAAGACCAAGGCTGCCCATGAGGGAAAGGTTGGTCGATGCATTCTGCAGGTCGGGAATCTGGCGAATGTCGGCAAAAGCATCGATATCACCACCGACCCATTGGTGCCAACGGCCGCTCTTCGAATCATGGACACGATAGAGGAGGTCGTAGTTGATGTCATAATTCAGGTCAGTGCCACTCGGATCGATCAAAGTGGTGTTGATGTTACGGAACTCGAGATTTGTCTCATAGCGTTTCCATTCATACGTGGCACCAGTGGTCTGGATGTTGGAAACGCCCGGGATGAAGAATGGAACCGTGCCGTTGTCGTAGGAATTGGCGATGCCACGGCTAGCTCCCATGTTCAAGTACAAGGCTCTTTCAGGTCGGGTCTGGGCAAACGCACCGATGCCCATCATGACACAAGCCATAAGAAGTAAAGTCGTTTTCTTCATTGTCTATAAAAATAGGATTGTTTAATTTATTTTGATGTTATTATTTCACTGAAACAGTTTAGTATTGTCTAAATCCAATGATCTTCCTCACTTCGTTAAGCGTCTTCGACGCGCTCTCACGGGCCTTCTCGGCACCCATGCGAGCGATACGGTCAAGGCGAGCCTCGTCACTTGAGAACTCCTTGATGCGCTCACGGATGGGAGCTACGGCCTTCTCCAGGTCATCGGCCAGTTGTTTCTTCATGTCACCATAGCGGATAGAGCAATCGTTCCACTTTTCGTCGAAGTACTTCACCGTTTCGGGCTCGCTGACGATGTTCATCATGGTAAAGAGGTTCTGAATCACTTCCGGTTTGGGGCTGTTGGGCTCGGTCGGGCCGCTGTCGGTGACGGCACGCATCACCTTCTTGCGCATGGTCTTCTCGTCCTCGAAGAGGTAGATGCAGTTACCATCGCTCTTGCCCATCTTACCGCTGCCGTCCAGTCCCGGCACCTTGATGGCGTCGCCGCCGAAGTAATAGTTCTGCGGCTCGGGGAAGAACTCCACCTTATAGATGTTGTTGAAGCGGCGAGCGCACTTGCGGGCCATCTCCATGTTCTGCTCCTGGTCCTTACCCACAGGCACCCATTTGGCACGGTGTTGCAGGATGTCGGCAGCCATCAGCGTGGGATAGGTAAACAAGCCAGCGTTCACATTATCAGGCTGTTGACGTGCTTTCTCCTTGAAGGTCGTCACGCGACCCAGCTCGCCGATATAGGCGTTCATGTTGAAATAGAGATACAACTCGATGGTCTCCGGCACGTCGCTCTGGATATAGATGGTGGCCTTTTCGGGGTCAATGCCGCAAGCAAGGTATTCGGCCAAGATGGTACGAGCCGATTTCTGTATGTTTTCTGGCGTAGGGTGTGTAGTCAGCGAGTGCCAGTCGGCGATGAAGAAATAGCAGTTGTAGTCTTCCTGCATCTTCACGAAGCTGCGCACAGCGCCATAATAGTTGCCGAGATGGAGGTTTCCAGTGGGGCGTATGCCGCTTAAAACGATGTCTTTCATCAGTTATCAGTTATTCGGTTGTTCAGTTGTTCTGTTGTCAATTAATTGGGTGCAAAAATAAGAAAAAACCCGCTTCGTTAAGCGGGTTTTTTCGAGGTTTTTGTGGCAGTGGCTTCCTTCGACAAGCTCAGGAACATCCTATTAGAGCTTAATGTCGTCGCCGTTGGCGTTCTGGAAGTTGTACTGCAGCATGTGGAATTCGGGCATCGACTGCACCTTGAATTTCTTGCCGTATTTCTTCATCCATTTGCGACGCAACGAAAACAAGCCATCTATGCAGAGGTAGGCATAGATGAAGGGATGCACCTGCAGGGTCAAGTGGTTCTCGTTTTGGTCGACCATGAGGTACTTGAGATGGTTTTCGATTTCGTCAATGAAAAGGATGGCGGGGCGGATCTTGCCTTCACCAGCGCACACAGGGCATTTCTCCTGCACCTGCACCTCTGTCTCGGGACGCACGCGCTGACGTGTGATTTGGATGAGGCCAAACTTTGTCGGGGGAAGGATGGAGTGTTTGGCTCGGTCGTGCGACATGGCTTCGACCAAGGCATCAAACAAGTCCTTGCGGTGTTTGGCTTCGTGCATGTCGATGAAGTCGACAATGATGATTCCGCCCATGTCGCGCAGACGCAACTGACGCGCGATCTCTTTGGCGGCTTCAACGTTGACTTGGAAAGCGTTGTCTTCCTGCGAATTCTCCTTGTTCACCCGATGTCCGCTGTTCACGTCGATGACGTGCATAGCCTCGGTGTGTTCAATGATGAGGTAAACACCGTTTTTGATGGTGACCACGCGACCGAAAAAGCCTTTGATTTGCTTGGTAACGTTAAAGAAATCAAAGATGGGCTCTTTTCCTTTGTAAAGTTGCACAATATCAACCTTTTGCGGTGCGAAGGCACTGATGTTTTTCTGGATCTCTTCATAGAGTTTCTCATCGTTCACATGGATATTGTTGAACGACTCGTTGAGTAAATCGCGCAGCATGACGCTGGTTTGGTCCATCTCGCTGACCATCCTGCCAAAGGTTGTCATCTTTTTCATCTCTATGATGCACTGTTCCCACTTGTCGATGAGCGACCTAAGGTCTGCATCGAGTTCGGCTACTTTCTTGCCTTCGGCAATAGTCCGGATGATGACGCCATAATTGGCAGGTTTAATGCTTTGAATCAGCCTTCTGAGACGATTGCGCTCTTCGCTGCTGCGGATTTTTTGTGATACCGAGATACGGTTGGAGAAGGGGACAAGGACGAGATAACGGCCCGCGAAGGAAATCTCGGCGGTGATTCTCGGTCCTTTGGTGTGGATAGGTTCTTTGGCGATCTGCACTGGCAACAGGTCACCCACGGTAAGCCAATCGCCAATTTTGCCGTTCTTGGGCAGGTCGCCTTCAAGCTTGAACTTGTCCATGGCCACATCATCATTGGCCATGATCATCTTCTTGTACTTGATCAGTGAGCTAGCCTGTAAACCAAGGTCGAGATAATGCAAAAAAGCCTCCTTAGGGTAGCCCACATCAACAAAGGCCGCGTTGAGGCCAGGCAAAATCTTCTTCACCCTGCCCAAATAGACGTCTCCAACCGCAAACTGGTTGTTGGTCTTCTCTCTGTGAAGTTCGACAAGCGTGTTGTCTTCCAGAAGAGCGATGTCAACCTCCGAAGCGTGCGAATTGATGACCAAGTCGCGCACTACAGTCTTCTGTTCTACCACAACCTCTTGCTGTTGTTCTTCAGACATAGTGTTTTTACTTTGGGGTTAACGTTTTGATTGATAAAACAATAACACAACAATGGTCTGAGCCAATGCTGTGTTATTGCTGTGTTTAGGCTCAAGAAGAGCTTATTTCTTCTTGTGTCTGTCCTTTCTCAAGCGTTTTTTGCGCTTGTGGGTCGACATTTTGTGTCTTTTGTGTTTTTTACCGTTTGGCATAGTATGAAATTTTTCAGTTGTTTATCTTACTTGACAGCGTTCATGAAGGTCTTAGCAGGCTTGAAGGCCGGAATCTTGTGGGCCGGGATGGTGATGGCGATGTTCTTGCCAATATTACGGCCGGTCTTCTCAGCTCTCGTCTTGATGATGAAGCTACCGAAGCCTCTCAGATACACGTTTTCACCCTTGGCCATGGCGTTCTTCACAACTTCCATGAAATTCTCAACAACATTCTGGACAGCACCTTTCTCAATGCCGGTCTTGCTTGCGATTTCAGCAACGATTTCTGCTTTAGTCATTTTTTTACTTATTTTATGGTTAATTGTTATGTTTGTTGTAAATTTGCGGCAAAGGTACGAACATTTTTAATACGAAGACCTAATTATTTCAAATTTTTTCTTCTAATGAGTTATAAATAAAGAATTTCGCAACAGAAATAAAGATGGCCATCATACAAGACACCTTAATTAATTGGTATGACAAAAACCGACGCGACCTGCCTTGGCGGAATGCCCCGACTCCCTATCAAGTCTGGCTTTCGGAAATCATCCTGCAACAGACACGCGTCAACCAAGGCATGGATTATTATCTTCGTTTTGTCGAGAAATGGCCCACCGTCCCTGACCTCGCCCAAGCCTCAGAAGAGGAAGTGCTGAAGATGTGGCAGGGACTTGGCTACTACTCGCGTGCCCGCAACCTGCACAAATGCGCCAAGCAAGTCATGGAGCAATATGGGGGACAGTTTCCAGCTGATTTTGAACAACTCAAACAGCTTCAAGGCATCGGCGAATACACTGCTGCAGCCATCGCTTCCATCGCCTTCAATCTGCCCTATGCCGTAGTCGATGGCAATGTTTATCGTGTCTTGGCCCGTCTCTTCGACATTAACACACCTATTAATAATAATGAAGGCCAAAAACAGTTTGCCTTACTCGCCGATGAATTGCTCAACCGCAATCAACCTGGACTACACAACCAAGCCATGATGGAATTCGGTGCCCTGCACTGCACACCTAAGAACCCCAACTGCATGCTGTGTCCATTGCAAGCCCAATGTCTTGCCTTTGAGCACCAAACCGTGATGCAAAGGCCTGTGAAACTGGCCAAAACAAAAGTAACGACGAGATATTTCAACTATTTGGTTCTCAGAATCAACGGCAGCGTATATCTCCACAAGCGTAGCGACAACGACATTTGGAAAAACCTCTATGACTTCCCTTGTATTGAAACTTCAAAACCAATGGATGTTGAAGAAATCATAGCTTCAAAAGAATTCAAGCAATTTATTGATAACGAAATATTTACTATCATCAAAGTCTCCCCTGTCCTTACCCACAAACTGACCCATCGCACCATTCTCGCACAATTCATCGAAATAAAACTTGAACAAGAATTGTTGCAGATTCAAACAAAAGATTTATTTTTGGCGCATGAAACGGAATTGGGCAGTTTTCCCATTCCTCGCTTAATCGACTTATACTTAAACAATTAAAAAACTACACTATGGCAAGTTTAAACAAAGTCATCCTCATAGGCCGACTTGGGAAGACCCCTGAAGTAACCACATTTGAAAACGGCAACAAGAAAATCTCGGTCACCATGGCCACCTCAGAACGTTACCGCGACCGCGACAACAACTGGGTGGAACAGACCGACTGGCACAACATCGTGGTGTATGGCAATCTCGCCAACGATATCGCTGAAGGCCGCCGCAACTATTCGAAAGGCGACTTGATGTATGTTGAAGGTAAACTGAAGACGCGTCAATACACTGACCAACAGGGCATCGTGCGCTATGTCACTGAGGTGAACGCCGACAAGATGATGCAACTGGCGCCAGCACGCCCCGTACAGCAGTCGTCTTACGGTCAGCCCTACACGGGAGAGCAGCCTACAGGTTACAGCCCAATTCCCTCAGTATCAGAGCATCCAGACCCGTTCCAAGGCGGCGAGCCAGAGAACGATTTGCCGTTCTGAGATGATTTATTACGCGTATGTCAGAATAATTCACTAATTTTGCCGCGCAAAACACAGTACGGACTTGGTCCGCACCATAAAACACACTGCTTTGGAAACACCCGACCCTGACCCTCTCATAGGACTCCTCACCGTTGTTTCAAACAACTTCTTCACTGGATTTACCGTCAACGCCATCATTGGATTGGTTATATTGTGCCTGCTCCTCATCGCTTCGGCTCTGATTTCGAGCAGCGAGACGGCGTTTTTCTCCCTACAGCCTGCCGACATCGACGACTTGGAATCGCGCAATGATGCGAAAAGCCAATTGGTGCTCAAATTGCGTGAGGTGCCAAAGACTTTGCTTGCCACCATCTTGATTGGCAACAACTTTGTCAACGTCACCATCACCTTGCTGGCCACATATATCATGGCGCAACTATTTGACATGGCGAACCATCCCGTGGCGGCTTTCCTGTTGGAAGTGGTGATTGTTACCTCATTGATCCTCATCGTGGGCGAAATCACGCCGAAAATCTATGCCAGCAAGCGTCCCGTCAAAGTGGCTCGTTTCATGGCACGGCCTTTGCGTTTCCTCATCGGATTGTTCAAGCCCTTGAGCAAGCTGCTGGTCAACTCCACTTCGTTTATGGACAAGCACTTGGAGAAGAAGAAAGGCGAGATTTCAATGGAGGACCTCTCCACCGCCGTGGAAATCGCCACCGAAGAATCGACTCCGCTTGAAGAGAAACAGATGCTGAAAGGCATCGCCTCGTTTAGCGAGAAAGAGGTGAGCAATGTGATGATTCCACGTGTCGACATCATCGGGGTCGAAAAAGATATGGATTTTGCCACCATGTTGGCCATCGTCATCAAAAGCGGTTTCTCGAGGATTCCCGTCTACGACGAGACTTTGGACAAGGTGGAAGGCATCCTTTATGTGAAAGACCTTCTCCCCTATCTCGATGCCGAGTCATACGAATGGCAGAAGCTCATCCGACCTGCGTTTTATGTGCCTGAAAACCGCAAAATCAATGACCTTTTCCAAGACTTCCGCGAGAAAAAAATCCATATTGCCATTGTTGTTGATGAATACGGCGGCACTTCGGGACTCATCACCATGGAAGACGTCATCGAAGAAATTGTAGGCGAAATCAACGACGAATTCGACGAGGCCAATGTGGAAGAACACTATAAGAAGCTTGAAGACGGTTCCTATCTCTTTAAAGCTCAGACCAGTATTGTCGACTTCTGTAAAGTGTTTGGCGTCGATGAAGGCTATTTCGAGCCCATGCAGGGTGAAGCCGACACCTTGGCCGGACTCATCCTCGAAATCGAAGGGCGCATCCCTGAGATTGGTTTCAAGTTCAATTTTGAGAAGTTCCACATGGAAATCACCGATGCCGACACCAAACGCATCAAAGAAGTAAAAGTTGTTTTTGATGAAGAATAGACCATCCATATTGTTTGTGGCGCTTGCTATTGTGCTCATCGCCATTTCCTGCGACCGCGAGCCAAACTACTTGCCTAAGCCGCGTGGTTATTTCCGCATCGACCTGCCCGAAAAAGGCTATACCCAAGTCGACACGATTGAGCGCTATAGCTTTGAGTGCCCGCAATATGCCCTTGTCACCCCCGATCCCTATTCACCCAACGAAAAAAACTGGGTCAACATCGAGATGCCGCAATTCAAAGGCTCCATTCATCTGACACACAAGCCCGTGAATGGCAACTTATCCAATTACCTGGAAGATGTACACTCAATGGTGACAAAACACCTACAAAAGGCCAACGGCGTACGCGACAGTCTAATTGTCAACGAGGAACACCATGTTTACGGCCTTTTTATCGAGATGGACGGCAAAGGTGTGGCCACCCCGATGCAGTTTTATCTTACCGACAGCACAAAGAACTTCGTCCGTGGTGCCTTATACTTCAATTTCCAGCCTAACAACGACTCGATGCAGCCCGTCATCAACTTCATCCGCGAAGACATCGACCACTTGATTAATACCTTTGAGTGGAAATAATTTGCGGTTTTTTTCCCATCTTTTCAACAAAAAACACTATTTTCGCGGCGCGAATCAATTTTTGCGCCGATGTAAACAGAGTATTCACTTTAAAAGAAAGGGGGAAAGGCCTATGATGAACAGCCTGAAAATCGGTAACTTGACTTGGCGTCATCTCAATAACCCAACGGAAGAAGACTTTGAATTCCTGAAAGACCGATTTCATTTCCACCCTTTGGACATCGAAGACTGCAAATCCGTCAACCAACGCCCGAAAATCGACATCTACGACGACTATTATTTCCTCATCCTTCATTTCCCCAACTTCGACCGCCAAAACAAGTTCGTGAAAATCAAGGAGGTGAAGATTTTCTGGGGCAAGGACTACATCATCTCCATTGAGAAGAACCCTTGGGGCGTGTCGCAACTCTTCGAGGAATACGAGGAGCGCATCCAGAACGGCGAGGAGATGAACTTCCGTAACTCCGACATACTGCTCTACCGTATCCTTGAGAAGCTGATGACCGAATCAGTGTATCTGCTGCGCAAGGTCGGTTTGGACGTTGAGTTAATCAACCGCGAGTTGCTGCAGGAGAAACAGGTGAAGATCATCGAGCGCATCAGCGTGACACGAAAGAACCTCATCCTCATCAACACCATCTTCAAGCCGCAGTTGCGACTCTTCCACTTGTTTGAAACAGGTAAGGTTACTGGCTTCACCGACGATGTGGAGTACATGGAAGACTACTGGGGCAACATCCTCGACTATCTGCAGAAGGTATGGGATATGACAGAGGACTACGAGGAATTGATTGAAGGCCTCTCCATGACTTTCGACTCAATGCAGACCAACAAGACCAACGAGACGATGAAGATCCTGACCCTCGTGTCGACTATCATCCTGCCTTTGACCTTCATCACAGGTCTCTATGGCATGAACGTCGGACTGCCTTTCCAAGACAAGGCCTGGGCGTTTTGGGCCATCATGGGATTTATGGCCTTGGTCGCCACTGGATTCTATATCTATTTCAGACACAAGAAAATGATGTGATGTATGTAGAGGCGTACGGCCGTACGTCTCTACGACACACATCATTTTACCATCAATTTTTCATATTTCACCACACACCCATTGCGCATCAATTTGACGATGTAGCAGCCTTTCGCCAAATCGGCGGGCAAGGTCACCGTGAATTCGCCGACGGCATGGCCAGAAGCCTTCATAAGGGTGCGACCGCACAAATCACAAAGCGCGACAGCGTCAAAGGTGTCACAGTTGCCACTGATGTGCAGCGTCTGTCCGCGCTCAACGGGATTGGGGAAAAGATAAACCGCCTCATTCCCTTCTTCTGCGATGCTCCATGACGGATCCCAAATCATGCGGGCATATTCCGGATGGTCGACAAAGGGGTTGCGGTTGTACTGATAATCGTTATAAATGGCTTCATTGCGTTCTTTTTCCTTGTCGCTCACAGGGTCCTGCTCATTCCAACGCAACAGCAAATCGATGGCCCAAGGCTGGATTTCCGATTTGGTGGTCATGTCGCTTGAGCTCCAGCTGCCATCCTCGGTGTAGTAACGCACACTCATGTACATGATGGCACGGGCAAAGTCGCCTTTGTATTCGTCGATAGGCTCAAAAACCGTCCCCGAAAAGCCAGGAGTCTTGCATGAGCCTAGTTTTGAGCCGTTTTGAGAAGTCCACGAAGCCGACCCAACTTCACCAAAGGCAAAGTTGGCTCGTTTGTTGTTGACCCAACCGTCCACAGGGAAGATATGGTGCAAATCGGTACGGGCCGTGGCATCATTGTTGAACCAACTCTGCGGCCATGAGTGTTCGCGGTTGTAGCAATCACCCTCGCCGCTATAGTTGCCGCATTGATCCTGACCAAGATAATACACATAAGGTGGAGTCCCATTCGGGCGATCGGAATACATGTCCCACACCACACCGTTGCCTTTGTTGTCGGTGCTCCAAAAGGCGTTCCACAACTGGGCATACGAGATAGAGGTGTGTCCCTTGATGATGCCATGCAAAGCAACCTTCAGCTGATGGCCTGTCAAGCCGTTGGCGGAGTTGTAGTAATTGGCAGGTTGCGCAACAGCAATCAACGCAAAAGTCAAGGCAATTACAAGCGAAAACAACTTTTTCATTGAACCTTAAGTCTTTGAATTTTAAATCTTTGAATCCTAAATTAAATCCGTAAACAAATAAAGAATGGCTATTATGAGCATAAACACCGAGGCGGAGAACTCCACGAAACTCACCTTTTTGATGATACCTGGGGTGAAGTCGACGCGGACGGTGAAGAAAGCCCACAAAAAGCCTGCCAACGTGACCGCGACGAAAAACCATATCCCGAATGGAACAAAGAACACGCTCACTATTGAATAAAGGAAGGTATTGAAGGCGGCAAGAATGGTAAGCAGGATAATGTCGCTTTCTTTACTGACCGTATACAGCATCTTGCCTTTCAATGCCCGAATGGAGTCAACAAAAAGCTTCACTGCCACCACAAGCATCATGGCAAAGACCATATATTCAGCGATATAGGAAAACAGATGGGCCATCAAACGACCCAAACCATTACCTAACAATGCCATAATCCCTTGGCTGATGCCAAAAGTGACGGGAATCCAAATCTTCTGCGAAGGCTTGTCGTCGGCCTTCACCAAATCCACCGAGCGCGTGACCACGCTCGAAGTCAGGCAAAGGATGAAAAGGATACTGATTATTATTGCTGTCGCTGTCATAAGATGCATCCTTACTTATGCACCTTCCTAATGAACTCTTCAACCTCAGGCACACCACCCTGATAGACGAGGTAGCCATTGTAAGGCTCTCTCGGGGTGATTTCGCTGTTCACAGGTGTGAGCATGATGTTCTTCACCTCTTCGCGGTCGTGTGTCTGACCCAAGGCCCAGCCCAACTTGATGTAGGCGGTCTCGGCGAGCATGTTCTGTGCCGGGATGATACCACGGTCCATCAGGTCACGGCCAGTATCGTACACGAACATGTGGGCATAACCCCAAATGGTCTGCACGGTCATGTATTGGTGCACACCCTTGTCGGTGGCACGCTGGATGGCGTCGAACATGCCACGGTTGACGTGACCCAAGCCGGTGCCGTCCCAGATGATGCCCTGATAGCCATTGTCGACCAACGCGTCAAGCACATCGGGCTTCATGCCGGGATAGTAATAGAGGATAGCCACGCGGTCGTCGAAGGTTGGGATGATCTTCACATCGCGGTCAGCACGGCGGTGGTTGTAGACTTCCTTAATCGGCACCACGCCACGCTTGCGGTCGACAGTGGCCACAGGCGTATCGCCGATGGTACGGAAGGTGGAACGATAGCTCGAGTGCATCTTGCGCACACGTGTGCCACGGTGCAGGAAGCCGTACTCGTCGGAGGTGGGGCCAAACATGCAGACCATTACCTCGGCCACGTCGCCGTGACCGGCAGCCGTCATGGCGTGCATAAGGTTCAATGCGGCATCCGATGACGGACGGTCAGATGAACGCTGCGAGCCGACCAAGACAATCGGCACAGGCAGGTTCTGGCACATGAAGGTCAGGGCGGCGGCGGTGTGGGCCAAGGTGTCGGTGCCGTGGCCGATGACGATGCCGTCGATGCCGTTCTGGATCTCTTCGCCAATCTTCTTGGCCAAGGCGATATACTCTTTAGGCGACATGTTCTCGGAGAACACGGCGAACACCTTCTCGGTGTCGAGGTTGCAGATGTCGGCCAACTCCGGTACGGCACCATACAGCTCACCAGGCGAGAAGGCAGGAATCACGGCACCCGTGCGGTAGTCCAAACGCGAAGCAATGGTACCACCCGTGCCGAGCAATTTCACGTGCGGAAGCCCTTCAGTGTAAGGGAATTCCTTCTCCGGGATGTGGTAGTTGGCTTTCTTGTAGTCGGTCTCCACCATGCCCGTGATGGTGCTGATGTCGACGCCGATGTTGTAGCCCGTGTTGACCTTCATGACGATATGTTGGTCGTCCTGGAAGGCAGCACGAGGCAGGATTGTGCCTTTGAAGAGGCCACCCGTGGTCTGGCACTCGGCCTGACTCCACACGCGGCAGTTGTATTTCTTGAGCACCTCAAGCGAGGCACCCCAATATCCTTGGAAAAAATCTTCAGCCATGTTCTTCGTTATTTGATATTGTTAGCCAATTCTTTCATTTCGATGTTGCCCATTGCTTCCTTCATCTGACCCATGATCCAGTTCATGCGGTCGAGGTCGGTGCAGGACTTCTTCTTTGGGGCGAAGCCAGCGCAAAGGTTGTCGAGTTTGGTGAGCAGGTCGTCTTTGGCGAAACGCTTAAAGCCCATCTTGTCGAGCACCTGTTGCATCGGCATTGAAGCGTCATCCACCAAGGCGGGAGCCATGTTCCAAGCCAGACGATAGTCGAGACCTTGCTCCTTCAAGAAGGCGAAGAGATTGTACAAGGTCTCGTCGTTGAACTTCGAGGCGGGGTTCTTGCCCAGCAGGTGCTTGAGCCTCATACCGACGAAGCGGCCCACGGTGCGACCATCCACGCCGAGTTTCTCGACGGTCTCGGCCATGGCGGGGAACCAGTTCTTCGCGAAGATGTAACGGAAGCAGTCCTCCGGCACGTTCCACTCCTTGAGTTTGTAGTAGCGGTCGATGATTTCGTTAGGCATCTCGGCACGCAGAGCCTTGATGAAGGCCGGGTCGAGCGGGATGGGAGCCGAGTCGGTGTCGGGGTACATGCGGTCGGCACCAGGCAACACGCGCTCGAAGATGGTGATGCCGTTGCAGACGGCCTTACGGGTCTCCTTTGGCACGCCGTCGAAGGCCATGAGGCAACGCTCTTCGATGGTCTCGATGGCGGTGGGCATGTCGTTTTGCGGCCCCCAGACGAGGATGAGGGCATCTTCATCGGTGGCATGGACGCGCTTGGCCAGTTTGTGCCATTGTGCATGGCTCAGCACGGGTTCCAGCATCTCGTCGTGGAGCATGTTGGGACGCTCGAGGCAGGCAATGACCTTCAGGCGGTCGGCGATTTCATCAGCGAACATCTTGCCGGGTTGTGTGAAGTGAGAAAGCACGCCACGGAACTTCGGCAACTTGACGAGCTTCAAAGCACCGCCTTTAGCCTTGTTGTCAAGGATGGGCAGGTATTCAGTCGGGAACGACACATCAGCCACTTCCACCTTCCAGCCTTCCTTGCCGATTTCGCGATTGAGGCGCTCTTGCAGTTGCACCAACGACCACTGGCGGAAGCACTCGTTGTGCGACAACTCAGGGATCCACTTGGCATGTTGCACGCCCTTCAACTCGATGCGGGTGCCACCCGTGCAGCTCACGTTGACGTCCTGACGGCCTGCGCCCATGCCTGTGCGTACCAGACCCGTGCTGCGGCCGAGGAAGCGGATGTATTCGCAGGTCTCGCGCAGCTCGTCGGGGTTCTTGCAGTCGGGGTAGGTGACGGTCTCGATCAACGGCACACCCAGACGGTCGGTCTGATAGATACGGCGGTGGCCGATGTCGCTGATTTCACGGCAGGCGTCTTCCTCGATGCTCAACTGGATCAGGCGGATGTCCTTCTTCGGCAGCTTGAGCAGGCCTTCCACGCCCACGATGGCGGTACGTTGGAAGCCCGTCGGGATGGAGCCGTCGAGGTATTGTTTACGGGTGATATGCACCTCGCCCACGATGTTCAGGTTGGAACGCAGGGCGATGATGATGGCGTTGTGCAAGGCCTCGCGGTTGATGGGGAACGGCGGGGTATCGTCGATGTCGTAGGTGCAGGCGGTGCCGTTCTTGATGCGGTAGACGATTTCCTTTTTCGTCTTGAACTCCATCAAGGCCGTGCCGTCGTATTCGCCTAATTCCGAAAGGGTTGGGCGCATGTGACGAATCAGCTCGGCATCGTAGTCCTCAAACTTGTTGAATTGTCCAGCGGGACAATGGCAAAACAGCTTCTCCTTGGTCTTGATCTGCTGGTGCACTTCCAGTCCCGACATGAAGCCTATGCGGTCATAGTCTTCTTGGGTGGCTTTCTTGCGCTCGACGTAGCCGGCCTGTTGCTTGGTCAGCTCGTAGTTGGCGCGTGGGTCAAAGTTGGTGCTCATATTTGTTTAGTTTGTTTTTCAAAAAGAATCGGCTAAAATAGGAAATTCTTGGATTGGTTGATCAAAAATGGGAAAAAATAACTTAATCCTTCCCATCTTCAATCGTTCGGGCAATCTTCTCAATGTTGAGGCTACGCGCCGAGGCGTCGATGATATCCTTGTAGATGCCGCCTTTCTTATAGATTTCGTCTGGGTCGCCCGACTCTTCCACGCGGCCGTTTTGCAAGGCATAGATGTAGTCGGCGTCGATGATCTGCGAGATGCTATGCGAGATGATGATGACGGTACGGTCTTTCTTGATGGCATCGATGCTGTTCTTGATTTGCTCGGTGGCGATGGCATCGAGGCTGGCGGTGGGCTCGTCCAAGAAGATGATGGGCGGATTCTTGAGGAACATACGCGCAATGGCCACACGCTGCTGCTGACCGCCCGAGAGGTCGGCGGCATTGTTGTTGAACTGCTTCGGCAGCTCCATCACCTGGTCGTAGAGATGCGACTTCTTGGCGGCCTCTATCACATCTTCATGTGTGGCGTTGGGGTTACCATAAAGGATGTTCTCCTCGATGGTGCCGTCGAAGATATGGTTCTTTTGCAGCACGAGGCCGATGTTCTCGCGAAGGTACTGCGTGTCGTATTCGCGCAAATCCACGCCGTCGAGGAGAATCTGGCCCACTTGTGGCTCATAGAACTTGTCCAACAGGTTGACGATGGTACTCTTGCCTGCTCCAGAGAGTCCGACCAAGGCGGTAATCCTGCCTGGGTCGATGGTCATGTTCACATCGAAAAGGGCTTGGTTGCCATTGGGATAGGTGAAGTCGACATGCTTGATCTCGAACTTGCCGCGAATCTTCTCGGGACGGTAACTGCCCGAAGGCTCGATCTCTTTCTCGGAGTTGAGGATGCCGAAGAAGCCCTCAGCATAAATCAAGGCGTCGTTCACATCGTCGAAGATACGCTGCAACTGTGTGATGGGTGCGATGACATTGCTGAACAGCATCACGTGGTACATAATCTTACCGATGGTCATGCCCGGATAACCTTTCAGCACGAGGTAGGCGGTGAGGATGATGACCAACACGGTGCCGACCTGCCTCACAAAGCTCTTCACACCATTGTAATAGAAGGCCACTCGACGGGTCTTCATCTGGTTTTCAGTCACTTGATTCTGGATATCAAGCTGCTTCTGTGCCTCAATCTGCTCGCGGTTGAAACTCTTGATGACGTTGATGGAGTCGATGATGTTCTTGATGCCTTGGCTCTTGGTCTCGAGGTGGGAACGCATCTCACGGCGCCAGCCTTTGAGGCGCTTGGCCTGACGGTAGGTGATCCAGAAATAGATGGGGACGATACCCAAAGCCACCAAGCCTACATAGACATTGGCGGCAAACATCAGTATCAATGCCAAAAGGGCACTCGTGAATAGCGGCAACAGGTCGATGAAGAAGTTCTGCACCGTGCGCGAAAGGCTGCTCACGCCTTGGTCGATACGGGCTTGGAGCTTGCCAGTGGCATTGTCACCGGTGTTGAAAAAGGCCATGCGGAAGGTCAGCACCTTCTCGATGACGCTCTGGGCCAGGTCGCGGCTGACGAAGATACGCATGCGCTCGCCGTAGTAGTTTTGTGCGAAGGTGATAAGGGCTGAGACGATTTCCTTGCCCAACAGCACGATACTGATGATGGTCATGATGCGCGCCGCCTGACTCCAGCTGAAGTCAGTGCCGATGAGCGCATTGATGGCGTCGACGGTCTTATCGAGCACGATGGCGTTGACCTGCGCCATGAGAGACCCTATCAAGGTCAGCACCAAAGTGATGAAAACCAACCATTTGTATGGTTTTACGAAAGGTCGGATGTTTTTAAAAAGTTGAAATAGATTCATAAGTTATACGTATTTAATCAGTTGTTTTCAGAAAGAACGTACATTAAACAGTTTCGGCAGTCGAATTCAAGGCGGAAGGTATTCGAACCATTACGGATAAACAAGGGCGTGGCCTTTTGTCCAGTTTCTTTGCTGCACATGCCGTTGGCATATCGGATGCAATGGTGGCAGGTCATGAGATGGTCGAGGATGGTATCAGGATCTTGAAAGTTTAGAGTTGAGAGTTTAGAGTTTAGAGTTGGGAGTTCGGGTGTTACTGTTTCAGAGAAAGACGGTTGGCGTAGTCTGCGGTGGGTTTGGTGGTCAACGATTAATGCATCTGTCAGTTTTTCAACCAATTGCCGTTTCATCTCACCGATGACCGAGGCAGGGATGAGCGGTGGCTCGGCAAATTGCAATTCCAAATTGACGGGGTTGAACGCGGTGTCGCCCCATTGAAGGGCCTTTTTGCGGATGTTCTCGGTAGCCTTTTCGGGGTTGTTGGCGATGATTTTGTCAATTGAAAATTGAGAATTGATAATTGATAATTTGGCCGATGGAAATAGGGCGGTTAGTTCATATCCTGTTTCCGTTTCGGCCAAGGTCAGGTTAATGTCAATTTTACGGTTGCCTGTCGAGGCGTCCACCTGTTTCTGCCATTCAAGGTCAAGGTTGCGGTAGATTTTTGCGCCACGTTGTGCGCCATGTGGCCTATTTGTAGAGACGGTGCATGCACCGTCTGTACCTGCCCGAACCACATCAGCACGCAATCCTACCAATTCATCGTTCTGATTCAGAAAACACAATCCATCACCATTATGCAAAGTCTTATCCGTGTCAATTTCCATGCGCAATGGATTGCACCAAGTCACCTCGCCGATGTATTCACCCATCGATTTCGGAGTAAAAGGCGAGCCTATCCCCTTCTGACGCCCGTTGATGAAGAAATCTGTGAATCCCCGGTTGAAAGATTTCTCTGGGTTGACCTCAAATGTGTAGCTGCAATGTCCGTGTGAAGCCTGTTCAAAATCCGTGCGACGGCTGATGATCTCATCCAGTTTCTGACGATAATATGCCGTCACATTCTTCACATAATCAGCGTCTTTCATGCGGCCTTCGATCTTGAAACTCGTGATGCCTGCATCCATCAATTCTTCCAGATGCGCACTATTGTTCAGGTCTTTTAGGCACAGCAAATGACGGTTTTTCATCAGCACCTTCCCTTTCCCGTCAAGCAAATCCCAAGGCAGGCGACAGGGCTGGGCGCAGGCGCCACGGTTGGCACTGCGGTTGCCGATATATTGGCTCAGATAACACTGCCCGCTATGACTGACACATAACGCGCCATGCACAAAAAACTCCAATGGCACTGTGGTCTTCTCACGGATTTCCCGAATCTCTTTGAGACTCAGTTCACGGCCTAAAACCACCTGGCTGAAACCCAACTGTTCCAAAAGCTGCACCTTTTCCACCGTCAAGTTGTCGCACTGGGTGCTGGCATGAAGCGGGATGGGTGGCATGTCGAGCTGGAGCAGTTGCATGTCCTGCACAATGAGGGCGTCGACACCCGCATTCCAGCAGTCGTAAGCCATCTTACGGGCACGTTCTAACTCGTTTTCATACAATAAAGTATTCAGCGTGACATATACCTTGGCATCATACAAAGCTGCATGACGGCAAAGGCGTTCAATATCTTCAATGCTATTGGAAGCCTTTTCACGTGCACCGAAATCCGGACCGCCGATATAGACGGCGTCGGCACCGTGGTTGATGGCAGCCATGCCCACCTCGACATCTTTGGCAGGCGAGAGCAGTTCTATCTTCTTTTTCATGCCGCAAAATTAAGAAATTAGGGTTTGCTGCGCCGATTTTTCCTATTTTTGCAAGTTTTATAGTCATGAACTCCCGTGTTAAAACCATATTGTTCGCCTTGACCATCGTGTTGCTGTCGATGCCCTCCATCCAGCAGCATACGGGACTCTTTCACTGCAAGCCTTTGAAAGGTGTGACGGAGGCCAAGTCCAAGCCTGAATTGAATTATCAGAACCTTGTCGATGGCAGTTACCAAAAGGACAATGAGGATTACCTCATGATGCATTATGGCTTTCGAGAGCCCTTGACACGCCTCTATAACCAAGCCCAATGGACCTTGTTTCGACATTCTAAAGTAATTGATGACCAACAGGTTATGATAACAAGAGACAACTGGATGTTTGAAACGTGGACAGTAGAGGAATACTACCAAAGCCGTGCCTATAACTATACCGACGACTCGTTGAAAATGGCGCAAATGTTTGAGGAAGAGGCTCAAAGGCTGCTCAAATTGCAAAAAGCGCTTGAGCCCTACAACACACACCTTTTTGTGGCGCTTCTGCCTGGCAAAGAGCAGATTTGCTCCGAGCATATTCCCAAGAATACCTTGTTCAACAGGGAGAAAAAACTGACCGCATACGGGTTTTATTCCAAGCGGCTTAAAGAATTAGGTATCAACCATGTAGACTTCGCCGATTGGTTTATGCAGATGAAAGACACGGTAAGTTACCCTTTGTTCCCCCAGACGGGTACCCACTGGAGCAATCTCGCCGCCATCCATGTCGCCGACAGCCTCGTGCGCTACATGGAAGACCTTGCCGACATCAACATGGTCAACATCCTTTTTGACAAGGATTTCCAGCGCACCATCTATCCCGACGACGACCTTGAAAGTCTGCTGAACCTCGTCTGGCCTTTGCATAAACAGCCCAACCGTTTGGCCTATGCCTATACCGACAGCGAAAGTACAGCCGTGCATCCCACGCTCATCACCATTGGCGACTCGTTCTATTGGAACATCCTCAACTTGACGCCTGTTTGGGATGTGTTCAGCAGAGTGCCTTTCTGGTATTATTTCAGCACGGCATATTTCGACAGTCCCGACGGCAGCGACACCAAGGTGGCCGACAAGGACATTCTTCAGGAGGTTAAAGATGCTGATTTCGTGATGATTGCCTATTCAACCGTCGGCATGTATCGGTTAGGCAGCGGATTTTCAGAACAGCTGATAAAAAAGATGGGTCTTGACAATGACTTCGAAGAAAAAGAAATTCAAAATGAAGAAGTTCAAGATCAAATATGACGTCATCCTTTTTGTGCTGCTGATGCTCTTGTTGCTTTTGCCCATCTTGCAGCAACATACGGGCATCCTCCCTGTGAAACCCCTTAAAGGAGTATTTGAGCCGACGCAAAAGCCCCAACTCACCTTTGACTCTTATCGTTCGAATACCTATCAGACCCAGCTGGAGAAATATCTCAGCGAGAATTTCGGCTTGCGCGAACCCGTCATTCGACTTTACAACCAATATGTGTGGACGGCCTACAACAAGACCTACTGTCATTTCATCGTACCTGGAAAGCAAGGTTATCTGTTTTACGCTTTGGCTGTCAACGAACACTTTGGCACCGAACTGCCCAAGCACTACCCTTCGAACGAAAGAGCCATGTCCGATGTCGACAAAGAGCTCCGACTGATGAACAAATTGCGCCATGTGCTGAAAGACTACGGTATCGAATTCCTCGCCTTCATCGCACCCGACAAGCCAGAAATCTATCCCGAGTTCCTGCCCCGCCGCGATGCCGACACCACCACCATCCATCTGGCCGACTACTTCTCGCGGCGAATGGACGAAACAGGCTTCCCTTACATCAACATGACCGACTGGTTCGCCAGCATGAAAGACACCGTCAGTTTCCCTCTCTTCCCCAAGACCGACTCACATTGGCGATATTCAGCCATTTATGGCTTTGACTCGCTGTTCCGTTTTATGAATACCTTGGATGGCGAAGCCAAATTTCCGAAACTCCACATCGGGCCGCCTATTGCTTACGAATCGGACAAGTTGGAAGGCGACGAGGAGACCCTCAACCTTATCTTCCCCATCCGTGGCGACAAGACCAAATACAAATCAGACATCACCGTGGAGAACGACACCACCCGCCGTAAGCCAAAGGTATTGTTTGTCGGCGACTCTTTCATCTGGAGCATGGGGGAATTCATGCCTGCACGCCAAATCATGACCGACTGGGAGGTGTGGTTCTACAACAACACGGCCGTTACTGCCTCCACCAATAAGTCGGAGAGCGTAAAAGACATCCACCGCCTGAGTCGTATCCTGAATGCCGACTTTGTGGTATTCTATTCGGCTGGACACCAATGGTGGGAAGCCACCTACGGATTCGCCAAAGACGCCTTGCTGCAACTCTGCGTGAGTGATAGCCTCTTCGAAGCCTCCGTCGAAGATTACACCAAACGGATGCGAAACTATGAAGACTATGCCAACAAGACGGAAGAAGAAGTACGCAAGAGCATGGCTTGGATGCTGAAGAACGACCCTGAACTCATTCCCGGCCTTGACGGCGAAGACATGCCTAGCATCCGCAATTCGGAAGGGATAAAAAAAGCCAGATACGTCACTGAAATTCAAAAAGACGAGGATTGGGTTCTGGCCCTCTCAGTGTTTGCTTCACAAAAATCACTCACCCTATGCCAAGCTCTGGATCAAGAAGCCTCACGCATGATGAACGGAGAGCCTCTGCTGCGCGAAGAAGCCGTGTTCGACTCCACGACCTTCATCGAAATGAAAATACTCGAGCTCATGGAAAGATGGCGACATGACCCCAGTCAAATCCTTCTCATCGAAAAAAAGGCCAAGAAAAAAAGGATCTCGTTTGAAGAAGCCCTCGAAAAAGACGCGCGATGGTTCATTAACAAACAAATCGAGAGCGGTGAACTATTCCAATAACAAGAAAAACTCATACTATGGTATTCAGTAGCAACATATTCCTTTTATACTTCCTACCGGTGTTCTTCCTCGTCTATTTCATCCTGCCGAGGAAAGCCCGCAACTACTTCCTGCTGCTCGCCTCGCTTGTGTTTTATGCCTGGGGCGCGCCTGAGTTCATCATCCACCTCATCGTGTCGGTCATCGCCAACTTCTATTTGGTGCGATGGATGAACAAGACCGAGAAACCCGGCCTGAAGAAACTGCTCTGCGGCATCTCTATCGCCATCAGCATCGGGCTGCTGTTCTACTTCAAGTACGGCAACTTCACCATGCAGAACATCAACGCGGTGCGTGGCTGGTTTGGTGCCGAACCGCTGCAATGGGTCAAGATACTGCTGCCTATAGGCATCTCGTTTTTCTCGTTCCAAAGCGTCACTTATACTTTGGACACCTATCGCAAAGTGAACGAGCCCATGGACAGGCTCAGCGACTACATGCTCTACATCGTCATGTTCCCGCAGCTCATCGCCGGTCCCATCGTGCGCTACTGCGACATCGCCGACCAAATCCGTGACCGTGAGTCGCTCTATACGGACAGGTTGCACGGCTTCTACCGCTTTGTAATAGGCTTGGCAAAAAAAGTGCTCATCGCCGATGTCATCGGGTTCCAAGTCGACCAGATATTAGGTCCCTCAAACTACGACGTGCTGACTTCCGCCCAACTCGCCGACATCGCCAACAAAATCGCGACTATCGACTCGACCAGCGCCTGGATTGCCATCTTCGCCTTTACTTTCCAAATCTATTTCGACTTCGCTGGTTACTCCGACATGGCCATCGGCTTAGGTCGCATGATGGGCTTCAAGTTCCCCGAGAACTTCGACAACCCGTATGTATCCACCACCATCTCGGAGTTCTGGAGACGTTGGCATCAGACTTTCAGCGTGTTCATCAAAAACTACCTCTACTTCCCCTTGGGCGGAAGCCGCGTGAAGACGGAAGCAAGAAAGTACTTCAACCTTTGGTTCTGCTTCCTTATCTCGGGCTTATGGCATGGCGCTGCATGGAACTTTGTCGTGTATGGCGCCCTGCAAGGCATTTTCATCTGTGCTGATAAGCTCTTCCTTAAGAAATTCAACGAACGTTTGGGGCGCATCCCATCGGTGTTCTTCACCTTCCTCATCATCGTGTTGACGCGCTGCTTCTTCCGCATCGAGCGCATCGACCTGTCGTGGTTGTTCATCAAGCGTCTGTTTGCCTTCGACTTCGCGCCCTTCCACTTTGGTGACAACCCGCACCTCTACGTCACCATGCTCGTGGCGGCTTTCTTCTCGTTCTTCACTTTGTCGAAGTTCGGCCTCAAGGTGCAGGACAAGGTCTACTTCACGGAATACAATAAGCGGCAACACATCATTGCTTTCGTGGTCAGCATCCTGGCCTTCATCTTCTGCCTTGGCGCCTTGAACGCTAGCGGCTTCAGTCCGTTCATTTATTTCAGATTCTGATGAAAAACCGCATTTGCACCATATTATGCCTGCTCACGTTGTTAGGAATTGCCACGTTGTTTGTGCAACAACAGTGTCATCCTTTCAAAACGAAACCACTGCAAGGGTTTACGCCTGTAGTAGAAAAGCCAATGCTCTCTTTGGGTGGTTTTGTTTCGGGCAGCTACCAAAACGATGTGGAGCAATACATCAGCGACCATTTCGGATTTCGTGAGCTATTCATCAGGGTCTACAACCAGTTCACCTACACCTGTTTCCGTAAAAACACCAACGATAACATCGTTTTCGGCGACAACGGAGAACTATTCCTTAAAATGTATATCGACGAGGTGACAGGCAAGACCTTCAAAGGTTGTTACAATTCGGAAGAATTCTTTAAAGAAGAGGCGCAAAAAAACATTGAGAAGACTTTGGTACTCATCGACAGTTTAAAGAAACACAACACGGCCTTCCTCTTTGTGGAGGCTCCTTCCAAGACCTGGGTCTTTCCAGAATACTTGCCGCAACGCTACCGCGACTCCATCATGCCCTTCTGCGTGCAGGACTACTACATTCAACTTTTCAAGGAAAACGGCATCCCGCACATCGATTTCCTGAGTTATTTCAAGTCGCTCAAAGGCAAGACGGAATATCCGCTCTTTTCGCCCTATGGCACCCATTGGTCAGAGAGCACCATCCCCTTTGTGGCAGATTCAATTCTGAGGAAGATAGAAAGCCTTATCGGAAAGGAATTGCCGCATATCATCTGCCTTGACACGAACCTGCAAGCCCACTACTCAACACGAGATGGAGAGTTGGAAAACCTGATGAACCTGATGTTTCCGCTCAAAAAACCCGCCCTACCCCAACCCGTAATAGCCCTCAGCGACACCACTTTACGCAAGCCCAACCTTCTCGTGATTGCCGACAGCTATTTCATTCAACTGCACGAATCATGTTTTTTGGATGCTTTCAACCACTGCGAGTATTGGAAATACAACGATGAAGTCTTCAACAAACGCACTTATCTAGGACAAGTGTCGCAAAACATTATGGCATACAAAACAATTCACGAAGCCGACCTTGTCATGGTTATCAATACGGCACCTTACGCCTATGATTACATGTTCGGCTTTTATGAAACTGCCATGGATGCCTTCCTTGACCGCGACCATAAACGCATGGAAAAACGCATCGAAGAGACCATAGAGTATATCAAGAAAACTCCTGAATGGTACGAGAGCATCAAAAAGATAGCCGAGGAAGAGCACAAAGACCTTGACTCTCTGTTGAGGGGAAATGCCATTTATGCCATCTGGGTAGACGAACAACGAGAACAAGAACAAGAACAAGAATAAGACAACCATGGCTTAGCATTCCGACGAGATGAAAAAGAAACCGAAATACGATTCCGTGCTGTTCGCCATACTTACCGTGTTGGCGTTTCTGCCCATGCTGCAAGGTTGGTTCCACTGGTTTCCCACGAAGCCCCTCAACGGCGTCACGGAAGAAACAGACAAGCCGGTGTTCGAGTTTGACGCCTATCGTTCGGGTGAATATGCCAAGCAAGCAGAAGCATATTCAAGCCGCCATTTCGGTTTCCGTGAGCCCATTATACGCCTTTACAACCAATATCTTTGGAGCTGCTACCATAAGACCTATGCACACGATGTCGTGGCTGGCAAGGAAGGTTGGCTCTTCTATCCTCAAAGTGTAAGGGACTATTACGGACAAGAGCTGCTGCGCTGGCATCCCTCCGTTGATGAGGCACGCGAGAAATTCGACCGTGAGGTGAAATACATGAACTGGGCGCGCAGTATTCTGAAAGAAAACGGCATTGACCTGTTGGTCTTCATGGCTCCCGAAAAGAGCTTCCTCTATCCCGAGTTTCTCCCCGATGGTGAGAAAGATACAACCACCTTCAACGCTTGCGACTATTTTGCACAACGCTTCGAAGAAACCGGGGTCCCTTATATTGAAATGACGCGTTGGTTCCAGCAGATCAAGGACACCGTTGACTATCCTTTGATTCCCCAAGCCGGAGCCCACTGGATCTTTCCCTCTGTCTATGCCGTCGACACTTTGTCGCGCCTCATGGGTGAACTGAAAGGCATCGAACTGCCGAAAATCAAAATCGGCGAGGCTTACCACACCCGTGATGCCGACCACGACTACGACAACGACCTTGAAGAACTCCTCAACCTGGTCTTCCCTATGAAGCACCAATACGGCTACTGTCCGCGACACTATGTCACCGTCGAGCACGACTCGACCACTGTGAAGCCCAAAGTGCTCCTCATCGGCAATTCCTATTTCTGGTCCATGAATCTGTTCGCTCCTTTCGATGAGATGTTTGAGACGACCGAGTTCTGGTACTATTTCTCCACCGCCTATTCGGGCGACAGCCTTACCGAAACCACCAGCGTGAACCAATTGGATTTCGTCGAAAAACTTTTGGACTTCGACTATGTGGTGTGGTTCACGACGGGCAATCAGATGAACAAAGGTACGTCAGACTTTGCCCAAAAAGTCATCGTCAGCCTCTGCATCGACAAAGAAAGGCTCAACGAGACACGCAAATGCGTAATGGACAGCTTGAGCTGTGACGAGGCCACAACGAGCCAACTCGACGAACCCTTTACTGACAACAACCACCGGCAACAGCTTTGGTTTATGGCCGACCAACTCATCACCAAACGCCCTGAACGCTATTTCCCCGAACTTGCTAGTGACAGTCTCCCGAAAGCTCGCAACCCGAGAATAAAAGAAGTGTTGGCTATCAAAGAGATCAAGAGAGACTCCATTTGGATGTGGAATCTGTCGACTTGTCAAACCGTCATTCAAAACGCCTCGTTGGAGCAGGTGCTGTTGATGGAGGCGCATAACATCATGGAAGGTCGTCCGCTATTTCGCGATATGCCTGAACCTGAAGCCAAGCGCGTGCGCGTGGAACAACTTGTCAGCGACATGATCGAGGAAATCCGCCCTCAGACCGAACTCATGGAGCGCATCCGAAAAATGGCCGCTGACAAAGGCATTTCGGTTGAAGAGCAGACCGAACTCGCCGCCCGCTGGATAGTAAACGACAAAATCAAACGGGGAATCATCGTGTTGTAATCAGAATGGACGAGCTGCTAAAATCTCGGGAATGCGACTGTTTCGGGTAACAGGCACCGAATCGGTGGCCAAATCGGGGAAATACTGCTCTGGCTCCGAAAACAGCCTCTTCTTCGCCTCTTCCATCCGCTCGGCCTCAGTGTCCTTTTCGACCGTTGCGGCAATGGCTACCACTGTGCTGTCGATTTCCGCATCGTCGTGTGTGAGATACAGCAAGGCCTTCGACAGGAAATCGTTGCTGAACACATACAACTGCTCCGGCGAATACGACAAGTCAATGATTTTGGCATTGAGGATTTCATATAACATGTCGGCATCACTCGTGTGGTCATACTTCGGGTTGTAATAGACCGAGCTGTTGTAGTACCAATAATAATGATTGGTGAAGACAAAGCCCAAAGGCACCGATCTGGTGAGATTCCAGAAATAGGAATCGCCGACCACGATAATCGTAGGCTTGAGTGCCGTGGTGTCATCGTCCAAAACAGGTGTTGCATAATAGTTTTGGTTGGGTCTGATAGGCCGCCAAAGGTTCAGTAGGCCTTCAAGGTCATCGTCAGGATAGACGGTCTCGTCACGATATTTGCCTCCCATCTTGAAATTGCGAAGGTTCATGTGGCCCTTATGTTCGATGTACCGCTCAATGGTGTCGAAAGCATATCCCGAGGCGATATAAGTCCAATGCTTGCCAGTCTTCGGATACAGGGGATAATCCACTTTGCCTTTCCAGTTTTGGAAAATCTCCAGCACGTTGATGTAATTGACCCCAAGACTGTCGAACAACTTCGAATAATATTGGTAAGCATGGAACGGCTCAAGGGAAAGGCCAGGGTTTTCGGGCATGTATTCGGGATAAAGGAGGGTCTTGGTGGGCAACATCGAAACGAAAATGAAGTTCCCGTACGCTTCGAGGATATGCTGCACCTTATAGAGCCGCTGGGCTTCAAGGTCGCATTTGTGTTGCATCTCGGCGCGGTCGTATGTATAGGAATACATGCTGCTTTGGTAGTAGTTGACAACCTCATCGAGTCCATACAGCCAATTGTCCTTGCCGATGTAGATGGTATAGTTGAGCGTCTTGTGGTAAAAGTCCCACAAGTATTGGTTGTAAGTTCTGATGAAAGGCTCACGGAAACCGAAAGTGAATCTCAGTTTCTCCTCAAGGTCATGCTGATAAGAGCCATCACAAAGATTAGGAATGGACAAAGGCGTATTTGGGGGCTCGTAATACACACCATTCAAAGGCTTCAACTTGATGAAATGGGTACGCTCTTGGACGAACATCAGTACGATGAAGCCCAAGGTCAACAGGCACAATATGGTGGCAAGGACTTTCTTCATGTCAGAACCTGAAGTAGATGAACGGGCTGAAACCTACCGCATTGATGGCGGCAATGCAGAAAAACAGCATGAAAACTGCCACTAGCCAAGCCACAATGATACCGGCTATGGAATACTCTTCCTTGTAATAGATGGCATCTTGCATCTTCTTCCCGAAGGGGAACAAGGTGATGAAAGAAAACACCAAGGCGATGACAAGCATGGTATAGAACTGCGCGTCGGCCTTGATGCTGAAAGCGCTGAAGTCGAAGGCGAAGAGCCTCGAAATGAAGGTGAAAGCCTCGCCCATGTCCTCGATACGGAAAATAGCCCAACCCACCATCGCAATGATAAAGGTGATGATGACACTCGGCACTTTACCGATTTTTTCGTAGAATTTCTTCAATCCCATGCGCTCGAGCACCAGCCACAGGCCATGATAGGCACCCCAGACCACAAAGTTCCATGAGGCACCATGCCAAAGGCCAGAAAGCAGAAACACAACCCAAAGGTTGAAATACATCCTCCGCTTCGAGCAACGGTTGCCTCCCAACGGAATGTAGAGATAGTTGCGCATAAAAGCACCCAAGGTGATGTGCCAGCGGCGCCAAAACTCAGTGATGCTCGCCGAATTGTAAGGATTGTCGAAATTCTCCGGGAAATGGAAGCCCATGATGCGTCCCAGACCGATGGCCATGTCGCTGTAGCCCGCAAAGTCGAAATAAAGCTGCATGGTGTAGGCAGCTATGGTAATCCAAGCCGTTCCAGTGTCCATGACACTGAGGTTGGTGGCCAACAAAGTGTCGACCTGTGCGCCAATCACATCAGCAATCAGGACTTTCTTGGAAAGACCTATCACGAAACGGAAAAACCCTTGCAGGCAATCGTTGCTGCTATAGTCGCGGTGACGAATCTCGCCCTCTATGTCACAATAGCGCACAATGGGACCGGCGATGAGCTGCGGGAACATCATGATATAGACGATGTAGTCGCTCAACTTCTCCATCGGGGCGTTGTTGCCTCGATAGGTATCGATGACATAGGTAATCGACTGGAAAGTAAAAAATGAAATGCCTATCGGAAGCAGTACCTTGGCGAACCTGATGGGATTGGCGCCAAAGATACCCGTCAGGGCGTTTAGATTGTCTATCAAGAAGTTAGCATATTTGTAATACACCAACAAGCTGAGGCTCACGGTGATGGCCAAGCCACAAAACAGTTTTTTCAATCTGGGCTTCTCCGTCTTGTGCATCTGCCTGACCAAGAAGAAATTGGCAATCGTCGAACCAAGCAGCCAAAGGATGAAGTCGGGAGCCCCATACCCGTAAAACACGATGGAGAACAAGAGAATGACATAATTCCTGAACTTTCTCGGACAAACGAAATAGCAGATCAGGAACAGGGGCAAAAAATAGAGCAAGAATACGTTGCTACTGAATACCATAACCTGTCAAATATTAGAAACCGCAAAGATATAAAATCCAAAGATTCAACGAAACGAAATGACTCAATATTCCAATGCAACACCTCAATACCGCACAATACGCTGCGAATGACCACCCATTTTTAGCACATAGACGCCTGCAGGCAATTTAGGATTAAGGATGATTTCATTACCATTATCAGTAACAACTATCTCAGAAAGCACTTTGCGTCCAAGCAGGTCATAGATGGCGATTTCATGTATTTTCTCATCATCAGACTGTAAAAAGAGATGGATTTCATCCGAAAAAGGATTGGGATAACACCATACGTTATTGCTTAGTTTCTCAGGAAGTCCATCCATAAGGCTATGCAAAGGGTCAAGAATATAGTATTTTCTGGCATTCAAAAAATAATTGACCCTATTCATGTCCAATTCCCACGCCTCCATACTTTGTGGAAAGCCGAAGCGATCGGATTGGAAAGGTATTTCAGTCTCAATTTGCGTCCTAATGTCTTCAAAGATTGGACTCGTAACAGAGAAATCAAAAGCCTCGTCCAACAGATCAATAAAACGACTCTCAAAACGGACTTTGAAGTCCTCATTTTCCAACAATTTCCTAAAAAACAAAGTAGACTGTGTACTCGAAGGCCATGTCTCATCGCCTACATAAACAGCATTATCGAAAGCGTTGAAAGTCATCCAACCCAAACAAGCATCGCCATCATAAAAAAACCATCGCCAAGGACCATCACCCAACTGCCAACACCGCATATTGTTGGCTGGCCAATCATTGTTTTCGATAAATAACTCCAAAATATAATGATCAATAAAACAGTCCATATCAATCTGAGATTCAAGATAAGTATAATCTTCAAGATTGGTAAGGTCAGCAGTCTCCATCCATTGATATAACGAAATAAAATTATCGGGCGACCCATGGTCAACAATAGGATACCAACTACCCATAATATTGACATTATCAATGTCAATGCCATAATGGTCTTGCAAATATCGCTCATCAGGCCGCTCATGGATATAATAAATTCCCCAGTACTCACCATTGAGATAGAGCAAAACGGGGCGCGATGCTAAAGTCTCCAGATTCAGTTGCGAAGCTATTTGATTGCAAATATGATCATTCACACCAGATTGATCCCATGATGCCAAGAAAGGTTTCAATACCAAATGCTTGAAATTGTTTTGTGGTATGGTCTCAAAAAACTTGTGCTTGAAACGCTTTTTGCCATATTCTTCGCGAGCATAGATCTTCACGCATTTTTGTTGAAATCGGCGACCATTGCCTCCATGGGTTCGCAGTCCCGCTTGTTGGTTGATACCTGTATTATCCAGCTCATAGAATTCAATGTTCATTGGCCTCTCCCATTCCATTCCAGACTGATAATAATTTCCCGACCAATAAGGATCTATTGAATCAAAAAAGACTCCGGGCACAAAAATGCCCCTATCATAATCAAACAAATCCAACGAGTCAGCGCAGAGTGAAACAGCAGGCAGGCCATGCGTGTCACAACCCAAGGCTTGAATGAAATAGCTGTTGGTCATCACTTGACTGACACAACTGTCATTTTCGTCGAACACTGCCGCTCGAATCACGATACAATGCTGGATGGAATCAGGAAGATAAAAGTCCTGCTCAAGGCAATCAATTATAGTGTAAATATTTGATTTTGAATAAAGTTGTTCATCCAAAACCAAGGTCTCTTCATAAAGCGGCGACTGTGCCGTCGGACGGTTGCCGTTGGTGGTGTAACGGATATAATTTTGCGGATTGGTGTTGGAGAGCTGCAAGGCAAACACCTCGTCATAGAACCCACCCGAGGCCGAAAAGAGCACCGTGTCGTTTTGGGCTTTGACGGAAACAACGGCAAACAACATAAACAATATGAAGCCAAAGCATCTGAACATATTGCGGATAATGCGCTGCAAAAATACAAAAAAATTACAACTTCTTCTGTTTTCCCCTAATACCTGACGATGCGCTGCGAATAGATACCAACTTTCAGCACATATACACCTGCAGGCAGTTGGGGTTTAATTGTGATTTCATCACCACTGCCCGCTTCAAATGGCTCCGAAAACACTTTCCTTCCCAAAACATCGTAGATAGCCACCTCTTGGGCCTTGACATCGTCGGAGGGGTAATTCAAACGTATCTCGTCATCAAAAGGATTGGGATAGCACGACACGACCTCTGCATCCTTCTCTTCCATGTCAAGATAGTACATGAGTTCATCCTTGTAATACTGATGGCGCTGCTTGAGAAAGGCATCGGCTCGCTCCATATCCTGATGCCACTTGTTCACATTCCAAGGGAAGCGGAAGCGTTGGGCTTGCGCCTCTATCTCGCCTTCGACGAGATGCTCGTATTCATCAAGCACCGACTTCATATAGTCATAGCTGTAATACGACTCACGCAGCTGATAATAACGGCTGCGGAAGGTTCTCACAAACCATTCGTTTTCGCGAAAACGGTTAAAAAACACGCTATTTCCGCTTTGATGTTGGGCAAAATCGATGGCATTGTGGTCAGGCCAGGAAAAGCATCCGTCGCCGTCATAGAAAATCCATCTGAAAGGCTTGTCGGCCTCGGGCTGCCATATCTTCACGTTGTTGCCTGGCCAGTCCAGATTGGCGGAAAAAGTCTCGAAAACCATGTAATCTATAAAATTCGACATATCGACATGGGCAAAGGCACGGGCCGAATCCTCAGGCTGGGTCAAGTCGGCCTCATCCTTCATCCAATTATAGAGCGAGCGCCAATCCGTCAGGTCACCGTAATAAGGCACACCCCAATACTTGACCATGGCCAACTTCTCTAGGTCGGCATTGAAGTGATCCTCCAGATACCGCTCATCCGACGACTCCTCAAAGGTATAGATACCCCAGTATTCCCCGTTGATAAAGAGCACAACCTCACGCACCGCCATCGCCTCGATGTCGAGATTTCCGGCAACGGTCTGGGAAAGGTACTCCTGACCGCCTGTTTGCAACCAGTTGCTACAACGGAAAGGATGCAGACACAGATGCTTGAACTTGACGATGGGCGAGCCGGGGAAGAACCGGTGAAAGAAGTGTTTTTTGCCATACTCCTCACGGGCATAGAGTTTCATGCCTTTTTGTTGGAACCATCGCGAGGCTCCTCCGTGCATCCTCAAGCCACAAACCTGGTTGATGCCTCTGTTGTCGGGCTCGTAAAACTCCATGTTGATTTGCCGCTCCCATTCCCTGCCCTTCTGTTTATAATTGCCTGTATGCGTTGAATCCGCAGGATCATAGTTGATGCCTGGGATGAAAATGCCTGTCTCATAGTCGAAAAGCGACAAGGAATCGGCCAGAATCGACAACACCGGCAGACCGTGCAAGTCACAGTCCAACGCACGGATGAAATAGGAGTTACTGACAACCTGACTCACACAACTGTCGTTGACGTCAAACGCTGCTGCTCGGATGACAATACCGCGTTTCACATCGTCGGGAAGATAAAACGTGGACGGAATCGTATTGACGATGGTATAAATGTTCGACTTTGAAAACATAGAGGCATCCAATGTCAAAGAGCCATTATAGCGGGGCGACTGTGCCGTAGGACAATTGCCGTTGGTAGTGTAGCGGATATGGTTCTGAGGGTCAAGGTTACTAAGCTGCAAGGCAAACACATTGTCGTAGAAGCCGCCTTGGGACGAAAAGAAGACCGTGTCGTTTTGGGCTTTCGAGAAAAACGAGGCGACAAAAACAAACCCTATGAGCCAAAGACATCTTTTCATTATGGAATATTATCGTGCAAAAATACAAAAAAATTGTAGAGACGCGGCGCGCCACGTCTCTATAATTGATTCCAATAAAAATCACCGATTAGATTTTTTCTTCTTCCTCGACGCGCAATGGCTTGGGCTCACCACGGCGGATGTCGAGTTCGTCAATCAGGTTGGTGGCACCGGCGTACTTGTCGATGATGAAGAGCACGTAGCGGATGTCCACGTTGATGGTGCGTTGCAGTTTGGGCTCGAAGTTGACATCACCGCTCATGGCTTCCCAGTTACCATCGAAGGCCAGGCCAATGAGTTCGCCCTTACCGTTCATGATGGGGCTGCCGGAGTTACCGCCAGTGATATCATTGGTCGACAGGAAACAAACCACAAGTTCGCCGTTGTCGTCAGCGTAGGCACCGAAGTCCTTCTTCTCGATGAGATCGATGAGGCGCTTAGGAGCGTCAAACTCATAGTCACCAGGGACATACTTCTCAAGAATACCATTGGCGGTGCAGATGTAGTCGTAGTGCACGGCGTCGGCAGGCATGTAGTCCTGCACCGAGCCGTAGCTCATACGCATGGTGGAGTTGGCATCGGGATAGAGGCTCTTGCCAGGCTGGGTAGCGGCATAGTACTCACGCAGGCCCTTCACGTAGATATGGTCGTTCTCGCTGATGGTTTGCATGGCTTCACGATAAGCAGGAACATTGTTCATGATGACTTCCATCATCGAGGTGTTCATGATGTAAGCGTAGTCCTTACCGATCTTCTTGGGGTTGGGCTTGGCCAAGAAAGCCTTGATGCTCTCAGGCGTGGCGAAGATGGAGTTGGTGTAGACTTCCTCAGTGAAAGCATCGATGTCACCTTTGAACTTCTTGTCGATAATGGTGTAGATTTCAGGCAGTTCGTCGGCCTTGAAGGCATTCTTGTAGGTCTTCAGCATTTCGGCGAAGGTCTTCTTCTCCACCTGCGGATCAGTCTCGGCAAAGAGGCCATCCACATCCATCTGCTGGAGCATCATCAAAGCCATTTCTTGACCATCCTTATCCTTCTCCTGATAAGCCTCGTAATAGGCGCCAAACTGGCCAGCGATGCCGGCAGCACCGATGTTGGCAACGAAGTTAGGATAATAAATGTACTTGGCCACATTGTCCATGTTCTTATAAGCTGCCTTCAAGTTCGGGAGGGCGTTCTTGTATTCGGTCTTGTTGTTGGCGTTCACCCACTTGGTGAAGTCCTTCTCCAGAGCGACCTTAGTCTCGCTCACCTTGTTCTTACGGAGCATCTTGCACTGGCCGATGAAGTTCTTCCAGGTGTTGGCCAAGCCAGCGTGGTTGTCGGCATACATCAGGTTGATGTGCTCGTCGACCTTCATGTATTCTTCCATCACTTCGAGTTCCTTACCGAAGATGTCGATGATGGTGGGATAGAAGGTGTCCACATTGTAGTCAATGCCGTAGCTCGACATGTAACGCTCGGTGCTGCCAGGGAAGCCCCAAATCATGGTGAAGTCATCCTTCTGCACGCCATCGAGGCTGATGGGCAGGTGGTGCTTGGGAGTCAACGGCACATTGTCCTTGCTGTAAGCGGCGGGATTGCCGTCCTTGTCGGCATAGACGCGGAAGATGCTGAAGTCGCCAGTGTGACGGGGCCACATCCAGTTGTCGGTGTCGCCACCGAACTTACCGATGGAAGAGTTGGCCACACCCACGAGACGCACATCGGGGAACACTTGATAGACGAACATGTAGTATTCGTTACCCTCAAAGAAGCCCTTGATGACGGGGTTGTACTTGCCGTCTTCCGAAGCAGCGGTCTCCAATTCCTTGATTTTCTTACGGATGGCAGCCTGCTGATCTTGATAGTCCATGTCGTCGGTCACCTCACCAAGAATAACCTTGGTGACGTCTTCCATGCGGACGAGGAAGCTGGCGGTCATTTCGGGAGCGGGCAGTTCTTCGCCGTAGTTCTTGGCCCAGAAGCCGTCGCGGAGGTAGTCGTGTTGGTCGGAGCTGAGCTTTTGGATGGCACCGTAGCCACAGTGGTGGTTGGTGAAGAGCAAGCCGTGCTCGCTCACGATCTCACCCGTGCAGAAGAAGCCACGCGGCATGGCATCGCTGCCAAGACCCACAATGGCGTCCTTCAAACTACTGTGGTTAATGCTGTAAAGCTCTTCAGGGGTCAGTTGCAGCCCCATCTTCTGCATGTCAACATAGTTCAGGCGCTCGACAAACATCGGGAGCCACATGCCTTCATCGGCATACACGCGACCCACCGAAACCATGATGGCCATCGCGATGATTCCTAATACTTTTTTCATTGATTTAAATTATTGTTGTTCAATTGTTTCTATTAAAACTCAACGATAATGAGTTTGCAAAGATAGGAAAATAATCGGTAACTCTTTCGCTTTTTATTGAGATTCTCTTCGGGAATGGCTTTCTATTTTCTGTTTTCAGCGGCGGCTGTGACCTGTTTTCATACCGTAAGTGCCACAAGCCGCCGCGTATAACACCTTAACAACACTCCATTCCCGCAGGGAATCTCCAAATTCAACAATATTCCCTATCTTTGCGGCAAATTTAAACCCAATGGAAGACAACTACCAACTAATAACCAAAACCGCCGCCGGCCTCGAAGACGTGCTGGCTCGAGAAATCAAAGCTTTAGGGGCCAAAAACGTGCGCCCCATGCATCGCGCCGTCATTTGCGAAGGCAATAAGGAACTGATGTACCGCATTAATTATGAGGTGCGCACGGCCCTCAAGGTGCTGAAGCCTTTCAAGAACTTCTTTGCCAAGAATCCCGACGACTTATATAATAAGGTAAAGGAAATCAACTGGTGCGAGCTGCTCCGCACCGACCAGACCTTCTGCGTCGATGCCGTGACGAGCGGACGGTTCTTCACCCATTCGCAATATGCAGGCCTGACCATGAAAGACGCCATCGTCGACCAGTTCCGTGATGTTTACGGCATCCGCCCGAATATCAACACCTTGAACCCCGACCTGCGCATCAACCTGCACATCCGCGAGGATAAAGTGACCATCCTTTTCGATAGCTCAGGCGAGAGTCTGCACCACCGTGGCTACCGCAAGCAGGTCGACAAAGCCCCGATGAACGAGGTGCTGGCCGCAGGCCTCATCCAACTTACTGGCTGGAAAGCCGACTGCAATTTCCTCGACTGCATGTGCGGCTCAGGCACGTTACCCATCGAAGCCGCCATGTACGCGATGAAGATACCGCCAGGTTACTACCGCAAGCAGTGGGGCTTCATGAAATGGGACGACTACGATGTCGAGCTTTGGCAGCGCATCCGCGAGGAAGCCGACGCCAACATCTGCGACTTCGACCATGAGATATGGGCCTCCGACCGTTCGCCCAAGGCGGTTGCCATTGCTGAGGGTAACATTAACTATGCCCACCTGCAGCACGACATCCACCTGATGAAAAAGGATATGCACGACCTCACCCCACCCGAAGGCGGCGGCATCCTCGTCATCAACCCGCCTTACGGCGACCGTTTGGAGGAAGACGATATCGATACTTTGTATGAAGAAATCGGTCGCACCTTGAAACACAACTTCCAAGGCTTCCAGTGCTGGCTCATCACCGACGATGCTGTAGCCCTAAAGCATGTCGGTCTGAAACCCACAGCCAAAATCCCTGTCTGGAACGGACCTTTGGAGTGCAGATTCGTGAGGTTTGATATTTTTGAAGGGTCGTTGAAGGAAAAGAAGGCTCGGGAGGCGGAGGAAGACTCACAAGAAAGATGAAAAAAGGCAGCCTCGGCTGCCTTCCTATTTTTATGCCAAAAACCAGCGAAATCTATCTTTTTTTTCGACATTTCGCTGGTTTTTGACAGAAATTTATTCATTAAACAAATCATTTCCAGTTATTTGACATTGTAAATCATCTGAAAAAGAATTGCGAATCAATCCTTGAGAAGTAATCATGGTAAGGTGAATAGCTTTTTGCGTTTCCGTTGCTTCGACAAAACGCGTTTTCTTGTTTTGCAGCACAGCGTCGTATGCAGCATCTATTTTGAAAGGCAATTGCGTGTATTTCATTTCATTAAGATAGATTTTTTATGTCAGAAACCAGCGAAATCTTTCTTTTTTTTCTACATTTCGCTGATTTCTGACAGGTAATGGAGATCAAAGTGGTTGGGAAATACTGATGAATTGACGATTTATTTGATTTCTATCCAATCAGATTGCGGGACGTTTTGGGATTTAATAGTTTGAAATTGATATTCCAGTTCTGGGAACAAGAAAGCTTCGTTTATACCAACCATATTAAGTTCGTTCAAAATGTTTTCTTTGTATTGGTATTTAATACAGAATTCTGTTTTTTCAAACATATGTCGTAGATTGATATCACCTTTTCTAAATAGAAATTGGTCAATGTTTTTTCGGTCATCAATGGTATAATCCTTTCTTTTGACCAGTTCATCGTATCTCTTTTTGTTTGGTGTCACTAATAATGAGCTAAAAATCATAGCTCCCTGCTGACGTCTTATTCGTTCATTATCTAATGACGGCTGAAACAAGAATGACTGGGTCACATTTCGAAACAGCTTTATTGAAAAAGCATCCTCCATGCCAAAAGGAACAACACCTTTTTTCTTGCCGTATGAAAGTATTCCCCAAAAAGTTATTGGCTTATTATCATTTTCAAACTCTTCGTTTATTTCAGCAAGAGTATTCACATATTGACTCGACCATAAATTGTTTTCCGATTTGGTGAATAGCACTTTCCCATTTATTTCCAGCTCTATATTGCAGGCAAAATATAGAGCCACAAGAGGATTAGCCGTTACATCATACAATCTAGTAGGCAAACCATAGTGTTGCATAAATATCAAACGACTGATAGCATTTGGGCATTTCTCAAATGCTTGTGGACAATGTATTAAAGCTGATGCAATTAAATCACTTTCTTTTGTGTAATTCACATTTTTGTAATAAGAATTGTCTTCTTCAAAAGAAGAAGCGTCTTCCAGCTTTCCCCTAAACAAAGAAGCTTCTGTTTTCCATTCCTTATTGGCTTCACCACGAAAATACACTTTTGGGAAAGCCGTCTTTTGTTCTGGCAAACAAATTTTCTTTACTTCTTTTATGTATTGTTCTAATGATTTGATTTCTATAACATGATTGTCATTTTCCATGTTTGCTGTAGTTATTAATCTAATTTTGTTTTTTCATGAAGTTGTGTTTTGTCAACCAGAACCGCTTTGTCCCCAATTCCAACATACCAATTTACTTTTTCGTCCAAATTTGAAACAACCAATGTGTCATTTCTATCTTCATGTGGAGCCATCTGGAATTGCCCATCGGTGATAGTTGCATTGACTGTTTTAGGAGGAAGCGGCCACTTTAACTTTCCTTTTTGGGGAGCTGGAGTAATAATGTACGGACAAAGCTTGCCAAAAAATGCTGCATACCCAGTAAACTGTGACTCATCTGTCATATTTACTGCGATAACATCTAATACAAGCCACAGTCCTTTTTCATTTCGATACAAATATGATTTGTCATAATTGATTTCAATTTCAATCAAATCATGACCGGTATTGATTTTGTCTTCCATTTGTTTGGTATTTTATTGGTTTTCTTCATTATACATGGTTTGTTCCTCATCATACATTTCTTGCTCTATTTTAGCTGCTTTTTCTGCCAATTCTTGTGTAGGGTACGTTCTACCGTGTGGTTCGTATTGTCCTGACGTTTTATTCCACCTGAGTACTTGAAATCTTCCATCATCCGTGATTATTGTTTCAAAATTCTTCATTTGTTATCAGTATTAAATTCTCGCCTACTCTCTTCAGGATTTTTCGGCTTCCTCCTTTTTCGTTCTTGGCGGAAACGTAGCTCAAAAAACGATACGATGAATGTTTTTGCCAACTTTTTTCAACTTTTTTTTGACAAATTTTCAAAATTTAAAGATTTCACTATCGTATGCCAAAAAAAGAAAATGCCATCTTCCACATCGAAACATATGTAGTAATACAATCTTTTCTGTGTGTTTATGAAAAGGACGAATGCTTTCTTCACAAAAAAGAAGTGTAAACCTTGAAAACATATTGTTGAATTAGTTTACCATCCTGAAAACATCTCCGGAACCATCTATTATTGTTCCATTTGATGCATCAACCCTAATAATCATAGCACCACCGCCTGTATAAGGTGAACTAACACTAATGGTCGCAGTACTGCCACTAAAACTCAACACTCTCGGGGCATTAGTTACCAAACTACCATTAATATACATCCCTTGAAAATTAATTTTTATACTATTGCCTGCATTGTTCCGAAAGGAATGGGAACTGGTATAAGAAATTACATCAGAATCGGTACGGAATTGAACATTGCTTCGATTACCAGAACTATTATTGGAATTCCCACCATAACCACTTGAATAACCATTACCAACAGATCTGTTCATTTTTGTGAAATAATGTCCTTCCCCGTCTGATAATCTTTTTGTCCTAGGATCATAATCAATATGTGTACTATAACCATCATGCCTGTCAAATACAATCCGATGTGCTTCTTTGTCTATTTCGTATGGGCCATTGTACAAATCTTGCCCATTGGAACCAAAACGCAGATTGTTTTCCGTTATGGAGACATATGAGGTATAGCGTCCAAGCCATTGATCATAACCGCTATATTCCCAATTTCCATATAACCATTCCCAAGTATTCCAAGAGATTCTTTTTTTATTTGTTTTTTCATAATACTCATTATTCGCATATTCAATCTGTTGTCTCTTTACATCTAAAGAAAGTACATCATTGAAATTATTTTCTCCCACTTTATTATAGTAAATTGCATCTGATCCAACGCTATATTCACCTCGATATACAAGTTCATCATTTAACACCCACAACATCTCATCTGGACCTATATACAATTCACTTTGAATCCGTTGACTTTTATTCCTCCCATAACCATTAAACTCCCATATTCCACAAATCCATTTACTATTACTATCTATTAGTTCTTGCTCTTTTATTTGCTCTCTCTCATTTTTTCTGATTCTTTCTTCGTTTGCTATTCTTCGAGCCAATTCTTTTTCTTTACTATTATGTTCAGATAATAATTCTGGAGATTCAACTGTATTATTCCGTCTAGAAGAATCTACATGCTTAACTACTATTATTGTCCCCAACAATAAGACAATAATTCCAGTTATCACGAACAATATAACACGGTTTTTCATAATTATAACTCAATCTTGAAAAGTAGTGCGACCTGTTTTGTCTATGAATCCTACTTTGCCGTTTTTTCCCACTATTGCCAAACCATAGGAAAAATCACTTGCAAATTCATATATAATTGGAATAACGACTTTCCCATTTAAATCAACATAACCACCCACATAACCATCCCCGTCTTTCACCCAGACATTAGCCATCCCATCACAAAAACCATGAACATAATCATATTGACATGGAACAACCATGCCTTTATCTTTTTGCCAAAGTCCATACTTGTTGTTTTTCATTACTCGTATTCCACCATTAGCAGGGTAAACAAAAATACCTTTTTCCTCATATTCGCATGGCAATACTTCTTCACCTTTCGCATTAACCACACCATAATCACCGTGTTTGCATACAACAGCAACACCATTGCAAAAACCACCACAATCAATTAGATCGTACTCCAAAGGTACTACAACATGTCCTTGTTCATCTATAAACCCGCTTTTCCCGCCTTCAAACATATCTCCTTCATTAACCAATGCTAAACCTTCTTTAAACCAATTTCCTTTATACCCATATTTTCCTCCCTTGCATCCATATTTTTCACCAACCACATCATACACTCTCTTTTTCCCATGTTTAAATCTCCAATTATCGTATTCTATTTCGGGAATAATAGTTCCTATCGAGTCCAAAACAACATCTTCATCTTCTTTATATTCACCCCTGAAACAACCGACATCATCTGCGGCAAATATTCCCTTATAGACAAAAGTTGAAGAAATTTCTTTGCCATTTTTAGTAATAAATCCCCATCTACCGTTTTTGCACACAGGACAAACTTCATTACTTTCGCTAGGCCCATACAATTTATCTGAGTAGATAAAGTCTGTTAGCATTTTCCCTTTGTTATCACACAAACCATACTTACCATTTTTCTTCAACCACAAGCATTCATTTTTAATTGCTACTGTTATATCACTCCAATCATTATCAAAACTACATGCAACCACCTCCGAAAAATCATATAGGTTCAACACTCCAAATTTACCAGCTTTTTTCACAACCGCAACATTTTTGTTGTCGTTCATTGGCTCAATGGGAGATTCGTATGTGAAAGGAATAACTATATCCCCTTTAAGGTTTATCAAACCATACAAACCGCTTTTTCCAACACATGCAACTGGATTTGTAGAATCACCGCAAAAAAAGGCAATAGAAAAATCAGAAAAATGAGCACTAGTTATCGTGTCAAATTCATTTACTCTTTTAGCAAATTCCTCGGTAATAATAGGCACATCGTGATGAGACATTTCTTCTATGTTCTTTTTCTTGTCATCGTTCTTTAAAAACAAGAATCCAACTATTGCAACAAACACTACAAAAATGGCAGCAATCAAAATGATTTGCCTGTCCTTTGAATTTGATTTGGATGACGCGCTATTTGAATTGTCAAACTTTGCCCCGCAATGAATACACGAGTCGCTTTTGTCACTGATTTCTTTTCCGCAATATGGACATTTCTTTAACATAGTAATAGGATTTATTTGTTTTGTTACTTAGCTATTTTCTATTTATATTAAAAATTCATTCCCCATAATAATACCAATAGGGGTGTTCTGTAGCATTTGCTTTTTTCATTGATTCAATTTCATCATAAATTGAAATCTCTATTTCAACTTCGGGCTTTTTTATTTCTATAATTGAACTGCTTGTAAATAGGGCTTGCTCTCCATTGGCTACTAGATAGACTTTATCATCTCTCACGTCAATAAAAACAACATTGGCATTTGAGGAATTATCTCTTTCTGTATTCTCTGAAATAACAAACAGTCGCTTATTGACTTCCACATATTTATAATCTGTTATGGAGTACATAAGAACAAGATGATTGTCTATTTCAGTATCCCAATCCATAATCAGAGAACAATCTTTCGAAGAAATGTCGTATCTATAAATAGAAGGATTCTTATTTTCATCATCATCGTAATAATAAATCTTTTGTGTTATTGAATCAATAATTGTTTCCATCACTTTACAAGAAGAAGGCAATGTTTCAATAAAAGCATTGGCTTGATTTACAAACAATACCCTCTGGTCTATAGTGTTGTTGCCTTTACTCATAGATCTAATTGATAAGAACAACAGACCAACCAAAACAATAATAACGACAACTCCTAATATAATTAGCCATTTTGATACGCTGCTTTTCTTCTCTGCTATAGGATAACCACAATGTGGGCACCTGCCTATTGATTCGCTAATTTCTTTTCCACATTCGGGGCATTTTAATTGTGCCATAAGTCTGTTATTTACTAGGTTAATTATTTACTTCTTTTAGATTCTCTTCCAAATTGCAAAACTAACCTAATACCATTTATCTATAACATTTTACCTTGCCCAATTCAGGCATAAAACCCCGCCAATTTGGGCATCTAAAGCGATTTGGAATACAGGGAAAAGAAATCGTAATTAAGGGCTTTGGAAATTTGCCAAAGTTGATAGGTGTCGATGTACCGCTTGTGGAATATCTTGCTAATGGTGCGAGGGTTGCACGACAATTGTTGCGCCAGCCAAACATTGCTGCGCCCCTGCCGCTTCAACTCGGCCCTAATCCGTTCTCCGATGTGTGGAAGTTCGTCCATTCCGTTGCCCTTTGCCGAGCCTCGCCCTCAAAAAGCAACCATAAAGAAAGCGTGGATACTTTTTGCATTACCCTTCACAGTGGATATTTCTGGACTACCAACCGAATGAATAAGTACAAAAAGCCCACGCCAATCAGCGTGAACTTCAAGCGACTTATTCTCATTCGGCATTGAAAGTGTCCAGTTTTCTGTGAAGAGAATAAGAGCGTAAAGCTCAGTGTTTTATTATGTTTTCTATAGAGTTATTTTGTCTGTTTTTTCTATTCTATTTTGATTTAATTACGTTGAAATCTTCAATTGACTACGTCGAATGCAGAGCATTTCGGTGGAGCCAATCTTCGATTTGTGGCAAAAATACTGTTTTTTCCTTTATCTGGCAACATTAACCGTTTTTTCAGAACTTTTTCATATTTTTGCACTCATGGAACAAATAATGACCCTATATCACGGCAGCAATGTCAAGGTAGAAAAGCCCGAAATACTTGTCATGGGCTTTTACAAAGACTTCGGGTATGGCTTCTATTGCACAAGTTTTGAAAAACAGGCTCAGAAATGGGCGCTTACAAAACGTGGCAATAGCGTTGTGTCTGTATATAGTTTTCAAAAAGACGCGTCTTTGAAAACGCTTTCTTTTCCTGAAATGACAGATGATTGGCTCGATTTTGTCATCAACTGCCGCCAAGGTGTCAAGCATGATTATGATATTGTGGAAGGTCCGATGGCCGACGACCAGATATGGGATTATGTCGAGGATTTGATGGATGGAACAATTACAAGAGAAGCCTTCTGGGTATTGGCAAAATTCAAGCATCCAACACACCAAATTGTATTCTGTACCCCAAAAGCACTAGAAACCATTGATTTTGAAAGGAGTTACGAACTATGACAAACGTGTTTTTCCCTGAAGATAAAGTCAATGCCAATGACCTCTATTTCGTCTGCTATATGATTGAGCGGATTGCCCGACATTTGAAACAGCCCAATAAATATGTAGCAAATGCTTTAGGTCATGATGAACTGGCCAAGAAACTATCTTTGGCGGATGTGCTTCATTCCGAAAATCCTTTGGCTGTGGCCGCCGACTGGATTGACGAATACCAACTGAAACCCGGAAACTATGATGTTGAAGCCGTCAACCCTGAATTGTGCAGTACTATTCCTACAGCCACACAAATGGGAAAGGTTTACAAACGTCTTATTCTTAACACCTTACAAAATGAAGAAGATTTTGCAGATGGTATCCTTCGCGTATATAACGACCCCATCTGCGAAGTGATTGACAACTACAACAGCAGCGCCTATTACGAACCTTCGCCCTACATTGCCAGAAGCTATTATGCTGGTGGCTTCTAATTACTACCTTTTATTATACTGATTCATCGTCCGATCCACACCCTGCGTGACGAAACTCTTGATGATTTCCACTGCCTCGTCCACTTTTTGGTCGACGATGGGCTCCTCTGAGGGTTTCCATTGGCCCAACACGAAGTCAATCTGACGGCCGCGCGGGAAGTCGTCGCCCAAACCGAAACGCAGACGGCAGAACACATTGGTACCCAACTTCTCGATGATGTCGGTCAAGCCGTTGTGACCACCATCGGCACCCTGTTTGCGGAGACGCAACGTTCCCAAAGGCAAAGCGATATCATCGTTGACCACCAACAGATTCTCCATCGGGATCTTCTCCTGCTGCAACCAATATTTCACTGCCTTTCCGCTGAGGTTCATATAGGTCGTCGGCTTGATGACAAGTAAGGTCTTGCCTTTGAATTTCAGCTCTGCGGTCTGGGCAAGCCGGTTCGTGGTAAAGGAGCCTTCAAGGTCCTTCGCCAATCGGTCGGCAATCTTGAAACCGATGTTGTGCCGCGTGTTGTCATACTCGGCGCCAATGTTTCCCAAACAGGCAATCAGGTATTTCATGTTGTTTTCTTCCGTTTCCTTTTTTTTGATTGGCCTACGGCCAAAAAATGCTTCGCATTCAACGCAGTTAAATCGTTCAAAAATCCTTTTTATGCACATATTATTTCTCTGATTTTTAGATTATTTTTGAAAGATTTCTTTGCGAAGCAAATACCAAAAACACTAAAAAATAGGCCGCCCGAAGACGGCCTATTCGTATGAGTGAATAAATGATTACTCTTCGGCCTCTTCTTCGGCAACAGCAGCGCCACGGGCGGCGTTGACGGCGAAGATGACAGTGTAACCAGGAGTGATGGGGGTTACATTCTCAATGCTCAGATCTTTCACCTTGATGGATTCGTTGATGTTCACATTGCTGATGTTCACCTTCACATAGTCCGGGAGATCCTTAATCAGACCGTTGACCTTCACCTTCTTGATACCCATCTTGGGTTTGCCACCACGCATCACACCGGCAGCCGAGCCTTCAAGGGCGATAGGCAGCACCACGGTGACAGGCTTGTCTTCCTTCACAATGAGGAAGTCGGCATGCAACACCTGGTCGGTCACAGGATGATACTGGATGTCCTGCAGGATGGTCTTGTAATTCTTACCGTTGACATCGAAATCGATGATGTAGGTCTCAGGGGTAAAGAGGATCTTGGCGAAGTTCTTGGCGGAAGTGGCGAAGTGCACTTGTTCCTCACCAGCACCGTACATGACACATGGAACCATCTCGGCCTTACGCAAAGCCTTAGTATCCTTTTTCCCTACGTTCTCGCGGAGAGAACCGCTCAATGATACAGTTTTCATTGTGTTTGATTGTTTAATTGTTGGTTGTTTAATTGTTTATTGTTGTTTGTAGAGACGCGATTAATCGCGTCTCTACAGGATTTTACGTTATTTGAATAATGAACTGATGGATTCGTAGGATTCCACGCGGTGGATAACATCGGCAAACATCTCGGCCGTACTCACCACCCTAATCTTCTTTGAAGCATTGGCAGGCAACGGGATGGAGTCGGTGACCACTACTTCGCTGAACACAGAGTTGTCCAAACGCTCCATAGCCGGACCGCTGCACACGGCATGGGTAGCGAAGGCACGGACGCTCTTCGCTCCGTTGTCTATCATCACCTGACCTGCCTTGACGATGGTGCCAGCCGTATCGATAATGTCGTCAAGAATGATGACATTTTTACCTCTTACGTCGCCGATGAGGGTCATGCTGTCGACCACATTGGCACGCGGACGGTGCTTGTGGCAAATGGCGAGGTCGCAACCCAAACGTTTGGCATAGGCCGAAGCACGTTTTGAGGCGCCCAGGTCGGGAGCGGCAATCAGCAAGTCATCGATATGCATCTTTTGGATATGGTCGATAAAGAGCGTCGAGGCATAGAGGGCATCCACCGGGATGTCGAAGAAACCCTGAATCTGGTCGGCGTGAAGGTCAAGGGTGACGATGCGGTTGACACCTGCGGCCGTCAACAAGTTGGCCACCAACTTGGCGCCAATGCTCACGCGTGGCTGATCCTTGCGGTCCTGACGCGCCCATCCGAAATAAGGAATCACAGCGATGATTTTGTGCGCCGAAGCACGCTTGGCCGCATCAATCATCAGCAATAATTCCATTAGGTTGTCGGTGGTAGGCATGGTGGACTGCACGATATACACGTGACGGCCACGGATACTCTCATCGTATGAAGGCTGAAACTCGCCATCGGAAAAGACAGCCACCGACGACTTGCCCAACGGAACACCATAGGCTTCGGCAATCTTGCTGCCCAATTCCTTGGTGGCCCTACCGGCAAAAATGGAAACGAATCTTTCTGACATTTTTGTGGATGTTGAAGTTGGATTTAACCCTATTGAAAGCTTCGCTTTTGACTCCTTCAAAGGCTTCGCTTTTCGGGCTGCAAAATTAGGCATTTTATCGATGGGAACAATACAATTTTGGAAATTTTTCTCAAGAATATTGCAGTGAATGAAAAAATCCGTATTTTTGCAGCCGCGTTTGACGCGAGGAACCACATGCCGAAGTGGCGGAATCGGTAGACGCGTCGGTCTCAAAAACCGATGAGGTAACACTCGTGCCGGTTCGATCCCGGCCTTCGGTACTTGAAAAAGCCTCCCTGGGAGGCTTTTTTATTTGGAAAAAACACTTATCTTTGCCCTCAGTTTGAATTCATCAATCATACATATTAAATCCTTAAACACCAATGATTTATACACAAGAAGTGCAACACCAATGTTGCGTGAAGAAAGGCGCCAACCATCCTAGCGCTCCGATTCCGGAGGAAGGCAAGTGGGTGCGCGTCAAAGATGTGAAAGACATCAGTGGTTTCACCCACGGTATCGGCTGGTGTGCCCCTCAGCAGGGTGCTTGTAAGCTGACCCTCAACGTGAAAGACGGCATCATCCAAGAGGCTTTGGTTGAGACCATCGGTTGCTCGGGCATGACCCATTCCGCAGCCATGGCCGCTGAAATCCTGCCTGGCAAGACCGTCCTCGAAGCCCTCAACACCGACCTCGTTTGCGACGCCATCAACACGGCCATGCGCGAGATTTTCCTGCAAATCGTCTACGGTCGCTCCCAATCGGCTTTCTCCGAAGGCGGACTGCTGGTCGGCGCTTCCTTGGAAGACCTCGGTAAGGGTCTGCGCAGCCAAGTCGGCACCATGTTCGGCACCCTCGAAAAAGGTCCCCGTTATCTGGAGATGACCGAAGGCTATTGCACCCGCATCGCCCTTGACGAGCACGATGAGATCATCGGCTACGAATTCGTCAGCCTCGGCAAGATGATGGACTTCATCAAGAAGGGCATTGACGCCAACGAGGCCATTGAGAAGGCAAAAGGCACCTACGGCCGCTTTGCCGATGCAGCCAAATACATTGACCCACGTAAAGAATAAGGAGGACATACCATGGCAAGAAGAAAAGTGCAATTTGAGAGTCAGGAACGCCGCATGGCCAATGTCCTGAAAGTGTTGAACCAATACGGCATCAAGAGCATCGAGGAAGCCGACGAGATTTGCGAAGCCAAGGGCATCGACCCATACAAGATGGCTGAGGAGACTCAACCCATCTGCTTCGAGAACGTGAAGTGGGCCTATACCTGCGGTGCCGCCATCGCCATCAAGAAGGGCTGCAAGACGGCTGCCGAAGCCGCTGAAGCTATCGGCGAAGGCCTCCAGTCGTTCTGCATCGACGGTTCTGTCGCCGACGACCGTAAGGTCGGCATCGGCCACGGCAACCTCGCCGCCCGTCTGCTCCGCGAGGAGACCGAGTGCTTCGCCTTCCTGGCTGGCCACGAGAGCTTCGCCGCCGCCGAAGGCGCCATCAAAATCGCTGAGATGGCCAACAAGGTACGTCAGAAACCCCTTCGCGTCATCCTCAACGGCCTCGGCAAAGACGCTGCCAAGATCATCAGCCGTATCAACGGCTTCACCTACTGCCGCACCGAATTCGACTACTACACCGGCAAGGTGACCGTCGTGGAGCGCATCCCCTATTCGACGGGCCTCCGCTCGAAGGTGAACTGCTACGGTGCCGACGACGTCCGCGAAGGCGTGGCCATCCTGTGGCTCGAGAACGTCGACGTCTCCATCACCGGCAACTCGACCAACCCGACCCGTTTCCAACACCCTGTGGCAGGCACCTATAAGAAAGAGCGCCTGTTGGCAGGCAAGCCCTATTTCTCCGTCGCCTCTGGCGGTGGCACGGGCCGCACGCTGCATCCCGACAACATGGCTGCTGGTCCTGCCAGCTATGGCATGACCGACACCATGGGCCGAATGCACAGCGACGCCCAGTTTGCAGGCTCGTCGTCAGTGCCGGCACACGTCGAGATGATGGGCTACCTCGGCATGGGCAACAACCCGATGGTGGGTGCCACCGTCGCTGTGGCCGTCGCCGTGGAACAGGCTATGAAATAAGTAAAGGGTAATCCCAAGAAAAAAGTCCGGTGCTCAGCATCGGACTTTTTTTGTTATTCATCAGCGAGAATCACCACCCGCATCCCCACAAAAGCATAGTTCTCCTTGAGTTGAATCAGGTCGTCGTCGCGGAGGCGGATGCAGCCTTCGCTGCCGCGACCTGGCACCGAACTTTCATTATTGGTGCTGCCGTGGATGCCGATGCCCGAATGCCCCAGCGTCTTCAAACGCATGAACCAATGACCGTAGGACAGAATCGAGCCGCGACCGTCGCCGAAGTCGTGCGTCCATTTGGAGGCATCCACAATTTCCGTGATGACAAAGGGATTTTCGGACGTGCATTCGGGTGTCTTCATATCGCCTTTCTTCTGCTTTTGGCCTTTCATTTTGCCAACGCAAACGGGATAATGCACCCGCTTGAGGGTGTCACCATCCACCACCTCACAGACATAAAGTCGGTATTCGGGTTTGGAAATGAGGATGAAACAATTCTTCTTGTTCACGACCTCGGAATAAAACGTGGCTGAGTCGGCAGGAACCTCATCGATGGTGTCCATAAGGGTCATTTCCACGATAGGCTCTTGTTTTACGACCACCTTGTCTAAAGGTGTTGTACCGCACGACGGCATGGCGAAGAAAGCTGCCAAAAGACTGAATATGAGGGTCATTTTTTTCATGGTATTTCAAAAACATGGGTGCAAAAGTACACAATTTTTGGTGTTTGCGACCTTGTCCAAACAAGAACACGTCATTTTTACTTATTTTTGCAGCTGTTATTGAGCTTATCGAAATGCGAAGCATTCAACGAAGTTAAATCGTAAGATTCAACGAAGTTAAATATGGAAAAAATGATACTTTTAGGCAAGACCCCTGCCGAGATTCAGGAGGTCGTCGAGAAACTGGAACTGCCCAAGTTCACGGGCAAGCAAATTGTGGACTGGATTTACCAGAAACGTTGCGCCTCTATCGAGGATATGACCAACCTCAGCAAGAGCGCAAGGGCTTTGTTGTCAGAGCAATACGAGACTGGGCTTAAGGCTCCCGTCAAAGAACAAGTGTCGACTGACGGCACGAAGAAATACCTCTTCCCAGCCGGTGAACATTTCATCGAAGCGGCCTACATCCCTGACCGCGAACGTGCCACGCTTTGCGTCTCCACGCAGGTAGGCTGTCAGATGGACTGCCTCTTCTGCGCCACAGGCAAACAAGGCTTCCAGAAGAACCTCTCCGTAGCCGAAATCATGAACCAAATCCTCAGTTTGCCCGAGTTCGACACGCTGACCAACATCGTCTTCATGGGCATGGGCGAGCCTTTGGCCAATTACGACAACCTGATACGCTGCCTCGACATCCTCACGCAAGAATGGGCTTTGGGCTGGAGTCCGACACGCATTACCGTTTCGACCTGCGGCCTCATCCCCAACCTCAAACGCTTCCTCGAAGAGTCGAAATGCAACCTTGCCATCAGCATGCACAGCCCCTTCCACGACGAGCGTCTCAAGTTGATGCCCGTCGAAAAGAGCTATCCTATCAAGGAAGTCATCCACGCTGTGAAGCAGCATGACTGGCACGGACAACGCCGCCTCTCGTTCGAGTACATCATCTTCAAGGACCTCAACCACAGCAAGGACCACATCAAAGAGATTGCACGACTGCTGGGTAGCACCCGTTGTCGCTTTAACTTAATAAGGTATCACACTGTGCCCGGCATCCCGCTGAAGAGCCCCGATGCCGCCACCATGACTTGGTTCCGCGACGCATTGAACGAAAAAGGCATCATCGCCACCATCCGCGCCTCACGCGGACAGGATATCGATGCTGCTTGCGGGCTGCTTTCGACGAAAAATCTGTTATAAATCATGATTGTAGAGACGGTGTGCACACCGTCTCTACATGTATTACAGCGACCGCAACGATACCGCAAAACCGCCGCAAGGCGCCATTTTCACCTTCAGTTCCGATTTGTTCGTCACCGTCTTTTTGGTGATAGTGTAGGCCTGTGCATTGTAATGCTCATCGGGAATACCGCTGGCATCTTTGGCATCAGCATAGATGGTGGCTTCGTATTTCACACCAGGTTTCAGGAAATCCAGTTTCACCGTGACCTCGCGAGCGTTTTCGTCTGTGATGCCGCCCACGTACCACACATCGTGCGGTGTGGCATGCCAAAGGTCTTCAATCGTGGCGTCTTCGGGTAAATCATAAACGAATTTTGTCGCGTTGGAGACCACTCCTTTCTTGCCGTCCTTCAAAGTGCCTACACCTTCAGCAGCCTTGTTCAAGGTGGAGAGCTTGGGATGACGTGCCGTCACGATATAGTCGCCTGGCTCGGCCATGAGATAGAGGCTCTTGTCCCAGTCGACTGCCACGTCCTTGATGAACTGGAAGGCATCCATGAACTGGGCGTAATGCTCGGGGAAGTCGGCAGCCATCTGCAAGGGCGAGTAGAAAGTCACATACAGGCCGAGTTGGTTGCAAATGGTGGTCTTCATCTTTTGTCCCCACGGCACGATTTTGCCCATGTCGGTCTCGAAGATGCCCGGCGTGTAGTCCATCGGGCCGCCCTGTAAACGGGTAAATGGCAAAATGGTCGTATGTCCAGGGTTGATGCGCTCGCGGAATTCAGTACCCATGGCACTCTCGTTACCAATCATGTTGGGCCAAGTACGGCAAAGGCCTGTAGGTCTCACGGCCTCATGGGAGTTCACCATGATGTGGTGCTTGGCGGCCTCCACGATAGCATAATGGTAGTGGTTGTTGATGGGCTGGCTGTAGTGGCCTTCGCCAAAGGGGATGATGGTACCCACATAGCCGCCCTTCACGGCATCGTAGCCGTATTGATTCATCAGCGTGTAAGCCTTCTCCATCCAACGCTCGTAATTGATGGTGGATGCGGAACTTTCGTGGTGCATAATGAGGCGAATGCCCTTTTCATGGGCATATTTGTTCAACGCAGGCAGGTCAAAATCAGGATAAGGTGTGATGAAGTCAAACACGAAATCCTTTTGTTTGGCATACCAGTCCTCCCAGCCGATGTTCCAACCCTCGATGAGGAGGGCATCGAAGCCGTTGGCGGCTGCGAAGTCGATGTAACGGCGCACATTGGCGTTGTTGGCACCATGGTTGGTGTTAGGTTTGGCATGTGCATAGTCGGTTTCGCCTAACTTTACCGAGGGGAAATCATTAGTGTAAGACCAAGAGCTCTTGCCCGAAATCATCTCCCACCATACGCCCATGTATTTCACAGGGTGAATCCACGACACATCCTCCAAGACGCAAGGCTCGTTGAGGTTGAGGATGAGGCGCGAAGCCAAGGCATCAGTGGCCGAGGTGGTCACCATGACCGTGCGCCAAGGGGTGTTGAATGGGGCTTGGATGCGACCTTTGTAGCCCGTGGCATCAGGTGAGAGCCAAGCGCGGAACACCATGTTTTTGTCGTCGAGGTCGAGGTGCATGGTGGGGTAATCGAGTGTGGCGGCCTCGTGGATGTTGAGGTAAAGGCCGTCGTCGGTTTTCATCTGCAAGGCGGTCTGCACACCTGTCGGGGAGAAACCTGTCCACGGCCAGCCACCGTCTTTGTGACCGGCATCCCATAACTCGCGAATCTGCGACAGCCGCGACTGGGTGTAATTAAACTCCTGCGTGTCGAGATCGCCGGGAATCCACCAAGCGGTATGGTCGCCCGTCATGGCAAACTCGGTCAGTTCCTCCTTGATCCAGAAATAGACCAAGGCATTCTCCATCGGGAACTCATAGCGGAAGCCGAGGCCATCATCATAGAGGCGGAAACGGATCTGCATGACGGTGGGTTTCTTCTCGGTGGAATGGTCCATACTCTCCACGCTGCCAATGGGTTGCTCTAAGGTGACGAGCATCTCATTGTAATGGTTGCGGATTTTCGCTTCCTCGCCCCAGACGGGTTCCCAAGTCTCGTCGAAGGTGCTGTATTTCGTGTCCTTGAGGACAAAGGCATGGGCGAGATCGTCGCGCCATTCAAGGGTAAAGCCCATCTTGGAGGGCAGCACCACGGGCTTGCCTGCACGGTCAAGCGAATACTGCGGTATGCCGCCGACCACTTCGAATTTCAGTTCCAGTTGTCCGTCTGGGCTTTGGAGTTTGACGGGCTCGGCATAGGACTGCAAGAAAAGCCCAAAAGCCAAACAAAAAAGGATAAAGGAGAATTTTTTCATATCGATACGTTTATGATGATGGGGGCAAAGATAGGAAAAAATGAAAAACTTAATCGGTTATTTAAACAATTCGTCAATAGTAATCCTTGCCGTAAACGTATCGGTATATGCATTGGATTTCAAGGGCGCAACGCTAATCAGCGTCAAATGGTAAGTTTTGTCAGGATTTGTCTTTTCCAGAGCGCTGACGCGGGACACTAGCTTTTGTGCGTATGCTTTCGTGATAGCAAGAACGCTCTTGTTGAATTTCATCTCGCACACGTTCACCACGTCATCGGCACGGTCGATGAGTAGGTCAAGTTGCATGCCTTCTTTTTTGCCATTGCCTTTCACAATCAGGGCGGATTCTATTGAAGAAACGCCTGCAATCTGCAAAGCCATCTTGATTTGCTGGATATGCTGGAAACACACTTCCTCGAAAGCGACCCCACGCCATGAAGCTATCTCCGGCTCCTTCAGATGATGTTCCCAATAGTCGGTTTCGGTGATGCCACGGCTTTCCTTGAAGTGCAGCCAGAACCAACAGAAACAGTCCGATAGTTTATAATGCTCCTCGCGCTTGCTCACGCCATACGGAACGTATTTCTTCACAAAGTCGCTGGCCATGAGGGCTTTCATGATGGATGTGAAATCGCCGTTGGGGTTGATGTCGGTTTTTCTCGCAATCTCCTCGCGAGTGTATCCCGAATGTCGTTGGCCCAGCACCTTCACTATTTTCATGCAGGCATCGGCATGGTCGAACACGGAGTTGAACAGACGGTCGAACTCATCGCCAAGTTTCGCTTTGGGGTTGAAGAACAGCCTGTCGATGTTTTGCGCGAGGCTGAGCGATGGATCGAAGCAGTCGAGGTAATAAGGAATGCCGCCAAGAATCATATAGGCTTGGGCAATGTTGTAGCGCGACATCTTGATGCCACGACTGACGAAGAACTTTTCACATTCGAGCAAGGTAAACGGGGCAAGCTTGATCTCGCAGGTAAGACGTCCATAAAGCCCACCTTTGTTGTTGATGAGATTATCGAGCATCCAGGAGGTGGCGGAACCACAAACTACAAAACAAAGGTTATGGCGGGTGTTGCCCCAACCATTCCAAAATGCTTCAAGTGCTGTGAGAAACCCCGACCTTGGCGTGTCCATCCAAGGCAACTCGTCAATGAACACCACCTGACGCGAACCATTGTCACGCCGCTCAAGATATTGCTCAAGTATGAAAAAAGCCTCCATCCACGACTTGGGCTGGGCGATGCCCTCCATGCCGTGGCGAATCAGCGAGAAATAAAAGTTTTGCAACTGGTCCTTCAGCGTGACCTTTCTCTTGCGGTCGTAAGGCGACAAGCCTGTGTGACGAAACACTATGTTGTCGCGTAGTGTTTCATTGATGAGGAAAGTCTTACCCACACGGCGACGACCATAGACCGCGATAAACTCCGGACGGCCGCTACCACAGCGACGGTTCAGCTCCTCAATCTCTTTCTCTCTTCCAATAACAATGCACATGGTCAATAGTGTATTAGTTGTTTTCGCCGCAAAGATAAAACAAATTTCTGAATAAAATCAACTTTATTCCGCTACGAAATGCGATTTTTTGATTTCGTAGCGGAATAAATGCAAAATTATATCGATTATTCAAAGTATTAATAAACTGTTGTCAAAAAGCGACTCCAACTCTGAATCCCGCTGTAAACGCAAACGGATTGTGGTCGTTCCAGCCGATGAAACCATGATGGTAGTTACTGCGGTTGCTATTTCCTGAAGCAAGACCAAGCCCAGCATAAACATCGAACACAAACCATTTTTTTACCCAATCATAGCCCCACACCCCCATCAAAGCAACACGATCCACTTTGAGTCGCTCTACTGTGGAATGTGTGTAATAATATGAGGAATAGCATAGCTCCGGCTTCATATAAAAGCCACATAATTGATTGTCAGCGTTGTTTCGGTCAGGAAAAATGAACTTATAGGCGGCACGCCATGTGGTTCCTTCTGGATGGCTGTTTTTCAACTTATCGAAGCCCCAACCGATGACACCAACTGTCAGTTCAATGCTTTGATACTCGCGCACCAGTCGCTCGTAGGTCACCTTTGAAGTGCCGCTGGCTAATGAGAGCAAGGCCACCTTGATTTCGTTTTTCCGCATCTTAGGCTGCGCGAGCAGCACGGAAGGTATGAGGAGCAAGCCGAAGATTATTATTCTGGTGAAGGGTTTCATTAAATGACTATTCAAAACCAAACTTATTCCAGCGAAAAACTATAAGTCCTATCATACTCATTCCAGTTGCGCAGGCTCAAAGTGCCTGTGATTTGGTCGTAGACATTGCTCCATTGCGTGTCTTCCACGGTGGTGCTGCCTTCCCATTGCAGATCGACCAAATCACTTGGCATACAAAGCCACCAAAGTCTCGTACAGCTCTTGCTTGCCGCTGGTCATCTTGGGTTCGCCAACTTTCTTGCCGTATTCGTAGGCTTGCTCGAAGGTGAGTTTGCCGTCCTCGAAGTCCTTGCCGATGCCGCTGTCGAAGGAAGCGTAACGGGCTTTCTTCATCTTAGGCAATTCACTGTTTTCCAGCAGGTCGGCAGCACTGAGCAATCCACGCGCCATGGCATCCATGCCACTGATGTGGGCGATGAAGATGTCCTCGGGGTCGGTGCTGTTGCGGCGTAGCTTGGCATCGAAGTTGGTGCCGCCGTTGGTGAAACCGCCGCCACGAATGATTTCCATCCAAGCCTGGGTGAGGTCGAAGTTGTCGATGGGGAACTGGTCGGTATCCCAGCCGTTCTGGTAGTCGCCGCGGTTGGCATCGATGCTGCCTAACATCCCGTTGTCGACGGCAACGGCCAACTCATGCTCAAAAGTATGCCCGGCAAGGTTGGCGTGGTTTACCTCGATGTTGACCTTGAAATCTTTGTCAAGGCCGTGCGTCTTGAGGAAACCGATGACGGTCTCCGTGTCGACATCGTATTGGTGCTTGGTTGGCTCCATAGGCTTCGGCTCGATGAGGAAAGTGCCTTTGAAGCCGTGGGCACGTCCGTAGTCGCGGGCCATGCACAGCATGGTGGCAAGGTGTTCCTTCTCACGTTTCTGGTCGGTGTTGAGCAGGCTCATGTAGCCCTCGCGACCGCCCCAAAAGACGTAATTGGTGCCACCGAGCTTGATGGTCGCGTCGATGCTGTTCTTGATTTGCACAATGGCGCGGGCCACCACGTCGAAGTCGGGATTGGTGGCGGCACCGTTCATGTAGCGCTTGTGGCCGAACACGTTGGCTGTGCCCCAAAGCAGGTGGATGTCGGGATATTGTTTCATCTTCTCCAAGGCGTAGTCGGTGATGACGCGCATCCGTTCCTCATATTCCTCCACCGTCGCGCCTTCTTCAACGAGGTCGACATCGTGGAAGCAGAAGTAGTGAATACCGAGCTTGTCCATCAGCTCGAAGCCGGCGTCCATCTTGTCCTTGCCACGCTGGATAGGGTCGGTGGCACGGTCCCATGCATAGCTTCGGGTCTGACCACCAAACTGGTCACCGCTGGCCTGGCCAAGGGTATGCCACCAAGCCATGGCGAAGCGCAGCCAGTCTTTCATTTTCTTGCCCATCACCACACGCTCAGGTTCGTAGTAGTGAAAGGCCATCACGTTCTTTGATTCAGTCCCCTCGAAAGGGATTTTCTTGATTTGTGGGAAGTATTCCATTTTATTCAGTTGTTAGTTGTTCAGTTATTCAGTTGGAAGTGATATGGTTTTTCCACCTCTGATACGCCTCCTTGTACTGCTCCGCCAGTTTCTCATCCGGCTCGATGACCTCAAGGCGATTCAGACTGGCAAAGGCTTCGTCTAGAGAAACATAGAACCCAGCACCTAGGCCTGCCGCCCGTGCCGCGCCGATGCTGCCGTCGGTGTCGTAAAGCTCGATGGTGGCTCCGCTGACGCCTGCGAGGGTGTCGCGGAATATAGGGGAAAGGAACATGTTGGCCTTACCTGCGTGGATTTTGTCGAGGGTCATGCCTAGGCTTTGCATCACCTCCATGCCGTACATGAAAGCAAACACCACACCTTCTTGTGCAGCGCGGAACAGATGGGCGTGCGTGTGACGCTTGAAGTTCAACCCATGTATAGAACAGCCCAAGTCGCGGTTTTCCATAACGCGCTCGGCACCGTTGCCGAAGGGCAAGATGCTGAGGCCGTCGCTGCCAATCGGGATGTCGGCGGCGATGCGGTTCATGTCTTCGTAAGCCAACTGCTTCGGCGAAATCATTTCCCAAGACCCGATATGGCGGCGCATCCACGAGTTGAGGATGCCGCAGCCATTGACACAATGCAAGATGCCGAGACGGGGATGCTCTACCGTATGGTTGACGTGCAGGAAGGTGTTCACCCTCGATTTGGGGTCGTAACTCACCTTGTCGGAAACACCATAAACGACACCCGACGTACCCGCCGTGGCCGCAATCTCACCAGGATGCAGCACATTGAGCGATAAGGCGTTGTTGGGTTGGTCACCAGCACGATAGGCGATGGGAATGCCTGCCTTTAGTCCCAATTCCTTGGCGGCTTCAGCCGAGACCTTGCCTTGGATGCCGAAGGTTGGCACCAACGGAGGGATGATGTCGTTGGGAAATCCGTAATAATTCATCACGTCTGTGGAGACGCAAGATTTTGCGTCTCTACAACGGTAATCGTATAACATCATCTCCGACAACCCGCAGGCCGTGGTGACCGCTTCGCCCGACAGCCGCATGGCGAGATAGTCGCCCGGCAGCATGATTTTGTCAATCTTGTCGAACAGTTCAGGCTCGTTCTCTTTCACCCAAGCCAGTTTCGATGCGGTGAAGTTGCCAGGTGAGTTGAGCAGATGACTCAGGCATTTCTCTTCCCCGATGTCGTGGAAAGCCTTGTCGCCGTAAGGCACGCCGCGCGAGTCGCACCAGATGATGGCATCACGGAGTGGTTGGCGGTTCTTGTCCAAACAGACTAGGCCGTGCATTTGGTAGGAGATACCGATAGCTTCTATTGAGTTGAGAGTTGAAAGTTTAGAGTTTAGAGTTGATAATGCATTTTTGAAGTAATTCCACCAGTCGTCGGGGCGTTGCTCTGCCCATTCGGGCTGCAAGGCTTTGATGGGGGCTTCCGTCTCTGGATAAGAGGCTGAAGCCGCACATCGTCCGCTGTCAACCTCCACCAGCGAGACCTTCACGCTGCTGCTGCCTAAATCAATGCCCAATAAATATTTCATAGTCATTTTTTCTTCCAAAAACGCGTCATGTCTTCCAAACTCTTGCCTTTCGTTTCGGGGACGAGTCGCCAAACGAAGACAGCCGCCACGATGCACATCACGCCATAGAGTCCGTAGGTGAACCAATGGCCGAAGTTGTCGCCCGCAGTGAGGTGCATGTTGAACATGGGGACGAAAGTCGAGCTGACAACGAAGTTGAAGATCCACTGCGCCGCCACAGCAATGGCCGTAGCCGCGCCACGGATGGTGTTGGGGAAGATTTCTGAAATCAGCACCCAACAAATCGGGCCCCATGAGAACATGAACGAGGCTGAATAGAGCAAGATGGAAATCATCGTGATCAGTTGCATGCCGTCCACGCCAAAGGTGAAAGCTACGCCAAAAGCACCGATGGCCATACCGATGCTACCACTGATGAGCAACGGCTTACGCCCCCATTTCTCGACAGTGAAGATAGCCACCAAGGTAAACAGGATGTTGACCACACCCATCATCACGGTGTTGAACATCGGGTTGGTCATGCCCATGTCGCCGAAGATGCGCGGTGCATAATACAACACAGCATTAATGCCCACCAACTGCTGGAACACGCTCAACATGATGCCGATGAAGACCACTAACCAGCCGTAGGTGAACAGCTTTTCGGTCTTCACCTTGATGGTGCTCCTGATGTCGGCCAAAATGACCTTGGCTTGTTCCAAACCGTTGATTTTTGACAACACACCCAAAGCCTTGTCGTCCTTGCCGACCATCACCAGATAACGTGGCGACTCAGGCACGAAGCAGACCAAAACGGTGAAGATGGCTGCAGGAATAGCCTCCGAACCGAACATATAACGCCATCCTGTGGAGATGGTCCACGGGTCGCTGCCCTGCGCCACGGCGTTGAGACCTTGCCCAATCTGTTCAATGACGGGGACGGTGTGCTTGCCAAGAATGAGAAAATTGACGAAATAAACCACGAGTTGGCCGAAAATGATGGCAAACTGGTTCCAACTGACCATCATGCCGCGTCTATTGGATGGCGACACCTCACCAATGTACATGGGACAGATGGCCGAAGCCAAACCCACGCCCATGCCACCGATGATGCGGTAGACATTGAACATCCAAAGCAGCCCCTTGTTCGGCACACCATGCTCGAAGAAAAGAAACTCCGGCTCCATCGATCCTAAGGCAGAGACGAAGAACAGCAGACCTGCCAAGATAAGCGAGCGTTTTCGCCCCCATTGCGAGGCCACATAGCCACTCAGCAAGGCACCAATGACACATCCAATCAAGGCACTGCTCGAAGTAAAGCCATGCATGAAATCGGTATATTGGAAGTCGTTCGCGCCAAGGAAGAAGGCTTGCAAACCCTTCTCTGCGCCCGAGATGACGGCGGTGTCGTAACCAAAAAGCAACCCGCCCAAGACAGCCACCAAGACGATGCCGTAGAGGTAGCCTTTGTTTCCGTTTTGTTGGTTCATGATTATGCTGCTGTTCTTAGTTTACATTCTGAACACGCCAAACTGCTGTGGCGGGAAGGGCTGGTTCAATGAGGCCGCGATGCCTAAAGCGAGAATCTTACGTGTGTCGACGGGGTCAATGATGCCGTCGTCCCAAAGGCGGGCGGTGCTGTAGAAGGCCGAGCCTTCGTAGTCGTACTTGGCCAGGATTTCCTTCTTCAGTTTTGCAATTTCTTCAGTCGGGACTTCAAGACCTTTGTATTTGTACTGGTCTTCCTTAACCGTCGCCAACACGCTGGCCGCCTGCTCGCCACCCATGACGGAAATCTTCGCATTGGGCCACATGAAGAGCAGCCTCGGACTGTAGGCGCGACCGGCCATACCGTAGTTGCCCGCGCCAAACGAGCCACCAAAGATGACCGTAAACTTGGGTACGTTGGCGTTGGAGACGGCATGCACCATCTTGGCACCATCCTTGGCGATACCCCCCTGTTCGTACTGCTTACCCACCATGAAGCCCGTGATGTTCTGCAAGAACACCAAGGGGATGTTGCGCTGGCAACACAACTCAATAAAATGGGTAGCTTTCAACGCTGATTCCGAGAACAATACGCCGAAGTTAGCGATAATGCCGACAGGGAATCCCATCAAGTGAGCGAAGCCACAAACGATGGTAGTGGCATAGCGTGATTTGAACTCCTGGAAGCGGCTACCATCCACGATGCGTGCGATGACTTCCCTCGGGTCGACGAGTTTGTGGAAGTCGATGGGCGCGAGGCCGTAGAGGTCGTGCGGGTCGTATAAAGGTGCCTCAACGGGCAGCATATCTAACTTTTGGCGGTGCGACTTCTCCAAAGTCTTGAAAATGTTGCGGCAGATTTGCAAGGCGTGCTGGTCGTTCTCGGCCAAGTGGTCGGCCACACCAGAGACGGAGGTGTGCATCTCGCCACCGCCCAGCTCTTCCGCCGTGACCACCTCACCTGTAGCGGCCTTCACTAACGGTGGTCCGCCAAGGTAAATCGTGCCCTGGTTGCGCACGATGATGGTCTCGTCGCTCATGGCCGGAACGTAGGCACCGCCAGCGGTACACATGCCCATCACGATGGCGATTTGCGGGATGCCCATAGCCGACATTCGTGCCTGGTTGTAGAAGAAACGCCCGAAGTGGTCGCGGTCGGGAAAGACGGTGTCCTGCTCGGGAAGGAAGGCACCACCGCTGTCTACCATATAGACGCACGGTAGATGGTTTTCCATCGCAATCTCCTGAGCGCGAAGGTGTTTCTTCACCGTATATTGCATATAGGTGCCGCCTTTCACGGTGGCATCGTTGGCCACGATGACTGCCTCACGTCCTTGGATAACCCCAATACCCGTGATGATACCCGCCGAAGGGAAGTCGTTGTTATAGGTGCCGTATGCTGCCATCGGCGACAGTTCGAGGAACGGCGTGTTCGGGTCGATGAGGAGGTCGATGCGTTCGCGGGCAAGCAGCTTGTTGCGTTTCTTGTGTTTGGCCACAGCCGCCTCGCCGCCGCCCTGCATCGAGGCCGACATCGCCTCGCGGTATTGTGCCATCAGCGCAAGGAAGTTCTTCTCGTTCTGCTTGAACTCCTCGGAGTCGGTGCGTATGTTGGATTTTAGTACTTGCATAGTGTGTGGTTGGATTGAAATCAAAGATTAGATATAAATCAAACGACAAAAATAGTAAAAAAAACTGCTACAGCGCAAGAATTGTTTATCTTTGCCGTTTCAAATTCGTAGTGTTGGTCAACATCCCTAACAAAAGATGTCCGAAAAGAGTTCAAGCAAACGCCGTGTGGCAGGGTCCTATTTCATGTCGATGATGAGTATCGCATTGGTACTCTTCCTCTTAGGCGTGTTTGCCCTGCTCATGATGCATGCCCAAAAACTCTCCAACCACCTCAAGGAAAACATCGGCTTTGAAGTGGTGATGAACAGCAACGTGAAGGAAGCCAACATCCTCAACCTGCAAAAAGAACTTGAAGCCATGCCTGCCGTGAAGTCGACGGAATACATCACCAAGGAAGAGGCCATCCGCCGCCTGAGTGAAGATCTTGGCGAGGATTTCCTGCAATGGCTCGGCAATGAGGAAAACCCGCTCCTCCCTTCCATCAATGTGAGTTTCAACGCTGCCTATGCCAACAGCGATAGCCTCAGCGTCATCGAGGCGCAACTGCTCAAAAACCCAAACGTCAAGGAAATCTATTACCAGAAATCCCTGGTCAACTTGATTAATCAGAACGTCAAGCGCATCGGCTTTGCACTGATTATTGCCAGTATCGCGCTGCTTTTCATCGCCATTGCGCTGATACGCTACACTTTACGCCTCTCTATCTACGCAAAACGTTTCTTGGTACGCAGCATGTTGTTGGTGGGTGCCACGGCTTCTTACATCCGCCGGCCCTTTATCAAGAGCGGTATGTCACAGGGCTTCTTTGGCGCTTTGATTGCTGATATTATGTTGGCCGGACTTCTCTACGGCCTCATGAAACGGCTTCCCGAACTGGCTCTTGTTCAAGACTATAGAATCATTATCGGCATCTTTGTCGGCATCATCATATTAGGCATCCTCCTCGGCGGACTCTCCACACGTTCCGCCCTGCGAAAATACCTCAACGCTGATGTCGACAGACTATATGCATAAAGAAAACAAAACAATCATCATATCATGGCAAAAGACACAACAAAAACAAAAACGCCCGAAGTCACTGACGAACAGAAGGTCATGCCCTTCGGCAAACAGAACTACATCCTCGTGCTCATCGGCATCGCGCTGCTGGCCTTGGGCTTCATCCTCATGCTGGGCGGCGGCTCCAACGACCCCGATGTATTCAATGAGAAAATGTTTGATTTTCAACACATCACACTGTCTACCATCTTGATTTTGGCGGGTTTTGTCGTGGAAATCGTAGCAATATTTTGGAAAGGAAAGAAATAATAATTGATTATGGACTGGTTACAAGCATTAATCTTAGGCATTCTTCAAGGCTTGACGGAATATTTACCCGTCAGCAGTAGCGGACATTTGGCCATCGGTCAGGCACTCTTCGGCCTCGACGACGGCTCATCCAACCTCACTTTCACTGTGTTGCTTCATGTGGCTACCGTGTGCAGCACCTTGGTCATCCTGTGGAAGGAAATCGTGTGGATCTTCAAGGATTTGTTCGCCAAACAATCATGGCGCAGCTACCAAGGCCTCAATGACGGCACCAAGTACGCCATCAACATCCTCATCTCGATGATTCCCGTGGCCATCGTAGGCTTCCTCTTCAAAGACAAGGTGGAAGAAGTCTTTGGCTCGGGTCTGCTCATCGTGGGCATCATGCTCTTGGTGACGGCCTCGCTGCTCGCTTTCTCTTACTTCGCCAAACCACGCCAAAAGGAAGAAATCAGCGGTCTGCATGCCTTCATCATCGGTATTGCTCAAGCATGCGCCGTGATGCCAGGTCTGTCGCGCTCTGGTTCAACGATTGCTACCGGTTTGCTCCTCGGCAACAAAAAGGAAAAACTCGCTCAGTTCTCCTTCCTGATGGTCATCCCGCCCATCCTCGGTGAGGCTTTGCTCGATGTCAAGGACATCTTTGAAGTCGGTTTCACTCAAGCCATGGACGGCATCTCGCCCGTGGCCGCCATCGTCGGCTTCCTGGCTGCCTTCATCTCCGGCTGCTTCGCCTGCAAGTGGATGATTAACATCGTGAAGAAGGGCAAGCTGATTTGGTTTGCCGTGTATTGCGCCATCATTGGCATCGTTGCCATAATCTTCGCTTGATGTTCAACTTTGAAGACGGCGAGGTCATCCTCATCGACAAACCCTTGGACTGGACGTCGTTCGACACAGTCAACTTCATCCGTTCCCTGCTTAACCGTTGCTATGGCATCCGCAAGCTGAAGGTGGGCCATGCGGGCACCTTAGACCCGTTGGCCACAGGCCTGCTCATCCTTTGCACAGGAAAAATGACCAAGCAGATTGACACGTTTCAAGCGCAGGTGAAGACCTACACGGGAACGATGCTGCTCGGCCAGACCACTCCGACCTTTGACTTGGAGAGCGAACCCAATGCATTCTTCCCTACCGATGGTATCACGCCCGAGCAGATTGAAGCCGCCCGACAACAATTCATTGGCGATCTCAAGCAGTACCCGCCCAAGTACTCCGCCATCAAAATCAAGGGGAAACGCGCTTTCGACTACGCCCGCTCCGACGAGGAAATCGAACTAAAAGCGCGCGATGTTCGCATCGATGACTTCAAACTGAGCCTCGACCGCTTCCCCGAGCTTGACTTCGAAGTGACTTGCAGTAAAGGCACCTACATCCGCAGCCTCGCCAACGACTTCGGCAAGGCTTTGGGCAATGGCGCTTGCCTGACCTCACTACGCCGCACCCGCATCGGCGACTTCAAAGTGGAAGATGCTTGGCCGTTGGAAAAGCTGAAACAGCACATCGTTGACACAGGCGATGCCTTCAAAGAATGGAAAAAGGTACAACAAGAGGCGGGTCAATAAACTAAAAATGGAGGCGATTGCCTCCATTTTTTCATTTCACCATTAGCTTTTGTGTTGCTGCATTTCCCGATCGGTCATAGACCTTCAGCAGATAAACACCCGAAGGCAACGTGCCGACATTCATATTCTCCAGTTGGCTTTCCATCAGCTTTTGTCCTGTCACACTATAGATTTCAGCTTTTTGGAAATCCTCGGCTTGGATGAAGATCTCGTTTTCTGCGGGTACAGGATACACCTTAATGCATGCTATTTGCGAATCCTCTTTGAGGCCTGTCACATCCACATAGACCATATCCACTTCTTTACCAGCAAAATACACGCTATTGGTACTATAGCCATAGGCCATCTCGATCTCTTCATCAGCAGGACACCACTCGCCACCTGACATCTGGTAACACTCGCCACGAGTTGCATTACCGTCCTCATAAATATATCTGAACATGTAGGCATTATCCCATCCAGAGCCATTCCAGTCCGCAATAAACTTTGAGGCGAACACACCGCCTTCCAAATTGTAAGTTGTTCTCGTATCGTTCACCCAATTGGTGCCGACCCAACCTTGAACGAGAATCTCTTCGACATGCCCATCAAAATCGAGTGTATAGGTGTCTTTTTCCTCGTTCTGCCATGCTCCGCCCTGCATATACTGCATCAACACTTCGATAGAAGTATCCCCAAAGGTATAAGTGTGAAGTTCGTCCGACGACCAATTGTTGCCGTTCCATATCCAAATAAGTACTGTGGTCACGTTATCGTTGTAGTTATAAACCTCCTTGAGTAAATTCACCCATGCGCCTTCATCCCAATACTGGTAGACAATCTCCATTTTATCCTCTTCATAGGAGTATGAGGCCCACGCGATTGCTTCCCAATCATCACCGTTCCATGCATAATCATAGCACTCCAAGACCCTACCGTCGAAGTCATACTCATACGTCACCTGTTCTCTATTGACCCAATTACCGTCCAACAGGTTTTGTTCAAGCACCTCAGTCAGGTAGTAATCGTACTCATCGTACATGTAAATGCGTTTCTGTTGGTATCCGTCCACGGTAGTCCAAATGGCAGTTTCAGGCAAATCGCCCTCGCCGCGAAGACCATAATGGCGCATCACCGTTTTCAGTTCGTGGTTCTTCAGCTTGGCCACGCTTTGAGCCAAACCCACATTTGCGAAAGCCATCACAAGAATGGCCATAGTAAACAATGCTTTTTTCATATTTGTAAGTGTTTAGTTTTTAATGACATCAAAATAATAGTTGACTTTCGACTTGACCTTATAAAAAGACGAGCCGTTCTCATAAACGGTTTCATAAACAACATGTCTGGCAAAGCCATGAAGACGGACCTCCCCTTTGTCGTTCTTATAGACATAAGTGACTAACTCATAATCCGGATAAGCACTCCATGACGGATTGGATGAGTTGATCATAAACACATCCTCATTTGCGGCATGAGGCATCGGGAAAGACTTACTAAAATCATCGCTAGGACAAAGGATCTTGAATTCGCTAGACGTGATGGTGATTTGGGCATCATTACAAATGTGGCAGTATGCGTTTTCCGTAAGGTCTTCAAATGCATCACTTACATTGGACGCCGAATATGACCCCATAACGTCCTGAAGGGTGTAACCATAAAAGTGATCCCATTCATTCTTGTCCTTATTGCACGAAACGGACAAAACACCCAGTGCACAAATAAGGGCCAATAACTTGTAGTTTTTCATCTTGTTTATCATTTTATTATCAGTTTTTCAATAGCCAATATCTCGCCTCCCTTGCCAACTCGCACGACCGTATAACAACCTTTTGGCAGGCCTTCCGTCGTTATCTCTATGCCATCAGTTTGGGAATATGCGTTTTTTCTCAATTCCTTTCCATCAACACCGAGGATGCGGATTTGTCCGTCAGAGACCTCGTCCCAGCTCATACGGACTTGGTTCTCCGCAGGATTGGGATAGACCAACATCTTGTTCTGGAGGCCGATATGCTCCTCCTCACCAAGGGCTTCCTTGTCCCAAACGGCAATGGTATACTCACCCGAAGGAAGATCGTCTACAATAAAGCGGCCATGTTTCCAAGTGCTGCCCGCAAAAACGGTGTAAGGTATCTCATGCCAGGCCTCAGCGGCGTTGCGGCGATACAGCAGGGTAGCTGAGTCATTGGCCGTCTGAATGATGTCGCCATCAGTGGAGTTGCTGTAGTCGAACATGCCCGTCACCTCGGCCTCGCCAAAGTCATAGCGGTTGATGGTCCAAAAATGCTTGCTCGATAGGGTCAGGTTGGGAACCAACGGGTCATCGTAGGGCCCGACCAAATGGTTCTCGACAGCGACAAAGACCGAATCGGTGAAAGAAGTCGCTTCAACTTTGAAGCTGGCGAAATTCTGTTGTGCCGATGACTTCAGCATGAAGTTTTTCTGCGTCCTGCCATCGAGCCAGTTGTTGTTGAAGTCGTTGACCAAACCAACAGGCTCAAAATCAAGTATTACCGTGACGCTATCATGCAATCCGTCCCAAGAAACCTTCTCAGTAACCAATTGGAATTCGGGACCGACAAAAGTCACTTCATAGACGTTGTTCTGCCCGATGTGGCTGTCGCCAATATGCTGGTAACTCAGATGGAGGGTCACTTCAAATTGGTTGCCCGATTCTGTAACCGACTCAATCACAGCATACAGATGAGGCATACCTGAAGCATAGACATAGGAGTCGAAGAAGCCATGCATGTCGAGGGTGGAATACTGGCTCAAGGCATCACAAAGCTGTTCGGAAGTGGCTGCCTGATAGGCATATTGCTGGAAATACTCGCGCATGGCGGCGAGGAAGTTCTCACGACCCATGTAGTTCATCATCGTGTTGACGATGACGGCACCGCGCTCATACACTGCATTGGTGTTGTAGGTCATGTCCAAAGGCATGTTGTTGAGCGGTATCCAATTAGCGGGATTATTGCACCAGGTGTTGATATTGTTCACCTTATTCGAAATCGCGTTTTGGAAGTGTTGCTCATCATAAACGCCTGCCTCATAAAACACGCCCCAAAACTGCGCAAAACCCTCATTGAGCCACATGTCGCCCGCTTCGGCACAAGTCACCATGTTGCCCGACCACATGTGCGAGAGCTCGTGGGCCAGATACTCCTCATTGTCGGTATTGCCGCTGATGACACTGGTGGCCAAGGCAATGTTGTCGGTATGCTCCATGCAACCCAAGCTCGTGCTGACATAGCCGATACGGTTGAAAGGATAAGGTCCGAGGTTTTCTTCCAAGAACGCCGCAATCTCATGAATGTGGACAAAGGTGGCGGGTACGCTGCCACTCAGGCTTGGGAGGGTGTAAACCTCAATCGGGATATCGCGCTCAATGCCGTGATAGGTGTCTTCCCAAAGCACGAGGTCGGCAACGATGAAAGAGATATGATAAGTGGCAATCTCTTGAGGCGTGTTCCAATGCCAGGTAGAGGTGCCATTGCCGTTGTCAATGGTCTCCACGTGGTTGCCACCGCAAATGGCTTTCTTGTCGTTAGTGGCGGTAATGAATACATCGTAAGTGGCTTTGTCGGTGAAGTTATCCACGCAGGGGAACCATGTCTTGCCGAGGTTATGCGGCTGGCTGTCGAAGCCCACACCGAGGTTATAGACTTTGTCGCCACCCCACCAATGCACGCCACCCCACGACTCGTTGAAGGTGTTGCCACCATAAATAATGTCAAGTGTGGCTGAACTACCGCTACTCAATGGCGCAGCGAGGTTGATGGTCAAGAAGTTGCCACTTTGCGAGAAATCGGAAACCGTGGCACCTGTAGCTGTCACAGCACTAACCTCCAGATACATCAATTCGAGGACAATCTGCGAGACATCGGATGTAGCCGTGAAGTCAACGAAAGTTTCGCCTTGCAGGGTGTGGTTGGCAAAGTTCAACTCATTGACATGAATGGCGTAATGCGTCACGTCGATGCCTTCGCCTGCGGTCTGAGCGACGAGCGAAGACAGCAACAGGCTAAAAGAAAATAATAGAGATAGCTTCTTCATAGACAATTATTTCAGATTTGTAAAAGAATTATTTCCAAAAGTATAAATCGCTTCGGTTTGTATCACATTGCTTTCATGCAAGGCTCGGTCAAGGATGCGAATCTCGAATTTCACCGTGTCGTTGGGTGAGAAAGGATTCTGCACCGTCAACTTATAGTCCATCGTGCCGCTGATGGCCTTAGGCTCTTCTGAGTCGCGAAGGCGTTTGAAGCGGGCGTTGAAGGTCACCGTGTCGAAGAGCACGAGCGTGTCGGCGGGACCCGTCGGCACATGCGGACTCAGCAGCGGAGTCTTGACAAACACACCGTTCTCCGACTTCAGGTAATCGATCACCATATTATAATAATATGTGTCGTTGAAGCCGAAAGGTGGCAACGTGTCGCTATCGTCGAGGCCAAGGTCGCCGTCACCGTCGGTATAGGAAAACAAAATGACGCCCTGACCGCTGAAAGTGCTGTCGGGATTCATCAGGTAAGTGAAGCCTTCGTAGGCAATCTTCGGCTCAACAGGATATTCCACCTTCTTCTGGCAAGAAAACACTGCCAAAGCCATGAGAAATAAACCTATGAGATACCGTTTTTTCATTGTTTCTGTTTTAGGCGGTAAAAGTACAAAATAATGGTGAAATAGCCACAACAATAATTAAATTAGATTATCTTTTGATTTTCAACCGATTAACAAAAATCCATCAAAAAATATCGTGGAAAAGTGTGGAAAAGTGTTGACTTATTCACAAAAGTTGTATCTTTGCAGCCGATTCTGGCATGAAAATGGCAGTATCGAACGAGCAGAAATGATATTTTAGATGCCGAGTTTATATATCATATCAGGTTGTAACGGAGCAGGAAAGACGACTGCTTCCTTGACTGTTTTGCCCGAGACGCTGCAGTGCAAGGAGTTCGTCAACTGCGATGAGATCGCCAAGGGTCTGTCGCCGCTCAACCCCGACGGTGCCAAGGTCGCCGCAGGTCGCCTGATGTTATCGCGCATCAAGAAACTCATCGCTGACAAAGAAGACTTTGCCATCGAGACCACCTTGGCCGCCAAATCCTATCACGCACTCATCAAGAAAGCCCGCGAGGAAGGCTACAAAGCCAGCCTCATTTATTTCTGGCTGCAAAGCCCCGACTTGGCCATCAAGCGCGTGGCGGAACGTGTGAAGCACGGCGGTCATCATGTGGACGACAGTATCATCCGCAGGCGTTACAAAGCAGGCATCAAGAACCTTTTTCATCTTTATTGCCCCGTCGTTGACTACTTTCTGTTCATCGACAACAGCATCATGCCTTCTGAGGTCATCGCCGAAGGAAACATTAAATCAACCAAGTTTTACAACGAAGAAAAATTCAAAAAAATCAGAGAATATGACAACAGTAACAGTGAATGCCAAGAAGAATGAAGTTTCGTCCTTCACCAAGAAATTGATGAGCGGCCTCGACCTCTCGATGCAACGCCTGCTCGCCATGCGCTGCCGCCACAACGGTTCCTTCTGCTTCTGCGATGCCGATGGCAACATCTACACCGTGAAAGCCAAGGAAGTCAGAGCCATGATGGAACAGGAATAATCTCCTTCGTCACATAGAATCCTAACCACGACTTGCAGGTTTTGTCCTGCGAATCGTGGTTTTTTCGTATCTTTGTCGCCATAATACATTGCCCTCATGAAGAAAAAAGTTATCCTCCTCTTTTTATTAGGTGCCCTCAGCACCACAGCCTTTGCCCAATCCGACCAACAACCCGAAACCGACCCCATTATCGTGAATCGTATCCACGAATGGCAAGACCTGAAATTCGGCTTCATGATGCACTGGGGCATCTACGCCCAATGGGAAGTTGTCGAATCGTGGTCCATCTGCAACGAGCCCTGGATCAACCGCAATGGTGCGGATTATTATCAATACAAGACTGATTACCAAAACCTTAACAAAACCTTCAACCCACAACATTTTGACCCATCGAAATGGGCCGAGGCCGCCAAAAACGCGGGCATGAAATATGTCGTCTTCACCACAAAGCACCACGACGGCTTCTGCATGTTTGACACCAAGGAGACCACCTACTCCACCGTCGACCCGAGTTGCCCGTTCTCGAAGAATCCGAAGGCTGACATCGCAGGCGAAGTGGTGAAAGCCTTCCGCGAGAAAGGCTTTTGGACCGGCCTCTACTTCTCGAAACCCGACTGGCACTGCGATGATTATTGGGCACACGAATGGGCCACCCCCGACCGCAACGTCAACTACGACCCGACGGAGAAACCCGAGCGTTTCGAGAAATACAAACAATTCACCCACAGACAAATACGCGAGCTGACCCACAATTACGGCGACATCGACATCCTTTGGCTCGACGGCGGTTGGGTGCGCCCCGAATGGAGCGTGAACGAGGAAACGCGTCCGTGGCTCGGCTGCCAAGGCTACATCCAAGACATCGACATGCCCCGAGTGGCCGAAATCGCCCGTGAGAACAATCCCGACCTTATCATCGTCGACCGTTCTGTGGGCGGCAAATACGAGAACTACCAGACTCCTGAACAACAGGTGCCAGACTCTCTCCTGCCCTATCCCTGGGAGACCTGCATGTCGATGGGTAACTCTTGGTCGTATGTCTCCACCGACACCTACAAAAGCACCAATAAACTCATCCATCTGCTCTGCGACATCGTCGCCAAAGGCGGCAACTTCCTCCTCAACGTGGGTCCCGACGCCGACGGCAACCTGCCCGACACGGCCCTGCTCCGCATGAAGGAAATCGGCGATTGGATGCAGGTGAATGGCGAGGCCATCTATGGCACAAGACCGATATATCCCTTCACCTACGGCAAGTTCCGCTTCACGCAAAAGGGCGACAAGGTTTACGGCATTTTCCTTCTTGACGAGCAGGAAAGCCCCGTGCCCCATTTGTATTGGTTCGATTCCAAAGGAATGCCCGAACTAAAAACAGGGAAAATCAAGATTCTGGGAAGCAACAAAACAGCCACTTTGAGCCTCAAAAGCGGTTCAAAAGACCTAGACTATTACAGCCCTACCTATCAAATCGAAATCCCAAACGATTATCTGTTCGAGATGCCTCACGCGGTAGTGTTCGAGATGCGCCGTGGTAAAGCGGTGATTACCCCACAACGATATTGACAATCTTCTTCGGCACGTAGATGACCTTGCGCACCTGCTTGCCCTCAATCCATTTGGCGGACTCGGGAGCAGCAAGCACGGCGGCTTGCACCTCATCAGCATTCATTGTGACGGGCAACTCCATATTGAAACGCATTTTGCCGTTGAAACTGACGGGATAGTTGAAGCTGTTCTCTATCGTCTTGCTCTCGTCATAGACCGGGAAAGCGGCATCCACCACCGAGGTCTCATGACCCAATAGGTGCCACAACTCTTCAGCGATGTGGGGCGCATAAGGAGAAATCATTACCGTCAGCGGCTCCAGAATCTCGCGCTTGTTGCACTTGAGGTCGGCCAGCTCGTTGACGCAAATCATGAAGGCCGAAACGACCGTGTTGAACGAGATGCTCTCGATGCCTTCCTCTTCCTTCTTGATGAGCTTGTGCAGGCTCTTCAGCTCGGGAGCATTGGCAGGCTCGTCGCTGACGCAGAACTCGTTGTTCTCGTTGTGGAACAGCCTCCAGAACTTGCGCACGAAGCGGAAGGTACCTTCGATACCTTGCGTGTCCCAAGGCTTGGATTGCTCCAAAGGTCCGAGGAACATCTCATAGAGACGTAGCGTGTCGGCACCGTATTTCTCCACCAAGTCGTCGGGGTTCTGCACGTTGTACTTCGACTTCGACATCTTTTCGACTTCGGAACCGCAAACGAAAACGTCGTTGCCGTCCTTGTCCTTCTCGAAGATGAAACGGGCATCGTGCAGGTCGTCGCGCCACTGACGGAAGGCTTCCACATCAAGCACGTCATTGCGCACCATATTAATGTCCACATGTATCGGATCGCTGAACAGTTCTCGATCAGGCAGGTTCTTAGAAATGAACATTGCACCCGTGAAAGCCTCACCTTCCACAAAAGCAGGGACATCCTTGCCAGCAATCAAATCCTTAATCTTCTGCTCAACAACGTTTGTTCCCTTCTCATAGTCGTTCACCACGTCAATGATGGGCACCATCAGCAGTTTGTAGCCTTTACTCTCGGCGTACTCCTGCCACGGTTCAGCCACCTTTTCAAGGTTGCCCATGCGGTTGATTTCGATGAGAATACCCTTCTCGGGGCTGAAAAAGTCGAAACGGCGACGTCCATCCTTGAAGTCCTTCTCAAACTTCACACCCAACTTGTTATCCTTTATCATGTTCCAAATGGTGTATTCGCACAATTTCTCCATGTTGACACGATAGGCAAAGCTTGAACGGCCTTGAATCATGCCCTGATTGATCATGCGCTGGAAAGGCTCGTCCTTGCAGGACAGACCGATGTCGTAGAGGAACTTGCACCAGAAGCGGCTGTAAATCAAGTGACCAGTGGCATGTTCAGCACCACCGATATAGAGGTCAACGTTCTGCCAATAGTCGTTGGCTTCGCGGCTGAAATATTCCTTGTCATTGTGCGGATCTTCGTAGCGGAAATAATAACCACTCGAACCAGCAAAGCCCGGCATGGTGTTGGTCTCGATGGGATAGCCTTCCTCCGTGACCCAGTTCGTGGCGCGAGCCAAAGGTGGCTCACCTGTCTCGGTGGGTTTGTACTCGCTGATGGCAGGCAACTCCAATGGCAGCTTTGACTCATCCATGGCGTAAGGCATACCGTCCTTGTAATAGATCGGGAACGGCTCGCCCCAATAACGTTGGCGGCTAAAGATGGCATCACGGAGACGGTAGTTGGTCTTTCCCGTACCGACACCCAATTTCTCCAGTTCTTCAATCATACGCTCGATAGCTTTCTTGACGGTCAAGCCGTTGAGGAAGCCCGAGTTGACCAGCTCGCCGTCCTTGGCGTCGAAGCTCTCGTCCCAAGTAGAAGGGTCAGTCGGCTCAGTGCCAGGTTTCTTCACCACTTGGATGATGGGCAGGTTGAAATGACAGGCAAAAGCGAAGTCGCGGCTGTCGTGGGCAGGAACGGCCATGATGGCGCCAGTACCGTAACCCATCAGCACGTAGTCGGCAATCCAGATGGGCAGTTTGGCACCCGTGATGGGGTTGATACCGTAAGCACCCGTGAAGGCACCGCTCACCTTGCGGACCTCGGCCATACGCTCGCGTTCGCTGCGGTTCTTGGTGCGGGTTATATAATCCTCCACCTCGGCGCGCTGCTCAGGCGTGGTGATTTCCGAAACCAACTCATGCTCAGGGGCTAGCACCATAAATGTGGTGCCGAACAAGGTATCCGCACGAGTGGTAAACACCTCTAAATCGATGTCTTTACCATCCACCTTGAAGATGACGGAAGCTCCCATTGACTTGCCGATCCAGTTGCGCTGAAGGTCTTTCACTGACTCGCTCCAGTCCACGGTCTCGAGGCCTTGGAGCAAACGGTCGGCATAAGCCGTGATGCGGAGTTGCCACTGTTTCATCGACTTGCGCTCCACGGGGAAGCCGCCACGCACGGAGAGGCCGTCGGCCACCTCGTCGTTGGCGAGCACTGTACCCAAACCAGGGCACCAGTTCACCATGGCCTCGGCCTGATAAGCCAAGCGGTAGTTCATCAACACCTCTTGTTGCTGTTTCTCGCTCATGGCCTTCCACTCGGCGGCGGTGAAGCTCAGCGGCTTGCTCTCGGCCACGTTGAGACCTTCAGTACCTTTTTCCTCGAAGCGGTGGATCAGCTTACTGATGGGTTGGGCTTTCTGGCAACCGTTGCAATAGAACGAGTTGAACAGCTGAATGAAAGTCCATTGCGTCCACTTGTAGTAGCCCGGCTCGCAGGTGCGCACCTCGCGGTCCCAGTCGTAGCTAAAGCCTATTTTGTTCATCTGTTCGCGGTAGCGGTTGATGTTCTTCTCTGTCGTCACGGCGGGATGCGTGCCCGTTTGAATGGCGTACTGCTCGGCAGGCAGACCATAAGCGTCGTAGCCCATCGGGTGCAGCACGTTGAAGCCCTTCAGACGCTTGTAACGCGCATAGATATCGGAGGCGATATAACCCAGCGGGTGTCCAACATGCAGGCCCGCGCCCGAGGGATACGGAAACATATCCAGGACATAGAATTTCGGCTTACTGTGGTCAATATCAACCTTATACACTTTGTGGTCGCGCCAATACTGCTGCCACTTCTTCTCGATTTCGATAAAGTTATAGTCCATATAACGAGGTGTTTTTTGCGGTTTTTAAAGAAACTGCAAAAATAGGATTTTTTTCAATAAATTATGGCTTGTTATTCGAACAAATTCAACTCACCCGAAGGCTTAATCCTCGTCTTCCCCAAATGCTTGTAAGCCAAATCGGTGCACTCGCGACCACGAGGCGTGCGCATAATGAAGCCTTCTTGGATAAGAAACGGCTCGCAGACCTCTTCGATAGTGCCTGGGTCCTCACCCACTGCTGTGGCTATGGTGTTCACGCCAACGGGGCCACCTTTGAACTTGTCAATGATGGTCGAGAGAATCTTGTTGTCCATGTCGTCGAGGCCGTGCTCGTCCACATTGAGTGCTTTTAATCCGATGCGAGCAATGTCAATGGTGACAATGCCGTCGCCTTGGATTTGGGCGAAGTCGCGGATGCGACGCAGCAACATGTTGGCAATACGTGGCGTGCCACGACTGCGGCGGGCTATTTCGAAAGCCGCCGTGTCATCGATGGGTACACGCAAGATGCCTGCCGAACGCTTCACAATCTTAGTCAAAGTCTTGGCGTCATAATACTCCAAACGGAGTTTGATGCCGAAACGTTCACGCAGGGGCGCCGTCAGCATGCCGCTGCGGGTGGTGGCACCAATCAAGGTGAAAGGATTCAGCGTGATTTGGATGCTCCGAGCGCTGGGACCCGTTTCCAACATGATGTCAATGCGGAAGTCTTCCATAGCAGAATAGAGATACTCTTCCACCACGGGGCTCAGACGGTGGATCTCGTCAATGAAAAGCACATCGTTCGGCTCAAGGCTGGTGAGCAGACCCGCAAGGTTGCCTGGCTTGTCCAACACTGGGCCTGAAGTCATCTTCATACCCACACCCAACTCATGCGCAATGATATGCGACAAAGTGGTCTTACCCAATCCCGGAGGGCCGTGCAAAAGAGTATGGTCGAGGGCCTCACCACGCTGAGCGGCAGCCTTCACGAAAACGCGCAGGTTGTCAACCACTTGCTTCTGTCCGGCAAAGCTTTCAAACATGTCGGGACGCAAGGCATTTTCGAGGTCTTTTTCAGCCTTCGAGAGGTGGGAAGCGTTGGCGTCTAGATTGCTATTCATCATTCAATTTTGTGTGCAAAGATACAACTTTCGATGGAAATTTGCGTTTTGTCAAAAAAATGTATCTTTGCAGTCTCAACTCATAAGGTTATGAAACGCATTCTTTGTTTGATCATATTCGTGGCTTCGGTTTCTCTTGGCTTTGCGCAAAACCGTGGTTCTCTGAATGTTGACCAAGACAGCCGCATCGAGAGTCTTATTTCGAAACAACGTTCGCTCTACCATATTGACAGCTCATTCAGCGGCTATCGCATCCATATCTTCATGGAAATCGGCAACGAAGCCCTGAAACATGCGGAGCAAGTGAAAAGACAATTTGAAAGGTCCTTCCCTGATATTCCGATTTACCTGACATACGCGGAACCATACTTCCGTTTGCGCGCCGGCAACTTCCGCAACCGCGTGGAGGCCGAGAAATGCCTGAGACGCATCAAACCGAAATTCAAGGAAGCTTTCGTTACTTCGGACATGATATTCCGTCCGAGGGTCGACTTTTATAAAAATGAAGAATGACGCAAATTGCGTCATTCTTCATTTTAGCCAACTCGTCACGTTGTCAACGACAATGCCCAACCGCAAGACAAACGCCTCTTCAGTGGCAAAACCGATGTGCGGCAACATGATGAGATTAGGAGCTCCAAACAACGGATTGTCCTGATTCAAAGGCGGCTCTTTTCCAAAGACATCGGTGGCCGCACCTGCAATCCTCCCTTGTTTCAAAGCATTGGCCAAAGCCATCTCATTCACGACGGGACCACGTGCCGTGTTAATCAATATGGAACTCTGCTTCATCAAAGCAAAATCCGCCTCCGTGATGAAGTCGCGGGTTTCGGCATTCAAGGCAACGTGAAGGGTAATGATGTCGGATTCCTTCAGCAAAGTCTCTTTGTCGACGAAGGTCACACCATCCACTTGTTTCGGAGTGCGGTTCCAAGCCAGCACCTTGCAGCCAAAGGCATTAGCCAACTTGGCCACACGCTGTCCGATGTTACCCATACCGATGATGCCAATGGTCTTGCCACCAATCTCGCGTCCCGGCATGATGCCTTTGCGCTGGCATTGACGCGTTATCGTATCGTTTTCAATTACTTTACGATACACATCTATCATCAAAGCGATGGCCAACTCAGCCACAGCCTCAGTACTATAGCCTGCAGCGTTCTTCACGACGATGCCGCGACGCTGGCATTCCTCCATGTCGATATGGTCCAAGCCCGTGAAGGCAATGGAAAGCATTTTCAATTTCGGGCAAGCATCCAAAAAGTCCTTGCGCAATGGGATGTTGCTCTCGACAATAACATCCGCGCCTTCGGCACGGCGTTTCAATTCATCAAGGTTCTCATTACGGTCGGGATAGATGACCACCTCATGACCCGCATTTTTCAGGCCTTCACAAGCCGCTTCAATCTGTGGGACTTTCAGACCTAGCGGTTCCAAAAAGACGATTTTCATTTTGCGGCGATCATTTCGATTTCGACCAAAGCTTTCTTGGGCAGTTCCTTCACGGCGAAAGCTGCGCGAGCTGGATAATCACCCTTGAAATACTTGCCATACACGGCGTTCATCTCGCCAAAATAGCTCATATCGGCCAGATAGCAGGTCGATTTCACCACATTGTCGAAAGTGCAGCCCGCTTCGTTGAGGATGGCCTCAAGGTTTTTCATGCTCTGCTCCGTTTGGGCAGTCACGCCCTCAGGCATCTCGCCCGTGGCAGGATTGATGGGAAGTTGACCAGAAATGAATACCATCCCATTGGCTTCAATAGCTTGAGAATAAGGTCCGATGGCTCCAGGAGCCTTTGTTGTTGCAATAACTTTTTTCATTTTATTAGATTTAGATGTTTTCGAGATTGCAAAAGTAAGAAAAAAGGTCATTAATTCCGTTCTCACGGAATGAAGAAATATATTACCTTTGCAAACTGAAAAAAGTAGATGCCATGACATTCAAAGAAATACTGCGCAAGCTCAACAACCGTTATATTTACGCCACTCTGGCCTTCTTGGTCGTCATCCTGTTCATTGACCAATTCAACCTCTTTGAGCAAATCAGGCTGAAAAGATCGCTGAAAGACCAAAAACAGCAGATCGAATACTACGAAAAAGAGCTTTCGGAGAGCAAGCAATACCTTAACGCTCTTCAAAAAGACACGGCTACGATGGAGAAAGTGGCTCGCGAACAATACCTAATGAAACGCGATAACGAGGTTATCTATCTAATTGAAACCCAAGAATGAAACCCTTTGGCACATGCCTTTTTTCGTGGCTTCTACTTGTTTTCCTGACCTTCTTTGCAGGGAATTTGTTTTCACAAAATCACATCCTCAGCGGAAAAGTTACAGATGAAGACAACCGCCAGCCCTTGGCGTTCGTCAACGTGGTCATTAACGAGGGTCAGCATGGTGTCATCACCGACATCGACGGGAAATACGAAATCAAATCCAACGAGGACATCACTAAAATTGTCTTTTCCTCTATCGGCTATGAGTCGAAAACCCTTACCTTACAGCCCAACCAAAAGAAATGCAATGTCGCGCTGAAACCCACCACTTTCAAACTTAACGAAGTGACTGTGGAAGCCGGTGAGAACCCTGCACATCGTATCATCGACAGCCTGATGGCTCACCGCAAAGCCAACAATCCCAACTCGTTAGACTCCTACAAGTACAACATCTACGACCAGATGGTCATCACCATCGACAGTAGTGATTTTGGCAAGGCTCTCGCACTTTCCAACATTGAAAACACCAACCTTCATTATTTTGACAGCATCCTGAAACGGAGCGACATGATGGTGATGGAGACGGCCTCGGAAGTGCTTTTCAAAGCTCCCGACCGCAAACTGCAGCATGTGCTTGGCACCAAAGTGGCAGGCATGAAAGACCCCACCTTTATCTATCTTGTCAACAGCATGCAAAGTGTCAGTTTCTATGACGACCTCATTGACATCACTGGCAAGGCATACGTCAACCCCATCAGCCGAGGCAGCAAGAGCCGTTATTTCTTCACGTTGGAGTCGGTCAACCCCATTGGGCAAGGCGACTCACTTTACGTAATCTCGTTCCACCCCATGCGCGGCAGCACCTTCAACGGACTACGTGGCACGATGACTGTTAATAGCGATGGATGGGCATTGCAAAGTGTGAAAGCCTCGCCTAACGATGAAGAAGGCATCTTCATCGCCAACATCCAACAGCTTTACCAAAAGATTGAAGGACAATGGTTTCCGAAACAGCTCAACACCAACTTGAAGTTTCCAAGCATGGTGGTTGAAATCGATGGCAACACCTTTCCCATGGTGGCCATCGGAAAGAGCTATCTGAAAGATATTGAAATCAATCCAGAAATTAATAAAAGACAATTCTCCGACATTGAGGTTATGGTCGACCCCGATGCCGCCTACCGTGATGAGAGCTTCTGGAACGACCGACGCATCGACTCGCTCACCGAACGCGTCAAGGCCACTTACATCTTCGTGGACTCCTTGACTCAAGGCACCGACATTTTCGACCGTGTTTTGGGCCTGACCGACAAACTGATGGTTGAATCAGCCCTCCCCATTGGCTTCCTCGACCTTGATTTGGGAAAAATCATCAAACTTTCGGCCTACAGGGGGTGGTATTTCGGACTCGGAGCCTCCACTAACGACCGACTCTCGCGCCATATTCGCCTGAATGGTTTCGCAGGCTTTTGGACCCGCAAGAAGTATTTCGACTATGGTGGCGGCATCAAGTGGTTGATCAACAGGCAGAAACAGATGGAGCTTGGCTTGCAGTTCACCAACAAATCGGAGGCAATGGGCGAGTTCGGAAGTTTCTCAAATGGCAGCATGCTCTCGGAATCGGAATACAAATACACCTTTTATGAGAATATCCACGTGCGCCAAAACATGGCCCAATTGCAGTTCTCGACCCGATTCGCCAGTCATTTCAAGGCTTATCTGAGTCTCAGTTCGTGCCACAAAAACTATGACGCGCAGTTTTTCCACACCCCGGCAGATTCGTTGACGAGTGCCCAGTTTAGCAACGCTGAAATCAAGCTCCGTTTCGCCTATAAGGAGAAATTCCTGAGCAAACCCGACGGCATCCAATCCTTAGGCACCACCTACCCCATCGTATGGCTCTCCTATCAGCACTCCTTCCCTATTTGGGGCGGACAATATGACTTCGACCGCATCAAATTTGAGGTCTCAAAGAATTTCTATACTCGCTATTTGGGCGTTTCCAAAATCCTGCTACAGGCGGGGTATGCCACAGAAAGCTGTCCCGTGATGGAAACCTTCAACATCTTAAGCACTTACGAGCCGTTCGGACTTTATTCGCCAGGCAGCTTCAGTACCATGCGACTTGACGAGTTCTTCTGCGACCGTTTCGTAGCCCTTTATCTGAGCCACAACTTCAATGGTATGCTTTGGAAGTCCAACTCCGAATGGTTCAAGCCCGAACTGGTTTTGGTCACCAACATCGGTTGGGGTGATATGAAACGCGCTGAAAACTATCCCAACAAGAACTTCAAGACCATGGAGAAGGGCTATTTTGAGAGCGGTGTGGTCGTGAAAGGATTGTTGAATGTACTTTGGGTAAAGGTCGGGGCTGGCGTGTTCTACCGTTACGGGCCTTACGCTTTCGATAATGTCTGGGACAACTTTGCTTGGAAATGGAGCGCTACGATTAGTTTATAGTTGAGAGTTTAGAGTTTAGAGTCAGTTGAAAGTTTAAAGTTTAGAGTTATGAGAAGGGTGTTTTTGTTGATAATAGGTTTGGCATTTCTTGCGGCTTGTGGGAGACAGCCACAGAGAATCGTGCTGCAAGGCTTGGCGCAAGGCTCTTATTATGCCGTCACCTATTTTGATGAGGAGAACCGTAATTTCCAGCCTGAAATCGACTCGATCTTCCATGCTGTGGATATGTCGGTCAATCTTTGGGTGGACAGTTCCATTATCTCAAAAGTCAATCGGAACGAGGATGTTACGCTTGACAGCATCTTCATTGACAACTTCAACATCGCTCAGGAAGCCGCTCGCCTCTCCGATGGTTATTTCGACCCCACCATCTCTCCCATCGTGGCCGCTTGGGGCTTCAGCTACAAGAGCGGCGATAGTATCACGCCGCAGCTCATCGACAGCCTAAAACAATTGGTCGATTATCAGAAAATCCGCATTGAAAATGGAAAGGTGATCAAGGAAAATCCCGAAATAAAACTGGATTTCAACGCCATCGCACAAGGCTATACTTCCGATTTGATTGCGGCGTTTTTGGAGAGCCGGGGCATCAAAAACTACTTGGTCGACACGGGTGGTGAAATCATGGCACGCGGAAGCAAACCCAACGGCCAGCCGTGGATTGTGGGCATCGAGAAACCCGCCGAAAACTGGGATTCGGAACAAGTAGTGCAAACCCGTATCGCCTTGCGCGACAAAGGTTTGGTCACCTCGGGCAGCACCCGAAAATATGTGGAGCGCAACGGCAGACGTTATTCCCACTGCATTGACCCCAAGACAGGCTATCCCGTAGAGCACAATGTGCTCAGTGCGACCGTGTTGGCCGAAAACTCCGTCTGGGCCGACGCCTTGGCTTCCATCTGCATGGTGATGGGCATAGAAAAGTCGTTACCGCTCATCGAAAGCATGGACGGCGTGGAAGCGTATTACATCTTCGTCAATGAGCAGAATGAACTGGAGACTTTTGCTACGGAAGGGTTTAGGGGATTGATAATTGAATAGTTTTATTCTCGTTCATCACGCTCCAAAGACTCCAAAATGGCTTCAACCAAATTGTAAGCCCCATCATAGACATCCTTTAAGGTTGCATCGAGCATGTAGGCGGGTGTGGTGAAGACCAACAATTCGTTGTCAGCGCACACGTCACCGTGCTCGGTCTGCACATGGAATGCTCCCATCTTGCGGATGTTGTCAGCATCGGGTGTGCCTTCGTTGCCCAAGGTGACACATACGCCAGGCAATAGCTTGGCAAACATAACAGGGGCGATGCACATGCCGCCAAGGGGCTTGTTGGCTTCACGAGTCTCGACGATGGCACGAGCCACATCGGGCTGCACCTCCATGTCGGCACCTTTGTAGGCATAATCACAGAGGTTTTTGGCCACGCCATAGCCACCACTGAAGAGCAGACCGTCATAGTCAGAGGCTTTGTATTCTTCAACGGGTTTGACTTGGCTGCGCGCCAATCGGGCGGCCTCAATCAAGATATTACGCTCTTCCTTGACCTGCTTCTCTGTCAGATGGTCAATGACCTCAGTCTGCGGGCGATTGGGGGCAAAGCATTGGTATTCACAATGATGCTGCTCAAGGGAGAGCAACAATGTAATGGCCTCGTTGATTTCGCTGCCGTCTTTACGGCCGCAGCCAGCTAGAATTACTGCAAATTTTTTCATGGTGTATTTAATTAGTTTTGATTATCCCAATTCGGTTTCCTCTTCTCAAAAAACGCCTTCATCCCTTCCTGGCCGGCCTTCGAAATGCGTTGGTTGGCAATAGCCACCGAGGTTTGCATGAAGACGGGATTGTAACGATTGTCGGTGCCAGTCACCATGCGGAGCAGGTTCTTGCATTCGGCAATGGCATCGGGTGAGGCGTGCATAAAATGCTCAATGTATTGTCGCTCCATGTCGATCATCTCGGTTTCGTTTACAACGACATTCACCAAGCGGAAATCTTTGGCTTCGTCGGCAGTGAAGCGTCTTCCTGTCAACATCAGTTCCTTTGCAGCAGTGTTGCCGATTTTAGCTACCACAAAAGGCGAAATCGTAGCTGGCGTAATGCCCAGACGTACCTCGGAGAAGGCGAACTTCGTTTCCTTTTCGGCAATCACGATGTCGGCGGTGGCAATGATACCATTTGCCCCACCGATACAGGCACCATGCACATCCACGATGACGGCCTTATTGCAAAAATAAATGGTTTGGAACAGTTTGGAGAGTTTCTCGGCATCAGCGATGTTTTGAGCATACTTATACCCAGCCATGTCCTTCATATACTCAAGGTCGGCACCAGCACAGAAGGCCTTGCCATTGCCTTTCAGGATGATGACACGGATATCGTCGCGGCTGTTGAGCCACTCGAAGACCTCGGTCAGTTCATGTATCAGTTCAGCATTCAGTGCGTTGCGCACCTCGGGGCGGTCGAGGTTAATCCAGGCCATGCTTTCGCCCAATTGTACTTTTATTGTCTTGAAATCCATGTTCATTAGTTTAGAGTTGAGAGTTTAGAGTTGAGAGTCAGTTGAAAGTGTAGGGTTGAGAGTTGGAAGTTTTGAGATGCAATATTCGTGAAAAATTGCCAATCTAACGCAATCATTCCACGAAAAATTCGTTTCTTTGCATGCAGTTAATAAAGTGCAATCAATATTTGACGTACTTAATCAACTGATAACTGAACAACTGGTAACTTATTATAATGGACGAAAACAATTTCAATAACGGACTCGACGACCTCCTTAACATGTTCAAGAAACTGATGGAGAACCAGGATCTTGACGCCATTCCAGGTATCAACGAAGAGCAGAAAGAACAACTAAAAATGTTTCTTGAAGACTTCGATGAAATCAAAGACGACATGAAGGTCGAGATATATAAATTGGATCCTTTCACGAAGCAGATGGTGGGCATGGTAATGGGTCAACTGAAGAACTTTACAGGTGAAAACCAAGAAGTCATGAATCAGAATGCCGTTCCACAAGAACCTCCCGTCAACAAAGAAAAACAGCTGACTGACATTCCCGGAACCACCGAGAATCTGGAAGCTAAACTTTCGGCCATCGATGCCCAACTGCGCAAGCCCGACCTCTCCGATGAGGAAATCAACCGCTTACTCGATGAGCGCACCTCCATCATGGCGGATTTAAACAGTCATTAAACAAATCAAGAATAAACACATGAAGAAAGTTCTTTTCACCCTTATCGCATTGATTATCTCGGCGACTTCCTTCGCCCAACTCATTGCCAACAAAACGGATAACAAGGTCACCTTTAGCCTCGACCTGTTCAGTGATCTCCAACTCGCTCCCAGCGACAATTGGGATCCTCGCGGTTTCAACCAAGGCGTGAGCTTCGCACTCACCTACAACTTTCCTTTGGGTGAGAGCACAAAACACACCGTATCCATCGGTGCAGGCCTGTCGTCACACAATTATTTCTCATATACACGCATCCTGAATCCTTACACCAACGGAGATTTCGAATACCAAGATTACCGCGATGTGGAGAATTTCAAGCGTTATAAAGTCAACCCGACCTACGGTGAGATTCCTTTGGAACTGCGCTTCCGAATCAAGGATGCCGTTAAGATTGGCGTAGGCTTCAAAGTAGGCATTATGATGGCCACGAAGACCAAATATGTCGGTCCCGATAACGAAGAGAACACTCTGACCAATGAAAGCGGCGCCACCGTTCATGAGAAGCTTTGCTACATCAGCAATGTCGAACGTATGGCGTATTCTGCCACCTTACGCGTCGGCTGGAGATGGGTGAGTGCCTTTGCCGCCTATCAGATCAACCCGGTGTTCTCGGTCGGCCACAACGCGCCGGTCTTCCATCCCCTGTCGGTGGGTTTGACATTTGCACCATTCTAACAAGGACATGGGACTGCGAGACGCAGGACTACAAGACATGGACTCCCTGTCAAAATGGATCATCGAAGAAGCCGAACATTTGGGCTTCGATGCATGCGGTATTGCCAATGCGACGGCCTTGAAGGAAGAGTCGGCACATGTGGAGCAATGGCTTGAAGGCCAATGCGAAGGCGAGATGGGCTACCTTACCCGTAATAAAGAGAAACGGTACGATCCACGCCTCTTGGTAGAAGGGACAAAATCCATCGTCACTGTGCTTTACAATTACTTCCCAAAGCAGCTATTGTGCAATGGCGAACATTACAAAATCGCCAAATATGCTTACGGTGTTGACTATCACGATGTCTTGAAACGCAAGATGCGACAGCTTTTGGAACGCATTGAGACACAAACGGGAAAGTTGGAAGGAGTTCGCGTTTTTGTGGATTCCGCTCCAGTATTAGACCGAGCCTGGGCCGTGCGTTGTGGTTTGGGGTTCATTGGGAAAAACACCACGTTGATTCACCCTAAAAAAGGTTCATTTTTCTTCATCGGGCATCTGTTTCTGCCTCTTGACTTGACCGAAACCGGTCGAATAATGACTAACCACTGCGGCCGTTGTACAAAATGTCTTGACGCCTGTCCCACTGGCGCTCTGGAGGCTCCCTTCCATATCGATGCTCGCAAGTGTATCTCTTACCTCACCATAGAATACAAAGGTAGCCTTGTAGGTCTTGACCCAAAATCATTTAAGGGATGGATGTATGGCTGCGATATCTGTCAGGATGTGTGTCCCTATAACCGTTTTGCCTTACCCAACAATGAGCCCGAGTTCCAGCCATCTGACCAACTTTTGGCCATGTGTGATGAGGATTGGAAGAATCTGAATCCAACTGATTTTGAGGCACTTTTTAAGCATTCCGCCGTGCAACGTGCTGGATATGAAGGCCTAAAACGGAATATCAATTTTATCTCAAGGGAGAGTTGATGTTGTAGGTCAGTGTGAATTGGATGACCTTGTTATAGTATTGATTATAAAACCAACCAGGATTCCCTGTGAAGCGGATGGGGACAACAGAATACATATAGCGCGCACCAATGCCCCAATGATCGTTGAAAGCGAAGTGAATGCCTGCATTGGCTGTCATGGAAAAGAAATTCCAACGTGATGTAGTGACTTGATAATCCGTATCCACGTCTTCCGTGGCTCTCAAGCGGATATCCGCGCTGGCACCAGCCTCCAACGTGATGAAATCCAAAGGCCTGTCATTGACACGGAAATAACCCAAATCATAACGCAGCATCAATGGAATTTCAGCGTAATGCAGACGCAAGCTATACGGATTATAATAATACTCCATCACTTCCTTATTTGAGGAATGTGCTCCGAGGAGGGAATACTTCAACTCCATCTGAGCAGAGAGATGATCGTCCAACGGCAGATTGACGTATGCTCCCGCTGTGAAACCCAGCTGATGATAGCCTGCATAGTGGTCGCCATCCACCTGGCAGAATGTCGGGCCAAGAATAAGGCCACTGTTAAATGATTGAGCCACCGTTGTTTTGATGCCAAAAGATACCGCAACAAACAACACCAAAGTGAAAAGCAACTTTTTCATGACAAATTAACTAATTATCCATCAAAGCCTTATAATGAGAATACCGATCCATGATCTCCTCAACAAAACGATAGGTCTCAGTACCTCTCAGATAACCGCTTTTGCAGCAAGTGTCATTGAGATATTTCGACTTGTTAAGGATATAATAATCAACGTTATCGTCCCACAGATCAGGAGCCTTCCCATGTTTTTGGGCAAGACGCTGAGCATCCAAAACATGACCTAAGCCTGCATTATAGGCAGCCAAAACAAACTTTACCCGCTCCAGACTGTCAACAACCTTGTTTTTCAATGACTTGTCAAGATATGAAATAAGCTTTCCACCTGCTTCCAGCTGTTCGTCGACCGAAGAATCATAGTCGATTCCGTATTTCTTCATCACGGAGGGCATCAGCTGCATCAGACCGAAAGCACCTTTCTCACTCTCCAGATCCACCTTAAAGCGTGATTCCTGATAGATCAAAGCCGCCAATAGACGCCAGTCCCAACCAATTTTCTTGGCCGTCTTTTTGATGGAACCGTCGAAAGAAGACAGACGATGGTTCGATTCTTCGCGCCTTGAGGAAATATACTTGCCGTTTTTGACATAGCGTAGCATCACCTTCCTCAGATGCTTTTGCTCAGCGTTATCAATCCATTCATTTAATGCCTTTTGGAGCGAAGAGTCGTTGTCTTGCCGCTTGACCACCCATCCTATGGGTTGTTCGATGCTGACGGCGAGTTTTGTATCCACGCTACTGAGATTATAGGAAGCCATCTTAGCGATGTATTCATCCACAACGGTATAGTCAATTCGACCTTCATCTACCAACTGCATCAACTCGATAGGGTTCAGCGTATCGCATTCCACCACATAGATGGTGTCGCCGATCTCTTCCGAAAGGTGTTCCAATACTTTGGCGGAATGAAGTCCCTTGGTCACATGAACGGTCTTCCCGGCCAAGTCGAGTGGCGAACGAAGCAGTTGGCTTTCAATTTCGTTTTTTGTCGACATTGAACCCCAGCCTTTAGGCATCCGCTGCACAAGAACACTTTTTTGGGTAAAGATAGGATTTGACAGCAGATACTTCTTTTTCAGTTGTTTGGTCAGACCCACACCCGTAGCAAGCACATCCACCCGACATGAATCCAACAGGTAGAAACAGCTGTCCATGTTGTCGTTCACAATCATTTCAAGCCTCAGGTTATGGGAGTCGCAAAAATCCTTCAGCAACTCATATTCAAAACCTGAAGGATGATTATTATACATATTATAATTGATATCGCCGCAGTTAGTGACCGCCACCAAAACGCCCTTTTCCTGAAGATGCTCAAGAACCGATAAAGTGTCCATTGGCTGTTGAGACTCTTCTATCAACGTTTCCTCTTGCTTTTCCTCAGATTTGTTTCCATCATTTTCTTTTGGATTTTCACTGTTTTTGCACGAAAACAGAAAACAAAATGAAATAATAATTCCTAAAATAATGAGTGTTTTTTTCTTCATTACGTAGAGTTTTGGCGCGGTAAAAGTACTAAAATTTATCATTTGAACGAAAAAAGGGATGAGATTGCTCTGAATTTTGTAATTTTGTACACTTATTTTGCATCAAAAATGGCCAAGAAAATTCAAGATCCGGACTTTTGGTACTCTTCCTTGCTACCCTATGTAAACTGGCATACGCGCAGAGCATATCGCCGATTTGAGGTACACGGAAAGAAAAACATACCAAAAGACAGTGCCTTAGTCTTCGGCGTCAACCACAGCAACACGTTGATGGACGCTTTGGTGCTGTTGTCGGCCGACAACATCAAAAAGGTGTTCATTGCAAGGGGCGACATCTTCAAGAACCCAATGGTTGCCAAATTGTTGAACTTTTTCCGCATCCTTCCCATCTTCCGTATTCGCAACGGAGTGGCAGCCGTGCGTCAAAACGACGACTCGCTCAACAAAGCCGTCGACGTCATCCACGATCATGTCGACCTCTACCTTTTCCCTGAAGGTACCCACCGTACCAAACACTCTTTGATGCGCATGGGCAAGGGTTTGTTCCACATCGCTGTGGATGCCAACAAACAGTTTGGCGACAAGAGTCCTGTCTATATCATCCCCACCGCCATCGAATACGGCGACTATTTCCGCTATCGCAGCACAGCGATGATCAACTTCGGACAGCCCATCAACGTGACCGAGTTTTTCAAAAACACCACCGAAGAAAACGAAGCCGTCAACATCAACTTGCTGAAAGACCAACTCCACAATGAAATCTCAAAACTCTTCACCTTCATCCCCGATGATGAAGACTATGATGCCATTTGGGAAATCGTGAAGATGAAAAACGAAAAACGTGCCGGAGGCCTATACAAGAAGATGTTGCGCAATCGCGCTACCGTTGATAAGGTACTGAAATTCAAGGCCGAACAACCCGAAGAGGCCAAGAGCTTCTTCAAGCACGTCATGGACTTTGCAGCAGAGCGCAAACGGCAGAAGATTTCTGTCATGTCAACCGCGAGGAAATATCCTTTGGTCAACTTCTTGTGGAAGCTGGTCGTACTACTCATCGGATTGCCCTACTTTGCCGCTTCTGCAATAGTCAACCTTCCTGTATGGCTCACCACATTGATTATCAAGGGGAAACTAAAAGACAAAGCCTTTAGCAACACCGTCAGCTTCGGCGTGGAGTTTGTACTCTTTCCCATCGTCTTCATTGTGGGCACCATATTGTTATTCTGTTACTTGCCTTGGTACTGGGCTTTAGGCGGCACGGTGCTTCTCTTCTTCTCCTATATGCTTTTCGTGGACTACTGCGAACTATGCCGTCGCTGGATCTCCGATGTGCGCTGGACCTTCAAGAAGAAACTTCGCAAACAATACAATGCATTGAACTTTAACAAACGCTTTTAATCATTCAACATCATGGCACAACGCTGGATCATTCCCGATATTCATGGTTGCACCCAAACAGTGAAGGTGCTGCTTGAGAACATGCTCAAGGTCACAAAACACGATACACTCTATTTTTTGGGTGACTACATCGACCGCGGTCCCGATGGCAAAGGCGTCATCGACTACCTGATGCACCTACAAAAGGAAGAATACAACGTGCATTTCATTAAGGGGAACCACGAAGACATGTGCGTGAAAGCCTTTGAAGCCGACAAGAAGAAGAAATTCTTCGGTGGCAAACATATCGAACAGAAAGAATGGGAGGCTGTGGGGGCCAAGGCGACTTTGGAAAGCTTTGGGGTGAAGCATCCACGCGAGATACCTCAGGTTTACATTGACTGGATGAATGCTTGTGTACCTTATATCGAATTGGAAGAATACATCCTCGTTCATGCCGGTATGAACTTCAACATTGCCGACCCATTTGAGGACACGAAAAGCATGATGTGGACCCGTAAATTCAAGGTAGACTTCAACAAGTCGCACGGCAAGAGGATCATCCATGGCCATATCCCAGTCGATTACAGCTTCATCAACTTGGTTATTGAGAACACCCAAAACCATGACTTCATTGCTCTGGACAACGGCGTTTTCGTGACAGACAAACCTGGATTAGGAAATTTGACTGCCTTTAATCCCGACACAAAACAGATTGTGGCACAGTCGAATATGGATTTTTGATTTAACGTGTACCGACCACCGCGGCATTCTTGAATTGTTTCACCGTACCTTCGAAATTGAAGACCTCGGTCACGACGACATACACGCCGACAGGAACCTTGTTGCCGTTATTGTCGAGACCGTTCCATAGCACACTGCCCTCCTGCCCTACCAATTCGCCTTTGGACAAATGACGTATTAATTGTCCAGCCACATTGAAGATGTAAATGTTCATTGTGTAGCCAGCCTCATCGAAATGGTAATTGATGAAACAGGCGTCGTCGAAGCCGTCGCCATCAGGTGAGAAGATGTCGGGACTGATGGCGATTTCATCGTTGGATGGCTCGGTGCTTTGCATCATCGAGTTGGGCTGGCCTGGTGTACCGAAATGCACCCTTTCTGCGGCTGAATGCCAATTGTTGGCATCCATCGAAGGCTGGTCGAAGCTGACACGCTCCAACGCCACGCCCTTGGTGACTTTGAGTAATGGATAGTGCATCTTCTCCGAAAAACACATGGCATCAATCATGGTGCCATCTTTGCCCATCAAGACAGCTGTGCCGCCAGCGTTGGCATAGCTAGGGAAAGAAGTCATCTGCACGAAGTTATCGGTCGGGCATTCGTATTGCTGACCCACAATTTCGTTGTTAGTGGAAAGCAAAACGTAGGTGTGCGGCAGGAACAGACGACTATCAGACGTGATTTCCTTCAAAGTCGTGTCAGCAGGATTGGGGAAACTTTCTTTGATGACGCCGAGCATCAAAGTACTGAGATCGAATGTCTTATCCGTGTTGTTATAGAGTTCCACATAGTCTACACCTGGCGCGATGGGGTCGAAAAGGATTTCATTAATCAGAATCTCTCCTACAGCAATCTCATTCGGAATACCGAACTGAACCTTCGTATCAGCTTCGATAGCTGTGCCTACGCAGTTGGTAACGTCATAAATAATTAAGGTATAAACCACGCCTTCTGTAAAGCCTGGGTCAAAATGGAGTTCCACGTAGGTGCCATCCATGGGATTGATGACAGTCTGCTGAGGATGCTCGCCTGTTTCTTCCACAAGGAAGTGTTGAAGTTCCAAAAGCTCAGTAGGATTCATTTGCTGGTCGAACCAAAGTTGGACAATTTGGTTGCCGAACATGCTGACGCGCTCCACTTGGGGCGCTACATTATTCTGGCCATCCACTGAATTAATGCGACCCGGCGTGCCGCCCGAAGCATCCTCGGAAGCCGTCCAGTTGGAGGCTCCTGCACAAGGATTTAATGGGTCGATCTGCTCCACCGACCAACCGCCATTATCCTTGTCGGGGTCGTGATACCAAACGTTGCTAAAGTTGACACGCGAAATCAAGACACCAGCCTTGCTGTAGAGATACATCGCCGAAGAGGTGTTGCCCACAGAGAAACTATTGAAACCGATGCAGTCGCCATATTCCCGCAGTTCAGCCACAGCATCATTATGGCAGAGGATGACATAGCCATGTGGCGCAAGGACATAGTTACTGAAAGTATTGTCGTTTGATCCAATTTGTATCTGCCAGTCTTTCAAGTCGATGCCGAACTCAGTGGTGTTGTAGATCTCCACGTACTCCCATTCGGGCAGACCCACAACAGGATTAGGGTCGGCCATGATTTCGTTGATGACGATATCATATTCCGAAGCTTCGTAGATGGAAAACGCCATGGTTGTCGTCTCCATCATATTGTTCCACAGGTCTTTGATGCTACTCACCGTCAACGTGTAGTTGATGCCATTGCCGATTTCGCGCTCCAGTTCAAGCACGACCATTGCTGGATTGTCGCCAAAACTAACTGTGGTGGGATGGCCCAAGCCATTATCGATGGAATAATTGCTGGGATTGAGCGCTGTAGCCTCATCAAGTGCCTCGTTGAAAGCCAGTTGCAGATGCGTCAAATCCAACACCTCGCAAGTCAAAAGTTCAGGCGGCTCATGGTCGGCAATGCGAGGACCGACATAGACGTTATCGAAGTAAAACTTCTTGGCGTTGCTAGAAGTGAACTTGGACCAAAAACCAAAATAGCCGCCTTGACCGTAGGTATTATCCGTACCTTGTGCTTCAATGAGATAGATTCCGGAATTGTCGTAGCATGTCTGAATCATCCAATTACCTTCTCGGTCGCAAGTCACTTTTATTGAGACTGCAAATGATGCCGCGATGGCAGCTTCCGTGCCGCGACAAATCTGTTGCTGTCCCTCAGCGTCTTTTCTGAACAAGGTTATGGCATCGCTGCTTCCCGCTTCACCGAAACGAAGGAAATAGCCTTGGGTGGCTTGCGATAGGTCGGCATTGTCGGCACTGAGCCAGACATCGGAATAGTTATTTCCAGAGGGCGCAAAGGCCTCGCGGATCCAAAACTGCCATTCCATCGACTCATATTCCGTAATGGGCAGGGAAAGATAGGCCGTGCCCTCGCCTTCTGCGTTGAGTTGCAGCTGCTTGCTGTTGTTCACCGTATATTGTTCCGTCGTCCCCGACCAAGTAGGGTTCTGGGTGAAGTCGCCATCAAAGAAGTCGTCGGTGACTTGGGCGAGGAGAGTGAAGGGAAACAGAAACAGTATGAAAAGTATTTTTTTCATGGTCGTATCATTTTTTGAAAGGACAAAGATAGGTTTTTTTGTGGATTGTGGCAAAAAAACAATCGAAATGCAAAAGATGTATCAAAGCATACCATGAACATCAGCATTTGCAATGCGAAAAAAAGGCTTGCGCAATTGGAAGGAAACCCCTAACTTTGCCACTTGAAACACGTAGTCGAATAATCATGGAAAACACGGATAAGTTACATGGCCTTAGCCCACTTCTATTTTGGGATGTCGATACGACCAACTTCGATATCGACAAGAGTGCCGATTGGCTTATCCCCAGGGTGCTGGAATACGGTAAAATGAGTGATTGGCATTACATTAAGCATTATTATGGAATGGACAAAATCACTTCTGTCTGCATGAATTTAAGGACATTGGATCCCGTTGCTTTGTCTTTTATTTGCTGCCTTTCTGGGCGAAAAAAGGAGGATTTCAGATGCTATCATTTCGCACAATCGTTCCCGACACTTTGGAACTCCTAAAACGTTTGACTCAAGAGCCATTTCTTAAAGATTGTCGTCTTGTTGGTGGGACAGCTTTGGCGTTGCAATATGGCCACCGTTCTTCAATTGACCTCGATTTTTTTGGGTCATTTGATATTGATGGGGAAGAAATGTTTGGGATTTTAAGAGAATACGGAAGCGTTGAAAAGCAAAAACTTTCGACTAACATCAGGATTTTCGACATTAATGGAGTTAAGGTGGACATTGTAAACTATTCGATTTATCCTTGGCTTGAAGATCCTGTTGAGGATGATGGCATGCGATTGGCCTCACCTATGGATATTGCAGCTATGAAGATCAATGCGATAGAGGGTAGAGGATCAAGAAAAGACTTTGTCGACATATACTTTTTGCTGCAACATTTCACATTGGAAGAAATATTGGATTTCTACGCCAAAAAGTATCCGAATTATTCTTTATATCGGGCCTTAATGAGTTTGACCTATTTTGTAGATGCCGAAAAGTTTGATATGCCCAAGATGTTTGTGGACTTCGATTGGGAGCAGTGCAAGTCTTTCATTTTGAATAAAGTAATAGAATACGAGAAGCGATATTAGTTAAGTGGTATATACATCAAGTATTTTTGCCGCGTGAAAAGGTGTTTGCACATAGTGAGTTTAATGGTTGGGCTTGCCATGCTGGTGGCTTGCTCCCAACCAACTAAAGTTGAGGCCCCTGAACCTTGTCGAAGCGTCGCAGGGCCGACCCAAGAGTTGGCAGCCATTGACACCCTTATGTGGCGGCAGCCGGATAGTGCTTTTGCGATGCTTCAGGAGTTTGCTTCAAGTGCGGCAGCGGATAGTCTGGATGAGTTTAACGGGCATTACTGCCAGGTGCTGATTTCAGAGCTGCTGTATAAGAATTATTATAGACAGAGTAACCGAAAGGATCTGCTGAAGGCGGTGGGGTATTTTGATTCCATCGATGACGGGTTTTTGGCGGCACGGGCGCATTATATTAATGGTGTGGGGTATTATGAGCGCGACAGCCTTATTGAGGCCTGCGGGGAATACCTCAATGCCTTACGGATGATGGAAGGACATTTTGAGGAGAAGGTTTTGGTGGGACACAAGGCACGGTTTATGACTTTGACCTATAACCGCCTTGGGGATTTGTTTTCCGCACAATTCATGCAGGAGCCTGCCATCTATTGCTGTAAGAAAAGCTTGGATTATGATAGAATTGCCCAGGCTTCGCCAGACAAGATTGCCAACACACTCCTTCAATTAGGAAAGCAGTTTGGTAAATTGAAAGAATATGATAGTGCAGCATATTATTTCGATGAGGCACTGAAACAATTGCCCGATACGAACAATTTGATTTTCAGGGACTTGATTTCAGCCAGGGCTTTTCTGTATTATCAAATGGGTAAAGGGGTTGAGCCTTCGGTGAATGATCTGAGGCGTATGGCAATTCAAACCACAGATGAAACAGAGAAATTGAATCGCTATTTGACTATTGGCAGTATTTATAGTGAGGAGGTACAATATGATTCAGCGTTAGTTTATTTAACGCCTGTGTTTGAGAATATGGAGGATGCTGCCAGACAAAGGATTGCGGCGCGATATCTTTACGAGATATTCCAAAATCAGGGAGACACATTGAAAGCCGCCCAGTTTTCGATGTATATTGCGGGAAACACCGTATCGGAAGGGGAAAGCAATGCACAGGTCTCGCAACTTAACGAGTTGTTTCAGCAGCATCTACAATGGGAACAGGAACGGGCCGATGCTGAAAGGCAGGGGAAAATCCGTGTCCAAAGAAACAGGATGATCGTGGCAACAGGCATCCTTGCGGTGTTGGCCGCTCTTACGGCTTGGCTGCTCCACAGGCGCAAGATGAAAGAGCAACATGAAAAAGCCAACCAGCAGATAGAGGTTGAGCGTGAAGCGCACCGGTTGGAAAGCCAAAAATTGGAAGCCGAAAGGGAAGCGCATCGTTTGGAGAAAGCGTCGATGTCGGGGCGCTTGAAAAAGAGCAACCAGGAAGTGAGGGAGCTAAAGGACCAAATCAAACGGCAAGAGGAAGTAAACGCGAAGCCCCAACAGGCTGAATCGTTCGCCGATGAACCCATCTGCCGTCTCATCATGGAGCGAGTGCATGAAGGGCAGTTCAAGGCGCAGATGGACTGCAAACTTTATAAGGACGCCGCCTTAAGCAAGGAACAGGTGATGGCGTTGCGCGATGCCGCCGACCGCCATTTCAATCTGTTCACCGTCAGGCTGGCCAAAGCCTATCCCAACCTCACCAAGAACGACCTCGACTATTGCTGCCTCTATCTGCTTGGCCTTTCTGACGCCGACATCTCTGCCCTGATGCAGCGGGCTTACACCACCGTGAACGACCGAGGCCGCAAAATGAAAGCCATTTTCGGCGCTGAAGAGCCTCTTTCGGTCACTCTCCGAAGCTACGCGGAGGAATCCACATCTAATTGATTATCGGTACGATAGCGAAAAACCCGTACAAACCCGTACATGGTTTTGCTTGCCATGCATGGGGGCTTGGTGTAGTTTTGCCGAAAAATTCTAAAAGCTAACGAATATGAAAACGACAAGATTTTACACCCTGCTTGCGCTCCTGCTGATGGCGGGAGGGGTGACGATGCAAGCACAAACAGTAGATGACTTTTGGATGGGAATTGACCCGCCAGCGACAGGTGTTTACTCGCTCATAGAGGATTTCGACGGGAACATTATTGTAGGCGCAACGGGCGTGTACAGTTCTTCCGACGGTGGAGCAACATGGAACACCATCGGATTGGAAAACAGTGGAATACTACGCCTATATGAGCATACGGACGGCACTTTGCTGGCTGGAACAAATTATGGCGGACATCCTTTGCAAAAAAGAGAAGCCGGCAGCACCGAATGGAAGGCACTGCCCGTTCCTACGATTGCCAATGGCGTTTCAATAGGTGTCACACCTGACAATTCTTTGCTTTTGGGCACATGGGAAGGCATCTACAAATCAACGGACTGGGATTCGACCTGGACCAATGTCTATGTGGACCATAGTGGGGTTTGTGAGGTGACAGGGCTGCTAAAACTTAACAACGGTACAATGTTGGCTACAGTTCTTGACCATATCGGCATGGGTATGGGCGGTGTGTTCAAATCAACCGACAATGGAGAAACATGGAGTAATATCGGCTTGTCCGACAAATTCCCGTTTTCTCTGGCAAAAAACTCACAAGATGAAATCTATGTGGGTTGCCTTGTCCTTTATGATCCGGACAATCCTCAACGCGGTTTCTACAAGTCAAGTGATTACGGGGAAACATGGGAAGAGTTTTTGCCGCATCAGTGCGTTCAGTCGATAACTGTTGACAATAACGATGTGATTTATGTCAATTTGTATTGTGATGCGTGGGGCAATCCTTTTGGTATTTATCGTTGGGAAAATGGTGATGAATGGTTGTACGGGTTAGCCGCTGGTATGCCAGACAGGAGAATTGAAAAACAGTTTCTTTCCAGGGATGGCTATCTGTATGCCTTTGGCCAATACGACAATCAAATCTACCGCAGCCGCAAGTCGGTGTATGAGGAGTTTGAAATAGATGTTGTTGCTTGTCCCGAAAACGGTGGCACGGTTGTAGGTTCAGGGATCTATAATTTTGGTGAGTTTGCCCGTCTTTCTGCTTCAGCAAATGCAAACTACCAGTTCGTCGGCTGGACTAACCAGGACGGCGATACCATTTCAACAGAACAAGAATGTGTTCACATGATAGCAAGAGGCGGACAGCTAACGGCGAATTTTGTCAGCATTGACGCTGTGGATGAGACGGAAGGGAAAGCCTTTACACTGTGGCCAAACCCTGCTTCCCAAACTGTTTACATTGACGGCGTTGAAGCTGATGAGGTGCAGGTTTATAATACGCTTGGGCAAGTGGTGAAGACTATGCGAGGCACGAATGAAATAACTGTGGCGGAGTTGCCGCAGGGCGTTTATTTGGTGCGGATTGCGGATGCAGAAGGAAAAGTGCTTACGGCTAAGGTGGCGGTGGGTAGATAGGCTTTTTCGTTATTTGTACTTACGTGCTAACGTGCTTACGAAGTGGGACTAATAGGACATAAATCCAATAGAGCAATGAAAACAACTATGAAATTACTGCTGATGCTGCTGGTAGCCACAAACATGTTGCTATGTGTGACTGCTTGCTCACAGAATGTTCAAAACCAAATGGAAAGAGAATGTGAGTCTGTCTTGAAAGAATTCAAAACCGTTTGTGATGCTGACGGTGGAGCATTATGGGGGCAGCACCTATTTGGCCCGACGATGTTTGTTGACCCTAACACAAGGTCGGTTGTGGCAAACAAACAAAACAAGGCCAATTCCTTTGTTCAAAAGGGTGATCTGTTTTGTGGTCAACTTCCAGAAGAAATCAACCTTGCCAACACTTCATTGGATTATTGCGAAGAGCACTGGACTTGCGTGATGTGGGATAAGGGAAGAGACGCGATTTCAACTACGCACTTGCTTATCCACGAGAGTTGGCATCGCATTCAGAATGAAATAGGGATTCCGCCCATCGCCTCGCAAAATCAACACCTTGATGTAATGGAAGGCGCATTACTTATGAAACTGGAGTTGATGATTTTGGAGGATTTGCTGATAGAAAATGGTATAGACCAGCATCTGCATGATGCCTTGATGGTAAGGAAATATCGTCAGACAAAGTTCCCTGATGGGAACGAGAAACAATTTGAATGTCACGAAGGATTGGCCGAGTACACCGCCTATAAGTTGCTGCCCATCGATGAAAAGCTCAAGAAAGGAATCATTGCCGCTGCCATAAAGAAAGGTCTGGATGCTGACGGCTACTGCAATTCGTTTGCTTACTTGACAGGACCAGCATACGGTTTTGTCCTTGATGACATGATGCCGAATTGGAGAGACAGCATCCGCATAGGGATGACGATGCAGGATTTGTTGATGTCACGCATTAACCTGCCAGAGAGCGTTGATGAGGAGGATGTTATCAATTTGGCTGAAACCTATCAAGCCACGGAGTTCCTTCAGAGTGAAGGGAATCGGCTTGAAGCCCAAATACTAATAGATGCAGCAATAAAAGACCGTTTTACAACTTCAAAATGGCTGATGATTCCCAATAATGGAATCAATTTCACCTTTAACCCCAACGAGCATCTTGTAAAGTACGACAGCATCGGCACGATTTATCAGACGATGCGCCTTAGTGGAGATTTCGGCACCATAGAAACCGACAACGGCATTATGATAACGTCTGATTGGTCTTGTTTCATCCTTCCCTATTCAGAAGGTGATCAAAACGTACAGATACGCCTGGAGACTGGTTATGCCATTGAAAAGGTTGATGATAAGGTATATCAGATTAAACCGAAATGAATTAGGTACACCAAAGCCATCGAGAGCCTTGGCCGCTCTATCGGCGACAAGGGGTGGATTGAGGCTTTCTTTGGCTTTTTTTCGCTATGCGTGTTATCGTGCTAACGACGGTGGGACTAATAGGACAGATAAGACTAATAGGAATATGAAAACGACAAGGATATTCGCCCTGATGGCAGTTCTGATTTTGGCTGGATGCCGGGAAGGAAGAGACAAGGAATTGCCGCAAATGCCTGCCAGTGTTGACACCTCGGAATTCGATGGGGCTTATTATGAACGGATGCGGGTGTTTGAGGGGTTGTGCCCGGATGTGGAGCTGGATAAGTGAAGGGGGATTGGATTTTTTTTTCGATATTTGTGCTATCGTACTATCGTGCTAACGACAGTGGGACTAATAAGACAAATAAGACTAATAAACAAATATGAATATGAAAACGACGAAATTTTATACCCTGCTTGCGTTCCTGCTGATGGCGGGAGGGGTGACGATGCAGGCGCAGGAGTGGGAATTTGCCAACGAGTTTTCCTATTCCAGCGAAGAGTGCATGACGAGTTTTGATGCGACTGAATTGTCAGACGGGACAATCGCCGTAAGCTCAGTGCATTATTTCAAAAGTGGAGAGGGCGATTTCTATTCTTATCATTCGGCTGCACGGAAGTTGTCAGCAGACGGCGAAATGCTTGCCGAAAAGAGCTATTTCAGGGAAAGTTACTTCTCGCCGAACATTCCTTTTCTCATTGAAAATCCAAATGGAGGTCTTTATTTGCTGGCCACCTACAGCCCCGACCATGACTATACCTATTTCAATTATTTCAAGAATTATGACAATCCTCCGGACAAGGCTATCATCGGGCTTTACAGACTGGATGAAAACCTTGAAATTGAGGAGAGTTTCGAGCATGATTTTGTGATTGACACCTTTGAAAAACATGATGCACAATGGAATTGGCTACCCAACGAGAACAGCGGACATATCTATGTGTTTTCTGCTTTTGAAGATGAAGGCAGCATCATTGGCGGTTATATCAAGACCATCAGCCACGGGAATGAGAACCAGGAATGGCATGACTCAATCTTTTTCTTCAGAATGAACTTTGAAGGAGTGTTTGAAGACAGGGTTGGGTATGAGATGACAACGAGAGGTGGTGCCGTGTCGTATGTATATCGGCGCAACCATATAGTAAAGGATGACGCAGGATATTTGTTTTATATCCAAGGGAGAAGCTGCTTGGCTGACTTCTCGCCGAATGTCAACAGGCAGGGCTGTGTGTTTAGGTTGGAAGAGCATCTCAACATTCAGGACGTGAGAGAGTTTCGCCATATCGACTATAGCCAAATGCCTGACAACACTTTTTACAATATCACCGTCAAGCGCAGCAAGCACAACACAACTTATCTTGCCACTTCCTCCAAATCGAAATCCGATCCAGGACAAGACGAGGACTGCCGATTTTATGAGTATGATGACAGCGGAAGTACGGTTTCTGTTGTGAATCATATCATTAGGAAAACCGACCAATGGGACATGCCTGCCATGCTGAAAGGCGTGGACTTGGGTAATGACAACACCGTGTATTTTGCCTACACTTTGAATGTGGGCTTATACAATGATTTAGATTCGTGGATGATGATTGAGCGTTTGGATGCCAATTTTGACACAATTTCAACGGTGTATTATGATTTGGGAGGATATGATAACATCCACAGTGAGGCATACGGTATTACATCTTTGCGTGACGGTGGCATTTTGCTAACTTTCTCCTCAAAAAACTTAAACAACTCTGACCAACGCTGGACCACCGTCACCAAATTCCCTGCCGAGGCCTTTGTGGGTATCGAGGAGGCGCATGAGAATGGTTTGAAAGTAGCCATCGCCTATCCTAATCCGGGGAAGGATGTGCTGAATATCCGCACGGGGTTGCGGGATGCTTGGGTGGAGGTGTATGATATGAATGGGAGGCTGGTTCATAGACAGGACATTACGGAGAACGTGACGGGGATTGATGCTGGAGATTGGGCTGAAGGGGTTTATGTTTGGAAGGTGATATCAAACGGCAAATTAGCGGAAACGGGAAAGTGGATTAAGGAGTGACTCGACTCCCCCTGGCCCCCTCTGAGAGGGGGAAGCGTTATACGTGCTTACGTGCTATCGTGCTAACGAAGTGGGACTAATAGGACAAATAAGACTAATAAAACGTAAAATATAAAACGATGAAAAAGACAATTAGACTAATGCTGATGCTGCTGGTTGTGGCAGGCATGATGACCGTATCTTCATGTAAAAAGGAGAAGGTGTTACCGGAAAAAATCACCGTTAGTGGCTATGTAACCTATGATGACGGACAACCCTTTGTGGACGTTCATGTTTTGTTGTGTTCAAGCACCTTCATGGGTCCGAGCATTCCCTTAGGCGAAACCATTTACACCGACGAGCTTGGCCATTACGAGGTTGAATTCAAACCTGATAAAGACTATACTTACAAATTGATCTTCGAAAGTCACCAGTATTACCACAGCTACAGTTTGACTAAATGGGAAGCAGTACAGGAACACGATGTTGTATGGGAGAAAATAGAGTAACTAAGCAAATTCCAGCCTTACCAAAGCCATCGAGAGCCTTGGCCGCTCTATCGGCGACAAGGGGTGGATTGGGGCTTTCTTTGGCTTTTTTTCGGTATGCGAGCTATCGTGCTCACGAAATGGGACTTATAGGACAAATAAGACAGATATGAATATGAAAACGACGAGGATTTACACGCTGATTGCAATGATGGTGATGTTGGCGTTTCCTTCATGTGCCATCATTGAAATCAATGGCTTGGGAAACGATTACAAAGACTTGACCGAAAGCCAAAAGGCGTTGGTGCTTCCATTGGAGCGTTTTGAAGACGCGCAGCCAGGATGGGTTTACAAACTGACCATGCCGATGCTGAAGGAAGAGCTGGAGAAGCAGCCCAAGGCCATTGTGCGGGTTTTCAATCCAGCCTGTAGGGGCAATGCCTGCAAGCCGCTTTCGTCGTTTCAGCAGTATGCGCAAGAAAACGGATATGTGCTATACCAAGTGATGATTAGTTATGCAGGGCTTGGGGATGCGGTTGCACAATCGGCGGAGTTTCCGCTGTTTGTCATCGACAACGATTATTATAGAACTTCCTTGCAGCCGCTTTATGTGCGTTATTTCACCAACGAATTGGTGGGACTGCCACGGAAGACGAAAGAGCGGGATGTGCCGGAAGAACTGGTAGGGCAATTCTACTTTTTTGAGGATGGGAAGCTGATGAAGGTAACGGATGAATTATAGACTTGTGCATCGTTATACGTGCTATTGTGCTTATGAAGTGGGGCAATATATTATTTCCGTTGAGCGTTGAAAGTATTAGCAATTAAAGTGTAAACAACCAAATAATAACCATAATGAGAGTTTGCAGATTTGTTTTATTCTTCTTGGCTGCTTTAATTATCGCTTCCTGCAGCCGAATCGATGAAGTTGACATCAACAGTTTCAATCAGCCGGATGGCGAGGTCTTAAACGGCACCGTCGCCGTGTTTGGCAATGTGACCACCGAAATGCGGCAACACTGCGTCACCGTTTCGCCCGTCCATCAATGGGGTGACACCCCGAATGCTATGCCTGAAATCAACCGCGTCTTCGTGCTTTGCGGCAACGACACGATTCCTTATATGGAAAAGGCAGTTGACCGCAGCAGCATGGTTTTCGTTTCGGAGCAACCCTTCAAAGGAGAGGTGGGCAAGACCTACAAACTCGTCATTGAGACTCCTACGGGCGACATCACTGCCGAGGACTATCTGGCGCCTTTGGGCGACACGGATTACCTCCCAATCATCAAGGACCACACAAAAGTGAGGAGTTATCAGATGCAATCGGGCAAGATGGCGCATGAATTCCAGTTTGACAAACACATCTATACCGTTGGGGAACAACCTGTCATTTGCGGCCTGACCTTCCGTCAGCCGGAGGATTTCCCCATCGACAGCATCGAAAGCGTATCGTTCGTCCATAACGATATGTCGCTCTCGGCACTGTTTACTGCCAGATTGTTCTGGTATTCCTATCATGTCACGGAAGATCATCTCGACCAAAACGAGACTTTCATCACTTGTTCGGTCTCGCCCGAATTCTACACCTTCCTGTTGGATGTCTTCAACGAAGACGACTGGAGTTTGGGCCTGTTCGCCACCATTTCGGGCAATGTGCGAGGCAATGTCAAGAACGGCTACGGCTATTTCTTCGCTTCCGATGTGCGACGCCAACCTTTTACTTATCACGAAATCTACAACTCCCTCACCCCCGAAAACGAATAAGCCATGAAACGTATCCTCATCACCATATTATTCTTTGCCTCTTTTGTTTGTCTTCAAGCACAGACCTATACCCTTAGCGGCCACATCACCGATGCCGTCACGGGCGAAACGCTTATCGGTGCCACATTATATGAGGCCTCCTCTCAAACAGGCACCTCTGCCAACGGCTACGGCTTCTATTCGCTGCGTTTGCCAGCTGGAAAACACAAACTGCAATGCGCCTATTTGGGCTATGACACCAAAGAGATTGAAGTTCAACTCAATGCCGACCAAACCTTGGAAATCAAGTTGGAGGAAAACGCTGTGGGTTTGGGCGAAATCACTGTTGAGGCGGCCACTTTGGAGCGCCCGCAGAAACAGAACGAGTTCCACGCCGAGATGCTGACCATCCAATCGATACGGAAACTGCCGAGCGTGTTTGGCGAAGCCGACATCCTCAAGGCGGTGCAGATGCAGTCGGGCGTGAAGACCATCGGCGACGCCTCGTCGGGACTGCTCGTGCGCGGCGGCACCAGCGACCAGAACCTCATCCTCATCGACGAGGCACCCATCTACAACCCCTCGCACCTCTTCGGCATGATCTCCATCTTCAACCCCGAAGCCGTGAACCAGGTGACGCTCTACAAGAGCAACATGCCCGCGCAATACGGCGGTCGCGTCTCGGCCGTCCTCGACTGCAAGATGAAAGAAGGCAACATGAACTACCATGATTTTTCGGTGGCGTTGAGTCCCTTCGCGGCTACACTCACGGCCAACGGCCCCATCGTCAAAGAGAAGGCTTCATACCTGGTTTCGGCACGCAGGAGTTTCATCGACTTTTTCGTGAAGCCTAACGAAAGCATGCCGCTTGTCCCGAAGTTTTATGACCTGAACGCGAAAATCAACACCAAAATCGGGAAGAACGACCGTATTTATCTCTCGTTCTATCGAGGCCACGATGTCATTGAGTCCATGGGCGGCATCGACCAATCGCAAGGCATGTACAACACCTGGGGCAACACTTCCGGCACCTTGCGCTGGACGCACAACTTCGGCAGCCGCTGGTTCCTCAACACAGCCTTCATCGTCAGCGATTACAGCAACGACCTCGACTACCAATTCAAAAGACGCAAATTCAACTGGCGCACAGGCATTTCCGACCTCAACCTGAAAGCCGCATTGAGTTATTACATCGCCCCTGATTGTGAACTCCGCATTGGCGCAGGTGCCATCCGCCATGCCTTCACTCCTGGAGAGTCCGACAGCATCGGGATGAGTCTGCCGCATTATCAGGCGATGGAGTATTCCGCATACGTGTTGAACGACTGGAAACCCATACGCTGGTTGGGTTTCAACTATGGTGTACACCTGTCGGCCTTCCAGCCCTTGAACAGCGACGAGAAACTGATGGTTTATCCCGAACCACGTGCGAGCATGAATGTCATCCTGAACGAGAACACCTCGCTGAAAGCCGGCTATGCAAGGAATGTGCAATACATCCAAGTGCTGCAAAACACTGCTTTGGACTATCAGTCATTAGAGACTTGGTTCCCGGCTGTCAATGGCTTGAAACCTGTCATTGCCGATGTGGTTTCGGGTGGCTGTTTCCTCGATTTCGGTGGACAGTATTCCGCTTCGGCTGAACTCTATTACAAGAAAGGCCAAAACCAAATCGACTTCATCGACCATGCGCAACTCATCAGTAACCCGAATGTCATCAACCAAGTGAGGAGCGGCAATTCCAAAGCCTACGGCCTGGAACTGAACCTTTCGAAAAATGCCGGAAAGTTCACGGGAGCGATGAGTTACACCTATTCGCGAGTGATTTACACCATTGACGGCATCAACGACGGCAATCCCTATTCGGCTTTGTCAGACATCCCGCACGACTTCCGCATCAACGGATGTTACCAGTTCGCGCCGCGATGGAGTGCGAGTGCGGCTTGGCAGTATTCCAGCGGTCATCCCGTCACCTTGCCTGTGGGTTTCTACGAGTACATGGGGCAGACTGTTCCGATTTACACCGAACGCAACGCAAGCCGCACACCTGCCTATCATCGCCTCGACCTTTCGTGCGCCTATCATTCGCCGAAATACAGAAGCGGCTTCAACTGGAGCGCGAGTGTCGGAGTTTTTAACGCCTACAACCGCCTGAACCCGTTGGGGTATCAGTTTGAGACCGATATTGAATCAGGCGAGATGCGGGCATACGCTTACTCGATGTTTGGGATTCTGCCTAATGTTTCGCTGCGGGCGGGGTGGTAAAGAAATGATTCCTACTTCACCAAGAACAACCCTGGCGTGATGTCCAGCCAATGCAGTACCGTCTCGCCCCAGACGAGGATAAGCACCCACGAGATGGTCATCATGGTGATGCCGTACTTGAAGGCATCGGTTTGGCTGTACATATTGGTGTTGTATAATAAGGCAGCAGGTTTGCTGTTGAAAGGCAGCACATAACAGTGCTCGATAAGCATGGCGACGGGCAAGGCCAGACTCATGATCGGGAAGCCGAATCGCGCCTCCACACCGAGGGCGATGGGGACAAAGACCATGGTACGGATAGTCTTGCTCTGGAAGACCAAGCCCGAATACATCATCAAGAAAGTGAGGATGACATATAGCACCCAGAAGGGGGTGTCGGCGGTGATGCCGAGGCTGTCGAAAGCGGCGTTCACCATGGTGTTGGGCAGGTCGGTGGCATTGAGGCCTGAGCCCAAAGTATAGGCACCAGCCGAGAACAGCATCAGGTGCCACGGGATGTCGACGTCATTCCACTTCACCACGCCGATGCCCGGCAGCAAGGCGATGACGGCACCCAGCAGGGCGACGATGGTCTCGTCAATTTCGTGGAAGGTGCCTTTGGTGACCCACAAGAAGAGCACCAGCACAAAGATGGCCACAGCCTTGTATTCCTCGGCCTTCATCTTGCCCATAGCCTTGAGTTCTTCCTTCAGGCGCTCCAAACCGCCTTCGATTTGGGGCTTTTGCTCCTCCTTCTTCATAGGGAAGAAGACATAGATACCAAGCAGCAGGCCGATGACAAGGATGAGTAGACTCATCGGGCCGCATGAGATGAGCCAGTCGGAATAGCCGAAGTCACAGCTGCCGACAAAGCCGGCAATCAACGAGATAGCGAGCAGGTGAGCACCGCTACCCGTGTAGAATGCATTGGCACCGATGTTCACCTGGAAGAGGTTCTGGATGACGAGGTTGCGGCCGAAATTGTTGCGGTTGCCGTTGGAGGCACCGTAGATGGCGCACACCGTCATGAAGATGGGTAACATGATGGTGGCTTTCACTGTGGTGGCCGAGATAAAGGCCGACAACACCAAATTAATGATCAAGAAACTCCAAAGCACACCTTTGGCACTCTTGCCGAACTTGATGACAAAGGCCAAGGCCAATCGTTTAGCAAATTGCGTCTTAACCAGCATACTGGCCAAGACAAAGGAAAGGATATTCAGCCACATCACAGGGTGACCGAGTTGGGCCAAGGCCTCCTTCTGTGTAGTGACATTACAGAGCACGATACCCAGAATGATGAACAGTGAGGTGAGGTAGTTAGGGATGGCCTCCGTCATCCAGAGGATGAGACCTGCGACGAAGATGGCGAGCATGGCGTAGTTGGTGCGGAGGAACTCTTCGAAGCCAATGTCGTTGCAACGCTTCAAGGCCTTTTCAGTCAGCATCTCGGTGTTCAGGTTGTCGATGAAGCCGATGTGGCAGCACCAATAAATCACGATGAAGGCGATGATGGCCAAGGGGCCGCCGAGGCGTGCCATCCAAATTTCGAAGGACGATTTCTGCATCTTGGGCAGTTTCTCAATCCTGTAGTTGTTCATATCTAGCGGGTCGAATGCCATGATAATTGAGAGTTTAGTGTTGAGAGTATAGAGTTAATGTCTTTGGACTTTTCTGCCGCTTGGCGTCATTGCGAGGAGGAACGACGAAGCAATCCAGGAATGCTGTTTTTCTGGACTGCTTCGTTCCTCGCAGTGACGCGAAGCAATGACAGGACAATACCGTCCTGCGGTCTCGTGTCAGTTATTTCCAGTTTTTATAAGGATTCTTCATCAACATGGAGTTGAAGTACTTGGGGTCGCCGGTGACCTCTTCGCCGAGCCATGCGGGCTTGTCGAAGGGCTCGTTCTCGTCGGTGAGCTCGACTTCAGCGACAATGAGGCCGTCGTTGTCGCCATAAAACTCGTCGACTTCCCAGGTGTGCTTGCCGTCGGTGTTCTTGACGAGATAGCGGGTCTTGTCAATGACACCAGGCTCGCAGATTTCAAGGAGTTGTTGCACCTCCTCGACGGGGATCTCCTTCTCCCACTCGAAGCGGGCGGCGCCAGAGGCGTTGCCGATGCCCTTGATGGTGATAAAGCCCTTGTCGCCCTTCACACGCACGCGGACGGTGCGCTCGGGCACGCTGCTGAGGTAGCCTTGGGTGATGCGTGTGGACTTGAAAGCCTCGGCCTTGAAGTCACCCTTTACCAAAAATTTTTTTTCGATTTCCTGTGCCATAGTCGTTTATTCGTTTGCAAGCGGCTTGTCGGACATGCCGATGACGCGCTTGATAGCCTGTAAATAGTTGATGTTTTCGACACCTTCGAGGCCGCAGTCCTTGATGGTCTTCTTGATGTCCTCAATCTCGGTCGACTCGGAGTTGATGGTCACCACCTTGGCACCGTTGATGAGCACCTCGCCAAACTCGCAGATGGTGTCGTTGACCATGTAGCCGAAGCGGCGCTTGTGGACGTGCACGGCAGCCAAGTCGGGGTTGGCCTTCACCATGGCGATGAACTCCTCATAGGTATAGGTGTCCTTGGTCAACTTGGGCATCTCGACCATGAAAGCGGGGAACACTTCCTTCTCAAGCACCTCACGGCTGATGGGGAACTCGCCCTTCATCAGAGGATTCCATTGCTCCAGGCCGTCGACACTCTGCACAAAGGTCTTGATGTCCATCTTGCCGTCGCGTATCTTGGTGTTGTTGATGTCGTTTTTGCGGGAGATGATATAGATCTCGTCGCTGAGACGCTCCCAAACCTTCTCGGGGACGGGCATTGACAAGCGGGCCATGCGTTTGTGGGCCTCGCAGAAGCACTGTCCGAAGGAGCGGAACTCAAATCTCGGCTTCGATACTTCGCCGATTTTCATTTCTTCTTTTGCCATTTTGGGGATTTATGATTTAAAGATTTCTGTTATGGTGGCTGTTAGCTTTTAGCCGTTAGCTATTAGCCAGCGAAACGGTTGGCAATAGCTAACGGCTAATTGCTAATAGCTAATAGCCAAATTTATTCCTGCGGGATGTCATCGCCAGTGGCAGGATTGGCTTCGCCAGGTGTGGCATCGGCCAGCTTCCAGTCGCCGCCGTCGGGTGTGCGAGCGAAGGATTTGGGCTTCACATCGGAAATGGTTTGGCCCCATTCGCCCGTAGTGCCTCTCGTGAACTCGTCTCTCACGGTGTTATCAGGCATGAAGAGCGTGATGCGAACAGTCTTCTTCGAAGAAAGGCCGCTATGGAAAATCAAGTTTTCAGGATAATCGGGCATGTCAATCTGCACGTCTTCGCTATACAGCAAGACATAGCCATGGGCAGGAGCCACCACAGTAGCATCGGCGGTCCAAGTGGCACCGGCAACATAGTCGTCCTTCATGATGTACATGCCTTCCAAAGACAGGTCCATATCGCCCTTGTTGTAGATTTCGATGAACTTGTCAGTGCCATTCAGCTCATTAAGGACGAGGTTAGTGTAGTCGGGCTCTTCGGGAGTCGGAGGCTCGGGGGTGTCACCACCTTCGAGGCCGAGAAGAGCAACTGTACCGTCAACATTGACAACACCAGGAGTGGCATCGGCATAGTACCATTTGCCATCAGCATTGCGACTGTAAGAAGCCGGAGCCGGAATGTAGGCTGGGTCGTTGGCCTCAATGTTGGTCAAGTTGAAGTCGTCGATGGAAACACCAGCGGGCGTGAAGAGTTGGATGCGGACATTCTTCTTGGCGGAGAGGCCGCTGTGGAAGATCAGGGCTTCAGGATAGTCGGGCATGTCGGCTAGGACATCCTCGCTATAAAGCAGCAAATAGCCACCTGCATCGATTTTCACCGTGTTGTCGGCAATCCAGTTTTGGGCACCGTCCTTCTCGATGTACACACCATTCAGGTTGATGGCATCGGCACCAGTGTTGTAGATTTCGATAAACTTGTCGTTACCGTTGAGCTCGTTGAGGCGAAGCTTAGTGTAGTCAATAGCGACAGCACCCACTTCATATTCCATGTCGGGTGACACAGCCGTAGCCTCGCCGTTCATGGCCTCAATATGGAATTTGACTTTCGTTCCATCGGGCTGGGCGGGAATGACAGCCGTGTAGAGGTTGTCGGCACCAGCGGTCATAGCCAGTTCTATGGCTTTCTCTGCTTCACCAACCGCATACACCAACTTGGCCGTGAAATCCTTGAAACTGGTGATGGTGGCCGTCACCGTGACATCATCATCTGCCTGGACAGCCGTGGGAGCGTAAGAAACATTGGAGATATTGATGCCTGGATATTGCTTATCCTTGACACAAGAGGCAAGACCCATCAAAAGAGCCAATGCCACAAACATTATCTTTTTCATATTATTCTCAATTTTAAAAGGTTAGACAATAGATTGGATTAGAAAGCGACCTGGAAACGGGCCAGCAGCATGTGGTAGTTCACACCAGCTTTGCCATCGGCGGCAGTGACCTTGGTGAAGTCCTTGGTCGGGTTGCCATCGGCATCGAGACCGACATAGAGTTTGCCTTTACCATTGGCATAACGGTCGTTATTGACATACTGGTAGTTGAGACCAATCTTCACGTTCTTGGAGAAGTAGAAGTTGAGACCAGCACCGTAGAGTTCGGCAGAGCCACCGTAGATGGCTTGCTCGCCACGGCCATCGTAGTCGTTCATGTCAAGGAACTCATATTTGGCAACGAGTTCGATGTCGCCCCAGCTGCGACCAGTGCGGACGCGGTTGAACTTGGCGCCATCGGAGTCGTAGCTCTGTTTGCCACCGAGGAGGAGGCAGGCACCTTCGACATACCAACCTTGGAAGTGATAAGGCTTGTCGATGCCGACTTCAGGTTTCATATAAGTCCAATCCGACACCCAGGCGCCTTCGAGACGCAGGCCATTGTAGTGGCCAGCGAGTTCGGCAGTGGCGATGAGGTTATGGTCGGTGTTCTTGATATCATCGGTGTCGATGTATTTCTTACGGCTGATGTTGGTGGTATTGCGGCAGCTGAAACGGGTACCGCTGTAAACGCCCATCTCATCGGACGTCTTGGGAGCGTCGTACATGACTGCACCACCGACATGGATGCCAAGATCAGGTTCATTGATGGGACGAACCACGACCTTACCGACATAGGAAAGGCCTTCGTCCATGCCATAGTCCTTGTTGTTGGCCTCCACATAGTCGCGGGTCTCCTGGCCTTCGATCTCTTGGAAGAGCACGCTGGCGCTACCGAAGAAATACTTGTTAGAATATTTGGCGAAGACGCCGAGGTGACGGCTGGGAGCAAAAGCGTTAATCACCATGGGACGTTCCATGAACATAAGATAACGCGAAGAAGTGTTGCGCGACATGGTGAAGTCAGGCTTCATGCTACCGACAGTGAACTGCCAATTCTTCAAGCCGTAGTAGCGAACAACAGCGTCTTTCAGTTCGAAGGAACCGTTGGCGAGTTCCATGTCAATCTCACCATACCAATCAGGTGTGATTTGAGCCTTGGCAGCAAAGCGTGCACGACGGATGCTGGCGCCTGAACCAATCGGGTCAGCCCATTCCTGGGCACCGAAATAGTGACCGAAGTCCACCTGCACTCTGGTGTCAAACCAGAACTTGTAGTCTTTGTCTTTTGATTCGAACACCAAGATACCATCGCGACTTGAGGTCTCTAGTGTCTTGACGTTCACTGTGTTGCCATACTGGTCGACAGCTTGTTTCTTGTCGGCGTTCTGTGCGAAGGCCATTGAACCCAACACGAGGGCGGCCATCAATAAAACAGTCTTTTTCATTTTGAAAAGATTTAGTTATTAATAGGTGAATTTACGTTTTACAAAAGGCAAAGGTAGAAAAAATGTAAAATACAAGAGAAAAATGGAAAACTTTTCGAATAAAGGACCAACAAAAATGATATCAAAAGTGGCTACCGCAAAGCGACAACCCAACGGCGGAAACACAATAAAACCATAGGCCATCCGTTATTCCACTGATTCTTATTACCAACATACAAAACCATTAGCATTAGTCATGAGAAACAGGATTCTCCTTTTATTGTTCCTTCTATTATCCAGTATTATCTTTGCCCAGAGCCAAACCAAGCCATTCAACAAAGGCAATTTCAAAATCGACTTAAGTTATGCCAAGATGATGAAAAACCAACTCTCTATTGGTTATCCCGAACTGCGTATTGGCGTAGGTTACGGCGTTACCAACTGGTGCGTGTTGGGTGTGTTTGGTAGCTATGGCACACAAAAAGAGCATTTTTCGATTAGCGGTGGATATGACACGATTTCCAACACGACTATTGATCATTTTGAAGGGGACTTGACTACACGCTACTATCGTTACGGCATCAATGCGGAACTGCATCCTTTGGTTCTCATGTTACCTGATTTTTATTTCTTCGATGTGTATTGTCGCGGTGAGTTAGGTATAAGGACGTTATCATATCATTATGAACCTGAATACGACAACCCCTATATCAAGCCCGTCCGAAGCAATTTCCTTTATGGAGGGGACATTGGCGTGGCCATCAATCCGTTGAGGTATTTCGGTTTGTTCTATGAATTGTGCTACGACAACTTCAATTATCAATTGACTGACCTTCAAACGGGAGAAACAAAGCCAAAGGCTTTTCATCGTTTCGGACTCAACATCCGCTTCGGGGAACCTAAGAAACGGCAACAGTAATTGAAAAAGTTTTGGAAACTGCGTAGCATGAAACGAATTATTCACATACTGAACTTATTTGCTGTTCTGACGATGATGGTGGCTTGCTCTCAACCAACTGAAGTTGAGGTCCCTGAGCCTGTCGAAGGGCCGACCCAAGAGTTGACGACCATCGACACCCTCATGTGGCAACAACCCGACAGCGCCTTGGCGGTGATGATGGAGTTTGCGGCAAGCCCCGAGGCCGACAGCCTCGATGCCTTTAACGGGCATTACTGCCAGCTGCTGATTTCGGAGCTGCTGTATAAAAACTATTATGGGCAAAGCAACCGCGCGGAATTGTTGCAGGCGGTATCATATTTCGATTCATTGTGTTGTAGAGACGTGGCGCGCCGCGTCTCTACAACCAATCCAATGATCACATTTCTCTCCGCCCGCGCCCATTATATAGATGGTGCAGGCTATTATGAGCGTGATAGCGTTGTGGCGGCCTGTAGTGAATATCTGAAGGCGTTGGAGATTATGGAAACGCATTTCCCGGATGTAGAGATGCGCCATGGCGCGTCTCTACAACCTAACCACATTCCGCGTTTCATGAGTTTAATTTATGGCCGCCTTGCGGAGTTGTTTTCTGGCCAGTTTATGCAAGAACCTGCCATAGTTTGCTGCAAGAAAGCCTTGGCCTTCAATAGTATAGAACAGGGCTCTCCTAATAATCAATCCAGCTTATTGGCGATATTGGGAAATCAATATCACAAACTTAAACAATATGATAGTGCCGAATACTATTATAATGAAAGTTTGAGGCGGCTATCTAATACGGAGAATTTGGTGTACAGGGATTTGGTTTCACAAATGGCTCTGCTTCATTATGAAATAGGCAGAGGCGTCGAGCCTTCAATAAACGACCTGAAGCGCATGGCAGTGCAAGCCATTACTGATCAAGAAAAACTGATACGTTTTCTTACCATTGGTGCCATTTATTATGCTGAAAAACAATACGACTCGGCGTTGGTTTACTTGACACCCGTGTTTGAAAACAAGGAGGATGCCTATAGGCAAAAGCTTGCAGCGCCATATATACGTGAAATTTACCAAAGTCTGGGTGACACGGCGAGGGCTGCGCAATATGCGGCTTACATTGCCGAAAACACGGCTCCAGTAGGAGAAAGCAATGCGCAGGTCTCGCAGCTTAACGAGTTGTTTCAGCAGCATTCGCATTGGAAACGAGAAAAAGCCGAGGCCGAAAGACGGCAAGCCGAACAGGAGGCGGCACGACTGCGCAGCATACGGAGCATAGTAGCGATGACGGTAGTGCTGTTGGTTGCGGGACTTGGGCTGTTGTGGATGGCCAGGCGGAGAAAAGAACACAATGCCGAGACACGGGCTTGGCACGAGGAGAAGCAGCAGCTTCAAACGCAGGTGGACGAGGCTACCCAACAGGCACGCGCCATGCTGCCGCAGCGTGCGAAAGACCTATACCATTCGGATGTGCCCAACCGCTTGGAGCGCATCCTGGCCGAGTTTGAGGCAGCCTATCCGAAAGTGACGGAACGGTTGGCCGCCACGCACCCTGAACTGAGTGAAGCGGAGCGACAAATCGCCGTGCTCAACTTCTTACATTTCCGCGCGAAGGAAGAAGCCGAGCTGACGGGCTTTGCCGAAAACACCATCCTGAAATACCGCTCCAACCTCCACAAAAAGGCGGGTTCCGACCCGATTTCGACCCTTATTGCGGAATAAAAAATCTGTATTTTGGTCTTGTAACTTGTTGATTCTCAAAGCTACCTTAAAACAAAAATCTGTATTTGCCCTTTTGCTTGTGTTTTTTGCGGATTTTTGTTATAGTTTTGCACAAAACTATAATAGGATGAAAGCAACAAGAATTTACACCCTGCTTGCGCTCCTGCTGATGGCGGGAGGGGTGACGATGCAAGCGCAAGAGTATGAATCCTATTTTGGTGCAGACTCCACTCGATTGAATGTGCTGCAATATTGTATAGACTGGGTCAGCACTGGCTCTATGGAAATCAATACTGCCGATACGGTCCACGTCAACGGACACGATTATCTTCGTGCTACTCCCCGAGGATTCTTTTTTGAAAATGCAGAGTTATATTTCCGTGAAGAAACCGCGACGGGAAGACTCTATCGCTATTTCCCCATGATTGACGAGGAAGAAGTGTTGCTTTGCGACATGACATTGA
>JAGCCO010000107.1 GCA_017651645.1 Bacteroidales bacterium
AACATACATCAGGTAGGTCTTGTTGGTGGAGGCTACGTGATCACCACTCCCCAGAAAAACCTTGTATATCACACATATATCAAGGAAGTTGCGAATAATGTCCAGAATGCTGTCATCCATGTGGGATTTGACAATGACAATAACGTCAACACATCCAACCGCACCATGACTTTTGCCCGTGATGCATTCAGGGACAAGACAAACCTCAAGAGTATCAGGTTCCACGAGATTTCGGGGCAGTCAAGCAATACCGGAATGGCCATGCTGCTTACCATCCCCGACTCGGCATTTGTGGGTTGTACCGCACTTACAGAGTTCAGCACCCTGCTCAGGACCGATGATAACGGCACCCGTGCCCTGGGTCCCGAAAACTTCATACTGGCAGGCGACAGCATATTTGCAGGACTGGATTCCACCACGTTCAGAATCATAATCGATCCCGAACGTAAGCAGGATTTTCTGGACAACGCATCCTGGGCACCGCTGGCACGCTACTTCAAATATGAGAGTGCCGCACCTGCTCCCAAATTCAGCGAGTACGGCGCCAGGTACGCATACGCCTATGAGCAGAACTCCATAAAGAAGGAGAACAAGGTAAACGGTCACCTGATAGAGCACACCATCGTGACCGGCCCCGACAACGACTTCATTATAGGCCATCAGGGTGCCCTCAAGCTGTGTAATGACATAGGTGTCTATGACAACTTCCAACTTGACCAGGTACTGCCCAAGGCATTCCTGGGTAACAGTAATCTCAGATCCGTATCATTCGTGGATTTGTACGGCTCCACCATTACCGGCGACAGTTATACCGGACTGCAGGTCCATTTAGGAGACTCCGCTTTTGCCGATTGTATCAATCTGGCCGATCTGGACCTGCTCTATATGGAGACCGACGGTATAAACCACATGACACCCATGACGCCTCAGATGATAAGCATTGGCAACGGTGTGTTTGACGGAACAACCGCACGCATCAAGATGATGCCGCAGCAGGTGGTCTGGTTTGAGGCCGATTCAGCCTGGGCAAAATACAAGGAGCGTTTTATGCCCTGCGTGATACGCCTTACCGACCCGGGTATCATGGCGGCGCTGAAACCCATGGCCTACTATGACCCGGCCAACACCGGAACCGACCCATCCGTATGGGAAGACTACGCAGACTATGCCCGCATAGGCGGTGCCGGTTTCTCATGGCTGGACGGAAGGTTTACAGCACAGAAGGATAACATCTACAGTTTTGCCGATTTCAGGTGGTTTGAGAGCGTAGGACTGGATTATGTAGGCAAATCTTGGTTTGAGGGCTGCTCCAAACTTGGAAACATAATACTTCCCGCCACCATAAAGGCCATCCGCAGCAAGGCGTTCTACGGCTGTTCCAGCCTGCAGGAGATTGAACTCCCTGAGGGTCTGAACACAATTGAGAACGGTGCTTTCGGCGGTTGTACCCGACTCAGCACAATCGTAGTCCGCTCTGAGACTCCCGCAATTCTGGGAACGGATGTTTTCTTTAAGCACGACGGACTCAGGATATATGTCCCTGCCGCCAAACTGAACGAATACAGAAGCCGTTGGGCCGAATATGCCCAGTATATCATTGCCGACAACCTCTATAAGGTAAACAAGGAGGTCACCGTGACAGCCGTAGGCCAGTTGGCCGGCAAGCTGGGCCTTACCCTGACAACCGAGGGCAGCAAGGTTCACTACATTTCCGGCCCGTACGCCAAATTTGATTCACTTACCGTAACAGGCCCGCTGAACGGTGAGGATCTGGCTGTCATCCGCCATCTGGCCGGAGCCGATGCATACAACAGCGACCCCACCGACGGCACTTTGCGCTATCTCAATCTCTGGAATGCCTCCATAAAGAAGGATACAGAACACAGTTATAACGGGAACTGGCTGGACGAACACATTGACAGTGATGACATCATACCCGATTACCTGTTTGAGAACTGCGCAGTGATTGAGGAGGTGATACTGCCCAAGTCCGTAAAATCCATAGGAGAGAACATCTTTGAGGAGGCTTATGGACTTAAGCGTGTTTGCATCGGAAGCAAGACAACCGCGTATGACAGCGATATACTTCAGGACCTGAACGGTATAGAGGAACTGGTGTTCCTGACAGAGAATTATGCCCAGAGCGAGAGCAGCGACCCGTGGGAGGCACCCATACAGCAGGTCTATACCCTGCCCTCACAACTTGGTGATTATATGGGAGATCCCGCTCTTACCACACAGGCCATGAGCGTTCTCAGTCCCATGTCCGATGACCGGATCATGTGGGCTCTTGCCGATGCAGGCCATTTCTTCCCGTCAGAATATCTGATGCTGGATAATGTGGAGGGCATATTCAACGGCAATACCGCCATCACCAATCTCGATGACCTCCATATGTTCAGTAACGTAAAGAGACTGGATGGAGCATTCAGCGGCATGAGAGGACTTAAGACCGTAACACTGCCCGCCGGCATTGAGAGAATTGCCAATACGGCATTTACAGGTTGCACCAGCCTTGACAGCATCAGCATAAGCTGTGACAGCGTACCTGTACTGGCGGCCGATGCTTTTGAGTCCCTGCCCAAGGACTTCAGGATACTTGTACCAAAGAGTCTGGCCAAACGTTACCGTGAGCAGTGGCCGCAGTATGCCGACCATATCAACACCGACAGCCGCAGTTACTCATCTACTGAGATATTGACGGTCCATCTGACTGAGCCCAACACTCTGGCAGACAAACTGGGTCTTACCATAACAACAAAAGAGTCTGCAGCATTCGGTAACTTGTTTGTAAACAGCCTTAAGGGTGACTACAGCAAGATATACCGGCTCAAGGTTACAGGACCTGTATCGGGAGCCGATCTGGACGTTCTGCGTTATCTGGCCGGATGGTGTCCGTGGGCCCATACCCGCAATTACAGCGGACATCTGGAGTATCTGGACCTCTATGACGCTGATATCGTGGAGAGCAATGTTGCCGTAAGAGGTTACAGACGTAACGCTCAAAGCTTTATGGCGGCCGAGGAGATCCAGCTGTATAAGGTTTATGACAACATCCTTCCACAGCACGCCCTCCTGAGAGCCTACAACCTCAAGACTCTGATTTTGCCGCGCACCTGTACCGGTGTCAATGAACGCGCCCTGCAGGAGTGTGAGGGACTGGAGACTCTGGTCATAGGCGATGAGATGAAGAATTTTGTATGGAGCGCACTGGATGACAACGCCATGCTTACACGTATGTACATACTGGCCACACAAAAGGTCGAGATAAGTGACGAATGGCCCATTAAGCGTTGGCTTTGCAATAACTACAACCCCACGTTCGATGCGTTCTACGTACGTCCCAGCCTTTATGAGGATTACTTGTACGATGACAACTATACAGGCTCATCATGGCAGCGCACCAACAACGTATCCAAGGGAGGTTTTGACGATGACGACTCATTTGCAGCGTTCGCAGCACATGCTGCCGCCACTATGGATGACCTCTTTTCAGTGGATAATGTAGATGGCTGGTTTGACAACCATACCGGCATTAAAGACCTTTCGGCACTGGGTTATACAATTGTAAGCAGTCTCCGGGCCGACGACATGCAGAAACTCACCCGTTTGGAGAAGGTGGTTCTGCCTGTAACACTGGAGAGCATCGAGGACAGCCTGTTCAGCAGAGCGGCAGGTCTGCGATACGTTGATATGCTTATGTGTGACAGCACTCTCCTGGTGGACAGGATAAAG
>JAGCCO010000108.1 GCA_017651645.1 Bacteroidales bacterium
ATTTACCTCATCAGCCACAACAGATGGCGGATTTATCGTGACAGGCACTCGTTACAATTTCAATGTTGACAATCGCCTTGACATTTTTGTCTTGAAAATCAATGCGGATGGCACGGTTGGGACAGATGAAATCACTGTTGTGGATGAAGTTAAAGTCTATCCCAATCCAAGTAATAATATGTTCAACATTCGAACGGGTGTCACAATGAAGCAGCCCTACAACGCGCAGATGGAGGTGTATGATATGAGTGGAAGACTTATGCACAGACAAGATATTACGGAAAATGTGACGGGGATTGATACTGGAGGATGGGCTGCGGGGACATATATCTGGAAGGTGGTTGTCAATGGCAGGGAAACGGAAACGGGGAAATGGATTAAGGAGTAAGTTTTTTTCGTTATACGTACTTTCGTGCTAACGACTGGACTCCACCGACCTCACCCCGACCCTCTCCTCCAGGAGAGGGAGACGGACGGATGCGAGGGATGGGACTTATAGGACTGATATGACTAATAAAAACCAATAGGACAATGAAAACAACGAGAATTTATGCGCTGCTTGCGCTCCTGATGATGGGAGGGATGCAAATGCAAGCGCAAGAATATCCACAAGACCTCGAAGTGATTTACCAGTCGGATGACGTTTATGTCACCGTTGTGAAAAGCATCGACGACAAAGCCTTCTTGGCTTTCGGCGGGACACAATCTGGCAACCGTACCCTTATGAAAATCACTTACGATGGCGAGATTCTTGATTCCATCGGCTTGCCTACAAATCGGTTGGAATATTGGGAACAAGGCAATTTTACGAAAGGCAAGTTCCGTTATGTATCGTTCGGCGAGGACGACAACGACACCTTGCCCCGTCTTTGCGTGGTGGATGTCGACCCCGAAGATCTGTCGATGACATATACAGGTTACAACTGGGAAGGTCTCGACTTTGACCACCCATCAATCACGGCATTTTACAGGAGCCAGGTCTATACTGTGTTCTCAAAGGACGGAAGCCTGACTTTGTCTTATCCCGTTGACAGCCTTTGGATGATTGACCAAAAGGAATCCATTCATCTGATAAGGTTCGATGAAGAAGGTTATGTGGCAAAAGAAAGAATACTTTCTGACTGCACTGCTACCCTAACCAACTATTTCTTCTCCGCTCCCGATTCTTTGGGCTGCCGTATCATCCTCAGGAATACCGATAACCATGTATATGAATGCTATACATGCTATACATTTGATGCTGAATTGGAGACTGTCTCAGTTGTAGAAGATGTTGGACGCGTTTATTATTCTGGCCCCAATGTTAGCGGATGGTTCAATACGATTAGCGAGGTGCCTATTGGTATGGAATACAATCCGTTCAATCGACGGACTTATTCATTTGGCAGTGAATGCCCTTTCGGTAAAAAAACGGAAATGGATGTCATTATGGGCGTGTTTGACGAGGACTTCAATCATTTGAATTGGACCTGGGGCATTATCAATCCCGATGGTAACGATGAAGGCTATGGCGTGTGCTTCGGTGAACAAGGCGAAGTATATATGCTTGGTTGGATGGATATAAGAACTGGTTGGAATTTGTATGTAGGTTTTATGGATGAAGATTTGAACAAGTTGAGCGAAATCTACTTCAAACCAGAGGATTATAATCTTGGGCCTTTGGATATTGCAGTTTGTCCGAATGGAGGTTGTATTGTGTGTTCCAATAGGTCCAAAACGACTGGTTATACGGACTATTGCATATTTAGAATCACGCCTGAAGATTTCTTGAATGTTGAGGAGGCGCATTCGCATGGGTTTGCGGTAGCCAC
>JAGCCO010000109.1 GCA_017651645.1 Bacteroidales bacterium
AACTGCTTGCAGAATTCCATGATGTTCACACCCTTCGAACCCAAAGCGGGACCGACGGGCGGGGCGGGATTCGCAGCTCCTCCTTTGATTTGCAATTTAATTAATCCGCTTACTTCTTTTGCCATTTCTTTAATCCTTAATTAAGTGTAATTAGGCAACAATTTTAACTCACAAAAACCGGTTTAGCTCTCCAACTTCACTTGGAAGAAACTCAGTTCCAAAGGCGTCTTGCGACCGAAAATCTTCACGGCGACCTTCAGCTTCTTCTTCTCCTCGTTCACCTCTTCGATGATACCTTGGAAAGTGCTGAAAGGACCGTCGTTGACAATGACCGACTGCCCCACCATAAACATGACATCGCTGCCAGCGCCCATGCCTTGAAGCTCGTCGACCTTGCCCAAGATACGCTTCACCTCTTGCGGGCGCAGCGGGTCGGGCTCACCTTTCGTGCCTAGGAAGCCTAGCACGTTCGGAACGTTCTTGATCACATGAACGACCTCTCCAACCAAGACGGCCTCCACAAGCACATAGCCCGGCAGGTAGTTACGCTCTTTGCACACCTTCTTGCCGTTCTTCACCTCGAAGTACTTCTCAGTCGGAATCAAAACTGTAGGGATAAGGTCTTGCAGGTTCAACCTCTTGATCTCGGATTCAAGGTATTCCTTTACCTTCTTTTCCTTACCAGAGATGGCTTTCACCACATACCACTTCCTCTCATTCGTGTCGCTCATCTTCCAATCAAAATTAAACAGTTCGCCGATAATTGCTCATCAAGATTCAATCCATCTATCAGAACAGTCCATAAAACGCTTCTAACAGATTCTTGAAGGAAATGTCCATCAGGAAAACCACCAAGGCGATTATCAGGGAAGCAATGGACACAACCAAAACGCTACTTCTCAGTTCTTGCCAAGTCGGCCAGGTGACCTTCTCTTTAAGCTCTGTGTAGCACTCCTTTACGTAGTTTACTATTTTCTTCATCTTCTATTGAACCTTAACAAAAAGCACGGGTGGAAAGGCTCGAACTCTCGACACTCGGTTTTGGAGACCGATGCTCTACCAACTGAGCTACACCCGTAGAATAAGGGTGGGTGTTGCCCCACCCTTACATTTGTTGATTATGTATTAATCGTCGATGATCTCAATCACCTGACCGGAACCAACGGTACGGCCACCTTCACGGATAGCGAAGCGGAGACCCTTGTCCATGGCGATGTCGGCAATCAACTTAACGTCGATGGTGACGTGGTCGCCAGGCATGACCATTTCCATACCTTCGGGCAGGGTGATTTCACCGGTAACGTCGGTGGTTCTGAAGTAGAACTGAGGACGATACTTGTTACGGAACGGGGTGTGACGGCCACCTTCTTCCTTGCTCAGGACGTAGACCTGACCCTTGAAGTGGTGGTAAGGCTTCACCGAACCGGGCTTGGCAATAACCATACCGCGGCGGATTTCGTCCTTGTCGATACCACGGAGCAACAGACCAGCGTTATCGCCAGCTTCACCTTCGTCGAGGATCTTACGGAACATTTCCACACCGGTAACGACTGACTTCAGCTTCTCAGCACCCATACCGAGGATGTCGACGGGGTCACCAACGTGGATGACGCCAGTCTCGATACGACCGGTAGCAACGGTACCACGGCCAGTGATGGAGAACACGTCCTCGATAGGCATCAGGAACGGCTTGTCAGTGGCACGCATGGGTTCAGGAATCCAAGTGTCGCAAGCGTCCATCAGTTCGTCGATGGCGGGAGTCCACTTCGGGTCGTCGTTCAAGGCACCCAGAGCAGAGCCACGGATGATAGGCGT
>JAGCCO010000110.1 GCA_017651645.1 Bacteroidales bacterium
AAAAAGAAGCAATAACCACATAAAACAAATATCAACATGCAAAAGATTTTAGTAACAGTGATGGCCTTAGTGCTGACAGTGTCGGTACAAGCACAAATCATCATAGATTTAACCAAAGAGAACAGTGTTGTGGTGCCGCTTGACAATCGGATCGAGAGGATTGACACGCTTGTTCTACAAAGAGATGATGTGAACATTCAATCTATCCCCAATGCCAATCTGCTTGTTAATGATAGTCTTGTGATGCTGGGTGCAATGGATGGAGCTGTGTTTAGAATCAAGGACGGCAGTCTTGTTCGACGGATGAATGAACAGCCTTTCCATCAGTCTCAAATGACGGGTGAGCCTGCCGTGCATCCCGGTTCGGCATTGCTGGATAGCAGTGGGCAGTTCTGCTATGCATGGGGCAATGCTATCGTGGGAGGCAGCCGCATCAACTTCATCAAGAAGATGGACTTTGCGACCGGTGAGACGTTGGACTCTATCAATGTGAGCAGTGCGGACTTTTCCCTGAGCATGGACGATTCGCTGAGGGTGGCTACAGGGCATGACTATCTGACTTGCTTCCCCGAATACAAGGTTACGTTGCCAGAGAACGGGCGCATTGCACGTATCAGATATTTCGGAGGCTCGAAGATGTGGATAAAACTCTTTCGGAAAGGCAAGATAGAGGACTATATCTGCAATGTGGACGGTACGGAGGTGGAGCGTGTGGAACGGCTCACCTGTCAGGGTCAGGACATCGAGCCTAATTCCGTGATAGGTTTTGCATGGGACAAGTTGGCCTCGGTAGTCAGTACTGATACAGAATTTATTATATATGTTTATCACTTAAAATCAGAATGACATGGTAGATACAAAAGTGAAGTGCTTGCGTTTGATGAGCACAGCCATCATTGGGTTGTTCCTCTCTACTCAAACAATGGCACAGAAGAATGACAGCATAGACCAATGCCAGTTTGTGGTGGTCTATGACTTTGTGACGAATACAACGGACAGAAACAGCAATGCCGTGAAGGACTCTGTGCAGTTGGCGGTGGTGGTGGGAAGCCATGTTGCGAAGTGCATGGAGTATAACCGCACAATGCTAGAGGACTTCGGCGAGTGGCAGAATCGTTCCTATCAGTATGGCGAGTGGGATGCTCGGAAGTATAACCTGCCCGTGCTGTTCATCGGATACCCCGAAGGTGAACTGAGTTCGTTCGACAAAGTTGTGCCCAACCGCTACTTCTATACGGAGCCGCTGCCTGATTTCGTTTGGGAGTTAGCGGACGACACGCTAACCGTGAGCGGCTACCTCTGCCAGAAAGCCGTAGGCAAGTATGCGGGCAGGACGTGGACGGTATGGTATTCGGAAGATGTACCGACATCCTTTGGCCCTTGGAAGTTGCGTGGACTGCCTGGCATGATTCTGAAAGCAGAGGACGCGGACGGCATCTTCTCGTTCGTCTGTGTAGGACTGATGCAAAGGACGGCTCCCATCAAGTACTTCTCTAAGGGCGGCTACACGACCCTCAAACGCAACAAGTTCATTTCCCACCGCAACAAACTCTATTGCAACAAGCAGTACGTGCAGAAGCCGAACTACTACATTCCGCAAGGAACCTACGACCACCTGAATATCATCGAGATGTGGCCGGGTGGCCCAGAACCTGCCGCCGAGGATAAAATCTCGGTCGTGGCTACTGATATGATTATCCCGAAGAAAGTAAATAAGTATCAACCGCTGGAATTGAAGTAAAACTGAAATGAAACG
>JAGCCO010000111.1 GCA_017651645.1 Bacteroidales bacterium
CTGAACTTACAATTCCCGAAGGCTGGACGACCATCGTGAAAAGTGAGTTCAGCCGTTGCGGCAACTTGACCCATGTCAGTCTTCCTGAAAGTCTGACAAAGATTGAAACCAATGCTTTTAAGGAATGCACGAACCTTGAGGAAATCAACCTGCCCGAGGGTGTTACTGAGATTGGAAGTGGCGCATTCATGGAATGCAGAAGTCTCACTCATATCGAATTACCCACCAGCTTGAGAAACTTGGGGAATCAGACTTTTGCCCGCTGCACCAGCCTCGCGGGCGATATGGTCATCCCCGATTTGGTTCAACGAATCGAGTTGAAGACTTTCGACTCATGCTACATGCTCAATCGTGTTGTTTTCGGCGATTCCATCAACTACATTGTAGAGCCTGCTTTTGAAAACACCAATTTGTCATCCCTTGTGCTGAAAGCGATGACTCCACCTGAATTGAGGCGTATGACTACTCCAAATGCCTGGCATTTCCAAGCCGACATTCCCGTCATCGTGCCTTGCGGCGCTTTGGAAGCTTACCAGAATTCCGAAGATTGGAGTAGTTTCACCAACATTACTGAGGACTGCGGCAACGGTTTGATAGAGTTCCATGGCTCCGAATGGTACTACGAAATCCAGAACGAGAACGGCAGTACTACCTATCAGCATTTAGAATATGTCGCCGACACGACCGTCAATCATAAGGATGTGCAGATTATCATCCGCACCAACACCTTGTATGATAAAGGTGAGCATCAGGAAGTAACGCGCGAATACCTCTATCTGGAAGACGAGGTGGTGTATTGGTGGAATAAGGACTTGCAGGAGTTTACCGTGCTGTATGACCTTGGTGCCCAGCAAGGCGACAGCTGGGTCATCAAGGTCGGCACGGAATCCATCACCATGCATGTGGACGCAGTGGATTACTATTACTACGACGGCCGGTTGTTCAGGTTGTTGTGGGTGAGCGATGAAGACGACCTCTTCAGCGGCACCATCGTGTGCGGCATCGGTCACCTCAGCAGTTTCTTCCCCGAGAGGCTGATGACACGCGACAAGGGCTACGGTGTGAACGGACTGCGCTGCTATTGGAACTATGGCAACCTGGTTTTCACCGTCAACCGCGATGATTGCGATGCCATCTACGCCGAGTTGCATAACGGCCTTGAAGAACCTACGGAAATACCGTTTGCCATTTATCCCAACCCAACCGATGGTATCCTCGTTGTAGAGACGTTTCCTGAAACGTCTCTAACCACCAACGAATACCGCATCACCAACCTCATGGGACAGACTGTCCTCACAGGCAGCCTCACTGCTGAACCCCAGCAGATTAATGTCTCCAACTTGCCCAAGGGCATGTATTTCATCACCATTTCGGGCACAACAAGGAAGTTTATGGCACGATAATTGTGGCGTTTTAATGCTGTTTCATGTTACTTGAAGTAACAAATTTGTTCATTAAAACCTTTAAAACAATGAAAAAAGTGATTTTATCAGTCGTCATGCTGCTTTTGGCAGCAGGCGCGTTTGCCCAGAATCAAGATGTTCCTAATCCCGCTAAGGTTCGTGTTCCCAGCGGTTATCAAGGTTTCTTCGAACAAGGCAACACTTGGCATTTCGACAAGAATATGGCCAACAGCATTAGCTTGTCAACAACTCATGGCTTCTATTTCAACGGCCATATCTTCGCTGGTGTGGGTGTCGGTGTCGATTTCAATAAGAAACGTGCCCTTGTGCCTGTCTACACCAATGTGCGTTATCAGTTCAACAACACCAAGGTGGTGAGTCCTGTCGTTAGCGTGCGTCTCGGCTCTTTCATCGGCGACGACATGGGCGCTTACGGCGACCTCGGTTTTGGCGTGCGTTTCGCCTCCAAGCGCGATTTTGCCGTCAACGTGATGGTGGCTGGTACCTATTACGACAAGATCAAGGAGTACTATTCAGGCTATGACGATAACGGTGTCTATATGCATGGAAACCGTCAAGTCAGCCCCGCCGGCGTATCTTTGCGTATCGGCATTGAATGGTAATGGGTTCACCACGTGTGAATCATCTTAACCGCCCAAAACAAGTAGAGACGCGATTAATCGCGTCTCTACAATTTTTTATTCTAACCGTGGTACGACAGCCTTACAAGCCAAAACGGAGGAAAAATGTCGTTGCTTGACATGAGCTTATAGGAAATTAGTAAATTTGCAACGTCAATAAAAACTCGATAAAAATGAAAAAGATTACAAAAGTTCTATGCTTGGCGTTGGCAGTGCTGATGCTGTCGATGAGCTGCACCAAGAAAAGCAGTGAGAAACAGATTCTTTCATTCAAATTTGAATCACTTGATGTTGAGGCTGTTATTGTGGAAGAAACAAAAACTATTTCTGCTACTATACCTTATGATGCAGATGTCACAAAACTAGTTCCAACTATTGTGGTATCTGAAAAAGCAACAGTCAATCCTGGCTCGAATGTACCTTTGGACTTTACCAATCCAGTGACTTATACGGTGACTGCTGAAGATGGTTCTCAAATTGATTATAAGGTATCTGTAACTCTTGAAAATCCTTTTCTGGGTATTTGGGGTGTTGAAAAATTAGAGTATTACAGTATTGATTATGCAGGCAATCCTATTGCGTCCTCAATGGAATCTTTCAACTTTAATCCAAACGACATTGACAATGGTATCCGGTTGGTATTTAGAGAGGACAAAACAGGGGAGGTGCATGACAATTCTCTTGTTATTATGGATTTACCAATCGTGACAAGTTTTACTTATTCATACAATTCTGATGCCTCAAGGGTGTATATAAATAAGGAGGATAACAGTAGTTATGTGTTTAATGTCATAGAATTAAAAAACGATTCTTTTGTGTATGAAAACGAGTACATTTCTCATCAAATTGAAAAAGCGTATTTAAAAAAACTCTCCGATGCCTCCAGCAAGTCTAATAATGTAATAGAATCCCCATTTAGACCTCACAAGCAAGGCTCTCTTTTGAGTGGAAAGTAATACTATTCAAAACCTTGTGAATCATCTCAACTCTAAAATCCAAAAATAAGGCTGCCGCAGTCCGCGACAGCCTTAATTGTCAAATCGAAGATTCAACGAAGTTAATTATATATTCTCAATTCTCAATTACTTGAACGCGTTCTCGCTCAAGCCCTTTCCGCTCAAAGCAAGATCCTTCATGTAACCAGGAACCTCCTTGCCTAAGTACTTATCAACATACAGTTTGGCAAGATACTGACCGAGCATGAAACCGTGGCCGCGCAAGCCGGTGCAGAGGCCGACTTCCGGGTCGACGATGTAACGCGGCTCGGTGTAACGACCAGCCCAGCAAGCCAAGAAGCTCACCTCACCCAAGTTAGGAATCCACTCGGCGAAGACCTCAGAGACAATCTCCAAGAACTCCTTGCTGTTGTACTTGATGTTCTGACGGGCCTCGTAGGCATCAGTGTCGGGTGAGGCGCAGCCGATGATTTGGCCGGTGTGGGCCCACTGCTGTCCATAGACGGCGCTGAAGCCCTTGTAGTGACGACGGTCGATGATCATGTCGAGCGGGCCACCATTGGGTCCCATCATGGGCAGACGACGTGTGATGAAGGCCTGGTGCTTGACAGGATAGAGACCAGTGTCCAAACCGAGCATGTCGTTGAACTTCTCAGCACCCCAACCCATTGCGTTGACGAAGTGGTCGCAGGTGTACTCGATGAACTCGCCTTCGTGGGTGCGCACCAAGGTGACATAGTGTCCACCGACTTTCTGCACGTGGAGCAGCTCGCAGTCCTCGAAGTAGCGACCACCCTGCTGCACGCCAATCCAACGGATGTAGTCGATGACGCGGCCAGGCGTGGCCTGCCAGCAGTCGCGGGTGATGAGGGCGTGGCTATAAGTGGTCTTAGTATCGTCCCAAAGCGGGGAGATTTCTTTCTTGAAGTCCTTGCGCTCAATCATATAGGCATCGCTCCAAGCGCGTGAGGCATCAAGCGAGTTGTAGGTGGCTTCATCATGTACCAGGTTGACATAGTGCGTCAGGTGATAGTTGATGTTGTGCTCGGCTTGCATCTTCTTGAAGATCTCGTGGTTGTGCACGGCGATATCAGCGATGTCGGGGTTGGAGAATGCCGGACGACCACCACCGATGCAGCGCCACGAGGCACCACGGCTGTAGTTGATCATGACGGGCTTCTTGCCGGCTTCCGAGAAATAACGGAAGAGGGCACTGCCTGCTATACCGCCACCAGCGATAAACACCTCGACCTGTTCTTTCTTCACGCCGTTCATTTCGGGGAAGATAAAGGTCTCTTTGGTGTGCGGGTTGTAAAGGTCGCCGAGGCTGACTTGGTTCGACAACGGGGCACGCGGCGTGGCGTCGCCGACTAACTCAATGCCGTATGAACGCAAGATCTGACGGGCACGGGGGATACAACGCTTACCACGGCAGGGCCCCATGCCCATACGGGTGATGTGTTTCAACTCATCCACAGAGATGGTCTTACGGTTACCAATGACGCGCAGCACGCGGTCCAATTTGATGTCCTCGCAGTGGCAGACGTAGGTCTCGCTCTCGCCTTCGGCCATCTTCTTTTGGGAGATGGGCGTTGTGAGTTCCTTGTTGGCGTTGTATCGGTCTTTCAGGATAAAGCCCCTTACGTCCGTCAGCTCGAACACACGGCTCGCTTCGCCAGAAGGACGTGAGGAACGGGCTTTCACCCGTGCCACGTTGGTTTTGTTGGACTTCTTGAGGATCTTCTCGATGACGCCTTCGCCAATCTTCTGGCCGTCGTTGTCGACGAGATAGACCTCTGCGCCTTCCTGGGCTTCATACTCGATGGGCAGGAAGCACGTGGACTTCTGCACGTCGTAGCCGAAGATGGCCAAGCCTGGGCAGCTGGAAACGCACAGCATACAGCCGATACACTTGTTGTAGTCGATGGTAGGCGTGCTGCTAGTCGAAGGCTTGGTGATGGCGCCTTGAGGACAGCTGAACGAGCAAGGGTTGCAGGCGAAGCCGTAGAGACAGTCGGCTTGCACGAAAGCCTTCTGCTGCATACGCTCAGGCGTAGGCAGGAGGGGCTTCTCCAACAGACGAACAGGATGCTGTTGCGAGTCGATATATTGACGAGAAATCTCCAGATAATCGTCATAGTTGAAGCGCACACCGATGGCTTGGGCCACCTCGTAGGCGACTTGTTTGCCACGCAGCACGGCGCTGGTGCCTTCGCCGATGCGGATGGCGTCGCCGGCACCGTAAGTGTTGAGGCCAAAGACCTCGCGGCCTTTCACCAATAGTTGGCTGTCGGGGATAAGACCGGTGCAGATGTTGATGATGTCAATGTCGTCGATGACTTGTTCAGTGCCTGGGATGGCCTTGAAGTTCTCGCATCTGGCGATGACGGCACCCGTAATGCCCGTGTGATCGGCATTCGGGATGGCGCGAATCAAGACATAACCCGTCATGATCGGGATACCCAGACGGCGCACGCGGTTGGCCTGTACGGGGAAGCCGCCTTCGCGGGGCATGGCCTCGATGATGGCCTTAATGGTGGCGCCTGCCTGCATACCTTGATAGGAGGTCAGGTAACCGATGTTACCAGCACCAACAGTGAGGACTTTCTTACCCAATAAGGTGTGTTCTTGGTTCATCATCTTCTGGAACACGGCGGCGGTGTAGACGCCCGGCACGTCGTCGTTCTCGAAGGTCGGCATGAAAGGCACGGCACCGGTGGCGACCACAAGGTGTTGGGCATCAATGTAGCCCACCTCGCCAGTGACGATGTTCTTGATGGCCACGCGACCGCCTTCCAGCAGGTCCCAAACGGTAGTGTTCAGCAGGATGCCTTCGTGGTTGTCGCCAGCCAGGGTCTTGGCAATGTCGAAGCCACGCATGCCGCCGAATTTCTTCTCTTTCTCGAAGAAGAAGAACTGGTGGGTCTGCATGTTGAACTGACCGCCGATGTTGGCGTTGTTATCAACCACGATGTTGCTGATGCCGAAGGCGTTAAGCTGCTCACGGCAGGCGAGGCCTGCGGGACCGGCGCCGATGATGGCTACCTGGGTCTTGTAGATCTTCACCTCGCGAGGCTGCTGTTCCTTAGGCTCGGGAAGGATGTTGGCTTCCTTGTCGATGCTGCGCACTTCCTTCACGCCGTCGACTTTGGTGATGCAGATACGGCGCACGACGCCGTCAACGAGCATTTCGCAGGCGCCGCACTTGCCGATGCCGCAGTTGAGGCTTCGGTTGCGACCGTCGAGGCTGTGGCTGTGGACGGGATAGCCGGCTTGGTGAAGGGCAGCGGCGATGGTCTTGCCGCGCTGACCTTTAACGGTCTTGCCTTCATATTGGAATTCCACAAGGTCTTCCTGCGGAATGTCCAAGATGGGATGTTTCTCGATTTTGTACATATAGGATGATGTTTTGAGTCTTAAAATGCGGGCGCAAATTTAGGAAAAAGCAGTTAGTAGTTGGATTTTTTTCGCGAAAAAAATCCAACTACTAACTGAGAACAAACTGCATCGTGCTTCGGCTCCCTTGTTTCACCAGGATCTTCTTGCCCTTGATGAAGTCATTCTCCAAGCCATCTTGATAGTGCCTAATGGTAAACAACTGCAAGCCTTCATTGTATTTGATGCTGAAACTGTCTTTTAGGCAAGCCATCAATTGCTTCAGTTTGGCCTTGTCGCTGTCGAAACAGAAAGAGAGCATCAGCGCGGAGGTTTGGATCATGTTGGCATGGATGCGCAAGTCGACGCAAGCAGTGAAGATAGTCTTCAGGTTGCGCTCGTCCATGAAGGAGTAGTCGCGCGGCGAGATAGAGACCAGCGTCTGGTTGTCCTTGACGATATAGGAAGGGATGCTTTCGTCGGCTTTTTTGTGTGCGCTGTCGATGAGGGTGGGTTCATGGTCAGGATGGAGGAACGATTGTACCTTCAATGTTATCCCCTTGTTCTGCAATGGCTTAATGGTCTTGGGGTGGATGATGGTGGCACCATAGAAGGCCAACTCAATGGCTTCGGAGTAGGGGATGTGCGGTAACTGAACTGTGTCGGCAAAACGTTTCGGGTCAGCATTGAGCAAGCCATCCACGTCCTTCCAGATGGTTACCTCCTCGGCATCGAGGCAGTTGGCGAAAATGGCCGCGGTGAAATCGGAGCCTTCGCGACCAAGGGTGACGCTGTGTTTGCCATCGACAGTGCCGCCGATGAAGCCCTGTGTCAGGCATACGATACCCCGAATGTGCTCATCGTTCAACTTGCTGATTCTGAGTCGCGTTTCGTCCCAGTCGGGGTTGGCGGCGCGGTAGTGGGTCTCGTCCTCAGCGATGACATATTGTCGGGCATCAAGCCAGCGCGTGGGAATGTCGCGTTTGCTGAGGTATTCGTGGATGATGCTGGTCGAGATGAGCTCGCCATAGCACACAGTTTGGTCGTATTGGCAGTCGTAGGGGTCTCCGGTCTTTTGCAGCTTCTCCCAAAGCTCGATGAAAAGGCCGGCGATATTCTCGTCAAATCTCGGGTCGGTGTTGCCGTCGAACAAACCTTGGATGATACCATCATGGTAGGCGATGACCTCATGTAGGGCATCCATGCCAAGTTGTCCGTTATGTTCGCGGAAATTGGCCAATGCTTTTTCGAGGGCGTTGGTCGTCTTGCCCATGGCTGAGACCACCAAAAGGATGTCCTCGTCCTTATGCTGACTCACGATGTCGGCCAGGTTGCGCACGGCATCGGCATCTTTCACCGAGGCACCACCAAATTTGTATATTTTTTTGATCATTCTCGCTCCAATTTGAGAATGCAAAAATATGAAAAAGCCGCAATAAATTTATTAAATAGGAGTTATTTACTCCGAAACGGCTAAATTTGCACGCTTTTTGACGGAGGGGAAAAGTCCCGAAAGGACGCCCCGATTACATGCAGGGAATTCATTCCCTGCGCCAAACCAAGCAAAGAACAACTAAACAACTGACAAAATGATAGAAACTGACATTCGTGAACTGAACGAAAAAATCCAAAGAGAAAGTCAATTCCTCGACCTCATCAACCTTGAAATGAACAAGGTCATCGTTGGACAAAAACAGATGACCGAACGCCTGCTGATCGGCCTGCTGGCCAATGGCCACATCCTCCTTGAAGGTGTGCCGGGTCTGGCCAAGACCTTGGCCATCAAGTCCATGGCAAGCGCCATCGATGCCAACTTCGCCCGTATCCAATTCACTCCCGACCTGCTGCCCGCCGACCTCATCGGCACGCTGATTTACAGCCAGAAGAAAGAGGAGTTTGTGGTGCGCCGCGGCCCCATCTTCGCCAATTTCGTCCTGGCAGATGAAATCAACCGTTCGCCCGCTAAGGTACAGAGCGCCTTGCTCGAAGCCATGCAGGAGCATCAGGTGACCATTGGCGACGAGACCTTCCAACTGCCGGATCCCTTCCTCGTTATGGCCACGCAGAACCCCATCGAGCAGGAAGGCACCTATCCGCTGCCTGAGGCCCAGGTGGACCGTTTCATGCTGAAGGTGGTCATCAACTACCCCAAGAAAGAAGAGGAGAAGCTGATTCTGCGTCAGCAGATTGCCAGCGCTGGTGCCAAGATTAACGCTGTGGTGAAGCCTGAGGACATCATTCGCGCCCGCGAGGTGTGCCGCGAGATTTACCTCGACGAGAAGATTGAGAACTACATCACCGACATCGTCTTCGCCTCACGTTATCCTTCGGATTACAAGCTGAAGAAGTTCGCCAACATGATCAGCTACGGCGGTTCGCCGCGTGCTACCATCAACCTGGCACTTGCTGCCAAGGCCTATGCCTTCATCAAGCACCGTGGCTACGTCATCCCCGAAGACATCCGTGCCGTGGCCCCCGACGTGCTGCGCCACCGTATTGGATTGACCTACGAGGCTGAAGCCGAGAATATCACCACCGAAGAAATCATCAACGAAATCCTGAATACCATCGAGGTGCCGTAATTAGTTGAGAGTTTAGAGTAGGGGCAGACCTGCGTTTCTGCCCATTCAAAGAAATGGAATCAACAGAAATATTCAAAAAGGTTAGAAAAATCGAGATCAAGACGCGAGGCCTCTCGAACCATATTTTCTCGGGGCAGTACCACAGCGCCTTCAAGGGGCGTGGTATGACCTTCAGCGAGGTGCGTGAGTATGAGTACGGCGACGACATCCGCAACATCGACTGGAACGTCACCGCCCGTTTCAACAAGCCTTTCGTCAAGATCTTCGAGGAAGAGCGTGAGATGACGGTAATGTTGCTCATCGACGTGTCGGGTTCCAACGATTTCGGCTCGCAGACGCAGTCGAAGCGTGACCTGACTGCCGAGCTGGCTGCCGTTTTGGCATTCTCTGCCATCCAGAACAACGATAAGGTCGGTGTGATTTTCTTCAGCAGCAAGATCGAGAAGTTTATTCCGCCGAAGAAAGGCAGCTCGCATATCCTCCGCATCATCCGAGAGATCGTCGACTTCAAGCCGACGGAACGCGGTACCGACATCGGCGAGGGCCTGCGCTTCCTGACCTCTGCCATCAAGCGCCGCACCACCGCCTTTCTGATCTCCGACTTCATGACGGACAAGAGTTTCGAGAAGGAGATGCAGATTGCCGCTAACAAGCACGACTTGGTGGCGCTGCGCATCACCGACCGCCGCGAGATGGACATTCCCAAGGTGGGTTTGGTGAAGTTCCGCGACTCGGAGACAGGCAAGGAACGCTGGGTGGACACGTCGAGCCGCGCCTGGCATGACGCCTACCAGCAGATGATACAGTACAAATCGGCAGAGCTGAACCGTGAATTTACCAAACACGGCATCGACAACTCGCTGATTTACACCGATGAAGACTATGTTAGACCTTTGATGCAACTCTTTAAGAAAAGGGAGGCAAGAAGATGAAGAAATATGTTTTGATATTGATGGCGACGTTCGCCCTGATGGGTGCCCTGACGGCGCAAAACGTGGAGGTTGAAGGCAAGGTCAACGACACGAAAGTGCAGGTGGGCAAGCCTTTTACCCTCGATTTGAGCCTCAAGGTACCCTATGGCTGGTTCGTGGAATGGAACGATTTCGCCATCGACACGCTGTCGGAGCAACTCGACATTATCAAGCGTAGCGAGGTGGAACGCATCGCCGACGCGGATAGCAATGTCATTGTGAAGCAGCAGCTGACTTTGATGACTTTCGACACAGGGCAAATCCAAGTGCCGCCCGTCGCTTTGACCTATGCCAAATCGTTCGACGACCCGGACCGCCTGAAAGCCTATACAGATCCCATCAATCTTTATTCGACCACCATTACCGTTGACACCACCATGGCTTACAAACCCATCGTAGAACCCATTGCTGCACCCGTTCAAATGAAAGAGGTGTTTCCCTGGATTCTTGCCGTGCTACTGTTGGCATTGGCCGTGTTCGGCATTTGGTATTGGCGTAAACACCGCAAACCAAAAGTGGATGCCGATGGTAACATCATACGTGGGCCTGTCATTCCGCCATACGACAAGGCAGTGGGCGACTTGGAGAACTTACGTCAGCAGAAGCTCTGGCAGTCGGGAAAAGTGAAGGAATACTTCTCCTCCTTGACAGACATTGCCCGCGAATACATCGAAGGTCAGTTCGGCGTGAATGCCGTCGAGATGACTACCGATGACATCTTGGAGGAGGTCAAGCCGCTGCATTTCTCGCAAGAGACCTACAACAAACTGAAAGAGACCATGGAAGTCGCTGACTTGGTGAAGTTCGCCAAGTATTCGGCAGCCAGTTTGGAGAGCGAAAACGCCATGAACAGCATGACGGACTTCGTCAACGAAAGCTATGCGCAGTATCAAAAGACATTGTCATCGTCTGCGTCCCCGCAGACGAATGAGACATTCTCGCCATCTGCGTCCTCACAGAAGGAAAGTGCTGACTGCGAGACGCAGTCAGCGACAATGAGAAAGGAGGACCAGACAAATGTTTGAAAACATTGAATTTGCGAATCCTAAGCTGCTTTGGTTCTTGCTCTTGGTGCCTTTGGCCATCATTTGGTACGTACTGCGCCACAAGAAGCAGGAAGCCTCGGTGACTTTCTCTGACCTGAAGGGAATGGTTAAACTGCCAAAGACATGGAAAGCATGGCTGCGTCATCTACTCTTTGCTTTGAAAATGGCGGCCTTGGCCTTGCTCATCGTAGCCTTGGCGCGTCCTCAGAGTTCGTCGACTAATTCGACTTCGAACATAGAAGGCATTGACATCGTGATGACCATGGACGTCTCAGGTTCCATGTTGGCCCGCGACCTCAAGCCCGACCGTTTGACGGCAGCCAAAAATGTGGCATCCGACTTCGTGAAAGGTCGTCCCGGCGACCGCATGGGTTTGGTCATCTTCTCTGGAGAGACTTTCACCCAGGTGCCATTGACTACCGACCATGGCGTGATGCTCAACATGTTAGCCGAGATGAAAAACGGCCTCATTGACGACGGTACAGCCATTGGCGACGGTCTGGCGACGGCCATCAGCCGACTGAAGGACAGCGAAGCCATCTCGAAGGTCGTCATCCTTCTTACTGATGGAATGAACAACGCTGGATCTGTCGATCCGTACACGGCAGCCGAGATTGCCAAATTGTATGGTATCCGCGTCTACACCATCGGCGTGGGTACCTATGGTACAGCACCCTACCCGATGCAGAACCCCTTTGGCGGTACGGTCTATCAACAAATCAAGGTTGAAATAGACGAGAAGTTGCTGACTACTATCGCCAACTCGACAGGAGGCAAATACTTCCGTGCCAACAACAACCAGAAGTTGGATGAAATCTATCAGGAAATCGACAGCTTGGAGCGTTCCAAGATCGAAGTGACGGAGTTTCGCCGCCTCCACGAGGAGTTCTATCCTTTGGTGGCTTGTGCTTTGGCACTGCTTTTGCTCGAATTCCTTTTGCGTAAAACCATTTTCAGAACTTTAACCGATTAAAGCCATGGAAAGTGTATTGCGATTTGAACACCCCGAGTACCTTTACTGGTTGATTGTCATCCCAGTATTGGTCATCATTTATATCCTTTTCCGCCTCGGTCAAAAGCGCCGTTTCGAGCGTTTCGCCCATATCGAGATGCGTGAGCAGTTGGTGCCGGGTTTTTCCAACCGTCGTGCCAATTTCAAGTTCGTCATCTTTCTGCTTATTATTGCCTGCGCCATCTTGGCTTTGGCTAACTTACAGAGCGGCAGCAAGATGGAAGAGGTAAAACGCGAAGGCATTGACCTTTATTTGGCAGTCGATGTTTCCAACTCCATGAATGCTGAGGATATTGTTCCGAGTCGTTTGGAACGCTCAAAGCAGGCTATCAACAAGCTTATTAGTGAGATGAAAGGTGACCGTATCGGCGTCATTGTCTTTGCTGACAAAGCTTTTGTTCAACTGCCCATCACCACCGACTATTCGGCGGCGAAGATGTTCCTCTCGACTATCAACACGAGTCTTGTCGCCTCACAGGGTACAGCCATTGCCGAAGCCATCAATTTGGCGTTGAAATCGTTCCCCGATGAAGCCCACAGCCGTGCCATCGTCATCATCTCCGACGGTGAAGACCACGAGAATGATGCCGCGGTAAAAGCCGCACAAGAAGCGGCTAAACAAGGTGTGCATATCTATACCATAGGTATGGGTCTCGCCGAAGGTGCCCCGATTCCGGAATATAACCAGTATGGTCATCAGACAGGCTACAGGAAGGACCGTAATGGCAACACCATCATTACACGTCTTGATGAGCAGATGCTGCAAAAGATTGCGGCGGCGGGCAATGGCATTTATGTACGCGCAAGCAATTCCAATGTGGGTTTGGAGAAGATTTATGATGACATCAATAAACTCGACAAAACAGAAATCGACGCCAAGGTTTTCACCGATTATGAGGATCAGTTCCAATGGTTTGTGGCAGCTGCCATCATTCTTTTGTTGATAGAAATCTTCATTTCTTCAGGGAAGAGGGGATGGGAGAAAAAGTTTAACATTTTTGATAAGAAAGATGAATAGACTTATTAAATATCTGACAATCATAGTTTTTCTGTCTTCTGCGTTTACGGTTTCGGCGCAGAGCGATGAGAAAGCCATCCGTAAGGGTAACCGGAATTACAAGAGTGGCAATTACGAACAAGCCATTTCACATTATCGGAAAGCCTTGGATATTAGACCAAACAACGCCAAAGCACAGTTCAACCTTGGTGATGCATATTATGCCAAACAGTCTTATGACACCGCTTACAACGAGTTTCAGAAAGTGGTCGAGATGTCACCTGATGCCAAATTGAAATCGGATGCCGTGTTCAATATGGGTAACTGCCTTTTGGCGCAGAACAAGTACTACGATGCCTTTAATATATATAAGGTGTCGCTGAAACTGAACCCCGAAAACGAAAACGCCTTGTACAACCTCGAATATTGCCGTATGCATCTGGTCAAGAGCAAGATTTGGGTGGTGCAGCCCGAACACGGTAGGGTAGAGGCCAAGGAGAAAGAGGCTTTCAACGGACAGCGCGTTACACTGACTGCCCAACCTGACGAGGATTATGCGTTATCGCAATACATTGTGGTTCGAGCTGATAATCAGGAAGTACAAGTTCAGGTCAATGGTAGTAGTTTCATTATGCCGAAGTTTAATGTGTTGGTGACAGCAGAGTTTAAGAAGGCGCATAGAATTGACATTGAGAAGAATATCAAACATGGTACCGTCCGGGCTGACAAAACAAAAGCTATTGAAGGTCAGCAGGTCGTACTTTCGGGTCAAGGCGAGGATGGCTACATGGTGGATAAGTTCATAGTGTATAAGACGGGAAGCCGCAACGATACGGTCCCTGTCAATGATACAGTGTTCCAGATGCCAGATTTTGATGTGACTGTGACGGCTACTTTCCGGACCGCTTTGAGAGTCAGTGTAGATAGTGTCGATTACGGAACTATAAAAGTGACTGATAGTTTGGTGAAACCAGGACAAAACGTGGCTGTGATAGTGAAACCCGACAAAGGCTATCAGTTGGGTGATTTGCGGGTGGTGAGTCAAAAAGATGCCACCGAATCGGCACCTGTTTCTGACAATAACGTCTTCCAGATGATTGACTCCGATGTGACGGTGAAAGCCAGTTTTGTTGAGGCAACAGATTATTATCAAGTGAACGCCGACACTACGCTGATGGGTGGTCATGTGTTGCTTGAACAAGCTGAAGCCACGCGCCGCGAGACGGTTGCCTTGCGCAATGCACCTGAGCCAGGATATCAGTTCAAGGAATATGTCATCCATCAGGTGGGTGACACCGCAGTGAAGGTACAGCCTTTGGGCAATTTCTTCACCATGCCTGACTTTGATGTGGAGGTCTCTGCTGTCTTCGAGAAGAGCGAAGGTCAGGATCAGCAGCAACAGCAGCAAAACCAAGAACAGCAGCAGGACCAGCAAGATCAGGAGCAACAGCAAGACCAGCAACAGAATCAGGACCAACAGCAACAGCAGCAGCAACAACAGCAGCAAAATCAGCAGATGTCGAAGGAAGATGCACAGCGCATGCTCGATGCCCTTGAAAACCAAGAAAAGAAGACCATGGAAAAGGTCAACGAACAAAAAGTCAGACAACAACCCAAGAAAAAGAGCGATAAAGATTGGTAATTATGAATAAAAGAATCATTTTGTTTTTGATGTTAGCCCCCTTGTGGCTCTGGGCTCAGGACGACCCCACGCTGACCGTCTCGGCCAAAAAGCAGGTCGTCGTGGGTGAGCGTTTCCAGGTGGTGTTTGAAGCCAATGCCGAGGGAAAGAACTTCTCGGCGCCTTCGTTTGACGGATTCACCGTGGTGGGAGGACCGTTCACCTCGACGAGTTCGAGTTTTCAGATGGTCAACGGCTCCATGTCTCACAGCGTGAAGTGCACCTATACTTTTGCCTTGCAGGCGATTAAGGAAGGAACATTCCATGTGGGTTCAGCCTCGTTGAATGTCAAAGGGAAAAAAGTCACCAGCGAGCCTTTCGACATCAAGGTGTTGCCCGACGACGGTAGCCATGCTGCTCCTTCAAGCAGTGGGGGTTACTCGGGTCAAAGTCAGGGACAGCAAAACACTAGCGATCCTCAAGTCAGCGGAAAGGACTTGTTTTTGAGAGTCATCCCATCTAAGAAATCTGTATATCTTGGCGAGCAAGTCGTGTTGACCTACAAGCTATACACAAAGGTTCCAGTCAGCTCGCTATCGGTCGAAAACATGCCTTCTTATGCTGGCTTTTGGACCAAGGATATCACCGACAATAACGGTGGCAGCTTGCGTCAGAGCAGCGAGTATGTCAATGGTATTGAATATACAGTAGCTGAGATTCAGAAAATCGTGATTGTTCCCCAGCGTGCAGGCAAGCATACGATCGACCCGATGACGATAGAGTGCATCGCTCAAATCAGAACGGAGAGCAACCGTCAACGTAGCATGGATCCATTTGAGGCTTTCTTCAATGACCCATTCTTTAATCGCAATATCGCCAATGTGAAGAAAGAATTAAGCTCGCAGTCTTTCGCTTTGGAGGTGAAAAGTTTGCCCGAAGCCGATAAGCCCGCTTCGTTTGCCGGTGCTGTGGGCAACTATAACTTCAAGTCGGATATCGACATGACGGAGTTGAAGACCAACGAAGCCTTCACTTTGACCTATACGGTCAGAGGCACGGGCAATGTCGAGCTGTTGAAGATGCCAGAGCCCGTCTTCCCTCCTGACTTTGAAGTGTATGACCCCAAAATCATTACTACGCCCGACGTGAGTTCCCAGGGACTTTCGGGCACGAAGAAAGCCGAATATCTGGTCATCCCTCGCAGGGCGGGCAATTTCACCGTGCCTGCCGTGGAGTTCTCCTATTTCAATCCAGCCACAGGCACGTATCAGACAATCCAATCAGAACAATATGAAATCCATGTGGAGAAAGGAAAAGATGATCAAGGTGGTGGTGTCTTTGCTTCCAACCAGGAGGGCATCAAGTATTTAGGCAGCGACGTGCGTCACATCATGTCCGATAATGCCAAATTGAGACCCATGAATACGGTTTTCTTTGGCTCGGCAGCTTATTACGTGGCTTTGATTGCCTTGTTGGTCGTCTTCATCATCATGCTCATCGTTTTGAAGAAGCGGGAGGAGATGGCGAAAGACACGGCCGCTACACGCAACCGTAAAGCCGACAAAGTGGCCAAAGGTCGTCTGAAGCGTGCTGCACAATACTTGAAGGATAAGAATCAGGACAAATTCTATGTGGAGATGTCGCAGGCCTTGTGGGGCTACATCGCCGACAAGTTGGGCATCGAACGATCAAAGCTTTCGATGGACACGGTAAGCGAGACCATGAGGGAAAAGAAAGTGCCGGACGAATTGACGCAACAGTTTGTCGACACGCTCAACAGTTGCGAGTTTGCTCGTTTTGCTCCGGGCAGTGCAGAGGAGAAGATGGATGAACTTTATAGACGCGGCATCGATGTGATTTCGAAAGCGGAAAAAGTCTTGTAATGAATGAAAGGAACAAAAAAGATGAAAAGATACACCTTATTAATATTATGTCTTCTTGCCATGATAGGTTGGAATACAATTCAAGCCCAAGAGAATGGTGAGGAATGGTTCGAGCAAGCCAACGCCGCATATAATTCAGGCAGCTACGACACGGCCGTTATGCTCTATGAGAAAATACTCGCTACCGAAATGGAGTCAGTGCCGCTCTATTATAATATGGGTAACGCATATTATAAGAAGCGTGAGTATCCCATGGCTATATATTATTACGAGAAAGCCTTGAAGCTCGATCCTTCGAACGAGGATGTGAAGACCAACCTCGCCATTGCCAACCTCGCCATCGTTGACAAAGTGGAACCTATGCCTCAGCCTTTCTTCGTCAGAGGTTGGCGCAGTATGCGAGCCCTGCTTTCAGGTGACCATTGGGCATGGTGTTCCATAGCCGCTTTTGCTTTACTGCTCATTGCATTGTTCCTGTTTCTGCGGTCGCGTAGAATGGGCTTGCGCAAGTTGGGCTTTTTTGCCGGCATTGTTTTCTTAATCGTTTTTGGGCTTTCGGTAGTTTTTGCCGCACAGCTGAAGAATGCCGCGTCTAGGCAAGACCAAGCCATCATCATGGCGCCTACAGTGACGGTAAAGAGTTCGCCCAACGAGACCAGTGTTGACCTCTTCGTATTGCACGAAGGTTCTAAAGTGGCACTTTTGGAGACCTCAAACGGCTGGAATAAGATTCGAATCGCCAATGGTAGTGTTGGGTGGCTTGAAGCGGATAAGATGCTCCCTTTCTGACCGATTTGGGGATTAAAATGACTTTTTTTCAAAAAAAATGAAATTTTTTTTCTTCAAAATGTAATTTCTTTGAGAGAATGTCCTATATTTGCAGACCTATTTATGGTGAAAAACTGTCAAAACGGATAATTAATTAAAATTTCGTGATATGAAAAAGAGATTTTTACCTATCAGTTTACTTCTGGTAATCATGGTCTTAGGTCAAACGATGGCTATCGCTGACCAAGGAGGACATTATGTCCCGCGCACACAAACAACTATGAATGCGGAGAGCTTTATGGGCAGTCTTCGCGCTAACCAAAACACTGGCTTGATTGACCCTGCTGACATGTTTAGGGCTCAACAGGCTCAGGCAACGAGAAATGCAGCCGACGATCCGCTTTATTGGATTAGCATGGGTCCTGACAACATGGGTGGTCAGACCACGGCTGTCGTGTTTGACAACCAGGGTACCGGTATTGTTTATATCGGCTCTAAGGGTGGTGGCGTTTATAAGTCGTACAACCATGGTATTACCTGGCATCAGGTAGGCAACCTCGATCTGTTGGTCAGCTGCATGGTGCAGGATGCCGATGGCACAATCTATGTGGGTACTGGTGACGGTAACAGCGCTGCCACATACAATGGTTTGAGCCAGCAAAGCTATGACAACAGTTTTGTCGGCACAGGTCTTTACAAACTCGTTGGCGAAACCTTCGAGCAAATCAAGGCCCCGACTGCCGACGAATGGCTTTTCATCAATGATCTTGCTATTGTCGACGGTAAGCTTTTGGCTGCTACTGAGGAAGGTCTGATGTATTCTGGCGACAAGGGCCACACCTGGGCAGCTGCTGTTGAAGGTAAGGCTGTTACTGTGAAGGTCGCACAGGACAACACCATCGTTGCAGGTGTTGATGGTCAGGTTTATATCGGCAAAGATGTCAATAATCTGGTTAGCCATAGTGGTGGTTCTTCCTTGCAGGGAGATACCCTCCTTCCTACGGCAGGAGGTATGGTTGATATCGCCATTGCTCCTTCAAATGACAATGTCATCTATGTTGCATGCATTGGTACTGATGGCAACCACGCTGGATTCTTTGTCTCCAACAACAAAGGTGAAAACTGGGATGTGGCAATGCCTGCCGTGACCCCGCAACAAGGTCATGCCATTTATAATGGCGTTGGTCTCTATAACCATGGTATTGTGGTTGACCCCAATGATGAAGGTATCCTTTATGTGTTGGGATATTACCTTTGGTCGCTGGTAAAGCCTGAAAGCGGCACGGGTTATTATCTTGCCAACCAAGTCACTGCTGACTCCTATTATTATTTGGAGGATTATCTCCATGTTGGTCTCCACACCATGGTGTTCAATCCCAAAAATCCTGAAGAATGCTATGTGGGTACCGATGGTGGTGTCTATAGAGGCACGGGTAGATTTACCTTCAGCAACTGCAACCGTAACTATGTCACCACTCGTATGTTCAGCGTGGCTCCTTCGGGCAAAGCCACCCGTATTCTGGCTGCCGGCCTTGACCATGGCACGGTGTATATTGAAGGCAATGAAAACGCAAATACGCTTGGTTATGGACAATGGATCAATCCTACGGGCACCAACATGGGTTACTTCGATAACGATTCACATGCTGGCCCTTGCGCCATTTCGGTTTTGAACCCCAACACCTTCTTTGTTACCTATAAAGGTGGCGGTATGGAACGTACTCAAACAGCTGGCGAAGACTGGGTCTCCACCAACTTCACTTCCAGCTCAAGCCTTGGCCTCAGTACCACATCGTTCCGTATGCCTATCCTGCTTCACGAAAAGTATAACAATCCTGATAATCCAGAGACAGCTTGGTTCTTCAATGAAACTGGCGAGACACTTCCGAATGGTAGTGATGTGATGGTAATGAGCAACAACGGCTATCCTTTCCACTACACGCTCAATGCTCCTCTCACCGCTGGTGACTCCATTGAAGTGCATGACCCTGTCACCGCCAACTTCTTCGTTGCCTTCACAGATGTTCTCACCATGACCCGTACCCCGCTCCAATTCGACGTTGAAGCTATGTGGTATAAGGTGGCCGACAAGGCTCACTCGGGCTTCAAGGGCGAACCGCTCTGCATGGCTATCTCGAACGATGGTGATAATATCTTCGTTGGTATGAAGGACGGCAAGTTCTATCGCGTCTCTGGCCTCAACACTGTTTTGGACGATGTTTCGGGTACCATCACCGATTCACTGTTTGCCGTGACCACCACACAAATCACACTTCCTATGAGTGGTCAGTGCGTCACTTCAGTCTGTGTTGACCCGCGCAATAACAATAAGGTTATCGTCACCTGTGGTAACTATGGTAATGATGACTATGTGTTCTATTCCACCAACGCCATGGCTGATGAGCCCACCTTCGTTAGCAAGCAGGCCAACCTGCCCAAGATGCCGGTCTATTCCTCGATTATCGAAATGGCCACTGGCGATGTCATCATCGGCACTGAACGTGGTATCTACAGAACTAAGAACATCAACAATCCTGAGTGGGTCAACGACAACCATATGATGGGTGAAGTGCCGGTCATGGAACTCAAGCAACAATTGCTCTATCATGAAGACGAACAGATTGTCAAGGTGACCGATGAAGGTGAGTTTGTGACGGTTTATCCTGGTGTCTACAACACGGGTGTCATCTATGCCGCCACATACGGCAGAGGTGTCTTCCGTTGCGAGAACTATAAGAAGGAATTCGCCGGTGTTCCTGAGAACCCGTCGGTTGAGAACAACGTCGCTGTCAGCATGTATCCTAACCCTGTCAGCAGCCAGGCTACCCTCAGCTTCGAGCTTAAGGAAAGCTGCAATGTGAGCTATCAGGTGTTCGACATGACGGGCCGTATGGTGATGAGCCAGAACATGGGTCGTTTCGCTGAAGGCGAACATCAAGTGAACTTCAACGCTGAAAATCTCAGCACGGGTTCCTACATCTTGCGTCTTAGCCAGGGTGCCAATGAATCCTGCGTGAAGTTCTTGGTGTACTAAGCATCCAAATCTTGAGAGACGCGATTTATCGCATCTCAACGAATAATAAGGCCGCCTTAATTGGCGGCCTTATTTGCTTTTTGGGAAACTAAAGATCAAAAATTGCCCTGTGAGGAAATAAATATTATCCCGAAAGTCAATTTTTTTCTATTTTGACTAAGGGTAAAGCGGGAGTTGTAAGTCTTATGGATGTCTAGACAACAAAACAAACGCGTTTACTATGCATTCGAATGTTCGTAATATGCTTAGGAAAAATGATGCTGCCATGCCTTTGGGCAATGGGGCGTTTCGCATTTTTACACGAGAAATCCTTTTAATTCACTTATTTATTCACCAAATCAATTCATTATGAAAAAGAAAGTATTTTCTTTGATGATGACGCTTTTGCTCGCTTTTGTAGGCGTGGCGAAGGCGGATGTAGTTACCATTGGAGACGGTACGGGTACGACCTACTATGGCCCGTATAACTCACTTTGGGGCTA
>JAGCCO010000004.1 GCA_017651645.1 Bacteroidales bacterium
ACGTGAAGAACCGCGTGGGCGACATGATGAGCACCATCAAGATGGGTGACGTGAAGGACTTCACCAACTACGTGAACGCTGTCATCGACGAGGCCTCGTTCGACAACTGCAAGGGCTACATCGACCGCGCCAAGGCCAGCAAGGACGCTGAGATCGTCTTCGGCGGCAACTGCGACAAGAGCGTCGGTTACTTCGTGGAGCCTACCGTCATCCTCGCCAAGGTGCCGAACTACGAAAGCATGGTGGAAGAGATCTTCGGACCCATCATCACCATCTACGTCTACGACGACAACAAGTTCGAGGAGATGCTGGATGTGTGCGACCAGAGCTCACCTTACGCCCTCACAGGTGCCTTCTTCGGCAACTGCATGAAGGCTCAGAAGATTGCCAACGACAAGCTGCGCCATGCAGCCGGCAACTACTACGTGAACGACAAGCCTACGGGAGCTGTGGTCGGCATGCAGCCCTTCGGCGGCGCCCGCGCCAGCGGCACCAACGACAAGGCCGGCGGCCTGTGGAACCTCATCCGTTGGACCAGCCCGCGTGCCATCAAGAACACGTTTGTTCCTGCTGCCGCTTACGGCTATCCGTTCTTGGCTAAGGATTAAAGGAATACAATTCCAATTGAAAAAGGTGGGGGAAACTCCACCTTTTTCAATTAATATTCCTATCTTTGTCGCCTGTTAATGAATCAACTATGAAAAAAGCCCTTTTTATCATCCTGGCCATCGTGACAGGCATCACACTACAAGCACAAGAATACAGTTTCAACAACGAGTCTGACGGCTTCAGCATCAGCAGCCGAAGTAAAGGCCAGCTGACCCTTAGGCACAACCTTGGTGCCGTCACCATCGAAGATGCTAACCGTGCCGAAGTGCAAGGGCAGGTCATCACCCTCTCGGGTATATATCTTCCCAACGAAGCTGGTGCGCCCGACCTACCAAGCCATAGCACCTATGTTGCCATTCCCAACGGTGCAACAGCTTCGTTGAAGCTGGTCTCATCAAAGACCAAGGTCATCAACAATGTCGACCTCATCCCTGCGGCAGTGCCTCAACTCGACAATGACAACTCCCCTGCCGTTTATCAGAAAGACGCCAGCATTTACGGGCGCAACGCCTTTTATCCCGAGTCGCCTTTTCAGATTTCGGAAGTCACTGAAATCCGTGGCGTGCAAATAGTGCAGGTGGGCGTGATGCCTTTCCAATACAACCCCGTTACCAAGGAACTAGTCGTCTATAGCGACATGGAATTTCAACTCGACGTGGAAGGTGGTGACGGCACTTACGGAGATCTTCGTTATCGCACGCCCGAATGGGACCAAATCCTTCAAGACTTCATCCTCAACCGTGAGGACTTACCCGAGGTGGACTATGGCGAACGCCTGCGAAAACACTACGAAAACCGCGAAACGGGCTGCGAATACATGATCATCACCCCCGACAACGAAGACTTCACCTCGTTGGCCGACAGCATCAAACTATTCAGAACTGAGCAAGGCATCCCCACCGAGGTATTCACTGTATCGCAATGTGGTGGTAACGACTTTCAAAGCATTCGTGACTTCATCCGCGACGCTTACAACAATTGGGATATGCCCCCTGCGGCTGTGCTCATCTTGGGTGATCACGACTCCGATCCCACCCAAGGCGTGGTTTCATACACCATGAACAACCACCCTGGCGGCGACAGTTACAACCCCTATATCTCCGACCATGCATACTCGGTGATGGGCAACAATCAAATGCCTGATATCATTGTGGGGCGCATCACAGGCCGCGACTATGACGAGTTGTACCACATGATAAAAAAAGACCTCGACTACGAGCGCAGGCCGCCCACCGACCCCGACTTCTACGACCACCCTATCACCGCCATGGGATATCAGTTGGAACGCTGGTTCCAACTCTGCTCCGAGGTGGTGAACGGATTCTGGGAATACGAGCTTGGCAAGCACCCTATCCGCCAGAACGCCATCTACCAAGGCACGCCAGGCAGCCTATGGTCAACTTACGAACACACGAATGCCGTACTCAATTATTTCGGGCCTACAGGGTGCGGTTATATCCCACAGACCATGTCGCACCTCACCGACTGGAGTGCTACAGGCAATTCCGTGAACGAGGCCATCAACAACGGCGCCTTCCTTATCCAACATCGTGACCATGGTGCAGAAGAGGTCTGGGGCGAACCGAGTTACAGCATCGGATACATCAAACGACTTACCAACCCGAACCTCACATATGTCATGTCGAACAACTGCCTCACGGGCAGGTTCAACTACAACGGCAGCGACGGTTGTTTCGCCGAGGCGTTCCACCGTCATCAAAACGGCGCTTTAGGCCTTATTGCGGCAACGCAGGTCTCCTATTCCTTTGTCAACGACATTTACGTATGGGGCGCTTACGACAATATGTGGCCCGACTTCATGCCCACCTACGGCACGCAACATGAGACCAATTTCATACGTCCCGCTTTCGGCAACGCCGCCGGAAAATATTTCCTCAGACAGTCCTCGTGGACTGGAGGAGAGTGGAAGGAAATCACCTATTATTTGTTCCATCAGTTTGGAGATGCTTATATGAACCTCTATACCGAGGTGCCACAGGAACTTGCCGTGGAGATGTTGCCCGTACTCCCTGCAGGCAATGACTACTACACGTTGAAAGCCGAAGAAGGCGCCAACATCTGCCTGACCGCCAACGGACAGATCATCGGCTTCGACATGGCGACAGGTGAGACACAAAACATCACCATTGTTCCTCAAGAAGTCGGCACCATCGTGAAACTTACCATTACCAAACAGGACTTTTTCCGTTACGAGCATTTCATCAAGACAATATCCACAGAAGAGCCTTACCTGATTTTTGACGCCATCGAAATCAACGACGAGGAAGGCAACGGCAACCATGCCCCTGACTACAACGAGACCTGCCGTTTCGGCGTCAGCCTACGCAATGCGGGCTTTTCTCCCATGAACGGCTTCAATGTCACCCTTTCATGCAGCCATCCTGCCGTGGAGATCACGCAAAACACTTTTGCCTACAACGGAATGAACGCCAACGAGACCCAGATGCAAAACAACGCTTTTGCAGTACATTTCGGCGATGAATTGAACAACCAAGAAAAGGTGAAGTTTTACTTGAAGATGGAGAACGCTAACTATTCCTTCAACGATAGTGTGGCACTCACCGTAAAGGCCCCTATATTAAAATATGTCGGGGTCGGCATCACCGATTTGGACGGGAACGAAATGGACCGCCTGATGAAAGGGCAATCCTCCTATCTAACCTTCGACATCAAAAACACAGGAGAAAGCAAGTCTATGGGAATCAACAACCGATTCAACCTGATGGCTCCCTTCCTTGATGTGGAAGAACACGAAGTCACTATCCCAGCCATTGATGCTGGCGCCACAAGCCAAGTCACCTTCCTTGCCCATGTGGACGAGGATGCCATTGACGGTGTCATCAACTTCAACCTGCAAGCCGAAAGCGGTTACCACACCGACCTGATGGAAAATCAAATCTCCTTAGGCTATACCACTGAGGACTTTGAAGGCGAGTCCTTAAACGAAGACCTGCAATGGAACTTGGGTAGTGGAAACAAGAAGTGGTCCGTCACGGATGACGCCACCGCATTCGGAGGGCACTGCATGCGGTCGCCTTCCATCAGCAACAAAGCCATTGCCAATCTCAATATCGGCATCAGCACCGAGATAGCCGACAAGTTTTCATTTTACCATAAGACTTCCACGGATGATGGAGATGTGCTTATACTGTCGTTAAACGGTGTGGAAGCAGGCGTCTGGAGTGGCATCAGCGATTGGGAACAAGAAGAATTCGAACTACCCGCAGGATCTAACCTCATCCGTTTTTCCTTCAAGAAAGACAACGAAGGCAGTGCCGGTGAGGATGCCGTCATGATTGACAACCTTCGCTTCCCGCCTTTTGCCAAAATGGTGCTGTATGCCGGGGACGATGCCGAAGTCTGCCCGAATGCCAGCTTCACCCCTAAAAGCTACATCTACAATCAAACCGATTTTTCTTGGTCAACCAATGGCGATGGCACTTTCGACGACAACACCGCCGAGCACCCGACCTATACCTTTGGCGAAGCCGACAAGACCCAAGGTCAAGTGGAGCTCACCCTTACTGGCACCTCCGCACACAACGGAAGCCAGCAGAGTAGTGCTGTCACCCTAAGCTTATTGCCCAGTTTTGACCCATCCTATGTGCCACAAACACCTTCTGGAACCACCGAAGTCGACCTGCGCTTGGTCAGCCAAAGTGAATTTGTAGGAGAAGAAATCAGCGATGTTATATACACCTGGAATATCGAACCCGCATCAGCTGGGACCATCGCTACAGAAGGCCACCATGCCCTTGTGGAATGGGACAGCGAGTATCGCGGTCAAGTCAGCGTCAGTTATCGCTACGAAAATCCATGTGGCTCCACTGAGGAATCAGAGGCCTTGACCGTCAACGTGTTCAACTCTACGGGATTGGACGAACAAGAATCCCCTGTCGTCAAAGTCTATCCCAATCCTGCAAACGAACTGATACATGTTGAGACCAATTTTGACGGCAATGCCATGATACGCGTCATCGATTTGACAGGAAAAGTGGTCTTCGAAAGCAAGATGGCAAATAACGAATGCAATTTAGAAACCTCAAAGTTAGGTAACGGAGGCATATACATGTTGCAAATCATACAAAACGACAACGTGACCAATGTCAGGATTGTCGTCATGCCTTGATTGGAAAAAAACGACCACCCTCAAAAAAATGCGTCAAAAAAAAGGCGCATTTTTTTGTTTATTTCAATTTAAACCGTATTTTTGCAGCATGAATTAAACTTTTTACGCCATGAAACGACTTCATTTACTTCTTATCATCCTCTTCGCCTTCATCGGCATGAACGCGCAAGAGACCTATCGTTTCCGCACCGATGCGCCACAAGGCCTCAGCATCGAAAGCAGTAGGGCTTCGGGGTTATCCCTGCATTATTCCGTCAACGAAATCGCCGTTGCCAATGTCGAATATGACAAAATCCGAGGGCAGGAGATTGTGATGAAAGGCAGTTTCGGCTCTATGGCCGAGGGGTTGCCTAACCTCCCCTTTGAAAACCGCTACATCGCCGTTCCAAAAGACGCAAAGGTCAGTGTCAAGGTCAAGGAAAACGGCATCCAGACCTTGCAGGACATCGCGCTGCTGCCTGCCGCCCCATTGCAAATGAATGGCGAAGACAAAAGGCCTGCATTACGCTGGGAAGCCAAAGTCTTCGACAACGATGCCAACTTCCCTATCGAGAATGTGGCCATAGTTCAGACCACACAGATTCGAGGCTTGGATGTGGTGATGCTCAGCGTGACGCCCTTCCGCTACAACCCTGTGAGAAAAACCTTGGAAGTCATCTACGACATGAACATCGAAGTCGGCTTTGAAGGCGGCGATGGTCAGTTTGGTGACGCACGTTACCGCAATCCCGCTTGGGACGGCATCCTGCGCGACTTGGTCGTCAACAGCGACATGCTGCCCGAGGCGCATTACTACAAGCGTCTCAACGAAGCCATAAGAAACAAAGAAGAGGGCTGCGAATACCTTATCATCATTCCTGACGAGACGGCTTTTGTGGCCTGGGCCGACACTTTGAAACAATTCCGTACCAGGCAAGGCATTCTCACTAAAGTGGTCACCACCACCGATTGCGGCGGCAACGAGCCCGAGGACATCCGCAACTACATTCTCAACGCCTACAACAACTGGGCCATCCCGCCCGCGGCAGTGCTTTTGTTTGGTGAAAACCACAAGAGCGCTCCCGAATTCGGCCTCAAGCCTTTCCTTTTCACAAGCCCACCCAGTAACGGCCATGTCTACACCTACGGATCCGACAACCCCTTTGCCGACATGAACGGCGACAGCATCCCTGATATAGCCGTCAGCCGCTTGCTGGCCAAATACCCTTCAGAGTGTCAACAACAAGTAGAGAAACTCATCGATTATGAGCTCAACCCGCCCACTGACCCGCATTATTACGACCACCCTGTCATCACCTCTGGCTATCAAGAAGAAAAATGGTTTACGATTACCTCACAGATCATCAACAACTTCTTCTGCGACAAGTTAGGAAAGCACACCACCAACAATTACATGGTGTTCAGCCAAATCGAGCAGTATCCTATCCCACCCGACTCCATCTGGTCGACCGCAAGTAACACCAGTGCAGTGTTAGACTATTTTGGTCCCAATGGAACAAATTATATCCCCCTGTCCATCGGATACCTCGACAACTGGAGCTACATGGAAGACATACAGTCCTTGGTTGAAGCCATGAGCGAAGGCGGATTCTTCACTTTCTACAGAGACCATTCATCCGAAAACCTATGGTGTTGCCCATGGTTTGAAGGCAGTCAAATCCAACTATTACAAAATGAAGATCCCACTTTCATTTTCTCCATCGGATGCTCGACCAACAACTTCTGGGACAACTGGACGACCTGTCTCTCCGAGTCATTTCTTGCAGATGAAGTCGGAGCCATCGGCGTCATCGGAGCCAACACCGTCACCTATTCCCAATGCAACGACATCCTCTCATGGGGTGCGTTCGACTACTTCTGGCCTGAATTCATGCCCACGCTTGGAAGCCATGCCATGCCCGAGTTCTTGTATCCGTCATACGCCCTCGTCGCCGGCAAGCTGTTTCTCAGGCATCAGGCTTTCATGCCCTACACTTCGGATGCCGAAAAGATTGAAAAAACGCTGAACGTCTTCTCTTACCTTGGAGAGACTTACCTCAACCTATATACCGACGTACCGCAAGTTTTGTTTATCGATGCTCCCTATTATCATGCCAGCGACCAAAGCCAATACACCTTTACAGCAGAAGCAGGTGCCCTCATCTGTCTCTCAAACGAGGACGGTATCATTGCAGTCGCTCGTGCCACGGGTGAACCACAAAGCCTGATTATTCCACAAATGGAAGTCGGCGAGAAGTTCACTGTAACCGCGACCAGACAAAACCGTTTCCGCTATAAGCAAATCGTCACGGTGGTCTCATCAAACCATGCTTGTATCCATCTGAAAAACCATGTCATTAACGACCAAGAAGGCGACGGACAACTCGATTATGGCGAATATGCCGACATCGACGTCACCTTGCACAATGCCACTCCAATTGCATCGGAAGGCAGCGAAGCCACGCTCTATTGCGACTCGCCATACGTTGAGATACTACAAGGAACTATATCTTATCTACAAATAGGCCCCGATTCTGTCCTCACGATTGAAAAAGCGCTGAGAATCAAATTGACAAACGACGTACCCGACCAGACTTTTATCATATTTAAGCTCCGTTTCAACGAAGGCGAGAACACGATCGATGACAGCTTCAGTGTTATTGCCAATGCGCCGTTGATCCAAATCGATCCAGAGTTCCGGCCCATGACGGCAGAAGGCGAGCCTTCCACCCATATCAGCACGGAAGGGAAGTCATTCATCAACTTCACCATCAACAACATCGGGCATTCCACGACCGAGCACCTGAGCGCCGACTTAAACATCAAAGCACCGTTCGTCAGCGTTGCAACAGTACAGCAAAACGAAAGGTTGGAACCCAATGAGCGTCGCGACCTAACCCTCGAGTTGACCACCCATCCCAATACCGTTACAGGAGCTTGGCTGCAATCGATGCTCGACGTCCAATACGGAGCATACCATACAGTATTTGACACCATCATACAATATGGAGGCATTTTCGAGAACTTTGAGTCCGACACCCTAAACCCGTTCTTCCTATGGACAAACAACGGAAATAAATGGCTATATGACACGGAAGACCCCGAAGAAGGGCAGCGTTGCCTGGTTTCGACCGCCGACACAGTCACATATTCCAATTTAAGAGCTCGATTGAAAAAGCTTTACGTTGGACATCCCAGTAAGGTTTCATTCCAATACAAGACCGATGAAAACGAGCAATTGGAATACATCAAGACATCAACAGGGGGAAACGAAACACTTTATTTCTCCAGCACCGAATGGCAATATGCAGAAATACCATACAACGGCCATGATATCCAGTTCCATTGGCGTTATAAACTATCAGACATCAATAATAAGCAAGTCAAACTCGACGACATCTGTTTCCCGCCGATGCACACGACCATCGCCTATGCCGGCGATAATTGGGTTGCATGCAGTGAAGCAGTCATCGAACTAAGCCATGCCTACGCATACGACTGCGACTCTATTCTTTGGACCACCGAAGGTGATGGTCATTTCGATTACGACACCATCGGCAATCCAAACTATTTCCCTGGTAGTCAAGACCTGGCAAACGGAAGCGTAATGCTGACACTTACCGCCTATGGCACAGACACAAAGGTCAGTTCGACACAAATCCGATTTGTGGACGAAATCAATTTGTCTCCAATTGACGGTGACACGGTGATCAACAAATATTCCATCCCTGTCAGCCACTATTCCGTTGAGCCACAAGAAGGGATCAATTATCTATGGCAACTTGAACCCGCCGAGGCAGGTGTCATCTACAAACATGGTCATGAGGTTGACATCCTTTGGAACCTCCATGAAGACGCTACCGATGTCACTCTTTCGGTGACTGCTGACAACGGCTGCGAAGTGGAACCCACCACAAAGGCCATCAGTCTCATCGGTTATTCAACTCCTGAATGGCATGCTTTCAACTTCGAACTCTTCCCTAACCCGACAGACGGGAAAGTCAACCTTGTCGTTGGCGAAACTTTGCAAGGCAAGGCAATCGTTGAAGTTTATAACCTTTTGGGCGAGCAAATGATAGCAAAAAAGGTCAGCCATTTGCAGAAAGGCGAGACCTATACTCTTGACTTGAGTCATCTCGTTTCAGGACTGTATATCATCAAGCTGAGCACTGAAAACGGGACTTGCTCAAAGAAAGTGAGCATCAAGTGACAATAATTGGAAAGTAATTTCTATTTTTGCCGAAAATAACTATGGCCGATAGCCAATGGCCTATGGCTCGCTACACCCAAAGGTATTATTTTCCAGCCTTGGGTGAAGCAAGCCACTGGCTATAGGCCATAAGCCATCGGCCAAACAATTAAACGATTCAACAATCAACAATTCAACAACAATAAAATGATAAGCTACAAAGAATTAGGGCTCGTGAACACCCGTAAAATGTTCGCCAAGGCTGTGGACGGCGGCTATGCCATCCCCGCCTTCAACTTCAACAATATGGAACAACTGCAGGCTATCATCATGGCTGCCGTCGAGACCAAATCGCCCGTCATCCTGCAAGTGTCGAAAGGCGCGCGCAACTACGCCAACCAGACCCTGCTGCGCTACATGGCCCAAGGTGCCGTGGAATATGCCAAGGAACTGGGCTGCGCCCATCCTGAAATTGTGCTTCACCTCGACCACGGCGACAGCTTCGAGACCTGCAAGAGCTGCATCGACATGGGCTTCTCGTCGGTGATGATCGACGGCTCTGCCCTGCCCTACGACGAGAATGTAGCCCTCACCCGCAAGGTCGTCGACTACGCCCATCAGTTTGATGTGACCGTGGAAGGCGAACTCGGCGTGTTGGCCGGCGTGGAAGACGAAGTGGCCGCCGAAGAAAGCCATTACACCAAACCTGAGGAAGTCATCGACTTCGTGACCAAGACCGGCGTTGACAGCTTGGCCATCAGCATCGGCACCTCGCACGGTGCTTATAAGTTCACTCCCGAGCAGTGCACCGTTGACCCCGCAACGGGTCGCCTCGTGCCGCCTCCGTTGGCTTTCGACGTGCTTGAGGCCATCGAGAAGAAACTGCCCGGCTTCCCCATCGTGCTGCACGGCTCGTCGTCGGTGCCGCAAGACGAGGTGGACACCATTAATAAATATGGTGGTGCGCTGAAGGCCGCCGTCGGCATCCCCGAGGAGCAGCTGCGCAAGGCCGCCAAGAGTGCCGTCTGCAAGATCAACATTGACAGCGACAGCCGTTTGGCCATGACCGCCGCTATCCGCAAGACCTTCGCCGAGAAACCCGCCGAGTTCGACCCGCGCAAGTACCTCGGTCCCGCCCGCGACAGCATGAAGAAGCTCTATGAGCACAAGATCATCAATGTCTTGGGCTCAAATGACAAGTTGGAGCATGCATAAGCAGGTTTTTTTAAGCCAATTGAAAAAGTATCGCAAAAATAGGCTTTTTGCGATACTTTTTTTGTTGACTGATTATCTCAATCCCGACAAATCAACCGTGTATGTAATTGGTGGCAATGTGGCTTTTTTTTAGGAAGGCGGGGGCGTTTTTCCATCGCAAAATAAATACATTTTGTCCGTTTTTCCAACATATTTTTGAATTATTTTGTCCGTTTTTCCAACAAAACAGAGAAAATGCCTGCCAAACGGCATTTTTATTTAGTTATTAACCATATTCTTCCTACCTTTGCGATACTTTTTTTTCACACTCAATAGAAAAACATGAGCAAGAAACTGGTATATATTCTCGCCGTATTTGTTGCCATATTGAATTCGTGTTCCTATAATCACAGCATGGATAGATATGTGATAAAAGATGTTTCAAAGCCATGTAATATCATATTATCTGCATCCGACACAACGACTTGGACTTCAAGTGTATCAATTCACATAATGGGTGTAGTAGATGGAGAATGTACATTCGAGATTGAAAATGGCGCAGCTCGTTACAACACCATTATACTTAAAGATACCATAGATTATCTTTACGAAAACGAATGGTACGAACACAAAATCAATCTTAAATACCATTCTGGCCCAAAGATTACAGGGGATAGTATAGTCATTGAATACCGAATAGAATAGAGAATAAATATTCGCCACAAATAAACATCCAACCATGAAAAGATTACCATTACTAGCCCTGCTTTTCCTATTGCTTTGTCTTCCGTCATGCAAAGAGAGGCGACAAAGCAATGACGAGATCACAACAAACAATCAAGATGTTTACGACTTTCATATTCTCTATTCTTATGATGGAGAGTCAATGGAAGACTGGTTCGATACAGATGTGGATCGCAATGTTCTATATGTCGAAGTTGAGGGCTGGTTTATTGATGACACGATATCCATCAGTGCAAATGGAAAAACTATTGTTCAAGACTCAATAGTACAAACCGAACCCTCAACGGAAACATCTGCCGAATTTATAATACCTAATATTCAAACTATCAAGCAGCTGTCGCTTAAAGTCAATTCAAGTCCGACGGTATCATTTGAAATAGCACGAAAAGATTTCATTTTCGTTGGAATCAGAAAACACGAAAAGAACATCGAGGTAGTGTTTTATAAGAGACCACCTAGATATGAATGAACAACGCTTGTATCTTAAAGGCAACAATTTTATAACCGATTGGAAAAAGTATCGCAAAAAGCACTATTTTTGCGATACTTTTGTTATAGCCTTATGAAAAGATTACCTTTTATTGCTTTACCGATTCTAATGCTATTGCAATTGTCTACGATGGTAGTCTCTGCACAAGTGTCATTCTCGGCGCGGGTATATGTGTTTTTACCTACCAATGAAAAACCTTTAGACCATAATTTTTTGGTCTTTCCTGCCTGCCTAAAAGTGGATGGTGAGGATTCCGTGCGTTATCAGTATGACACCACTGCTACAATATGCTTCAACGACATTGCCATTGGCTCACGATGTCACTTTTATTACTGCGAATTCGAGACACTCTACGACTATCCTGTATTCACAATTACTGCGGACACACACATCGATTCGTTGGTGTTGCGACCCATTCCCAAAAAGGAAGAAATGTTCTGGACCAAAGCCCAAAAAGATAGCACACTATTCAGCAGGGCAACACGATGGTCGCATGACCTAAAAGGACATGACACGCTCTGGTATGACAGGGATGAAGTTTGGCTTGACAAAGAATCCCGCTCTCTGAAACTTGCACGGCTCTATTATACCGACTGGGTTGCGCCTTTCGCCTCGTGGCGGACATGGCCTCATGCCGCCGACAGTGCCTATCGCTATTGTCTGCTTGCCAGTAAGCAATACCCCTACCTATACTATCCATTGCGCCAATTAGCATATCATCTTGGAGAAACGCCGAAACTAAAGACCCCGAAAAGTCCAGACAAGCACACGTATTTTCCACACCCCGAGATGCCTGAAAAATGGTGGATGGACACCACTGTCAACCTATTCTCTCCTTGGGAGCAACATGAGCAGGAAAACGAATTCGCCCGCAACTACACCCTCGGAAAAGCCCACGAGAAAAGTCTATGTTACCCCATTGCGGCCGACGGCACCATGCGCCTTATTATAGACGACCCATTAGGGTGGGGCGTGTTAATATATCGCGTTGAAGGAAACCGATTATACCGTAAGAGACTTAGCATAAAAGATAATAGATTAAAAGACAACGAGCGTTACACTCTTTCCGCTTACGAACTAGACTCGGTGAGCACGGCTGTTGACGCCTTTCATCGTGCCGGACTACCTGACGAGGAATTTGTGCGTGCTATTGATGGTTGCACATTCGAACTGGAATACATAATGAATGGCCAATATCATCGGTATATCAACAATAGCGGTTTTGCTCCGCCGCAACTTAATGCCATCATGGAACTCTTGCGAAACGCTTACAAAAGTAAACAATAAATTTCGCAAACCGAAAAAAGTATCGCAAAAATCCCTATTTTTGCGATACTTTTCATTTAACACCTAAACGATGAACCTCAATCCATTAACAGCAATATCGCCCGTCGACGGGCGCTACCGTTCCAAGACCGTTGAACTGGATGACTTTTTCAGTGAATTTGCCCTCATCCGCTATCGCGTGATGGTCGAAGTGGAGTATTACATCGCCTTGTGCGAACTGCCTTTGCCGCAACTTGAGCAGTTCAACGGCGACTACGACGACCTCCGCGCCATCTATGAGGAATTCCAAACAGAAGACGCTTTGGAAATCAAGGAGATAGAAAAAGAGACCAACCACGATGTGAAAGCCGTGGAATATTTCCTGAAACGCCGCTTCGACGAGCTCGGCCTCACCGAATTCAAGGAGTTTCTGCACTTCGGTCTCACCTCGCAGGACATCAACAACACCGCCGTGCCGCTCTCGATGATGGAGGCGCACAAACTGGTGGTGAAGCCCGCCTTGGAAGACCTCGTCGACAAGCTGATAGGCATGGCCAAGGAATGGAAAGACATCCCTATGCTGGCCAAGACACACGGTCAGCCCGCCAGCCCGACGCATCTGGGCAAGGAGATCTACGTCTTCGTGGAGCGCCTCAACGACCAGCTGAAGATGCTCAACAGCGTGCCCTTCACGGCCAAGTTCGGCGGCGCCACGGGCAACATGAACGCCCACAAGGTGGCCTACCCCGACATCGACTGGCCCACCTTCGCGAAGAAGTTCGTGGAGAAGAGCCTGAAACTCAAACGTCAGCAGACCACCACGCAAATCGAGCATTACGACTACATGGCCGCCTATTTCGATGCCCTGCGCCGCGTCAACACCATCCTGATTGACCTCTCGCGCGACATCTGGCTCTACGTCTCGATGGAATACTTCAAGCAGAAGATCAAGGCAGGCGAGGTCGGCTCATCGGCGATGCCCCACAAGGTGAACCCCATTGACTTCGAGAACGCCGAAGGCAACCTCGGCATGGCCAACGCCATCCTCACCTTCCTCAGCACCAAGTTGCCCATCAGCCGCCTCCAGCGTGACCTCACCGACTCTACCGTCACCCGTAACATTGGCGTGCCGATTGCCCATACGCTGATTGCGCTCAAGTCGCTGATGAAGGGCTTGGACAAGCTCTTGCTCAACGAGGACAAGATCCGCCAAGACCTGCAGCAGAACTATGCCGTTGTGGCCGAAGCCATCCAGACCATCCTCCGCCGTGAGCAGGTGGAAGGTGCCTACGAACTGCTGAAAGGACTCACCCGCACCAACAAACACATTGACAAGGCCGCCATTGACGAGTTCATCAAAGGCCTGCCGGTGAGCGAGAAGATTAAAGCGGAATTAGCTGCGATTACGCCGGAGAATTACACGGGATACAATTATTGAGCGGAAACCGCGTTTGAGATAAGAGCAACCCAACGCCTATGGCCAAGCAAAAGACTTTCTCCCGCGTCCTCACATACGTCAAGCCGTATTGGGGCAGCATCGTCCTGAATCTGGTCTTCAACCTGATGACCATTTTCTTCTCGCTGTTCTCCTTTGCCTTGGTCGGGCCGTTCCTCACCTTATTATTCAAGGAAGGCGCGGTAGAAGTCATGGCCAAGCCCGAGTTTTCATTCACCTCCGACTACTTGATGGGCTACCTCAACTGGTTCATGAGCAACCTCATCGCTAGTGGGGGCAAATACCATGCGTTGGTCTTCATGTGCCTGTTGCTGCTTGTGGCCTTCTTCTTCCGTAACCTCGGTAGATTCTTCGCCTGTTATTTCATGGCCAACGTGCGCGTGGGAGCCGTCCACGACTTGCGCCGCGATGTCTACAACAAGATCCTCATCCTGCCCCTCTCCTTCTACCACAGCCGGCAGAAAGGCGACACCATCGCCCGCATCACCACGGATGTGCAAGAGGTTGAAGTCTCGATCTTGAACTACTTGGAAATGCTCATCAAAGACCCATTGACCATCCTGTTCTTCTTCCTCTTCATGGTGACTTTGAGTCCGAAACTGACGCTCTTTGTCATCCTCGTGCTGCCCGTCGCAGGTTTGCTTATCGGCAAGGTCGGCAAGATGCTGAAAAAAGAGTCGAAGGAAGGACAGACCAAATTGGCGGGCATCATCTCCACTGTGGAGGAAACCATTTCCGGTTTGCGAATCATCAAGGCTTTCAACGCTATTCGCTATTCCAGCGACAAGTTTGAAGAACAAAACAGCGACTACACCAAGGTGCTCCGTGGCATCCACCGCAAGCGTGACATGAGTTCCCCGATGAGTGAGTTCCTTTCGTCGGCAGTGGTCATTCTTGTTCTTTGGTTTGGTGGCAAACTGATATTAGGCGGCGGCAACCACATCGACGCTGGCAGTTTCATCAGCTACATCGTGGTGTTCTCACAAATCATCACCCCTGCCAAATCATTCTCGCAAGGCTACTACAATGTGCAGAAAGGCATTGCCTCGGCGGAACGCATCTTTGAGATTCTGGATGCCGAAGAGGTCATCACCGAGAAAGAGAATGCCATTGAAATCAAAGACTTCAAGGACAGCATTGAATATAAGGATGTGCATTTCAGTTACGGCAAGGACGAGGTCTTGAAGGGTATCGACTTGAAGATCCCTAAAGGCAAGTTCATCGCCCTTGTGGGCGAGAGCGGTGGCGGCAAGTCGACCATGGCCGACCTCCTACCGCGCTTCTATGAAGTGGACGCAGGATCTGTCTGCATCGATGGACACGATATTCGCGATTACAAAATTGGCGATTTGCGCGGTCTGATGGGTGTGGTGTCGCAAGAGACCATCCTTTTCAACGACACTGTTTTTAACAACATCGCCTTCGGCATGAAAGATGTCTCTAAGGAACAGGTTGTCGAGGCGGCCAAGATCGCGAACGCGCATGAGTTCATCATGGAGTTGGAACACGGCTACGACACCCGCATCGGCGACCGAGGCATGAACCTCTCTGGTGGCCAGCGCCAGCGCTTGAGCATTGCCCGTGCCGTGCTGAAGAACCCACCCATCCTCATCTTGGATGAAGCCACCTCTTCATTGGACACCGAGAGCGAACGATTGGTGCAAGACGCCTTGTCGAAGGTGATGAGTCAGCGCACCTCCATCGTCATCGCCCACCGCCTTTCGACCATACAATACGCCGACGAAATCGTGGTGCTACAAAAAGGCCAAATCATCGAGCGCGGCAAGCACGACGACCTTATCGCCCTTGGTGGCGTCTACAAGAAACTCACAGACTTGCAATCCATCGGATAAGCCATGAAAAAGCGATTCACCTTTTCAACTGGCGAGCACATCGAGGCGGATCTTGAGGACTTGCAACGCCTCTTGCGCGACAATCAGCAGTATTATGAAAACTACGAGGAAGTCCTCGGCTCACTCGAAGACGATGAATACGTGGCCCGCGGCAACGGCTTCTGCGACCGCAAATACAGCGACGACTTTATTGAGGGGCAGCTGGAAAAGTACGCATTGCGGGTGAAGGAAATCCAAAAATGGATTGCTGAGTGGAGATAATCATTTATCTGAAAAACGAAACATCATGTCCCGAAACAACGAATTCTTCCACGCCTGCAAAGTTGACAATTGGTATATCTTTGAGCATACCGAATACGAATGGGACGACATCGTGAATGCCTTCATTGCCGGTGGTTTGTATGCCGATAAGCATCCGCAAATCCCGTGGCAGCCACTGACAGAGAAAACGGTGGAAGATTTGTTGGACTACGCAAGATATTTGGTTTACCGAGCGGACTATGACGAATACTATATCCTTGACGGAACAACCATTAAGGAAACTCTCAACGAAGGGAAATACACCCATGCTAAACTAATTGAGGGGCCAGGGATGATTTGATTGTTTTCTAGGGCAAAGAAAAGAAATAGAAGCATTGAACCCTGTCCCGTCCCTTAAAGGCGGATTCCATCCGCCCCACGCCCATCAACAAGCCTCTTTCCCATCTCATTGAGAGCGACAAAACGATAGCGCAACGAATCGGCTGCCATCGGTTTGTATTCGAAATGCTTGGCTTCAGCCTTGCGGCGAAGCGTTTCTTCGACAGATTGGCGGATGAAGGGGCAATCGAAAACCTGTTCCATGGGCTCCAAAAGCAACAGTTTCCCTTGGGAGCATGCCTCAAAATAAACGCCTCCCGGCTTGAAAAATCGCTCATGCGGCGAACCTTCCTCGGGGAAACCATCATTGAGAAGGACGACTAACGGGAAGCCCTGCTCACGCAGAGTCCGAGCTATAAATTGCTCAGCCTTACTGATGGAAGCGGTATAGGTCACGGCACCGTTTTGTGCCGCTGCCAACACAGATTTGAGCCTTTGTCGGACTTGCTCATCCGTGGCACTGCGCGACATCTCCACCAATTGGCGGTCAGGCCAGTCAAGCAGGAAATGATTGCCCATTGAGGTGAAAAGCATGTTGCAAGCCTCACTCCTGCGGCGCATCTTGAAAAGGTCAGGGTTTTGTTTGCGTTGCCAAGAACGCTCGGCATTGGCATACACATAGTTTATCATCGCCTTTAGCTGCCCTTTATGAGTAAGCACGCGGTAATAAGGTGGCGCGTCGTACAGGTTTCCTTCAAAGCCCAACTTTCGGGCTTCAGCCTTGCAGCCCTGCATGTAGCCGCGCACCACTTCTTTGATGCTACGCGTCATGGTGCGCCGAACTTGCAAAACGATATGGTGATGGTCAGGCATAACTTTGTCTGCAAGGATTTTTATCTCAGGGCAAAGGTGCAGCATTCGTTGCTGTTGGTTGATGAGGATCCAGCCGATGGCCGTCTTCTCCACCTCGGCATGTGTTCCATTGTGAGTAAGAGTGCCGAAAAGGAGTTCGCGTCCCCTGGCAACCATCGTCACATGCACGATGCACGGCTTGCGCCATGCACCGGGCTGTTGCCAGACGGAAGTTTCGTTGGGTATGGGAGGGCTTGCATTTGTCATGTTTTTTGGGCTTTTGCGGCGGGAATGGAATTCCCGTGGAAGGGACGGAACCCTGACGCAATGATTCTCTTATTTCGATAGTAATGGTAGACGATTCATCTCCCTCGCCACACGCGCCGCCAAGCGGGCATTATTCAGCACCAACTGGATGTTGGAAGCGAGGCTGTCGCCGCCCGTGAGGTCTTTGATGCGTGCTAACAAATAAGGCGTCGTCTCCTTGCCATGGATGCCTAACCTCTTGGCATCGGCCACGGCCTCGTCGATGGCGGCGTTGATGCGGTCGGCATCCATGGAATACTCCTCTGGGATGGGGTTGGTGACCAACATTCCACCGCCGAGTCCCATCTCCTGCTTGGCGATGAAGGCCTTGGCCACCTCCTCGGGAGTGTCGAGGCGATAATCCACCCTGAAGCCACTCTTTCGGGTGTAGAAAGCGGGCAGTTCTTCCGTGCCATAACCGATTACTGGCACGCCCTTGGTCTCAAGGTATTCAAGGGTGAGTCCCAGGTCGAGAATCGATTTGGCTCCGGCACAGATGACCATGACGGGAGTACGAGCGAGCTCCTCCAGGTCGGCAGAAATGTCCATGGTGGTCTCTGCACCACGGTGCACGCCGCCTACGCCACCTGTGGCAAACACGCGAATGCCTGCCAATGCCGCGATGATCATTGTCGTGGCTACCGTCGTGGCGCCATCTTGTCCGCGTGCCACGAGCACAGGCAGGTCACGGCGTGAGGCCTTGGTGACAGCGGTGCCTTTCTTGCCCAGATATTCAATCTCCGATGGGGTCAAGCCTGCCTTCAGGCGGCCTCCGATGACGGCGATGGTGGCAGGCACTGCCCCTTCGTCGCGGATGGTCTGCTCCACCCGCAACGCCGTCTCCACATTCTGAGGATAAGGCATTCCATGTGATATGATGGTCGATTCGAGAGCCACAACGGGCTTTCCTTTTTGCAGTGCTTCATTAACTTCGGGCGAAAGGTCTAAGTATTTGTTCATGGTTGTTGTTGGTTTACGGTATCAAGACTTTCAATGTTATTCTTTGCACATAACAGGCCGATGTGCGCGGCTTCTTCAATGGTAGCTTGGGGACCTGCGTGGATGATGCCCGCCATAAGTGCATCGCCGGCTCCCGTGACATTCACCACATGACAAGGCAAAGCAGGAAAATGGTGCTTGGCGTCGCCTTCAACGACCTCCAAACCATCCGCTCCGAGGCTGACATATCGCCTGTTGACACCTTGCAAGTCGGAGAGCACAGCACTTTCAATCTGATTGCATTTCAGCGTGAAGAAGTGCTTTTTGACAGACATTGCCATAGCCTCTTTGATTTTGGCAGCCTTGGCACCCGAAACAGCATCCACATAAAGCGGCTTGTCGGCATGGTCGATAAGATAAGCCAAGGTCTCGACGGGAATGTTGGCATCGGCTACGAACACATCGACATCGCCCAACTTCTCCATCTTTTTTGCCAACCATTCGAGAGTGATGCCATCGGCAGCGGCCATATCCGCCACACCGCCGACCATCTCGCCGTCACAGTCGTTGATGCTCAAAAAACAGGAGTGTGTGCCTGAGGCTGCATAGTCGCAGAGGCTGATGTCAATGTGTGCTTTTCGGCAACTCTCGGCGGTAAACTGGCCGAAGTCATCGCCACCGAATTGCGTCAAGAAGACGACCTCATCACCCAGCAAGGCAAGGTTATGGGCAATGTTGCGCCCTACCCCACCCGCCGTCAGGCGCACCGTGCCAGGGTTGGAATCACCAGGCACAAAAGCGTTGAAGCTCGTGGCAATGATATCGGCATTCGCTCCGCCAATCACACAAATCCTCATGACATAGTGTTTTAAAACATCAGTTGTTATTGGTGCAAAAATAGAAAAAAGTGGCCTTTCGTTTCAAAAAAATCAGCATTTTTGCAGTCATTATTACAACCTCATGAACTCCTTCGCCGCCATAGACTTCGAGACCGCCAACAACGAGCGCACAAGCGTGTGCAGCGTTGGCGTGGTGATTGTGAAAGAAGGTGAGTTCGTGGACTCGTTCTATTCCCTCATCCAACCAGAACCGAACTATTACAACTACTGGAACACGCTCGTCCACGGCATCACCCAAGAGGACACAGAGGACGCACCTGTGTTTCCATACGTTTGGCAACAAATCGAACCGCTGATTGAAGGTTTGCCACTTGTAGCCCACAACAGTCCCTTCGACGAAGGCTGCCTAAAGGCCGTGATGCGTTGTTACCAAATGGATTATCCCGATTATCAGTTCTACTGTACCTGCCGTGCCTCGCGCAAACACTTTGGCAAACTGTTGCCCAACCATCAGCTGCACACCGTAGCCGAGGCCTGTGGCTATCATCTCGTCAATCATCACCATGCTCTGGCCGATGCCGAGGCCTGCGCTTGGATTGCGCGGGAGATATTGTGAGTTTTCATATCTTTGCGATTCAAAATCTTTGCACATGAATATAGACTTCAATACCGCCCTCCAATCCCTCAAAGCAGGCAACGAACGCTTTATTACAGGAAACCTGTTACCAAAAGGCACCTACGCCGAAGACCGCAAGGCTTTGTGCGAAGGTCAGCATCCCTTTGCCGTGGTGCTGTGCTGTTCTGACAGCCGCGTGGCTCCCGAAATCATCTTTGACCAGAAACTCGGCGATCTTTTCGTCATTCGCAATGCGGGCAATGTGGTGGACGATGATGTTTTGGGCTCGGTAGAGTATGCTGTTGAGCACATTGGAACGCCTTTAGTGGTTGTGTTGGGGCATTCCAGCTGTGGCGCGGTCACGGCGACCTGCCAAGGTGGCGAATTGCCCGGCCATATCCTTGACCTCGCCAAACGCATCAAGCCTTCAATAAGTTCCGACTGTTGCATCAACGACAACGCCCGACGTCATGCAAAAAAGATGGCACAACTGATTGAGAAGGATGAAATCGTCCATCATGTTGGAGCCAAAGTCGTCGCGGCGTTCTATGACCTCCTAAGCGGAAAAGTGGAATGGCTATAAATACAAAAACCTATTATAAAAATGAAAACACTTGTAAAACAAATACTTAACATCACAGCGTTCATCGTTTTAATCTTGATCTTTATGAACTCTTGTAACCAAAAAACTCCCGTCGACCTCATCATCCACAATGCCAATATCTACACCGTCGACGAGGACTTCTCCAAAGCCCAAGCCTTTGCCGTGAAAGACGGTAAGTTTGTCGCCGTCGGCGATGAAGTGAGCATCATGCGCCAATACGCTGCCAAGGAAACCATCGACGCCCAAGGCGATGCAGTGTATCCCGGCTTCATGGACGGACACAGCCACTTCACGGGCTACGGCGAGAACCTCGTCCGTTGGGCCGACCTGAAAGGCTGCCGCTCCTTCGACGAAGTCATCGAACGCCTCAAGGCACACGACAGCCTCTACCCTTCCGAATGGCTTTTGGGTCGCGGCTGGGACCAAAACCTCTGGGAAGTGGCCGAGTTCCCCGATAACGAAAAGCTTGCAGAGGCCTTCCCCAACAAGAAAGTCCTGCTGACCCGTGTGGATGGACATGCGGTATTGGTATCCAAAGAAGTTCTTGAATTGGCCAACATTGACGCGAACACAAAGATGGACGGCGGCATGGCTATCGTCAAAGAGGGTCGTTGCACGGGCGTGTTGTTGGACAACCTCGCCGATGCCGCCAAGGCCTTGGTGCCCAAGATGGAGACTGCACAAAGCATTCAAGCCCTACTGAAAGCGCAAGAAAACTGCATGAGCGTCGGCCTGACCAGCGTCACGGATGCAGGACAAGACATCGCTACTATTGAACTTATAGACAGCCTGCAACAAACTGGACAACTCAAGATGCACGTCAACGCGATGGTCAACCCTGATGATGAGACTATGGACCACTTCATGCGTCAAGGTGTCATCGACAAGGAAAGGCTCACCGTCCGCAGCGTGAAGATCTATGCCGACGGTGCCTTGGGTTCACGCGGCGCGAAACTGCTTGAACCTTACACAGACGACCCGACCAACGACGGTTTGATTTTGGAAAGTGACGAGTTCTACCGTCATGTCTGCCAAAAGGCATACGATGCTGGCTATCAAGTGTGCTGCCATGCCATCGGCGACGGCGGCGTGCACCATATTTTGGACATCTTTTCGGAATACCTGAAAGGCAAAAATGATTTACGCTGGCGCATCGAACACTCCCAAACGGTGGCCGACGCGGACTTCCAACGCTTTGGTGAATTCTCTGTCATCCCTTCCATTCAAACCACCCACTGCACCTCCGACATGGACTGGGCCGATGAGCGTCTCGGCGAACGAATCAAAAACGCATACGCATACCAACAGTTGCTGCAGCAAAACGGTTGGGTCATCAACGGCACCGACTTCCCCATCGAGGACATCAGCCCCATTTATACCTTCTATGCCGCTGTGGCCCGTAAGCACTTTGACGGCACGCCTGCCGAGGGTTTCCAAATGGAGAACGCTCTCACCCGCGAACAAGCCCTGCGTTCCATCACCATCTGGGTGGCCAAAGGCTGCTTCCTTGAAGGTCGCAAAGGCAGCATCGAAGTCGACAAAGACGCTGATTTCGTGATTCTTGATAGAGACCTTATGACCGTGGCTGAAAGCGAAATCCCCATGGCTAAAGTGAAGATGTGCCATATCCACTAACCCAACCTAAAACCTTATGGAAAACCCTGCCGAATTCGACTATATCCTCATCAAAGACGCGACCGAGAACAACCTGAAACATGTCACCGTCAAGATTCCGAAGCGGCAAATCACAGTAGTGACAGGCGTGTCGGGTTCGGGCAAGTCGTCGTTGGTGTTGGATACCATTGCCGCCAAGTCGCGGCGCGAGTTGAACGACACTTTCCCTTCGTTCACACAACAATATTTGCCCAAATATGGCCGTCCGCATGTGAGCGACATAGAGAACCTGCCCATTGCTATCGTCATCGAGCAGCGCAAACCGACCTCCAACTCCCGCTCCACGGTAGGTACTTACACGGACATCTACGCTTTGTTGCGTCTGTTGTTCTCCCGCATTGGCCAGCCATTCGTGGGCTATTCCGATGCCTTCTCGTTCAACCATCCTTCAGGCAGTTGTCCGCGTTGTGCAGGATTGGGCGAAATCCGCGAGTTGGACATCCACAAGCTCGTTGACTTCGACAAGTCGCTCAACGACGAGGACACCATCCACTACATCGCCTTCGGAAAGGGCGGATGGCGTTGGATCCGTTACGCCCACAGCGGCCTCTTCGACCTCGACAAGAAAATCAAGGACTACTCGCCCGAAGAACTCGATTTGTTCCTCAACTCGCCGCAAATCAGGCTAAAGAATCCGCCCTCCAACTGGCCGAAAAGTGCGAAATACGAGGGTCTCATCCCGCGCATGTACCGCAGCATCATCAACTCGGAAGAAGGTCTGCTCCATGCCGCCGTGCTCAACCCCATGCTGACGATGGGCACCTGCCCCGACTGCGGCGGCACACGTCTCAACGAGAAGATACGCTCCTGCAAATTCAAGGGCGTGAACATCGCCGAAGTGACCGCCATGAGCATTGCCGACTGTCGTAAATGGATGGAAACCATCGACAATCCGCTGGCTGCTGACATACGCCATGCTACCATTGAACGTTTAGCCGCTTTGGAGGAAATCGGCCTAGGCTACCTCACCCTCGACCGTGCCATCGGCACGCTCTCGGGCGGCGAGGCACAACGCTGCAAGATCGCCAAATACATCAACTCTCCCCTCTCCGACGTGATGTATATCCTCGACGAGCCCAGCGTGGGCCTGCACAACCACGACATCCTGCTCATGCAGAAGTCGGTGCAGAAACTGAAGAACCACGGCAACACCGTCATCCTCGTTGAACACCACAAGGAGATGATCAAAATCGCTGACCATGTCATCGACATGGGTCCTGGAGCAGGCATGAAAGGCGGCGAAATCGTATTCGAAGGGAGCTACGAAGAGTTGCTTCATAGCCGAACTCTCACGGGTACCTCACTCAGCGCAACAAGTTCCATTAAGGAACAAGTTCGCCTTCCCAAGTCGTTTTTCCATTTGGAGAACGCCACACTGCACAATATCAAAGACTTGAGCGTTGACTTGCCATTGGGTGTGATGTGTGGCATCGCGGGCGTAGCTGGTTCTGGCAAGAGTTCGCTGATGGAGTGTTTCCGCAGGGCCTATCCGCAACCCGAGGACATCGTCTACATCAGCCAAAAGAACATCGGCATCAGCCTGCGCTCCACCCCTGCCACCTATCTCGAAGTGGCCGATGACATCCGCAAACTCTTCGCCAAAGTGAACAAGACCAAAGCCGATTTGTTCTCCTTCAATGGCAAGGGCGGCTGTCCCGTCTGTCAAGGCAAAGGCGTCATCGTCAGCGACATGGCTTTCATGGATGCCATCGAGACCACTTGCGAGGCTTGTGGCGGATTGCGTTACAGCAACGAGGTCTTATCTTATAAGGTCAACGGCATGAACATCGCCGAGGTAATGGACTTGACTGCCAACAAAGCCTCAGAGTTGTTTGCTGGCACCGTCATTGCCGAGAAGCTAGAGCCGTTGCGAAAGGTCGGGTTGGGCTATTTACATCTGAATCAGTCGCTTTCGACCCTATCTGGCGGTGAGTTGCAGCGCATCAAGCTAGCCTCGTATCTCCGCGACGCGGGCAAGATTTTCATCATGGACGAGCCTTCCGACGGCCTCCACCTCAACGACATCAAGCGCATTCTCGACCTGTTCGACAACATGGTCGAAGCGGGCAACACCATCTTCCTCATCGAGCACAACCTGGAGATGCTGAAGCAGTGCGACTACCTCATTGAACTCGGTCCTGGCGGCGGTGCCATGGGTGGCAAGGTCATTTTCACTGGTACACCTATGGAAATGCTACATTGTTCGGAATCGGTCACAAGACCCTATCTCTCCTCTGAACTCAATTAATTTCTTCAAAACTGCGACACACATAATAATAATGTGTATCTTTGCATTTTTCGCTTTATATGCATACATAATTCAACACCTATGAAACGCATCTTCCGACGCGGATTGTGGCTCATAGCCTTCACCTTGGGGTTAGTCTTCCACCTCACAGCACAATCCGCCCAAATGACCATCTACATGAACGATGGCACCGAACGCTCCTATGAAATGACCGAAAGCGACCGTGTCTATTTCGAAGACAATGAGTCACTTGTCGTTGAAATTGCCATCAACGCCAAAACTGACAGAATCAATCTGGCCGACATCCGCAAGATCACTTGCAGCGAGACAGAAGGCGTTTCTGAATCAACTGGAAACTCGAACTATTTCTTCCCCAACCCCGTCCATAATGTCGTCGTATTTCCTGACCTCAACGGCAAAGAGACCGTTCATATCTATGCCCTTGACGGCCGGTTGGTGAAGTCATTGGAAGCCACAGCAAATCAACTGATTGACATCTCTGACCTCTCTATAGGACTATATCTTGTCAAGACTGAGACCCAAACCTTTAAAATGATCAAGCTATGAGAAAGACCTTGTTTGTCATGGCCTTCCTGCTTGGTTGCATAGGCCTCAGCGCACAGAACTATCACATCAACCTTCACAATAACGGTACGGTGGTTTACGACAACGACGTGAACACCATCGAAGATATCCGTTTCCAGGGTAGCCAACCCGCCAACATGCTTATCAACGGTGAGTCAGGAACTGCTTCCTTCCCTCTTTCCTCTTTCGACAGCATCACTTTCGTGAGAGAGGAACTTCCTCCGCCAGGTGACACAGTTTACATTATTTATAATGGAACGAGCGTGAATGTAGTCAATCCATTCTCTAGCAACGGCGTGACGATCACGAACAGTAATGCCAATGTCACGGTGAACTCAACCATGGCCAACGTGCCGTATGTCGTTTCAGGTAGTTCTTCCAACGGTTCGTTGACATTCAACAGCAGCAATTCGTTTTTCATGGCATTAAACAACTTGTCGCTGACCAGCGGCAACACCGCCGCCATCAATATCGCAAGTCCTATCACGGTCACTCTTAACCTCAGGGGCAGCTCTACGATTGCTGACAACGCCAACAGTCCCATCAATGGGGCTCTTTATTCGGCTGGCGACCTCAGCATCAACGGAACGGGCCTCCTGAAAGTTACGGGTAACAGCAAGCATGGCATCTCCGTAGAGGGCAGCATGACCGTCTACTCGGGTGCCCTCCGCATCCTCGAAACCGACAGCGACGGTATCCACGGTAGCAGCAACCTGACATGGAACGGCGGCATGCTCGACATCGTCTCTCCAGGTTCCGATGGCCTTGACTTCTCAGGCACTGTCAATATCAGTAACGGTGACTTGACCATCAACACAATAGCGGAAGGCCAAAGGAGCATCAAGGTGACAAATGCCTTCACCATGACAAGCGGCACGCTTAATCTCAACATCACGGGCAACGACTGTAAAGGCATCAAGGGCGATGCTGACATCAACATCAGCGGTGGTACCTTGGATGTACAAGTGTCGGGTACTGGTTCGCACGCCATCTCCTCAGACACCGACGTCGTCATCGGCGGCACGGCCGACATCACTGTCATATCCTTATCGCAAGACGGCAAGTGCATCAAGAGCGACGGCACCGTCCACATCAACAGCGGCTCCCTCAACCTCACCCACTCCGGTGACATCTCCAAGGGCATCACGGCTACGGGCGATGTGACCATTGCAGGCGGCGACATCACCATCACTGCCTCGGGTAATACCGTCATGGAAGTGGTGAACAACCAAAACGTGCCTGCCTACTGTACCGCCATCAAGAGCGACGCCAATATCAACATCTCGGGCGGCGCCTTCCACATCACGCTGCCCACCACCAACCACGGCGGTAAATCGATCAGTGCCGATGGCAACATAACCATCAGTGGTGGCGACTTTAATATCACCACGCAAGGCAACGGTGCCGCCTATACCATTAGTGGCAACAACAAGGATGCCTACACCTCATCGTGCCTGAAATGCGACGGCAACATGGAGATTCTGGCTGGAAACTTCACCCTCAGCAGCTCAGGAACGGGAGGTAAGGGCATCAAAGTCGGTGGCACCTTGGTCATCGGCCAACAAGGCGCCAACAACGACGATCTCAACCTCAACGTGACCACATCGGGAGAACGCATCACCATCACGCAAGGCGGCGGCGGTCCCTGGGGTGGCGGCGAATACGCTAACCCTAAAGGCATCAAGGCCCAAGGCAACCTGACCATCAACAGCGGCAACATCACCGTCAACTGCACCCAGACACAGAACGAAGGTGGTGAATGCATCGAGAGCAAGGCCATCTTGACCATCAACGGAGGCAACATCGAGGCTTATTCCAAGAAAGACGATGCCGTCAATGCAGCCCAGAACCTCACTATCAACGGCGGTATATATTATGCTCATAGTGACAATAACGACGGCACCGACTCAAACGGCACAATGTTCATCAACGGTGGCTTCAACATCTCCAACGGCTCGCGTCAACCCGAGGAAGGCTTCGACTGTGACTGGAACCAATTCAAGATCACGGGCAGCACCAGCATCGGCACCGGTGGCGGCACCAGCAACCCCACCCAAAATGTCTGCACCCAACCTTCGTTGAAAATCAACACACAGCAAGGTTACGCCATCCAAGTCCTCAAGTCGGACGGCACGGTCATCTGCACCTACCAATGCCCAACCTATACTGGCGGTGGTGGAGGTCCAGGAGGCGGCAACGGCATGGTGATGCTCTTCACTGATCCGCAGTTACAAACGGGCAATAGTTACACCGTGAAATACGGCGGCACCATCAGTGGCGGTGAAGAATGGCATGGCTATTACACCGGCAATGTCATCTACACAGGCGGTAACCAGACCACGGTCAATGTCAACGGGATGGTCACTACGGTGAGCGCAGGAGGTGGCGGATGGTAAACACATCCTTACTTGCTTACATCGAGCAGGAGATCTTGCCCCGCTACACGCATTTCGATGCCGCCCACCAGCGCAACCATGCCGAGGAGGTCATCGAAAGAAGCATGGCCTTGGCCAAGCATTATGAAGTGAACAAGAACATGGTCTACGCCATAGCAGCCTATCACGACACAGGACTCTGCGAAGGCCGCGACACGCATCATCTCGTCTCGGGTCGCATCATTCGCGAAGACAAACGACTGCGCGATTGGTTCGATGAAGCCCAAATAGAGACCATGGCACAGGCCGCCGAAGACCATCGCGCTTCATCGGGCCATGAGCCGCGTTCGATTTACGGTAAAATCGTGGCCGAAGCCGACCGCCTCATCACACCCGAAAAGGTCATCCGCCGCACCATTCAGTTTGGCGTTGACCATTACCCCGAATTGGACAAGGAAGGTCAATACCAACGCTTCCGCACGCACCTATTGGAGAAGTATTCTGACACAGGCTATCTCCGCCTCTGGATTCCTGAATCGGACAATGCAGTGCGATTGGAAGAACTTAGGAGAACCATCCGCGATGAGACCAAAATGTGGGAGGCGTTTGAACGGGAATGGAACAATTGAACAAGTGTCTTTGCCCAAAACGCAAAAAATAATAGTCCTTTCACCCCTTCATATTCATTTTTTATCTATTTTTGACGCCTAAAACCATAACATTAAAATATCAGCAAAATGAAAAAGCTACTATTCACCTTATTCTGTGTGTGCCTTGGAAGCATGGCCATTGCACAAGAAACCAAAGAGACCAGGTTTGAACTGAACGTGGGAGACACCCTGGTTTGGCAACCCTTTGAGAAGCCTGGCAGCATCAGATACAGTGTTTCTGATTCAAAATCCATTGTGTACCAGATCCTTGGATCGGGCAACGAGCTTCAAATCATTGCCAAAGACAAAGGCACTACCGTCGTTACCGCAACTTTCGGCGAGACTCTATCTAATGCCACGATTTTCGTTAAAGAGCCAGAAGTGAAAGTCGTCATCCCTGTCAAACCTGCCACTCAGCCTTTCACTGGTGTCTACAGCTTCAACCCACCCACCGACAACTTCTTTATCACGTCGACCAATCCTGCCAGAGACTGCCGTGAGACCTACGTCAAAATCGGCAACAAGGAGGCTTTCAACGACGGCAAAGAGATTGACCGCTTCTGGGACATCAAGGATGGCGAGAACTGGTATTACCGTCCCGAAGCCCAAGGCTGGACCGACGACGTGAAATGGGAGTTTGAACCTCTCGGCAAGAGTTTCTTCCCACTTGATGCCTTCGAAAACGAGGTGGACAAGGTCAACCTATCCAAGTATTATGTCGGCATGGAGAAAGTACTTGACGTGAACTGCTGGCATTTCTTCGTTGACAACGAAGACGGTTCGGTGATCCAATATTGGGTCGACCCTGCCAATGGCTGCACACTGAAACGCCAGATTAACGGCGAGCCCGCACGCGAAGTCACCGTGTACGACCTCAACTACAAGAAACTGACTTTCGGCCCCTACTTTAAGAAAGGGCTGCATGACACGACCAGATGAGTTTAGAGTTGAGAGTTTAAAGAAGACCTCACTATTGAATCTTTGAATCTTTAAATTGATATAAATCCATGGAAAACCTTGAATTAAAGAAGACCCCTTACAACCAAATTCATCACGACTTGGGCGCCAAAATGGCTGAATTTGCGGGCTACGACATGCCAATCCAATACACCGGCCTCGTCGAAGAACACAACAACGTTCGTAATAACGTCGGCGTGTTTGACGTGAGCCACATGGGCGAGTTCCGCGCCAAAGGCCCCATGGCCAAGCAGTTCATGCAATACTGCACCGTCAACGACGTTGCCGCTTTGAGCGACGGCAAAGTGCAATACACCTGCCTGCCGAATGGCAAGGGTGGCATCGTGGACGACATGCTCGTCTACCGCATCGCCGACGACCATTACTTCATGGTGCCCAACGCCGCCAACATCGACAAGGACTGGGCTTGGATGAGCCAGATTGCCGAGAAGTTCGGCATGACCCTCGGTGAAGACTTCAAGAACGAGAGCGAAGAATGGGCTCAGCTGGCCGTGCAGGGCCCCAACGCCTTGAAAGCCATGCAGAAGCTCACCAAGGCCAACGTGGTGGATATGGAATACTACACCTTCCAAATCATCAACTTCGCTGGTGTCGACAACATTATCTTCTCGACCACAGGTTATACGGGCTCAGGCGGCTGCGAGATCTACATCCCTGTCGCCCACGCCAAGAAGGTTTGGGACGCCGTGTTTGAGGCTGGCAAGGAATTCGGTATCATGCCCGCTGGTTTGGGCTGCCGCGATACCCTCCGTCTCGAAAAGGGATTCTGCCTCTACGGTCACGAAATCGACGACACCATCAGCCCCATCGAGGCTGGCTTGGGTTGGATCACCAAGTTCGTCGACGGCAACGACTTCCTCAACCGCGAGATCTTCGCCGCACAGAAAGCTAATGGCGTGAGCCAGAAGATTGTCGGCTTTGAGATGATCGACCGCGGCATTCCGCGCAATGGCTACGAGGTATGCGACGCCGAAGGCAATGTCATCGGCATGGTGCGCTCTGGCAGCCCGTCGCCCTCGACTGGCAAGAACATCGGCACTGCTTTGGTGAAGAAGGCCTTCAGCAAGAAGGACACCGAAATCTTCATCAAGATCCGCAACAAGCTCATCAAGGCCGTTGTGGTGAAGATGCCGTTCCTGCCATGAACCGTTTAGGTCATCTCCTGACGGCAACAATGTTGCTTTGCATCGCTTCAGCCAAATCACAGGAGGTGACGTTTTCGACCCATGGTGGGTTTTACGAGACCCCATTTGAACTGACCTTGTCGGGCTATTCGCCCGACAAGGTCATTCATTATACGACCAATGGTAACACGCCGACAGCCGATGATCCCGTCTATTCAAACGCGCTCATCATTGACCAAAGCCTTTATTCCCATTCTGACATTTTTAAGGTCAGAACCAGCCCTGAGGACCTTTGGTATGCTCCCGAAACGGTTCAGAAATGTATCGTCATCCGAGCCGCTGCCTTTAACGACGAAGGGCAACGTATCGGCAATGTAGTGACCAACAGTTACTTCATCCGTTCCTTAGACAGTTACTCGAACAACCTTCCTGTCATGTCGCTTTGCGCCGATTCACTCGACCTGTTTGACCATGAGCGTGGCATATTGGTCCCTGGCATCCATTATTCTCCCGAAAACGAATACTCCGGAAACTACTACCTGACAGGATCGGAATGGGAACGACAATGCAATATTGAATTCTACGAACAAGGAAACGGGGGCATCAACCAACGCGCTGGTGTGAGAACACATGGCAACAGCACCCGACGCTACCCTCAAAAAGGCCTGAAAATCTATGCTCGAGAGGAATATGGGAAAAAGCGCTTCAAATACAAGTTCTTTGACGACACTGATGCAGAAAGCTTCAAACACCTAAAGCTCAAACCCTTTAGAGGGTCATGGACCGGCGCTGGATGCCAAGACTACATCAGTGGGCGTATCACAAAGCAACTCGACATCGATTGTCTCTCATCACGACCCATGGTATTGTTCATCAACGGAGAGTATTGGGGCATCTATTACTTGCAGGAAAAACCTGATGAGCGCTATATTGAAGACCACTATGACATCGATCTCAACACCATCAACATGGTCAACACATGGGATGGTGTGGGATGTGAATTTGGATCGGGAGAAGCATTGCGGAATCTGTTTGAATGGGTGAACGGCCATGACCTCTCTGAAGACGACAATTACCAATACGTGAAAGAACGGATTGACATCAGCAATTTCATCGATTATGAAATCTTTGAGATTTTCAGCTCCAATCTTGATTGGCCAGCCGTCAACATGCGCTGCTGGCAGGCGGGAAACAGCTTATGGCGTTGGTTGTTTTTCGACGGTGATGCCTGTATCTTCAGGCCATTGTCACAGTTTGACGCTTTTGCCAATGCCTTCTATGAAGGAGAACAGCTATATCCGTCAAATAAAACCGCCACCTTGTTTTTCAGGAAACTGATGTCCAACCCGACATTCAAAAGCAAATTCTTAGAACGTTTCGAGCAACTTCTTCCCACTGTATTCAGTTACGCCAACACAAAACCCATCTTCGAGGACGCCCAGGCACAGATAGCCGAAGAGATTCCGAGACAATCCTCCAGATTCAACAATCCTGAAAGCATAGAATCATGGGAAACGAGCATGCTTGAGATTGACCAGTTTTTGGCAGGAAGGATCTCCGACCTCAGCAACCGATTGTTTGAACTGTATGCCCTTGCAGAAAATAGCACTAGCATACAATCCATTTACCCTGTTCCTACTCATGACGAGCTGCACATCATCACAGAATCTAATGAGACAGGGTTGGTTGACATAATTATCTATAATTGTTACGGTGAAAGGGTATTCTCAACCAAGGCCGTAATCCCTTCTGATCCACACGAAACAGTCATCCGCCCTGACCTCCCCAACGGCATCTACCTGTTGAAAGTCGGAACGGATATCCGGAAATTCATCGTAAGCAGATAAGTTCGATAGGCAGTATATTGTCCATCCTGCCAAAATTTCCGACCTTTGCAGCGGAACGATTCTTGATAAAGCCAGCGGCATGGACGAAAAAGCAGAAAAAAAGAAGTTTTTGGGAAGCCTCATCATCCCGTTGCTCATCATTGCCTTGATGTGGACGGTGAAGATTATCGAGTTCTCATTGGGTACCGATTTGAGCCGATGGGGTGTCATTCCTCACACTGCCAAAGGTCTCATCGGCATCCTCACCCTACCTTTCCTGCATGGCAGCTGGGAGCATCTGTTGTCCAATTCGGTTCCCATCCTCGTTTTAGGAACAGCGTTATACTACTGCTATCCCAGTATAGCTAATCGTGTGTTGCTCATCATCTATCTCGCCAGCGGATTGATAACTTGGTGCATCGGTAATCCAGAATCCACCCATATCGGGGCCAGCGCCCTCGTCTATGGCTTGAACCTTTTCCTTATCACAAGCGGTTTCATCCGTGGCAATCGTATGCTCATCGTCATCGCACTTATTATGGTATTCCTCTACGGCAGCTTTATTTGGGGCATGATTCCCTCGTTGGCCATACCACAAAACATCTCGTGGGAAGGCCATCTCAGCGGTGCCATTATTGGCGTGCTACTAGCCTTTTTCCTAAGGAAAGAAGGGCCACAGAAAGAGGTGTATCATTGGGATGAAGAAGACGAAGATGAGGTCAATGCTTCGAAAGAATCAGTGACCGATGAATCGACAGACTCTAAAGACGAGAAACCCTATTGGGATGTGCCTACTCCGAGCAACGATGAGCTGACGGTTCGTTACCGTTTCAAGCATTAATTCGGTTCGAAGTTGATGTATTCCAGCACCTGCTTAGCGATGTCCGCCTGTCCCTTTGCGTTGGGATGCCACTGGCTTTTTCGGATATCCCACAAGTCGATGAGGTCAACTCGGTAATCAAAGGCGATTTGGTGTATCGACTCAATGAATTCAGTGCGTCTTTGTTCCGTCACTCCGCCTGATCCGAGGTTCATGTCGAGCAGAAAATACAGTCTGGCCTTTGGATAACGCTTCTTCAAATGGTGAAAGAGAAAAGATAAACCCGGACGAAAGTCACAGAGATTCTCGCTTGTCCAGTCATCGTAAATGTATTCGCCCAGCGACACGACGGGGTCGTTGGGGTTACCGTCACTATGAGCATAGGCGTCGTTGGTGGCACCGAAGATGAAGATTACGTCGGGATGACCCAAGTCGTCCATGCGGTTGATGAAGGAGTATTGCCCATAATAGCCTACGTAGTCGTAATTGCATACTAGGGAACCCGAGAATGAGTTGTTACGTTCAAGTATCCAGCCCGTCGAGTCAGCTACTAACGACCACCACATCTGTTCCGGCCCCGTCACTCCAATGTCTTCATAATGGTAAACATCATTGGAGTCGGGCTGCACATAGCCCTTAAAGGCTGAGAAACTGTCGCCCAAAATCGAAAAACGTATGGGCTCTGGTGTCTTCGTACAGGCCGAGATGATGATGGCCAACGCAAATAATGAATATACTATTTTTTTCATATTCAATTGATTATAATCATTTCTGTCCTACGATTCAAAGCACGATGCTCATCGGTGTCGTTGGGAGCAACAGGACGGGATGCGCCATATCCCTTGGCTGTCAGTCGTTCTCCTTCAATGCCACTGGTCATCAAGGCGCTGCGAACAGACTCGGCGCGTTCGGTGGAGAGTTTCAGATTATAGCTTTCGCTGCCCACATTATCGGTATGACCGGCCAACTCCACCTTCAATTCCGGATTGCGTTTCAAAAAGTCGGTCAGCATCCGAATGCCCGTTTGCGAATCTTCAGTCAACGCAGAGCTATTGAATTCAAACTGGATGTTTTGTAACACCACAGCATCGCCGGGAGCCAGTTCCATTACATCCACTGTAGAAAGATAATTGGCCGAATCAGAGCGGATTTCCTCAGGCAACTCAAATGTGTAAATGTCATAGCCTCCTCGACCCCCATCTCGCTGAGAAGAGATGAAGGCCGTCTTACCGTCAGCGGCCACAAAAAAGTTGATTTCATCGCCTTGAGTGTTGATGGGGAAGCCCAGATTGACAGGTTTTTGCCACCTTCCGTCCTCTCCCCTGCGGCTCATGAACAAGTCGAAGCCGCCCATGCCCACATGGGTATCTGAGGAGAAATACAATGTGTGTCCATCGGGATGCAGGAAAGGAGCCATTTCAGTGCCATTGGTATTAATAGGTGTGCCAAGATTCTGGGGCTCGCCCCAACTACCATCAGCATTTCGTGGACTACAATAGATGTCGGCATTGCCCGAGCGACGTGAGACAAAATAAAGTTCCCTGCCGTCGCTGCTCACGCAAGGCTGCGACTCCCAACTTCTCGTATTGATGCTTCCAGAAAGATGATTGGGCATCGACCATTGCTCCCCATTCCATTCCGAGACATATAGGTCGCAGCTACTATCGCGCTGCCAACCACAGCCAGTCAAATAGAGTCTCTTGCCGTCAGCAGATATGAAAGCCGCACCCGGGTCGACATCTTCCGGAAAGTCGGAAAAGACAAGAATCTGAGGTTCAGACCACAAACTATCTTGGTAATAAGAAACAAACAAGGACTCCTTCTGATAACCGTTGTCTGCAGGCATCTTACGGGTGAAGAGCAACTGGGAGCCGTCGAATGACAACATATTCACATATTCGTCATTGATGGTATTGACAGCCGTCCCTATGCTCTCAGGATCAAAAGCGACAGGATGATTCACTGCCCCATCGCGAAAAACAGCTGTCTCAAGCAGTTGGCTTGCCGTGACATCATTGGCATTGTCACCCAAGTGCTTCGACAGATACCATTTCAGTAAGACGATTTCGTGTTTGTATTCGAAACGGGCATCATAAAGGCGAGCTAACGTGATGGCTGCCGGAGGAAACAGCATCGAGTCGATGGACAAAGCCTGTTCATAGCCCAGCATCGCAAGGTCATAATCCTTAGTCTCCATTCCAACCTCTCCCTCCAAGAGCCATGCCTCGGCATAGTTGGGGTCGGACACCACAGCTCTCAATAATTGTTGATGGGCTTTCTCATAATCTCGTCTCATAAAAGCTTCCTCAGCAGCTTCGTATGCCTTCACCGCCTTTTTCGGATGCTGGGAAAAGCCCAATGAAACAAGGGTAAGCCAAGCCAAAATCAACAAAACCGTCCGCTTCATTTCTCCTTGTTTTCCAGTTCTTTATTAATCCATCTCCTGAAATCGGCTACAAATACTCTTGCGCTGAAAGAAGGGGAAGTCTCGGCCGAGACATAGCACTTTCCTTCATCGAAGAAACAGATACCTTCGGTCTGGGTGCCAGCCCATTGCGGCAACTCGAAACGACGGTTCGAGAGCTTCACTCCCTCCTCGTCAAAGTCAAAAATAAGATACATGAAAGGCTTCCAAATGTTCTTCACATAACCTACCACAACTAAAACATGGTTTTCTCTGTCGTAGTCGGCACCTGTAATCAACCCTTGTGAGTCAAAGCCGTTGACTACCTCGGCAACATAGTTTCCAGGTGTTTTTGGAAGCCGATACATCCGAGTCATTCCCGTTGCCCAGCCTTTGCTGAAAAGATAGAGGTAATCCTCTGTGGCAAACATGGCCTCGCAGTCGAAGTCATGCTCATGCTTCATAAATTCGAAATCTGTCTGGTCGCCGAAACGGAAAGTGATGGAGTCCACCGTCAAGGTGGCATCACCCTCTTCGGGAAGATCCGACAAAAGGAATGTATAGATTCTCAAGTTTTTGCGCTTGCCTTTGTTGTTGCCAAAGTCACCGACAAAAGCCTTTTCACCATCGGTACACACATCTTCCCAATCCTTGTTTTTCGCATTGGCAAGCGTAATCTTCTGCACCACTTCAAAAGTCGTTGTGTCGAGTGCATACAAGACGGGCTTGCCTCCGCTGTCATTGTGCGTCCAAAGGCGGCCGTTGTGGAAGAAAAGGCCGGAAGTCTCCCTGACATCGTTGGGCAATTCCGCCTTCAGCTTTGGAAGAAACAACGGCGAAAAGTCCGCCGTGCCTTCCTCCTGCGCCATTAAAGGAGAAAGCAGCAGCAGGAACAAGCCGAAAAACAAGGCCCTTTTCATGGTTATTTGGGATACACCTCGCCCTTGGCGGCCTTCAAAGTGTTTTGTAGCAGCGAGACAATGGTCATGGGACCCACCCCACCAGGAACAGGGGTAATCTTAGAGGCGACTTTGTAAACTTCGTCATAGTCGACATCGCCCATGATTTTGTATCCCTTTGGACTAGTCGGGTCTTCGATGCGATGGATGCCCACGTCGATGACCACGGCACCAGGTTTTACCATATCGGCAGTCACGAAACCTTGTTTGCCGATGGCAGCAACAAGAATGTCAGCGTTGCGGCAAATCTCAGGAAGGTTTTTGGTGCGGCTGTGACACAAGGTGACAGTTGAGTCAATGCCCTTGCGTGACATGAGGATGGCCATGGGTGTGCCAACGATGTTGGAACGGCCAAGCACGACCACATTCTTGCCAACAGTCTCAATACCAGTGCGTTTGATGAGTTCCATGATACCATTCGGTGTGGCAGGAACGAAGCAAGGATGTCCCAGCTGCATATTGCCGGCATTGATGCTTGTGAAGCCATCCACATCCTTCGAAGGCTTGATGGCATTGATAACTTTATCCTCATCAATTTGCTTAGGCAGAGGAAGTTGGATGATGTAACCGTCAATCTCGGGATCGTTGTTGAGGAACTCCACCATCTCAAGCATCTCTTTCTCTGTGGTGGTCACGGGAAGACGATACACCGAGGAGGTCATACCCACCGATTGGCAGGCCTTCTCTTTTGAGGCCACATAGGTCTTACTTGCACCGTCGTCGCCCACGATGACTGCAGCCAAATGCGGGGCTTTGATGCCATGGTCAATCATATCCGCGACTTCAGCGGCGATTTCTTTCTTAATCTGTTCGGAAACGGCTTTGCCGTCGATTATCTTGTTATCCATAGTTATGTTGGGGTTATCTACGTTTCATTGTATTTGCCATACGCATCAGTTTCTTGCCACCGCCCGTAGTCATCATGCGCATCATCTTTGAGGTCTCTTCAAATTGCTTCACGAGGCGGTTCACTTCCACGATGCTCGTACCGCTACCGTCAGCAATGCGCTTGCGGCGTGTGCCGTTAAGCAGCTTCGGGTTTTCACGCTCGGCGGGCGTCATCGAATAAATGATAGCCTCAATGCTCTTGAAGGCGTCATCGTCGATTTCCTCACCCTTCATGGCCTTGTCCATGCCAGGAATCATGCTGGCGAGGTCTTTCAAGTTGCCCATCTTCTTGATTTGTTGGATCTGTTTCAAGAAGTCATTGTAGTTGAACTCGTTCTTCGCGAGTTTCTTCTGCAACTTGCGGGCCTCCTCTTCGTCGAACTGCTCTTGGGCGCGTTCCACGAGAGAGACGATGTCGCCCATGCCAAGAATACGGTCGGCCATACGCTTGGGGTGGAACACATCAAGGGCATCCATCTTCTCGCCGATACCGACGAACTTGATAGGCTTCTCCACCACCGTACGTATGGTGAGGGCTGCACCGCCACGGGTATCACCGTCCAACTTGGTCAGTACTACGCCATCGAAATCCAAACGGTCGTTGAAGGCCTTGGCCGTATTCACGGCATCCTGACCTGTCATGGCATCCACCACAAACAAAGTCTCATGCGGCTTCACGGCTTCCTTGATGTTGGCGATTTCGTTCATCATCTCCTCATCGACGGCCAGACGACCAGCGGTATCGATGATGACCACGTTCTTACCCTGACTCTGCGCATGCTTGATGGCGTTCAGTGCAATCTGCACGGGATTCTTGTTACCTTCCTCGCTATATACTTCAACCTCAACTTGCTGGCCCAATACTTTCAACTGCTCGATAGCAGCTGGACGGTACACATCGCCCGCCACCAGCAAGACTTGCTTGCTGCGCTTGCGTTTCAAGTAGGAGGCCAACTTGGCAGAAAACGTGGTCTTACCAGAACCTTGCAGACCTGCAATCAAAATGATGCTCGGCTGACCTTTCAGGTTGATGTCGACGGCATCGCCGCCCATCAGTTCGGCCAGTTCATCATGGACGATCTTGACCATCATCTCGCCCGGCTTCACCGAAGTGAGGATCTGCTGACCAAGGGCCTTCTCCTTGATATTATTGGTGACATCCTTGGCAATCTTATAGCTGACGTCGGCATCCAAGAGGGCACGACGGATTTCCTTCATGGTATCGGCCACGTTCACTTCAGTGATATAGGCCTGTCCTTTAAGGACTTTGAACGAGCGTTCTAATTTTTCGCTTAAACCTTCAAACATATTTTTCCAAAAATTTGGGTGCAAAGGTAAGAAATATTGTTGAATTGTTGAATTGTTTAACCGTTGAATTGATTGGATTCATTATTTTTGCGCCATCAAATCATCAAACCATGATTAAGGAAAACCTCGAAAAAATCAGGGAGACGCTGCCTAAGTCAGTGACCCTGGTGGCCGTCAGCAAGACCAAGCCCGTCAGCGACTTGCAGGAAGCCTACGACGCCGGACAGCGCATTTTCGGTGAAAACCATGCCCTTGAGATGCGTGACAAGCACAAAGTCTTGCCTGCCGACATCCAATGGCATTTCATCGGCCACTTGCAGACCAACAAAATCAAATACATCATCCCCTTTGTCACGCTCATCCACAGCATCGACTCCGCCAATTTGCTGGAAGCCGTCAACAAAGAAGCAGCCAAGCACAATCGCGTTGTCGACTGCTTGCTGCAATTCCACATCGCTATGGAAGAGACCAAGTTCGGTCTTGACCTAGACGAAGCCCGACAACTACTTGATTCAGAAGCATACAAACAGATGCAAAACGTGCGTATCTGTGGTGTGATGGGCATGGCCACCTTCACCGATGACATGACTGAAGTCCGCAAGGAATTCAAGCATCTGAAGGAAATCTTCGACACGCTGAAGACCGAATATTTCGCTGACCAGTCGCAATTCAAAGAGATTTCGATGGGCATGTCAGACGATTATCCGATTGCCGTCGAGGAAGGGGCAACTTTGGTGCGCGTGGGAAGCAAAATCTTTGGTGCAAGAAATTATAACGTGTAAATGGAATCCTTGATACCTATTCTATTACTCATCGTCGGTTTCGTCGCCTTGATCCTGGGTGCCAACTGGCTCGTCAACGGAGCCACCAGCATTGGCATCCGAGCCAAGCTGTCGCCGCTTCTTATTGGCCTGACCATCGTGGCCTTCGGCACTTCCTTGCCTGAAATGATCGTCAACGTATTCTCTTGCGCGAAAGGCAGTCCAGGGCTAGCCATTGGTAACATCATCGGGAGCAACACGATGAACATCCTGCTCATCTTGGGCGTGAGTTCACTCATCTGGCCCATCGATGTAAGCCGCGTCTCCATCCGCCGCGACATCCCCGTGGGTTTTGTTGCCACCCTCGCCATCACCTTGATGGCCAACTATTTTTTCACGGGACAGGCACGCACCATCAACTGGATTGAAGGCATAGTATTATTGCTATTGGGTTTCGCATACCTGCTATTTACCATGCTGAAAAACGACCCGAAGGAAGAAACCGAAGACGTTCAGGCGGCCATGCTCTGGGGCAAGACCATCCTCGCGCTCATTGCTGGAATCATCGGACTGTATGTCGGCGGCGAACTTGTCTCACGCAACGCTCAAATCCTGGCCAAAAACTGGGGCATGAGCGAGAGCACCATCGGTTTGACCGTTGTGGCTACCGCCACTTCTTTACCCGAACTCATCACCTCTATTGTGGCCGCATTGAAGAAAAACTCTGGGATCGCCATCGGCAATGTTTTGGGCTCCAATATTATGAACATTTTTATGGTACTAGGGGTTAGTGCCATCATCACGCCGCTGCCCTTCGAACCAATGATGAACAAACAGCTGATGATTCTCTTTGCCGCCAACATCCTGATGCTGATGTTCGTCTTCACGGGTAAAGGCCGAAAGATTTCCCGCTGGGAAGGAGCTTTGCTTACGTTGGGTTATATCGGCTTTATGTGGTTTTCGTTGGCCATGCAATAAAAACAGTAGAGACGGTGCATGCACCGTCTCTACATGATTCATTTTCAATGATTTTTTATCAGTCAGCCAACTGGAAGGCAGTCTTAACAGCCTCATAGTTGCTGTAGTCCACATCGCTGCGGTCATTGTAAACCGAAGCCTCGATGGCCACGATCTTGAAGTCATGCGTGTCGGGGCGATAGCCGTCATAGAAATCGCTCTCCGTCCAGAAAAGGCGTACACCACCATCGCTCAAGGTAGCCACCTCAATGGAAGCCGCACAATTGATGATATCCTGGGTGCCATCCTGGTTTGTCACCAAGTCCTGATAATAATACGTCAGCGGCACTTGCGACCAGGCGCCGTCAACATCCATGTAAACGAGGACTGCTCCATGGTTGAACACATTGTTGTTAATGGCAGGATAGTCGATTTCAACCATCCATTGGCCATACTGATCCAACCACTGCCAATCGGAAGATTTGATGGTCAGCGTCGACGAAGCCACATTAGCGTTACCATCTTGTCCGGCAGGACCTTGAGGTCCCTGAGGACCGCGACAAGAAGCAAAAAAGGCGACGGCAAGAATTGTCATGCAAATAACACTTAACTTTTTCATTTTGATAGATTTTAATAATTTAACTTAGATTTACTTTCCATTTTTGCGGTGCAAAACTACAAAAATCTTGCCGAAATTATCCACTTCGAAAAAACAAAGTCAAAAAACTGTAATTTTGCGGCATGAAAGGTAAAGGTATCATCGTTCACTTGGCAGGCGTAGTCGCCATGATCCTCTGGGGCATGTCGTTTGTTTGGTCGACACAAGTCTACCAAAACCTGAACCCTACCGCGACCATCTGTCTACGCCTTGTGGTGGCCACGATTTTTTTTACAGCGATTTTGTTTATATTTCGCCTAAACGAGAAAATCAAGAAAGAACACTTGAAGCTGTTTGCCCTTGCAGCCATGTTTGAGCCTTTCCTTTATTTCATCTTTGAGGGCTATGGCCTAAAAAACACCTCCCCCATCATCGGTTCCGGTATCATTGCCATGATTCCTTTGGTGACGCCCATCGCAGCACGCATCTTCCTCAAGGAGCGGCTGACCCCCATGAATATTGTTGGTTTCATCATCTCCTTTGTCGGAGTTGTCGTATTGCTGCTCAACAAGAACCTTGAATTCACCGCCTCACCCAAAGGCATTCTCTTCCTCTGCGGTGCTGTTTTGGTAGCTGTAGGCTATTCCATCGCGCTCATCCGACTTACAAAACTATACAAACCCATGACCATCACCTGGATGCAAAACATCATCGGAATGTTGTATTTCATTCCTTTGACCATAGTCATGGAACAGTTTGAGCCGTCCAACTTCGCCAATGTGGGTAGTTATATTGTTCCATTGGTCTGCCTTGGTGTGTTTTGCAGCGCCGTCGCCTATGCCTTATGGGCCTTCGCCTTCAGCAAACTGGGTGCTTCCCGAGCTAACGTGTATTCCAATTTGATCCCCGTCTTCACGGCTATCTTCAGCTATTTCATCATCCATGAAAGCCTGACAATAAACAAGATCATCGGCATCCTGGTGGTCGTTGTTGGACTGGTGTTGTCGCAAATGAAACCGAAAAAACAATGATTACAAGCAAGACAAACCCCAAGATAAAGAATCTCGTCAAGCTACAGAAAGCAGCTGAAAGACGTGAGCAGAACCGCATCCTCATTGAAGGGCAACGTGAAATAGAACGCGCACAGGCCTGCGGATTTGAGATTGAACAGCTGTATGTGTGCGAACCGCTATTGCGCGAACCGCTGAAGTTTCAAGCCGACTACACTGAGACTGTCACGGAAGAGGTATTCGACAAGATCGCTTACCGTGATGGCAGCGACGGGCTATTGGCTGTAGCCATACCAAAATATAAAAATCTCAGCGAGTTCAAACCCAAGAAAAACGCGCTAATTATTGTATTGGAGACTGTGGAAAAACCAGGTAACCTCGGTGCTGTGATGCGCACTGCCGATGCGGCAGGTGTGGATGCTGTCATCATCGCTGACCCTGCCACTGACCTCTACAACCCCAACGCCATCCGAGCAAGCATCGGTTGCATCTTCAGCGTACCCGTCTATGCCTGCTCCACTGAAGAATGTATCCAATGGCTGAAGCAGAAAGAAATCACCATCTACTGCACCTATCTGAAAGCCTCCATCGATTATCTCGATGCTGATTTCCGCAAAGCCTCCGCTCTTGTGATGGGTACTGAGGCCACAGGCATCTCGGAGGCTTGGGTCAAGGCTGCTGATCAAAACATCATCATTCCCATGAACGGCATCGCCGATTCCCTCAACGTGTCAGTGACCACCGCTATTGTCACCTTTGAGGCCGTTCGCCAACGCAGAAAACCATGAAAAAGGACTATTTCCTGCTGCATCTCTCTGTCTTCATCGCAGGTTTCACGGGTGTGCTGGGTCGCCTCATCACCTTGGATTCCGCTATATTGGTTTGGTGGCGCATGGCTGCGGCAGCGTTGTTGATGTTCCTGTATTTGCGTATTGTAGAGATGCACGGCCGTGTATCTCTACAAAAATACAAATTCAGGGACATCCTGCAAATGGGTGGCGTGGGCATGCTGCTCTGTCTTCACTGGGTGTTTTTCTACGCCTCAATCAAGGCGTCCAATGTCAGTATCGGTGTGGTTTGTTTTTCCTTGGTAGGATTTTTCACAGCCTTATTTGAGCCCATCATCAACAAGCACCGTTTTTCGGGGCGTGAATTCCTGTTCAGCCTACTCACCATTCTCGGTATCTACCTCATCTTCCAGTTTGATTCGCGCTACCGTTTGGGCATTGCCTTGGGTGTGGTGTCATCGGCGTTGTATGCCTTGTTCGCCATCACTAACCAAAGGGTGGGCAAACATTACGAGGCCAAAAACATGCTACTTTGGGAGATGGTGGGCGGTCTCATTGGCCTGACCTGCCTTATACCTATTTATAATATGTTCATCCCTGTCGGGCGGCTCTATCCCGTCGGCCTGGATTATCCTTATCTCGCCTTCATGGTTGTGGTGTGCACCATCGGCCTTTGCCTGCTGCAAATCATTGTACTCCAGAAGATTCCAGCATTCACCGTCAACTTGACCTACAACCTGGAGCCGGTATATAGCATCATCCTCTCCATGTTCATCTTCAAAGAGTACAAGGAGCTGAATTTCTCGTTTTGCATCGGAATTGCTTTGATTATAATCTCTGTTGTACTACAAACCTGGAGTGAAATCAAAAAAAGGAAATCATTATAGCGAATACGGTTTATTTCGCCTCGTCACTTACCGTGACTTAATGTCACAAAAAAGAACCGATTATCAAGCGAATCTTGCAACATCGCCTCAGCAACTCCCAATGTAACGTGTTTCGCTCCCACTTCATTCAAATGGGACAAATCATACATCTGGAGGCTATCGTTAGGAAGAGCTATAGTATCCTGAGCCATAGAAATATCAACAAACATCCTTTCTTTTACTTCTTCAGAAATCATCCTATTGACCGATTGTCTGGCACATTGGTCCACTTGTTTTTCATAAGGAAACTGAATAAAAACGATTCGACAGTCTTTATCAATCAACTGCGAGATTCCGTATTCATAAGCCGCAATTTTCCAATCCGAGTAGTCCTGCTTGGTGTTAAACGAGTCACATAAACGACTCAATGGTAAGGTATAATTCAATTCCTGATTATAAGGATATAACGTGTGGTTTGTTGAAAAAACGCTCTTATAAGAAAACAGACAACTACGATTCAAGATAAAGATTCTATTGCATTCATGTACAGGAGTATTTGATTTAATCATAGACCAAAGGCTATGAAAGTTCATTCCTGTCCGATTATAATCCAGCAATAGACTGCGAAAGAATGCAGATTCAGGAAATTCAATGATACATGTCGAACCATCAGGAATGTATTCAATACTCACTAAAAAATCATACACGCCCCCACCATGCTGAGCAGATGACAAGACTTGTTTTGATAGCTTTGACGACAACAACGACAGATCCAAACCCTGAACTATTTGCGAATCCCCCCAAACATAAATTGCTTCTTTAGATAATCCTTTACCTTTCTGATAATTGCACACTGCATATATCGTTGCCATTGGAACGATGAGCAAAAGTACAAACCAAACCGTTTTTTTAACGAACCCTTTCATGGTTTTCAAAATTGAAAATAAACAAACGGTGCAGGCAAGCCACCAAACATAATAATCATTACACAAACAATCAGATAGATAGCCCAACGAACCCACCCACTCTTGATAAACTCAATATCGAGACCAAATGCCTTGTCACGCTGCAACCATTCAACGATCAACATGAGGCAAATGAACAGGTTCATGGGCCACATATCGGATTGGGTGAAAAAGCGATAAACAGCCTGCAATGTCCCCCATTGTGCCATTCCTGCAATATAATGGAAAAAAACTTGAAGGTTATCTGAACGGAAAACAATCCAACCAAATGTCACAAGTATAAATGTGATCATCATCTGACACAATTCCTTCAAATTCGGTAACAGTCGTTTTGATGCCACTACATCAAGATTATTCCGATTCTTTCCCAACATAACCAGCGGGATGAACAACAAGGCATGGTATACTCCCCAAAGCAAATAAGTAAGTCCTGCACCGTGCCATATTGCACTTAATATGAAGACAATAAAAACATTTCTTACGACAACAGCCTTCTTTGCCCGGCTACCTCCGAGCGGAATATAGACATAGTCACGGAACCAAGTGTTGAGCGAAATATGCCATCTCCTCCAAAACTCGGCCATATCCCTCGAAAAATAAGGAAATCTGAAATTCTGCATCAGTTTGATGCCAAACAGTTTAGATGTTCCGATCGCCATATCGGAATAGCCTGAAAAGTCAGCATAGATTTGGAATGAGAATAAAACCGCACCAAGCAACAAATCACTTCCGGGGATGACCATTCTGCTTGACCAATAGAAAACTGAAGCAACATGAAGGGCACAGTTGTCAGCAATCACCGTTTTCTTAAACAATCCCCATAAAAACTGCCTCATCCCGTCAGTCGCCAATTGTGGGTTAAACATGCGCTTTCGTTGGAATTGTGGCAACAGGTTTGTCGCCCTTTCTATAGGACCCGCGACAAGTTGAGGAAAAAAGGAAATGAATGCAAAAAAAGCCAAAATGTCACGTGTAGCCTCGACCTTTTTCCTGTACACATCAACGGAGTATGAAACAGCTTGAAATGTATAGAAAGAAATACCGGCAGGAAGTATCACTTTCAGCAAAGCCTTATTTGATAGGATATGAAAGGCTTGACAAAACTCTGTCACAAAGAAATTATAGTATTTGAAAAACGCAAGGATGCCAATGTTTACAAAAATGTTAATAGCCATCCAGGCTTGGGATGCTTTTCTTGATTTTGCATTTTCAATAAGCAATCCGCTCAACCACGAACTAAGCGAAGTAAAGAAGATGAGTAACAAAAATTGTTTATTCCACCACCCGTAAAACACATAGCTTGCCAAAACGACAAAAGCGTTTTGCAATCGTAGTTGATGTTTGGATTTCCCAATTAGCTTATCAAAGACGAACCAATAAAGCAAAAACGCTATTGGAAGAAACAAAGCAAATTGGATGGAATTAAAGGACATCGCTCTTAAATAGTAGTTGTTCTACCTTCCTCATAGTTTCACTTTCACGAACACAGGATAATGGTCTGAAGGATTGTGCCTAATGTAGGTGTCAAATGAAATCTGCTGTGGCGCATCGTTGGCTTTGAGATTGTCGTCAGGGTCGTCATCAGGTGTCCAGTAACTGTTGGTGAACACGCCATAAGCTTCCACCGTCGTGCTTGGCGAAACGAACACATGATCGATGCGACTCGTGGTGAAGTAATTGGTCTTGAAGGCATTGAATGTACCGTTCTCCGCAAAACGGATGCGGGCAGCATCGTAAGAATCCTTCAGCAAACCTGATTCCGTGAAGATGGAATAGATTTCATCGTTCTGGTCCACATTAAAATCGCCGGTGACAAACACAGGAGCACCTTGGGCAATCTCACGGATACGCTGTACCACCAGTTTGGCCGCCTCGCGCCGTGCCACCACACCCACATGGTCCATGTGGAGGTTGAAATAATAAAACTCTTTTTGCGGGTCTGACTTTCTTCGGTTGAGTAAGCCACTACGTTGTTCTTTTTCCGTTTTTACGGCAAACTTGCCCCAAGTGCAAATGCGCACACAGACCGCATCCCAGCCCAAGCCGGGCTTGTCGGGTGTCTCACTGAGCCAGAAATCACCGTTGTCGAGGAGCCGAAGCTTTCTCTTTTTATAAAAGATGGCCTCATGTTCGCCACCGCGAAGTCCATCGTCTCGTCCCACACCGATATAACCGTAACCGTCTAAGGCATTAACCATATCCTGAAGTTGGGAATAGAGCACTTCCTGAGTGCCGAAAATGTCGGGTGCCATGAAGTTCACCTGATCGCAGATGACCTGGCATCGTTTGGACCACACCTCGCCATTGATACTGTCGTTGGCGTTTTTGTACCGGATGTTGTAGGAGCCGACCAGCATCTGCTGGGCTGAGAGTTGCATTGATGCCACAATGAGGGCAAAAAGAAGGAGTTTTTTCATTGGAAAGAGGTTTTGTTGGGGGCAAAAGTAGGGAAAAAGTATCAAACAACCCAGAAATTAACTCAATTTATTCCGCTGATAATGTGGCGCAACCACAATGACGAAGAAAATTAGCGACACCAGCACAGAAGCGGAGGCGACAAGATAAGCTGTGGAAAACGAGAAATGCTCAGCCAGCATGCCGCCAGAAAAAATACCTATGCCGAGACCCAGGTCCCAAGTAGTGAGGTAAGTGGATGTAGCTGTGCCACGCTGGGCATGGGTGCCAAGGTTAATGAACAAGGCATTAAAGGAGGGAAAAGCCGCGCCGAAACCCAAACCACAGCACAAGGCAATCAACAAGAATGCCGCCGCCGTGTAATCCGTACCCAAGGCATTGCAATGATGACACATGCCCAGTCCAAACATGGCCAACACCACAATGCCCAAGCCCAAGGCGATAGTCTGCGTTACCTTGCCCTTATCCACCATCTTGCCTGCGAACAACCGCGAGGCAATGAGGCCCACAGCATACACTGTGAAAAACAATCCACTGCTGATAGTCAAACCCATCTCTTTGGCATACAGCGCGATATAGTTGGAAATCTGTCCATAGGCAAAAGCCAGTAAGGTGAACGAGATACCTGCTAGCAGACCTTTTATTAATATGAAACGATCTAACGAGACAGGAGGCCGCTTGACGGGTGGACGCACCTTGGTTTGAATCCTTGAAGCAAACAAGGCCGCCAACAAACTACAAGCCATACAACCCATAAAAATGGCGTTGAAGCTGAAATGCTCATAGACAAACAATCCCGTCATCGGACCGACGGCCATAGCGATGTTGTTCGCTACACCATAATAGCCGATACCCTCTCCCCTATGCTCCGACGGCACCACGTCGATGACCAAAGTATTGCCTCCCACCGACGTGAGGCCGAAAGCCAGACCATGCACAATTCGGATGATAATTAATAAGGTAATAGTGGCGGCAAAAAGGTAACCGACAAACACAGCAGTGAAGATGGACAAAGCTAATAGATACAATGGCTTGCGCTTGAAGGTATCCATCATATAGCCCGAGAAAGGACGCACCACCAAAGTGGCTAGCGTATAACATGAGATGACTGTACCTATCACCGCATTGCCTGCCTGATATCTCTCCATGATGAAGAAAGGCAACACGGGCAACAGCAGATAGAATGAGAAGAAAAACAAGAAGTTCGCTGCACAGAGGCAGAGGTAATTCTTATTGAACAGTTTTTCTTCCATGATTTCGGCTCGTTTTGGGACCGCAAAAGTACGGAATTAAACCCATAAACGAGCCGAAACTATATGGAAAATCTATCGATTCCTTAGAAAGCGAAATACATGTCCCAACGAAGGCGGCTACTTGCTGCAAATTGACTATTCGTTACAACACCTGTCCTATTGAAAATGTACCACGAATACGAGAGGTCCATGCCAAATATTCCGAAATGCATCCCCAAACCTTCGGTCAAGCAATTCACACCACCTTTCAAGCCAGGTACATGGTAATAACCTGTCCTAACGAAGAAGTGGTCGGCCAAATTATACTCCAGCCCTAAGCCCGTGTTGATTTCACACATTTCTTCATAAAATGAACCGACACGTTCATATTCTCCCATAGTATTCAGAGCATATCCAGGAGCATCATAGAAAGATTGGAACATGCCGCGAAGCACCGACACATTGTCGTCCATTCCATACAGAATCTGATATGAGCCATCATCATTGTACATGGGATTTCCATAATCGTCCCTTGCAACGATAGGAGGCGTAGGCACCATTAATTTGTTGAATTCCAGATTCAAGGCAAGGGTATTCTTGGGATGGAAGTTGAACTTAAAACCCGTACCAAGCCGCAGTGTCGTCGGGATAAATTCTTTTGGAACCGAGGATGAGTTATAACTCATTTTCGTACCAATGTTAGTAATGGCGGCACCCAATGACATATCAACCAAGTTGCCCAATGGACGCCTGTAATAAACCGAGACATCTCCCGCAATTGCATATGACTTCGCATTATATCCCATACCTGCCATCAGGTTGGAATGGATAAAACGACCGGCAACACCCGCCGATAAATAATCGTTAAAACGATAGGAATAGGCGACATCAATGGCAAACTCCCGCGGACTATAAGACCCAAGATGATAGTTGTTTTCATCCACATAATCTATTTCACCACAGGAATAGTATCTTGCCGTTGCAGCAATGGCCGAGCGACCAATCTTCTGCGCAAAAGCATCAAACAATGCGTATTGGTCAGGAACCATAAAGTTAATTGCATTGAATCCAGAAGCAATCATGGTATGGTCGTTTTTCATAAAAGCATACTTGGCTGGATTGTAGAACATGCTGAAGGCATCAGGGCTGGTAGCCACACCACCAAAACCCAATGCGGTACCACGAGCATCAAAAGCAGTGGTCAAAAAAGGCACAGACGTCGTAATGACATTGGGGGAATAAGTCTGTGCAACAGAAACAGGCAAAGCCCCTAAAAAAATCAGGGCAATAATAAGAATTCTTTTTGTTTTCATAATAACTTGACTTTGAGAATAATTGACTCGGTGAACCAAATCTTTTGCAAAGATAAACATTATCATCAAATGCAAACCATATAATTGGTTTTTCATCAGAAAAGACACCAAGAAACAGCTATTTCGGAAATATTGTCAGTAAAAATTTACACACAATTACCTAAAATCGGAAATTTTGTCAGTAAAACAAGTGTTTTAGCCCGTTTTCAGCGCTGGCAAAGAATTTGACTATATCGGGTCGTCCGAACGAAAGGACGGACGAAAAGTCCCAAGGTCGGCCCTTCGACAGGCTCAGGGACCTCAACAACAATTAAACGAATAAACAATTAAACAATCAACAATTAAAAATAGGAGATCAAAACCATGTTAGTAACTAGAAGAAACCAAGACTTCATGCCTACACTGTTCAACGAACTGATGAACTGGAACGACACGACTTATTCAACGCCTCGCATGAACATCATGGAGACGAAAGACAACTACAAACTTGAACTCTGCATCCCTGGTCTCACCAAGGAAGATGTCAAGTTGAGCATCGACGCCGAAGGCAACCTCGTCGTTGAGATGGTCAAGGAGAACAAGGTCGAAGAAAAGAAGGAAGAGATGCGCTACCTGCGTCACGAGTTCTCGGTCGAACACTTCCGCCAGACCGTGATGTTGCCTGACGACATCCACAAGGAGCAAATCAGCGCCAAGGTCGAAAACGGCATCCTCGACATCGTCATCCCGAAGGTGACCGTTGAAGAGAAAAAGCAGGCCATGCAGACCATCGAAGTCTGCTAAAGTCTTCGCAAAACCAACCCCACAACGGGACGGAGTCATCCGCCCCGTTTTTTTGTTGCCCGAAACTCCTTTTCAAATATTATTATTTCGTACTTTTGTCGCAAATTATCATGCCTATGAGAAAAGCATTACTCCTCACCTTTTTATCCATCTTCGCCTTCTTGCAAGCCTTTTCGCAAGACGGTAAGCCATTTGTCACCCTTGACAACCTGCATCTGAACACCCGCGCCGACTTTACCCTTGACTATCATCCTGGGTACGACTCGGTTGCCCCCAGCACCGATCACGGCTTCGCGGGCAAGTATCTTGTCGTGGCCTTGGACGGCACCCTCGGCAGCAAGTTCAGCTATCACCTGCGTCAGCGCATCAACGCGCCCAACATCGGCTTTGCCAACACCTTCTTCCAAGGCACCGACTGGGCTTATCTCAACTGGAACTTCACCGACAACCTCTTCCTGTCGGCTGGTAAGCAGGTCGTGGCCATTGGCGGCTGGGAATACGACTCCAACCCCATCGACATATACTATGGCACCGAGTTCTGGAACACCGTGTGTTGCTATGAGGTAGGCGCGTCCTTAAACTACAAGGATAACTCCGGCAAAAACCATGTGCTTGTCCAAATGTGCAACTCGCCCTTCATCAACTCGGCCATGCAAAGCATCTACGCCTACAACCTGATGTGGTACGGCAACTTCGGCATCTTTAAGACAGCCTATTCAGTCAACATGATTGAATACCAACCTGGCAAGTTCATTAACTACATTGCTTTGGGCAACAAACTGCAATTCAACGGTGTGGAGATGTATTTGGATGTCATCAACCGTGCTTCCTTCGAGCAAGACAAGTTCTTCGGCCAGGACATCACCGCCATCTATGGCATCGGCGTGGACATCGGCAAGAAATGGATCGTGTTCGCCAAAGCCGGCTATGATTTCAATCAAGCCCAGCTGCCCAACACTGAAGCCTACGACCAATATGTCACCCCAGGCAAAAAGGTTGACTTTGAAAGCATCGGCTTTGAGTACTATCCCTTGGGCGACCGCAACATCCGCCTCCACCTCTGCGGCTCTCACACCAGTGTGGACGGCGTCAGCAAGTTCCAAGCCAACCTTGGCCTCACCTGGAAGGTCAACCTGCTTCACGCATTCACAAAAAAGACAATAGACTAAGGACGAAAGACTAAGGACTATCAGGCATAAGGCACAAGTCGTCTGCTTGTCTCACGTCCTTTGTCCTACGTCAAATAAAAACAACCCATTATGGCAAAGACCAAATACAACACCATCAAACGAACCACCACGTTCTATCACGAACGGGTAGAGAAAATCTTCAAAAAGATTGAAGAGAAACTGAAACGGCCATTGAGATTTACCACCAAACGCAGCTTCGAGGCCCTCATTTTCCTCATCATCTTCTTCGCCTTCTTCGGGCTGCTGGCCTACAAGATGACCCTGCCCAAGATGCTGAACACTTTCATGCAGACGGCTTATCACTTGCTGTTGGAGACCGTCTTCTATATCATGGCCATCTGTGTGCTCATGGGTGCCATCAGTAAGCTGCTCACTGAGTTCGGTGTGGTGCGTCTGTTGGAGAACCTGCTGCGTCCCCTGATGAAGCCGCTTTACAACCTACCCGGCGTGGCCGCCTTGGGTGCCGTGATGACTTTCCTTAGCGACAACCCTGCCATCATCACCCTCGCGCACGACAAGAACTTCAACCGTTATTTCAAGAAATACCAGCTCGTCTCGCTGACCAACTTCGGCACAGCCTTCGGCATGGGGCTCGTGGTAGTGGCCTTTATGACAGGTTTAGGCTTCGGCAAAGGTGCTTTGGTCGGCGTGGCAGGTGCCGTTATCGGTAGCATCGTCTCCACAAGGCTGATGCAACGCTCCACCTTGAAGTCCTACCCTGAGTTGGATGCACCTCTTGATGAAGGATATGGTGGCAACGAACAACAGATTTCGTTCAAGACCGAAGGCGGTGTGTTCATGCGTTTCCTCAACTCGTTGTTGGACGGCGGAAAAGACGGCGTCAGCATCGGCTTCGCTATTATCCCAGGCGTGCTCTGCATTTCCACCATCGTGATGATGCTCACCTTCGGTGCCGCAGGCGACAATGGTGAATATCTTGGCGTGGCCTACGAAGGCGTGCCCGTCATCAGCTGGGCGGCCAACAAAATCAACTTCATCTTCGACTGGCTCTTTGGTTTCCAGGACGGTGCCTTGATTTCCTTCCCCATGACCGCCCTCGGTGCCGTTGGTGCCGCTATCGGTCTGGTGCCACGTTTTATCACGGAAGGCATCATCGACAACAACGCCATCGCCGTGTTCACCGCCATCGGTATGTGCTGGAGTGGTTTCCTCAGCACCCATGCTGCCATGCTCGACTCACTCGGTTATCGCAAACTCATCGGCAAGGCCATTGGCGCTCACACCATCGGCGGTCTCTGTGCTGGCATCGCAGCACACTGGCTGTATGTGTTGCTGGCGTTGATATTCTAAAACAAAAAAAAGAGGCTTGTGAGCCTCTTTTTTTGTTTGATACCTTTGATTCATCAACCTTTCTTTCCACCCATGCTGTAGGTGAGGTTGAAACGCAAGGTGTTTTCCAACGGGTTGCTGCCCGCCACCGTATTGACAGGGATCAGATAGGAGATATCCAAGCCGAACACGTTGTACTTCAAGGCGGCTCCAAGAGTCACATACTTACGGTTGCCCTTCAAAGCGGTTTCGTTGAAATAGCCGCCACGTACGGCAAAGATATTGTTGTACCAATACTCCACACCAGCACCAATGTTGATTTCGCAGAGTTCTTCATAGAATGTGCCGTAATCGACCAATTGGCCGTCGGTATTGTAGCCGTGTCCAGGAGCGTCGTAGAAGGACTGTATCATACCCTGTACAACGGAAACATTGTTGTCGTAGCCATACAAAATCTTGTAGGTACCGTCATCGTTGACCACAGGCTGACCATACTCATTTCTTTCAATGACCGGAGGCGTAGGTACCAGAAGCTTGGAGAAATCCACCATGAAAGCCAGCGAATTGTATTCATCAAGTTCAAGCCTCAAGTTGGTACCAAGGCGCATTGTAGTCGGAATGAAATCGCGACGGTCGGAGATGCCATTATAGCTGATCTTACTACCGATATTGTTGATGGAGGCACCCCAAGAGAAGTCAGCATCCATGCTGCTAAACCATTCCACAGGCTTCTTGTAATACACGGCCACATCAGCAGCCACAGAGATACCTGGACGTCCGTTGTCAGTTTGATTCTGAGTCAGGTCGGAATAGATGAAACGACCTGCCACAGCACCCGAAAGATAATCGCCGAGCATACGTGAATAGGTGGCATCGACGGCCCACTCATTGGGACTAAACTTACCTAACAGATAGTTGTTGTTATCGCGGAATTCAATTTGTCCGCAGCTGAAATAGCGCAGCGTAGCCGCCACTGCCGAACGGTCATTGATTTTATATGCCCCGGCCAAATAGGCTAGATTCATGTCGTCGACAAGTTTGCGCAACCAAGGGCTATAGCCCAAACCGACGGACAGTTTGTCTTCAAGATACACATACTTGGCTGCATTGTAATTCATGGAATAGACATCAGGAGCCGAGGCCACACCGCAGTCACCCAAAGCGCCGCCACGGGCATCGGGAGCGATAGAAACGAATGGCACAGCGGTCGTAATCACATTAGGCGAGACGCTGTAATCTTGTCCAATGTAGTTCTGTCCATAAGAAACAGCCGCAAACATCAACAGGGCGGCAAGAAGAGTTTTCTTAATTTTCATATCCAAATTTTGTATTTAAAATTGTAAAGATAACGATTATTCAAATGGCTTATTGTATAGGCTTGAAAAAATTTTTCATCAGCGTTGGATCACCATACGTTGGCTAACGGTGCGGAAGTATCCGAACTCATCGGTCAAAGTGAGACGGTAGAGGTAAATACCTGAGCGCAAAGGCGTTCCAGAATAGTCACAACCGTCCCAGTGGATGGGTTCGATAGTGCCGTCTGACGCGCTAATCTTACGATACAAGTTGCGCACAGGTCGACCCATAAGGTCGAAGATCTCAACGTTGACGGTAAAATCACCGTCTTCGCCGGTATGACTGAGCGTGATATATGTCTCCTCAGAGAAAGGATTGGGATAATTGCGCACGTGCGAAAGGAAAAGGTTGTCGTCGACGACGAACCACAGGCTGGCTTCAGAAGCGTTGTCCTGCGTGTCCCATACCTTGAGGGTAAACTCATAGGTGCCAGGCTCAAGGTCGACCAAAGGCAAGGCAACGCGTCCACGACGGAAGTCGTTCAAAGCAGGCTCATAATAGTCGTTGAGGACGACACGGTTATAAAAAGGAAGGTTACTGTTCATCACAATGTCGCGGCCCAAACTGTAATCGTAATGATAGATGCCTTGGGCATCAAACAGGTCGGCATAAAGAACGCCCTGACGCTCCACCGACTGTCCGTTTTCGAAATCAGGCGAATTCCAGTAAAACGATATTGTCGGACCTTGGTCGTCGGGGAACATTGCAGGATCAATGCCACCCAAACTGAGATCGTCGAACTTACCCATCGCATCTATGCCACGCATGGCATCGTAGGCATAGAAACTGAAGCGCGGCATCCCGTTTTCAGGCCTAATGTCTTTAGGTACTTGGAAGGAAACGGTAAACCGACCCGCAGTCACGCTGACTTGTCCTTGATAGAGCACATCCTTGTAATGATACACATTTTTCGAGCTGTCATCAGAGAAAACAACCTTCGTCTTCGATTTCTTGTCAAAGAACCTGACCCACAACGTGCCGTTGAAGCCGCTGTCGAGCGCACCACTTTGTGTCCTGACCTCGCCTTCCAACATGACCATGCTCATAGCGTGAAGCTTGATGTTGTCGGTGTTGTTTACCGACTCACCGTTGAGTTTCTTCACGACGACGTCACGCTGCGGCATGGGAAAATGCAACAACGGATCACCGAGGAACAAATAACGGATATTCAAGTTGGAATCAGGATTGGTCTGGCTTTCAAAGTTGAGCAAGTCGCTCTTTGCCATTCTGACGATATCGCCATAGCGCAAAGACAAACCCTCTTCGTCGCGTCGGGTGAGCACATTCATCAGTGCCCGTGACTGGCGATGATTGTGTGGTGCATAGGTAGGACGACAAGAGGTAAACATGGCCACGCTGCCGCCTCGGGCGTTCAAAAACAACTGTTCGCCTGCCGAAACCAACAGAGGATTGTCGTATTTGGTGAACTCACAAGTGGCGGTATAAACGAATGGCATCTTGTCATAATTCTGCAAAGCCGCAATGTCGGAATTCATGAACACATTGTCGGCAGTCAAGCCTCTAACACCACCGTGACCAGTGTAAATAACTGCCAAAACGCCCTTATCCAAGGTTTGCATCAGGTCAGCGTTAGCATCAGGTATTGAGACACCGCTCGTTGTATGAACGACAGGATAAGCTCCACAATACAGTTTATTCGCAGTCAACGCTGGCGTAATGGTGTCCATCATCATCTGATAGATTTCACTATAATTTACATATTCCGGCTTCTCGTCATCGGCAAAATACAACACATTGGTCTTCCACAAGCCCTGTGTGGCAGCCAAGTCGTCATAATGGCGGATCTTGGCCAGTACCGTCTCCGCTTCTTCTACCGTCGAAACCGGAATCCTTCCTACTCCAATGTCGACCCGGCCTTTGCTGTTGGCGCCTTCATTGTCATCCATCAAAGCATAGAAATCATCAGTACAGAAACTCAATTCATGCTGTGGGTTCTCTAGCGTTTCATAACATGGCACAATATTCTGTCCTGCACCCAAAATGTCGCGGAAGTCGAACGAAGCCCGACCGAAAAGCGTCAGGTATTTAAGCCGACCTCCGCTGCGCTGGTAAACCATGCGGACGAAGTCGCGGATGCCTGTGGGCTCAGGGCGACCGGTCGAGAACTCATTGTAAATCTCGTTCACGTCAACAACCACGCTGGTCAAGCCATCCCTTTCGGCATGATAATCCGCCAAAGCCTGAGCCTGTTCCCAAAAGACAGGCGAGGTGAGAATCAGGTTGTCGGCCTCAGTGATGGCATGCACATTCTGGTTGGGCAGTTGTCTCCAACTCTCGACCCGATATGCTTCAGAAGGCTTAAACATGACAAAGCGTTTTTCGGTCTGCTCATCAGTGGCAAACACAAGATTGCCGCCACTCAAAACACCGTCCTGCACAACAGGTTGCAAAGGTGAGGTCACCTCCCATAAAAGATAATCGGCATTAGTGTTTTGCACCCAAACGGCACTCTTCTCACTACCGAACTGACTCGGCATCAGACGGAAAAGGTAATTATTGTTTGTGCGCTTAAGTTGACGCCAACCGTAGACCTCCACATAATCCAAAAGCATGTATGCCAAAGGGTCGGAGCGCATACTCAATTCAACACTTGACGTATCGGAAGCCAAAATGATCTGCTTTTCAAAAGAGGTCTGCCTGCCATAATAGTGTTCCCCGATATTCTTCACCGACATGTTATCCACCACATGATTGTCGTCCACCCAGACATCATAGTACAGATAGCCACTGTTTATTTTTCCAATCAATTGGCCTTTTACGATCAGCGCCTTGTCTTTCACCAAATTGGGAAACTCAAAAGGCACTGAAACCATGTTGTTTTCAGCAGTAAGCCGCTCACCAAACCAATTCTGACCGATATTGTAGGGCGAGAACAACTCCTCTTCGTGCCAGAAGAAATCAGGGTATTCGGTAATAATGGTCGTGACGTCATCCAAAGGAAGGGTGGCCTTCTCTCCCACCCTCAAGCCATCGGTGCCACTGTCGACACACAAATAATAATAGGTAGTGTCGGAATAATAGTTTCTGTCACGTTTATAAGTCTTGTTGCCTTCATCCACAAGAATCCAACGCGTAGGTTCCTGACCATAGAACAGCACCAAATCGCCATCATCGAAGCTGCCGTCATCAGCACCCGTGACATAAATGGCCATCTCTGTCAAGTCGTCAGGACGGGTCTCCGAATTCTTTTCCGGCAGGTATCCCGAAGCATTGCCAAACAGTCGTATTTGGTTTGGATTCAAGCCATTCACATCGATACCCATAGCTTGCAGGGAAGCATAATCCAGCCGATACACTCCCTCTCGCGTCACGGAAAGACGATGCCAAGTATGGTTGCTCAGCACGGACTGATAGGTATGCTCCTGCGCCCAACTGACTTGCACTTGAAGCATCAAGAGCAACGCACTTGCCAAAATAATAATATTCCTTCTTTTCATACTGATTCTCATTTACTTAATACTAACTTGGAAACTAAAGTGGCCGTCTCGCCTTGGTCGTTGGTAGCTACGATACGGTAGACATAGACACCGTTCCTCAAACGTTCGCCACGCGACCCGCAGCCGTTCCATCGGATAGGCGTGATGCGTGTTGAAGTGCCATTCACCGTTTCGGAGAGTGTGTTCACCCAACGGCCCATAATATCATAGATATAGATGTTAACTTTCATGTTGTTGCCCACCTGGTTATGGTCAAAGACAAAATGTGTCTCGTCCGCCACCGGATTGGGGGCATTGAAGGCATTCTCAATATGCATGCCACCGCTATTGACCACAGTGAAATTGACTGATGCCGTGCCCGAGTTGTTGTATATGTCCCAAACCTTCAAGGTTAACGTATAATCACCGTCGGGCAGGTTGAGCATCTTGTAGGTGATGGAGCCTTTACCAGGCTGGTCGATTTCAGCCGCAAAATAATCGTTGAGGCAGTAGGCGTTGCGCGACGAGCCTGTCAGCGTGGCCATGATGTCGTGACCGATGCCTGCGCCCGTCGTGTTGATACCGCTCTCGTCCTCAACGTAGGCCAGCAGGATGGGATTCTCACCTGTCACGCCGCCATCCACAAACAAAGTATCGTCAATGAAAAGCCGTATCTCCGGCGGGTTATTGTCTTCGAAAGCGTCATCATAGAATCCTCCGATGATGAATGAGTCGCAACTGCCGTTGGCATCCACCTCATAATCAGTGGCATAATAGTTTATCAACCCCTGACCATAGCGATAAGCGATGTCGCGCGGAACGATGAAGTCAATCTTGAACCGGCCGTTGACCGCCTCGGTCTTTCCATTGAATACCACACTATTCCGCAAATTGAAGTGATATACGTGATTATGGGCATCTGCGGAACCCAAGGTAGCGAGTTCAGCTTCCTTGTCGTAAACAATCACATTCACCACGCCATTGAAGTTGGATGCCACATGACCGTCCAAATCCTTTACGACGCCTTGAATCTCGACGGGTTGCAAAGCGCTGATGGTATCGTGATATAATGGAGAGGTCTGCCAAGTGGTGTCGTTGATTTGGATAGAGTCCAGGTCATAACCAGGATATCGCCCATTGATGCTCAGTGTCTCCACCTTCCATTTCGGGTAAGCCAAACGCAAGGCAGGGTCACCAAAGAAAACATAGCGTTTTTCAGCCAATCCGCCACTGGTCTTTGCCATACGATACACATCACCCAAACGGTAATGCTCACCGCCGCTGATGCGGAACAGATGATTGTATATCCCTTTTGCAAAGTCCAGATTATGGTTACCGTATGTCAGTCTTGATGTAGTAAACATGGCAATCATGCCACCGTAGGGGTTAAGGAAGGCATATTCGCCCAACGCTGTGCGGACATGATCGTCAAAGCGGCTGAACTCACAGGTGCCAGTAATCATCAACGGATACATTGGAGCGTTACGCCACGAGTCGACATCCTTCCTTTGCATGATCTTTTCCGTCGAAAGCTGCACCTCACCGCCATGGCCGATGTAATGGAGTACCGCTGTGCCCTTCTCCATGCGGCTGTTGATGGCGGCATTCACCTCGGGGGCTATCTCACCGCCCGGCGCACTGATTTGGGGATAAGCATCCAGATAAATCTTGTCAACCACAGCGCCATCGCCGCCAACCTGTTTCAGCATCGCCGCCAAAGTCTCCGCATTCTCAAGAAAACCTCCCTCGTCATCAGTGAAGAAGGTGACTGTGTTACGCCAAGGTTGCATGGTGGTGGCGTCTTTCACGACATAACGTTCAATCTTGTCAACCACCTGCGAGGCCTGCTCAAGCGTGGTCAACGGGAAACGACCTATGCCGATGTCGGCCAAGGAAGAACCGATGTTGCCCTCGGTCACATCCATGAAACCATAATAGTCATCTGTGACGAAAGTAGTCCTCATGTTAAGCGAGGCTACTGTCTCGTAGGAAGGCACAAAGTCCACAATTCCTTCACGGTTCTTGTAGTCGTAGGTGCAATCGCCCAAAAGCAACAGATACTTGATTTTTCGGCCTGGGCTACTGTCGAGATAAAGCATACGGCAGAAGTCACGGATGGCTGTAACATCCTTTGCGCCACAACTGAACTCGTTGTAAACCAGTTCTGGCGTAGTGATGAAGATATTCAAGTCAGGGTCAATGCGGTTGTGAAGAGCCATCAGGCGCTCGGCCTCCGACATGAAACCAGCGTAAGTGAGAATAACGAAATCCACATTGCGGACACCATGAAGGTTCTGGTTATCGACTTTACCGAAAGCCTTGGCCGAGCAATAGGAATTGCCATTGAAAGCGAAAAACTCGTTTTCGGAACCGCCTACCGCCTTGAAACTGAATACCGATCCGTTAAGATTACCTTTCATCTTAATTGGCGTAGTCGGGTCGGTAACATTCCAGACCTGCAATTGTTGCGAAGCACCCGACAATTGGAATTCGCACACCTTATTATTAATAGCAGCATCCGGATTGCGAAAACCCATCTGGCTGCCCGTCATCTTCAGGCTTCGCCAGGCATTGACAAGAATGTAATCCACATAACCTTCCGAAGTGGAATTGGCATCTGATGCATTATGTTTCAACATAACACGTACCGTCTCACTCGATGGTTGAGCAGAGACCCATCCACCTACTTCGTGACCATACGGGTCTTGAGTAGAACTTGTCGTTGATTCAATCGTATAGGTAGCCTTCTTCACATCGTCAATATAAACCTCATAGTTGGCCGACTTGAAATTACGTCCCGCCAAGGCCGTCTTGACCCAGCAAGGTTTGGTAGTGATGATATTCGAGAAGTTGAAATCGTAGTTTTTGGTCGAAGTATGATCCATCCTGTCGCAGTAATAGGTGCGACCCGTCCGGTTCAGGTTGTAATCATCCTTTTCATACACCTGATAATCAAGAAATTGGTTGACGGTAATCTCCGTAGCAGAAGATATCGTCTCAGACTCATTGATGCGTTTGCCTGTGCCCAGACCCGTAGCGACAAAGGCGTAAGCATAATCATCATAGGGATTTTGATCATGGGTATAAGCCATTCTTACAGTGTCGCGTTTCCAGCAAACCGGGCCTCGACCATAGAAAAGGATGTAGTCACCATTGTCGAACCTGCCATCAGACTCTCCATTCACAAAGATAGGAATCTCAACCAAGTCATCAAATCGATCTGAAGCATTCGATTCAGGCAACACGCCGCCGCCATTGTGATAGATGCGAATCTGGCGCGGGTCAACCGATGAGACATCAAGGCCCAGTTCAGTCAGGTCAGAAGCCGTTAGTTTATAGACACCCATCTCAGGAAGGCCGATTTTATACCAGTTGCCGCTCGCCATGACCGATCGTGTCGCATAAGTCGGATTGGCTTTTTGCGCAGAGAAATCCGGTGTCAAGGTCACTGAAAGCGTGGCCGAAAGCAGTTTCTCATATTGGTTTCCATGCTGTCGGAACGGCACAATGCGCACCGAAAGGAAAGACGCATCACGCGAACGAAGTGGCAATGCATCTACTTTAAAATCAGAACTATAAGAATACTTCCGAGCGATTTTCAGCTCTTCATTGGAAAGTGCCACCGTCTTCACATTTGAGCAAATCACTTCCGCCTTCACCGCATCGTCATAAATGGGGAACGACTGGCAAAACGCGGGCATGGCACTCTCATATTCCCCCGACTCCAAACCGATGTAAAAAAGCGTGTCGTCAGCATAACGTTCTTCAACCACTCCATTCCATTGCAACTGAATCGGATAGCTCGTTTTCACCTGTCCGAAAAGCGTAAAAGGAGCCAAAAAAGCAAATAATAGCAGGAAAAACTGGGGTACAATATGTTTTTTATTCCGCATAGTATTACGATTCCAACTACTAATTATTTATAAATCAATTTCTTATAAAGATAGTACTCGTACAAGCATCACCTTATTATAAAAGAACGAAAATACAACTTTTTTATTGCGACTCGGCAATTTTCCCGGGAAAAAAGTTTTTTTTCCAAAAATTATGAGCAATTCAAAAAAAGTCCATAAATTTGCCTGATTTTTTTGAAAAATTTCGAGACACATACAATAAATGCATCTCAAACGAGTTTAAAGATAACAAATTTGAACAAAAATGTATAGAAAACAAGGATTCAAAACACTCGCCATCATCGTTTTGGCAGGATTGTTGACCGTTTCTTGCTCCAAGAAATCCTCACGTACGACAGGTTGGGCTTACAACGATGCCAACAACGGCGGCTTTGAAGTCACAGAAATTAATGACCAGGAAATCGGTCCCGGTCTGATTGCCATCGAAGGCGGCACTTTCGTCATGGGTGCTACTACCGACAATCTGACCTATTCATGGGACAATTCCCCCCGTAAGGTGACCGTGCCTTCCTTCCTCATGGATCGCACCGAGGTCAGTAACGTGGACTACCGCGAGTACATCTATTGGCTGAACCGCGTCTATGGCCAGAACTATCCTCAAGTGGTGCGCAATGCCGCGCCCGACACTTTGGTCTGGCGTGACCGTTTGTCGTACAACGAACCCATGGTTGAGATTTACTTCCGCCATCCTTCCTACAATGACTATCCGGTGGTAGGTGTGACTTGGGTTCAGGCCACCGACTATTGTGCTTGGCGTACCGACCGTGTCAACGAATTGATGCTTGTCGAGGCCGGCATCCTTGACTGGGACCCCACCCAGCAGGATGAAGAGAACTTCAACACCGACGCTTATTTGGCTGGACAATACACAGGTAAGGTAAAGCACGGCAAGAAAGACCTCTCGAAAGGCGGCGATGGTGTGCGTAACGTCAGAATGGATGACGGCATTCTGCTGCCTTCCTATCGTCTGCCCACGGAAGCCGAATGGGAATATGCCGCTGTCGGTTTGATCGGCAACACGTCCAATGAACTTGTCGCCGAACGCAAGGTATATCCTTGGAACGGTGATGGCCTCCGCACCGATAACAAGAGATACATGGGTAGTTTCATGGCCAACTTCAAGAGAGGCCCTGGTGACTACATGGGTGTTGCCGGCAACTTGAACGACGGTGCTGCCCTCCCTGCCCCTGTCGGTTCCTATTGGCCTAACGACTACGGCCTCTATAACATGGCTGGCAATGTCGCCGAATGGTGCCAAGACGTCTATCGTCCCCTGTCACATGAAGACGTGGCTGACTACAGCCCCTTCCGTGGTAACGTGTTTACCCGTAAGGCCGTTGACGATGAAGGCTTCCTGCTTCAGAAAGACTCCCTCGGTCGTATCCGCAGAGAGCCCATCCCTCAAGAAGAGGCTGCCAAGCGTCAGAACTACCGCACAAGCTTTAACTCCAACTACGACGACGGTGACTACATGTCAGCCATTCGCAGCCGCTGGAGCGATCCTCAAGACGACCAGAGTGTTTTCACCAAGGAGATGTATGATTTCGCCACCAACGACAGCCCTGGTACTACCCTCATCAGCGACGAATCGAGAGTGTACAAAGGCGGTTCCTGGGCTGACGGTCCATACTACCTGAGCCCCGGCACACGTCGTTACCTCAACCAGAACCAGTCCGCTTCAACCATCGGCTTCCGCTGCGCGATGAACAAGGTGGGCAGTTCCTTCGCTAAGTAAGTAATAGATTCTTTTTCATGATAGCATTGAAGCCGTTTGATCCGTCAGGCGGCTTCTTTCATTAAAAACATGCCCCATGAATCCTATCGAAACCATATACCAACACTATATCAAGGCCTATAAGATATCCACCGACAGTCGCAAGATTGAGAAAGATGCCGTCTTCTTTGCCCTGAAAGGCGAGAACTTTGACGCCAACGACTTCGCCCTGCAGGTGGCTGAGGAAGGTGTGGCTAGTCTCGTCGTAGCTGACCGTAAAGCCCTGCCCAAACACGAGCGCATCCTCATCGTGGACGATTCGCTGAAGACCTTGCAGGACTTAGCCGCCTACCACCGCCAACAAAGCAAAGCCATCGTGCTTAGCATTACCGGTACCAACGGCAAGACGACCACCAAGGAGCTCGTCTCGGCAGTGTTGGCCAAGAGATACAACATCATCCACACGATGGGCAACCTTAACAACCACATTGGCGTGCCGCTCACTCTGCTGAGCATCCTGCCTGATACTGAGATTGCCGTCGTGGAGATGGGTGCCAACCACCCCGGCGAGATTGACTTCCTTTGCCACATAGCCGACCCCGATTATGGCCTTATTACTAACATTGGCAAGGCCCATTTGGAAGGTTTCGGCAGCTTTGAGGGCGTCATCAAGACCAAGACAGAGTTGTATCGGCACATCAAGGCACATGGCAAGGCAGTATTCGTCAACCAAGGCAATCCCTTGCTTTGGGAGCAGTCGGAAGGACAAAACCGCATCACATACGGTCGCCATTGTGCCGCCGATGCGCCTGTGGCTCCTGGGGCTTGTAACCCATACTTGAGTGTTGTGTGGAAGAAGCATCTCATCCAGACCCATCTCGTGGGCAGCTACAACTTCGAGAACGTGGCCGCCGCCATCGGTGTGGGACAGTATTTCGGTGTGGACGAGAAGGCCATCATCGAAGCTTTGGAAGCCTACACGCCCACCAACAGCCGCTCGCAGGTGATTGAGACACAGAAAAACCGCGTCATCATGGACGCCTACAACGCCAACCCGACCTCCATGCGTGCCGCGTTGATTAACTTCGCCAGCATCTGTGGCGAGAACAGCCTGCTGATCTTGGGCGACATGCGCGAGTTGGGTACAGCCTCCGAGGTGGAGCACCGCAACATCCTTGGTTTGATGAAGGAATTAGGCTTCAAAGAAGCCTTACTTGTTGGACAGAACTTCTGCGCTTACAACGAGAATCCCGATTGGAAGACCTTCGAAAAAGTCGGAGACTTATGCCAATACCTTGAGAGCCATCCCGTCAGCGAGAAGACGATACTCGTCAAAGGGTCTAATAGCATACAACTTGGGAAGGTGTTACCTCTTTTATGAGAACCACGGCAGCCATAGGTCTCATGTCAGGCAGCTCGTTGGACGGGCTGGATATAGCCCTTGTACGCTTTCAGGAAGAAAACGACAACTACCTTTTCCAAATCCTTAAAGCAGAAACCCTACCCTATCCTGACCATTGGAAAACATTGCTCTCCGAGGCCTTCCACAAACGGCCTGAAGACCTCATGCAGTTGGACAAGGACTATGGCAAATACCTTGGCGAACAAGTATTAGCCTTCACCAAGAAGCACAATGCCACTCCCGATTTCGTGGCCTCACACGGGCACACCATCTTCCATCGTCCCGAGGAACACTACACCTTGCAAATCGGTGATGGGCAGGAATTGGCCAAAGCCTGCGACTTTACCGTCGTTAACGACTTCCGTAGCGAGGATGTCAGCAAGGGCGGACAAGGCGCACCGCTCGTACCCATCGGCGACAAACTGCTTTTCAGTGACTATGAAATCTGCCTCAACATCGGCGGTATTGCCAACCTTTCTTATGATGAAAACGACAAGCGCATCGCCTACGACCTTTGCATCGCCAACCAAGCCCTGAACTATTTGGCCAATATGAACGGCCTCGACTACGACCGAGATGGCGAACTGGCCCGCAGCGGCGAGGTGGACATTACCTTATTGAAGCAGCTGAACAGACATCCTTTCTACGGGCAGTTCCCACCTAAGTCTCTAGGCCGCGAGTTCTTCGAGGCCAACCAGAAAGCGCTTTTGCAAGGCCTTTCCGTACCTGATATGCTGGCCACCTTTGTGGAACATATTGCGCTGCAAATCGCTTTGCCCATCAGTTTCCTGCCCAAAGGCAAGATCCTCTGCACGGGTGGCGGCGCGAGGAACAATTTCCTCATCGAACGTCTGCAAGCCCGCACAAAGCATGAGGTGGTCGTCCCAGAAAAGCAAATCATTGATTATAAGGAAGCTTTAGTTTTTGCTTTCCTCGGCCTGCTTCGCATGGAGGGAAAGATTAATGTATTGGCTTCGGTGACTGGGGCAGAGAGTGACAGCTGCAGCGGGAGGATTTGGAAAAATAATTGATTGTTACTATTTTTGCAGTCAGTAATAGGTAAAAACCCGTGTTCAAGAAAATCCTAAATACCTTTGGAACGAAGATGTTGGCCGCTGCGCTCAACTTCGTCATCGCCATTATCATCTCCCAGACCCTGGGCGACACGGGCAAAGGTACGCAGGCCCTGCTCTTGACCACCATCTCTTTCATCCTCATCTTCTCCGACATTGTCTGCGGAGCGAGCATCATCTACCTCGCCCCTCGACATTCGTTCAAGAAGATTCTGGTGGCTTCGACGATATGGGCGGCCCTCATCGCGGTGGTGATGGGCTTCGCCATCTGGCTATTTTATCCGAAGTTGGCTCCCGATTTGGTCGCACATGTGGCCATCTTGTCGTTCATCTCCTCACTCAGCAACATCAACTTCCGTTTCCTGGTCGGCAAGGAGGAAATCAAGAAGGCCAACTACAACACGTTGCTCCAGCCTGTATTGTTGAGTTTGACACTAGTCATCTATTACATTTTGCTGAAGAGAACTGACATCTACGGCTATGCCATCGGACTCTATGCCGCCTATGGAGGCACATTCCTGCTGGGCGTATGGATGCTTCGAAAGGAATATGCCAACCTGCGCAACGACAAGGATAAGGACTACGGGCCTGTCTTAAAAGACCTCTTCAAATACGGTTTCCTCAACCAAACCGGCCATTTCGTGCAGTTCTTCAATCTGCGATTGAGTTATTATCTTTTGGACAGGTTCATCAACGTGGGACGCGTGGGTGTGTTTTCCAACGCACTCTCGCTTGCTGAAGCCATCTGGATTATCAGCAACAGCATCGCCTTGGTGCAGTATGCCCGCATCGCTAACGCTGATGACCGCACCTACGCGCAAAAGCTCACTTTAGACTTGAGCAAAATCTGCCTACTGGTCTCAGCTGTTGCCATTATGGTGCTTTGTCTACTGCCTTCAACGATTTATACCTTCGTGTTTGGCCCCGAGTTCGGCGAAATGGCCAGTCTCATCCGCATCCTCGCGCCTGGCATCCTGCTCTACTGCGTTTTCCTTATCTTTGGACACTATTATTCGGGCACCGGGCGTTATCAGATGAACACCTTCGCGGCACTCTGCGGATTGGTCGCCACTTTCGTTTGCGGATTCACGCTGATACCCAAATTAGACGTCACTGGCGCTGCTATCACCTCAGCGGTGTCGTATACAGTCAATGCCATTTTCCTGTTCGTGTTCTTCATCAAGGAGTCGCATTTCAAAGGCCGCGATTTCATATTAACCAGGAGCGAGATACAGAACTACATCGCCGAACTGAAACAACAATTCTTGAAACAACCTACTGAAAATGAATAAACTTCATAAACTCACCAAAGCCCTCGGGCGCATCATTAAGCATCCCTATCTGCTTAATCTCGTCCTCCAAGACGAAGACAGCAACAAGGAAGAGGTCATCCGCAAATACGGCCTCGCCGATGGTCTGCCCGTCATCGAAATCAACACATTGTTCCCCGATTTCGAAGAAATCGCCAAACCCTACGCCTACCTCTCGGGTGCCACTATGCCTATTGACATTGCCCTACTGAGAGCATTAGCCAAGCGCTATGAGGTTAAGGACTACTTTGAAATCGGCACTTGGCGCGGTGAGAGTGTGGCCAACTTGGCTGAGGTGGCCAAGCATTGCGTCACCTTCAACTTGCCCAAGGAAGACATCATCAAGCTAACCAACAACCAGCTCTATGCTGATTTGCATAGCTTCTTCAGTAAGGATTTAGGCAATGTGGAGCAACTCTATGGTGACTCACAGACCTCCGACTTTGGGCCGCATTTCGGGAAATACGACATGGTCTTTGTCGATGGCGACCACCATTATGAGAGTGTGAAGAAAGATACTGAGACCGCCTTTAAGCTATTGAAAGGCGAACGTAGCATTATCGTCTGGCACGACTACGGCCTCGACCCCGAGACCATCCGCTGGGATGTGCTGGGAGCCATCTTAGATGGTGCACCCGCCGAGAAGCGCAAACATATCTATCACATTTCCAACACCCTTTGCGCCGTTTATCTGCCCGAAGACTTCCCCACCCATAAGCTCGTACCCTATGAAACACCTCACAAATACTTTGAAATCAACATCAAGACCCATAGAATAGTATGACTAGATTGCTTCGTCGTTCCTCCTCGCAATGACGCAAAGCGACAACTGAACAACTGACAACTATACAACTGAACAACTGATGAACATCCTGCACTTATTGAGTTGGTTCCCTACCCCCGACGACCCCACCCTAGGCAATTTCTGTGTCCGCATGATCGATGCATTGCCCAAGGAGTGCCATTCCGTCATCCTCTCCGTCTGCAATGGCAAGGATATGACGGAATCCTTTGAGGTCAAGGAGATCGAAGGAGCGCATCATACCCATGTGCAGATATACATCCGTCCTCCGAAGATCAATGCGATCCGCAAGCTGAAGATGCTGCAGATGTACCAATATGGCTTGGAATACATCAAAAAACGTTTCTTCAAGCCTGATTTGATTCATTTGCATGTCACTTACCCACTCGGGCAGGTGGCCTTGCTGTGGAAAAAACTTTTAGGCTACAAATATGTCCTTACTGAGCATTGGACGATTTATCAACCGCAGAACAAGGATGTGTTGGTCGGAAGGTTGAAAAAGAAAATCATTAAAATTGCCAATAATGCTTCGGTCATTATGCCTGTCAGTCTAGATTTGCAGCGCTGCATGGAGGGATATGGGGTGAAGAATCGTTTTAAGGTGATTTACAATTTGGTGAATACGGACATGTTTAAGCCGAGAGAGCCGTTCATAGATTCCAGCCCGCGCACGAGCCTGCGTGGGAATGACATGCACGGCAGGAAGAAGCAAATGCTCCACATCTCCACTTTGCGTGACGAGGCCAAAAACTTCAGCGGCATCTTACGCACTATTGAAAGATTAAGACTACAACGTAACGACTTCGAGCTGCACGTCATCCATGATTACGATGCACCAGAATTTAAGGCTTTTGTAAAAGAGCATCATTTGGATGATTGCGTCTTTTTCCACGGCAAGAAGACCTCCGCAGAAGTCGCGCAAGCCTATCAGAATGCCAATTTCTTCGTGCTGTTCTCCAACTTCGAGAACCTGCCCTGTGTCATCGTGGAAGCTTTTGCGAGTGGCGTTCCCGTGTTGAGCACAGCCGTGGGCGGTATTGCCGAGATCCTCTCACCCGAGCGTGGCATCCTTATCCCTTCGGGTGACGAAGACGCCTTACTGAATGGCATGAACACCTTGCTTGACCATTGCCAGGAATACGACCGCGAGGCTATTCGCGACTATGCCATAAAAACATTTGCCGCTCAAAACATTGGACAGCAGATTTTTGAGGAATACAAAAAGATAATAGAAAAAGCTTAATCTTCGTTCCCGACGGCATTCTTCATGATGCCAATCTTGGAACTCTCAATGAAATCGAGTATGAAATCGCGGTCTTCCGAGACGGGAAGATTCTCGCGGATGTATTGCACCGACTGGGTGACATTCATGCCCACGCTGTAAACCACGCGATAGACATCCTGAATGGCGTTGATGCGCTCACGCGAGAAGCCGCGACGCATCAGTCCGATGGAATTGACGCCAGCGTAACAAACAGGATGTCCAGTACCCGTCTTCACGAACGGGGGGATGTCTTTGTTCACCATAGCGCCACCGCAAATCATCACGTGCGCCCCGATGCGGCAAAACTGGCTTACCGCCGCCAAACCGCCAAAAATAGCCCAGTCATCAACGGTGATGTGTCCCGCAAGTGTGGCCGCATTCGCCATTATTACATGGTCGCCGAGGTAGCAGTCGTGAGCAACGTGGGTGAATGCCATCAGAAGGCAATCCTTGCCCACCACCGTCTTGCCCGAAGCAGCCGTGCCTTTGTTGACCGTAGCCGACTCGCGCACCGTGGTACCATCGCCAATATAGCAATACGTGGTCTCACCTTTGTATTTCAAGTCTTGCGGAATAGCCGAGATGACCGCGCCAGGGAAAATCTTACAGTTCTTTCCGATACGGGCACCATCCATAATGGTCACATTGGGGCCGATCCAAGTGCCTGAGCCAATCTCTACGTCTTCGCCTATCCATGCAAAAGCCTCAATCTTCACGTCATCAGCGATACAGGCATTGGGATGGATATAGGCTAAGGGCTGGTTCATGTTTAATATAATAAGGTGTGCTTGATTTTTCTTGCAAAAGCCGTATTGGAGAAATGTCCAGGCTTCACGGCAGTCACTTTGCCCTTGATGGGACGGCCAACAAGCGTAAGGTCGCCGATGACATCCAGCAACTTGTGACGGGCAGGTTCGTTGTCGAAATAAAGTTCCACATTGTTCAAGATACCGCATTCCTTCACCGTGACTTTCGGCTTCTTGAAGAAAGCGGCAATGTGATCCAGTTCCTCGGAGGAGACATTGCGGTTCACGAACACGATGGCATTGGTCAAATCGCCGCCCTTAATAAGGTTACGGCTGATGAGGGTCTCCAACTCATGCAGGAAAACAAATGTTCGGCAAGGAGCAATCTCGTTTTCGAAATCCTTCAAGTCATGCAATGAAGCATGTTGTTCGTCAAGGACTCGGGTATTATATTTCACCTTTACGTCGATCTGGAAAGAATCGGCAGGCTCCATCTTCAATTCAATACCCAAGACTTCGTTCTTATAGGAAATAGGTTCTTCAATAACGAGATAGTTGCGAGGTGCATTCTGTTCAACGATACCTGCCTTATGGATGGCTTCGACAAAAAACTTACCACTACCATCCATGATGGGCGTCTCTTCCACATCAATGTCAATCAATACGTTATCGATGCCCATACCACGCAAGGAAGCCAAGACATGCTCGACAGTATAAATCTTCACGCCACCTTTGCCGAGGGTGGTACCACGGGCAGTATCGATGACATTGTCAACATCGGCTTCAATGATAGGTTGGTTCTCTAAGTCAATTCTACGAAAACGAATTCCAGAATTAATGGGAGCCGGGTTGAAAGTGAGCGTACCGCACTGACGCGTGTGGAGGCCTGCACCTCTGACACTGACTCTATTTTTGAGCGTACATTGTTTCTCCATAAAAATCAATTACCGTGGATACTTTTCCACAAAAAACGTGCAAAGATAGGAATTATTCTATCACCTGCAAAAAAAAACCGCTAAGGGAGCTCATTTTCCCTCTTTTTTACCCTTTAAATCGGCTAATTCTTTTTTCAAAGTGTCTATGGTTTTAGACATTTCATCGAGACGGCGAATGTAAGCCATTGACTTTAGATACTCACGCAGGGGCTGAGTCGGACTGCCCATCAGTGCCTCAGCCTTACGGATATTGCCCAAAATACCAGATTGCGCACCGATTTGGGTGCCATCGGCCACTTTGATATGCCCCACAAAGCCACACTGACCTGCGATGACACAATTCTTGCCGATATGTGTTGAACCGCTCACACCCGTCTGGGCCGCCATGGCGGTATTCTCCCCCACTTCGGTGTTGTGAGCCAGCATGATGAGATTGTCAAGTTTCACCCCTTTGTGGATACGTGTCGAGCCCATGGTGGCACGGTCGATGGTGGTGTTAGCCCCAATTTCCACATTGTCCTCAATAACCACATTCCCCACCTGCGGAATTTTCTCGTAATGTCCGTCGGGCTGTGGAGCAAAGCCGAAGCCATCTGCACCTATGACCACTCCAGCATGAAGAATGCAATTGTTCCCCACCACTGTATTACGGTAGAGCTTCACACCAGGATAAAGCACCGTGTTGTCGCCAACCACGCAGCCATCGCCAACATACACTTGAGGATAAAGCTTCACGTTGTTGCCAATCTTGGCGTTTCCGCCAACAAAAGCGAACTCGCCGAGATACAAATTCTCACCACACTGCGCCGTTGAGGAAACAAAAGCCAATGAAGAAATCCCTTGCTTGTTATGCATCATTTGGTCGTAGAAAGCCAGTAATTTGGCGAAACAAGCGTAAGCATCGGGCACACGGATCAATGTAGCCTGGATGGGTGCCGTCGCCTCGAAATCATCGTTCACGATGACAATGCTTGACTGGGTTTCGTAGATATAGTGGGTGTATTTGGGATTTGCCAGAAAGCTGATCATGCCTGGTGCGCCTTCTTCGATTTTGGCCACATTCCAGACCTCAGCATTGGGGTTGCCTTCCACCTTACCTTCAAGGATTTCGGCGATTTGGGTAGCGGTAAACTTCATGTATTCCAGTGTTTATAATTGAACGCCAAAAAATGCATTTTATTACAGCAAGCGTTCAAAATCACGTTTCAAAACGGCGATGGCCTGCTCCACCATAGGATTGGGCAAAGCCACGAGACTCTGCGCCAAAATGGAGACATCTTCTTCGTCTTTCAGTTGCTCGAAAGTCGTATTGATTTGGTTGACAAGTTCTTCCTTGGCATTTACCACTGCGTTCCATGTGGAGTTGGAGACATAGAGCTGCTGGGCGAGGTTGTGTTCAAACTCCTCACGAACATTTTGCAAAAGCAGGAGATGCAGGGTACCTTTCTCCATGCCGGGCGAATAGATGCGTTTTACTAATTGAGGCAATTGCACTCGTTCCAGATAGAGTAGGAAACGCTCGTACGCCTGAACCTTGAGCGGCATGATGATTTTAAGCGCTTGAACCTTCAGCTCAATTTTGCCTCTATTGCGCAGTTCAGCGTCTTTCATCTTTGACAGACGAAGCAAAATAATCAGTGCAGCGACCATTAGCAAAAGGCCGGCAGACATGAGTGCAATGATAATCCAGTTGTTCATTTATTCTGAGTTTTAACCATGTCGCAATCTTCAATTTGGCTGCAAAAATACGGCTTTTCTTTCAAAAACAAATGCCTCTGCACGAGGTTATGTGCAGAGGCATTTTGACAGATGACTTATACTCAGAAGTTTCTCACCGCACGAACGAATCTTCTATCGTCCTTATTGCCATTATAACTGTAGTCTTTGTTATTCAACTTTCCAAATGAATCCAAGAACCAGGCATCGCAGATGTAGCTTTCAGTCGACGACCAATACTCCCATTCTCCATTGTCTGAAAAAGGCGTGCCTCCAACTGCAGAAAGGCTTTCATCCACCTTGTCCAATTTGGAATAGAGGCGTCTCAGCTGACCTATGGCAGGCAAATACCAACCGTTTTTGAAGTCAAGGGAGTCAAAAGCCGGAAACTCAATGTCGTATCCTCCCTCAATAATGGTCTTGGTGTTGGAATAGCCATCAAGATCGTTCATAGCTTGTTGTCTGTTCGAGCAGTTACGCAAAGGCGTGTCTTTGCTGTTGGGCCCCCAAGCGTACTCGCCCAGGTCTTTCAAGCCCACTGCCCAGCCATGCTGTCTTGAGGCATCCACATAGAACACCACGCCTATGGCGTTATGTTCCGAAAACACGAAACTGGCAGGGCTGATGATGGCACCATCTTCACAAAGAATGTCGCCCACATGCACTTGAGCCTTTACAAATGGCGCTACAACTAAAATCAGGAGCGCCGTCATCAAATGTTTCATTGCTTTACACATAACTTCAATTTTTAACCCTTTGGTATATGCAAATATTGCACCAAATTCATTTCAATTTGGCGACAAAAATAGAAAAAAACAAAACACAAAGCCAATAAACAACAAAAAAAATCGAAAACCGTTGCCATGGAAGCAAAAAAGGCCTACTTTTGCCCTCCCAATTAAACAACAAACAATCAACCATAATATCATGAGCGAAATCATTCTTTCGAACAGAGTTTTGAACATGGCTGAGTCAGCCACTCTGGCCATGACCAACAAGAGCCGTGAACTGAAAGCCCAAGGCATCGACGTCATTAGCCTGAGCATCGGCGAACCCGACTTCAACACGCCCGAATCGGCTAAGCAAGCCGGCATCGACGCCATCAATAACAACGACACGCACTACCCACCCGTGCCTGGTACGCCCGCACTGCGCAAGGCCATCGCTAACAAGCTGAAACGCGACAACAGCCTCGACTATAAGGACGCCGACATCCTGGTCTCCAACGGTGCCAAGCAAGCCATCAACAACGTGCTTTTGGCCATCATCAACGACGGTGACGAAGTCATCATCCCTGCTCCGTTCTGGGTGTCGTACCCCGAAATGGTGAAGTTGAGCGGTGGTGTTCCCGTCATCGTTAAGAGCGACATGGCCCACGACTTCAAGATTACTGCCGAGCAACTTGAAAAGGCCATCACGCCCAAGACCAAGGCTTTGCTCATTAACACGCCTTGCAACCCCAGCGGCTCCGTCTTCACCAAGGCCGAACTGACCGCCATCGCCGAGGTGCTGAGAAGATATCCCAACATCATCATCATTTCCGATGAAATCTACGAGTTCATCCAGTACGAACACAAGCACGAGAGCATGGGGCAATTCGAGTTCCTCAAGGACCGTCTCGTCATCGTCAACGGTGTGGCCAAAGGCTATGCTATGACGGGCTGGCGCATCGGCTACATTGCCGCCCCGCAAGCCATCGTGAAAGCCACCAACAAGATCCAAGGCCAAATCACCTCCGGTATCTGCACTATCGCACAAGCCGCCACCGTGAAGGCCCTTGAGCTATGCCCCGAGAACTCGCCTGAGATCCAGAACATGCTGAAGAACTTCCGTGAGCGTCGCGACACTCTCGTGAAGCTTTTGAACGAGATCCCTGGCGTGAAGTGCAACACCCCTGCTGGTGCCTTCTACGTGTTCCCCGAAGTGAAGTCGTACTACGGCAAGACTGATGGCGAGACCGTCATCAAGGGCAGCGACGACCTCTGCATGTGGTTGCTCTACAACGCCCACGTGGCATGCGTCGCCGGCAAGTCGTTCGGCAACGACGACTGCATCCGCCTCTCCTACGCCACCTCGTTGGATAAATTAATTGAGGCCGCGAGAAGGATCAAGACCGCGTTAGCCAAGCTGCACTAATTCAACCTCTAAAACGCTCCGTTGGCAATAAAACGCGCCAGCGGAGCGTTTTTCCTTTATCAAAATCATCCGCTATGACCATTCTATCCACCGCACCCATCCTCCCCATTTTCAACCAGGCCATCGAAGACTACCATAAGTTTGACGATGTGGACCATCCTTGCAACAATCCCTATGATAAAAAGACCATCGAATGGTACCTTTATAATAAGGTGTGGATCGACACGGTGCAGTGGCATTTGGAAGACCTCATCCGTGACCCTAACATCGACCCTGTGGAAGCTTTGGCTTTGAAACGCCGCATTGATAAGTCGAACCAGGACCGCACCGACCTCGTAGAAATGATTGACGGCTACTATGTACTATTGTTCCAGCGTGTTGAGCCATTGCCTAATGCCACGCTCAACACAGAGAGCCCTGCTTGGGCTATCGACCGGCTGTCCATCCTGCAACTGAAGATTTACCACATGAAAGCGGAAGTGGAACGCACCCATGTCAGCGAAGAACACAAGGCTAGATGCCAAGCCAAGCTGGATGTTTTGAGGGAACAGAACACCGACCTTTGTACCGCCATTGACCAACTGATGGAGTGCTACAAAAAAGGTGAGAAGGTGATGAAGGTCTATAAGCAGATGAAGATGTACAATGACCCCGCATTGAATCCAGTGCTTTACGGGCAAAAATGAAAAAGCTCCTCATCATACGTTTCTCTGCCTTGGGCGACATCGCCATGAGCGTGCCTGTCGTCCACGATTTGGCTATACAACACCCAGATTTGGACATTACTATGCTCAGTCGTGAAATGGCAAGACCGTTGTTTGAGCAATTACCCAAGAATGTGCATTTTATCGCCGCCGACCTACAAGGTCGCCACAAGGGCTTGTTCGGACTCTGCCGGCTCTGGAAAGATGCCCATTTGAGTGACTTTGACTACATCGCTGATTTCCATGACGTGTTGCGCACTTGGGGGTTGCGTACCGAAGGTTGTCTGCACCGAAAGGAAATCGCCAAAATCGACAAAGGCCGCAAGAGCAAGAAAGCGTTGACCCGACAGGAAAATAAGATTTTCATCCAGCAAGCCACTTCTTTTGAGCGTTATTCCAAAGTATTGGAGCAGTTGGGGTTTCCAGTGAAACCTCAATTCGCCAAACTCGATTTTTCTGCTTTCTGCGAAACACAAAAGACGCCCAGTGAAACATGGATTGGCATCGCGCCCTTTGCCAAACACGAGGCCAAAGTCTATCCGATGGAGAAAATGGAGTATGTCATAAAAGCTTTAGACGAGAGAGAGAACACGAGCATTTTTCTTTTTGGCGGCGACAAGGAAGAAAACGAGCAAATTGAAAGGCTTTGCGCCAAATACAGCCATGTTCAACCTTCCAAAAGCCAACAAGGCTTAAAAGGCGAACTCGGTCTGATGGGCCAGTTGGACGTAATGCTCAGCATGGATTCAGCGAACATGCATTTGGCTTCTCTGGTCGGCACTCCTGTCGTATCCATTTGGGGTGGTACCCATCCCTACGCTGGTTTCTTGGGCTGGAACCAAAAACCGTATGACTGCGTGCAATTAGAGATGTCGTGCCGTCCTTGCTCAGTATACGGCAACAAACGCTGTTTGCGCGGCGATTATATGTGCATGAATGGCATCACACCTGAGCGCGTTCTCCAAAAGCTAAGCCCATACCTAAAATGAGCGTCTCCCCCATCGCCGACATGTTTGACCGCATCTCGCCCAAGTATGATGTGCTCAACCATCTGCTTTCCCTTAATATAGATAAGGTGTGGCGGCGCAAGACCGCTAAAGTCGTCACAAAAAGCCATCCTGAAACCATCTTAGACCTTGCCACGGGTACGGCTGATTTGGCTATTGCCTTGGCGAAATACAATCCCCAGACACACATCATCGGCATGGATATATCGGAGAAGATGCTGGGCATCGGAAAAGAGAAAGTGAAGCGCCAAGACCTTGAAAACCAAATCGAACTGCACCTAGGCGACGCGGCTATCTTGCCTTTTGAGGACCGCTCTTTCGATGCCATCACAGTGGCGTTCGGTGTACGGAACTTTGAGGCTTTGGAGCAAGGACTATCAGAAATCCAGCGCGTATTGAAGCCACAAGGACATGTCTTCATCTTGGAATTCTCCATGCCTGACAAATTCCCAGTCAGACAGTTATACAGACTATATTTCAAGCACATCCTGCCAAAAATCGGAAAGATGGTATCCAAGGACCACAACGCATATTCCTATCTTCCCGAGTCAGTGGAGCATTTCCCAAAACCGATTGTGTTTCTTGAGATGATGAAACAACATGGGCTAGGAAATGGTCAAGCAAAGCCGCTTACATTCGGGATTGCCACATTATACACTGCTTTAAAAGCCTGAAATAATTGTTTTTTTACTAATTTTGCCGCCAGTTTTCCGCAATAAAAACGAACAACCATCGTTAAACTCTCATAAAATCACTGCATTTTGAAAAAAGTACTGAGAATATTGGCCGTCACGTTGTTGCTTGCCGCAACGGTCATGCCCATTCAAGCCCAAAGGAGAGTCATCCATTATCTGCCCAAATACGAGCAGGAACCATATCATTTCGGCTTTTTGCTGGCGTTCAACCAGATGTGTTACACCGTCAAAACCGTTGAAAACTACCAGAACATCGCCCAGCCCGCCGATTCATGGCCCAATGGAAACTACAGTCTTCCTAACACGCAATGCCTATATGTTTACAACATAGAGACTCTACAGACACCAGGCTTCACCGTGGGCATCATTGGCAGCAAACGCCTCGGCCGTTATTTTGACCTGCGTTTTATACCCTCTCTTAGTTTCAGCGAACGCCGAATGCGCTACAACATTGGCATCAAAGACAAAAGCGGCAACATGGAAATGCGGGCATTCACCAAGTCCATTGGCACCACCTTTGTGGAATTCCCACTCAATATCAAATACCGTTCGAAGCGTTACAACAACATCGGTGCCTATGTCATGGGCGGTATCAATCCGAAACTCGACTTGGCTTCACAGAAAGACAACAAGGAAAGTATCAATGGACATGAATTCATCAACAACCTCGTCACGAAGCGCTTCGATTTCGCTGCCGAGCTTGGTGCGGGATTCGACATCTATAACCAATGGTTCAAGATGGGCATTGAAGTCAAAATGAGCTATGGATTGCTCGACATTGTAAAGAACCCAGCCTTCATTTACACAGCTCCTATCGACCAACTCCGAAACAAATTGTTCCAAGTCTCGATGCTATTCGAATAGTCTAATCTTGTTTGATTAAAAATCAACAACTTACAAAAAAGTTGAGTTTTTTTTCATCGAAAAACTTGTTGGTAACGAAATTTTATCTACTTTTGCAGCGTCAAAAAAGACACGAAGTGGTCTCTTCGTCTAGTCTGGTCAGGACGTCAGGTTTTCATCCTGGTAACTCGGGTTCAAATCCCGGAGAGACTACAAATAATTAACCCTAACCCGTTGAAAATCAGAGTTAGGGTTTTCTTTTTGCACTATTTTGCCCTACATTTACCCCACTCGTGTCAACCGCGTGTCAACCGAAACAAAAAAAACTCCATGCATCACCTTCAAATTCTTGTCAGTAACCAATACGATCCTTTCCTCAACCGCGCCGTGGAGCAATACCTCACCGAGCATCAGGAGGAAGACACCGTCACCATGTACCTTTGGAAAAACCAAAGGACCGTCGTCATCGGCTACAACCAAAACCCCTACGCCGAATGTAACGTGCAGTTGCTCCTTGACGAAGGCGGGCATCTCATGCGCCGTGGCACGGGCGGAGGCGCCGTCTACCACGACTTGGGTAACATCAACTTCTCCTTCATTGCTGACAAGTCGTTGTATGATGTGAAAAAGCAACTCTCCGTCATCCAAGATGCACTCCTCTCCTACGGCTTGCAGACCGAAATCTCAGGCCGCAATGACCTCACCTGTGAAGGACGCAAGTTCAGCGGCAACGCCTTCGCGAAAGGGCAAAGGAACAACCTGCACCACGGCACTATCCTCATCAAAACCGATGGAGCGATGATGCAGCGCTACCTCATCGTCGACAAGGCCAAGCTGATGAAAAACGGCGTGAAGAGCGTGGCCAGCCGCGTCATCAACCTCAGTGAACTCGTCCCCGAACTCACATCAGAGAACATCAAGCAGCCGTTAATTGCATCGTTTGAGAAGGTTTATGGCGGCAAGGCCACCATACTCGATTTCGACACCTTTATTAATAACAAGGAAGTGCAAGCCATCCGAGAACATATCGCATCAGACGAGTTCCTCTTCGGCCGCTGGAGACAGTTCAAGACCACCAAGAAAGCCCGATTTTCTTGGGGCGGAGTGGAGATTGCCTTGCATGTCGACGAGGCCAATGCCCGCATCAAGGATGTGCAAATCGCAACAGATTGCCTTGAACCAGAGGCCATCCAACACGCAGAACAACTGCTGAAAGGCGCCAGCACCAAGGCCGCGCCCGAACATGATATCAAAAATGAAATCATCCGCGACATCATCAACTTGATTTACGGCTGAATAAAAAAGCGTATTTTTGCAGGCCGATTCAGACATGCTTCGCATCACTGCGAAGAACGAAGCAGTCTAGGCATGAAGTTTTTCTCTAGATTGCTTCGTCGTTCCTCCTCGCAATGACGCGAAGCGACAATTATCAATTATCAATTGTCAATTATCAATTAAATGAAATACTATCTTCTCCCTTTGGGCTGCCAAATGAACTTGAGCGACACGGAGCGTGTCCGCACGGTACTCAACGGCATGGGCTTTGTCGAGACCGACAAGGAAGACGAGGCCGTCATCCTCGGTATCATCGCCTGTTCGGTGCGCCAGAAAGGCATCGACAAGGTGTATGGCCGCATCGAGAAATGGAACGCCATGAAGAACCGTCAGAGCGTCATCACTTTCGTTTCGGGTTGTATCCTGCCTGCCGACCGTCTGCGTTTCCTCAAGCTCTTCGACCTCGTCTTTCCCATGAACGAGTTGCCCAACTTCCCCGACATGATTCGCCAGTACGGCATCGTCACGCCAGCCTCTTTGAGATATGGAGAAGAGATAGAGTTTCAGCCCGTTGTCAGGCCGTTGGCGCCGCTGTTCCATAAGGACGACAAAATCAACCCGTCGGCCAACATGGACAAGTTCTGGGCCATCACGCCTACGCAGACCTCCAACTTTGAGGCCTTCATCCCTATTCAGAACGGTTGCAACAAGTTCTGTACTTATTGTGCCGTGCCTTACACCCGTGGCCGCGAGGTTTCACGTCCCTCGGAAGAGATTCTTGCAGAGTTGAAAGAACTCGTTGAGAAAGGCTACAAGAGCATCACCCTGCTTGGACAGAACGTCAACTCATACGGCCTCGACAAAAAGGGCGAAGAAATCAACTTTGCAGAATTGCTGCGCCGCGTGGGCGAGTTTGGCAAAGCCAGCGGCAAGGAGTTTTGGGTGTACTACACTGCTCCGCACCCTCGTGACATGAAAGACGACGTCATTGAGGTGATGGCGCAGTACGACTGCCTCGGCAAACAGATCCACATCCCCATCCAATCGGGCGACGACAACATGCTGCAACGCATGAACCGCCATCACAACCTGGAGACCTACCGTCACATCATCCAGACCATCCGCGAGAAACTCCCCACTGCCACCATTTTCACTGACATCATCGTGGGCTTCACGCACGAGACCGAAGAGGAGTTCGAAAACACGCGTAAGGCCATGGAGGAGTTCAAATACAACATGGCGTTCATCGCACAGTACAGCGTGCGACCCGGTGCCGTGGCTTCGGAATGGGACGACGATGTGCCGAAGGAAGTGAAACGCGAACGTTACCACCGCCTCACCGAGGAGCTGATGAAGCACAGCCTCGTTTACAACCAAGGCCTCATTGGGCAGACCGTCAAGATGCTCGTTGAGAGCCAGGACCGCAAGAACGGTTATCTCACCGGCCACACCGAAGGCAAGATCGTTATCCGTTTCGCCTCACGCGACAAAAGCCTCATTGGGCAGATTGTGAATGTCAAGGTTACGTCTGCCTCACCTTTATCCATCGAAGGAGAACTCATCGGATGAAGAAAATCGCCTTCAAAACCTTAGGTTGCCGAGTAAACCTGTATGAAACCGATGCCTTGGCGTCGCGTTTCAAGGCGGCAGGCTATGAGATTGCCGACGGCGACAGTGCCGCCGACATCTTCGTCGTGAACACCTGTACCGTCACCAACACCAGCGACCAGAAATGCCGTCAGGCCATCCGTCAGATTCGACGCAAGCATCCCAAGGCTTTGATTGCCGTCACCGGTTGCATGGTCAACCATCGAAAAGCAGAACTTTTGCAATCGGGCATCGCCGACTATGTCATCGACAATGAAAGGAAGGCCGCCTTGTTCGACATCATTGACGAGCATTTCCGCACGGGTCACAGCGACCCCGAGGGCTACGACCGCGACCTCTTCAGCTATCAACCTGCCTTCGACACCTTCCACACCCGTAGCCTCATCAAGATCCATGACGGCTGCAACAACTTCTGTTCCTATTGCATTATCCCCATGGTCAGAGGCAGAGCCACCAGCCGTCCAGCTGAAGACATTTATAACAATGTGCGCGAGGTCGTCGCCCGTGGCTTCAAGGAAATCGTGCTGACAGGTGTCAACATGGGACGTTACCAATATGAAGACACCAACTTCGAGCAACTCGTCGAAAACATCCTTGAGATTAATGGAGACTTCCGCGTGCGCGTCTCTTCCATCGAGCCCGACCAGTTCAGCGACCGTTTTCTGAGCCTGTTCCAGCACGAGAAACTTGCCCCACATATGCACATCTGCCTACAAAGCGGCTCCGATGATACCTTGAAACGTATGCACCGATTCTACACCGTGGCGCAGTTCCGCGACATGTGCCAACGCATCAAAGACTATCGCCCCGACTTCAACCTCACGACCGACATCATCGTGGGCTTCCCAGGGGAGACCGAGCAGACCTTCAAGGAGAGCTGTGACTTTGCAAAAGAAATCGGTTTCAGCCACATCCACACCTTCAAATACTCGGTACGCACCGGCACCAAAGCTGCCACGATGCCCGACCAATTGCCTGAGCCCATCAAGACCGAACGCAGCGAGATCATGCGACAGATTTCCTTAGACAACAAGATCAAGTATTTTGAAATGATGCAAGGACGCAACCAGAGGATGCTCATTGAACGCATCGACAGCAAAGGCATTGCTCTAGGTTATGGAGAAAACTACATCCCCATCATAGCCAGTGGAAAAGATCTAGAAAAGAACACCTTTATTAATATAAGAATTGGCGAAATCGTCCATCGTGAGAATGAAGACAAAATGGCTTTCAACATATTATAAATCAAACCATTGCATCCAAATAAGAAAAAATTTCAAGTTTTTGAGTGTCAATTCAGAGAAAAGTTGTAATTTTGCAGCCCGAATTAAAAAGAAATAAAGCAAAAAAGGAAGTAAAGATATGGCAAACCACAAAGATGCATTAAAGAGAATTCGTCAGACAGAAAAAAGACGTTTGCACAACCGTTACTATGCAAAGAACATGCGTAACGAGGTCAAGAAATTCAGGGCTTTAACCAGCAAGTCGGAGGCCGAGGGTCAACTTTCGAAGTTGTACTCCATCATCGACAAGGTCGCAAAGCGCGGTATCATCCACAAGAACAAAGCCGCCAACCTGAAGTCGAAGCTGTCGAAGTTCACGGCAAAATTGGCATAATTGGAAGTTTTATTCATACATGTTGGTGCCTCTTCTACTTTGTGGAAGAGGCTTTTTTGCTTGTAGTAAGTCAAAAATCCCTATCTTTACCGCCCAAAACCACCCTTCAACATGACTGAGAAGAAATCCATAAAAGAATGGGCTCCCGACGACCAGCCACGTGAGAAGATGATGGCCAAAGGCAAAACGGCACTCAGTAACGCCGAATTGATGGCCATACTATTGCGCATTGGAAGTGAAGGGCGATCGGCCGTAGATGTGGCCCGTTCCCTCCTCGACAGTGTCGACAACGATCTCATCGCGCTCTCCAACCTGACCCTGGACGACCTGATACAGCACAAAGGCATTGGCGAAGCCAAAGCTATCACCATTATGGCGGCTTTAGAGCTCGGTAAACGCCGTCGCGCCGCCGAAGCCGCCGTGCCCGCCGAAGTGAAAGACTCCAAAGACGCGTATGAGCGGTTCTTGCCCCATATTGACGATATAAGGCAAGAACATTTCCTGGTCCTTTTCCTCGACCAAAGCAACCACGCGCTGGATGTGAAATGCGTCAGCAATGGCGGCACCACCCATGTCATCGCCGACCCGAAAATCATCTTCAAGAACGCATTGAAACTCAACGCCACATGCATCATAGTGGGGCACAACCACCCGTCGGGCAACCCGAGGCCCAGCGCCGACGACCGCAAGCTGACACAAAAACTGGTAGCGGCCGGAAAGCTACTTGACATCACAGTGAAAGACCATATCATCATAGGCAACGAACGCTACTACAGTTTCCTCGACCATGGGGACATGACCTTCTGAAAAACCAAATCGCCCATGAAACTCCTCACCATCATCGGGGCACGTCCCCAGATCATCAAAGCTGCTGCACTGAGCCGCGCCATCCGCAACCATTATGCAGACCAAATCCAGGAAGTCATCGTCCACACCGGACAGCACTATGACGACAACATGTCTCAAGTCTTCTTCGACGAACTGCATATCCCGCGTCCCGACTACAACCTCCACGTCGGCTCGGCCTCACATGGCGTGCAGACCGCCCGCATGACCGAGGGCATCGAGGCCCTATTAATAAAGGAACAACCCGACTTCATCGTGCTTTATGGCGACACCAACTCGACCCTCGCTGGTGCCGTGGCCGCCGCCAAGATCCATGTGCCCATCGTGCATATCGAGGCTGGACTGCGCTCATTCAACAAGAGCATGCCCGAAGAGATCAACCGCATCGTGTGCGACCACTGCTCCACCCTGCTCTTCACGCCCACCAAGGCTGGATTGGAGAACCTGAAACGCGAAGGCTTCCCGATGGACAATGACGGACCTTTCACCATCGACAACCCAAAAGTCTATCACTGCGGCGACATCATGTACGACAACAGCTTGCATTTTGCCGACATCGCCGAGAAGAAGACCGACTTCATACAACGCTTGGGACTGACTGGCAAACCCTTCATCCTATCCACCATCCACCGCGACAACAACACCGACCAAACTGAAAGGCTGAGTACGATTTTCAAGGCACTCATTCAACTTTCAAAAGAGTGCCAGGTCGTGTTGCCGCTACACCCCAGAACAGCCAAACTCCTGAAGACCAATCTCGACGAAGGCATACAGAAACAAATTTTCAACAGCCAGAGCATCAACCTCATCCCGCCCGTATCCTTCTTAGAGATCATTGCCTTGGAACGTCATGCCCAACTGGTGATGACCGACTCGGGCGGCGTGCAAAGGGAGGCCTATTTCTTCCAGAAGCCCTGCATCATCTTGAGACATGAAACCGAATGGGTGGAGATCGTGGAAACAGGTAACGCCATCCTCGCCGATGCCGACAAAGACCGTATCTTGCAGGCCTGGCACCATTTCAAGGACAACCCGCCGACCGTCTTCCCCGAGATCTTCGGCGACGGCCATGCGGCAGAGTTCATGCTTGATAGGATTCTGGAAGCGAAAAAATAAATTTCGTGTAAAGTATTGTAGATTAAGAAAAAATCCGTACTTTTGCACCCGCTAATAAAGCAAACCCTATTAACAATTTAATCATTTAACAATCAAACAGTTATGAATCAGTACGAAACCGTTTTCATTTTAACTCCCGTTTTGTCTGACGAACAGATGAAGGAAGCGGTAAAGAAGTATGAAGATCAGCTGACCAAGAATGGTGCAGAGATCGTTCATGAAGAGAACTGGGGCATGCGCAAGCTTGCCTATCCTATCCAAAAGAAGTCCACGGGCTTTTACCAACTCATTGAGTACAAGGCCGAGGGTACTGTGATCGCCGATGTCGAAACCGAACTGAAGCGTGACGAGCGCATCCTGCGCTTCCTCACCGTGAAGCTCGACAAGCACGCTATTGCCTACAACGAGAAGAAACGCAAGAAGGCCGAAGCCGCTGCTGAAGAAGCACAAGCCTAATGTTGAACAATTAAAAATGAAGAAAAATGGCACAAGTGAACAACAATAACGACATCAAATATCTGACTCCCATCGCAGTCGATACCAAGAGAAAAAAATACTGCCGCTTCAAGAAGAACCGCATCAAGTACATCGACTACAAAGATGCCGACTTCTTGCTGAAGTTTGTCAACGAGCAAGGCAAGATCCTGCCTCGCCGCATCACCGGCACTTCAACGAAATACCAGCGCAAGGTTGCCCAGGCCGTCAAGCGTGCCCGTCACCTCGCCCTGATGCCATTCGTAGCAGATTGTTTGAAATAATTTGAAGGAGGACACATCATGGATATCATTCTGAAACAAGACGTAACTAACTTAGGATATAAGAACGACATCGTCACCGTGAAGCCTGGCTATGGCCGCAACTACCTCATCCCGCAGGGCATGGCCATCCTCGCCACCGAGCGCAACCGCAAGATCTTGGCTGAAGAGATGCGCCAGCAGGCTCACAAGGAACAAAAAATCAAGGACGAAGCTACCGAGAAAGCCAAGGCTTTGGAAGGCCTGAAGCTGCAAATCCCCGCCAAGGCTGCTGCCACGGGTAAGATTTTCGGCTCGGTCAACACCATCATGATTGCCAACGCCATCAAGGAAGCCACCGGCATCGAAGTGGACCGCAAGCACATCGTCCTCAACGAAGACGCCATCAAGGAAGTGGGCGACTACACCGCCAAGATCAAACTTCACAAGGAAGTGGCTGTCGACATCGATTTCAACGTTTTCGCTGAATAATAGATTGAACTTTTTCATAATTTTGTGGGGCTGCCTCAATATTGGGGCAGTCTTTTTTTGTATTTTTGCGCGAAATGCTCACAAAAAACACCATAAAACAAATCGCATCCCTCCGCCAACAGAAGTTCCGTAAGGAATTAGGGCTCTTCGTTGTGGAAGGCCGTAAGATGACGGAGGAGCTGCTCCACTCTGATTTTGAGACCGTTGGACTCTATGCCACCGAGGCTTTCCATGCAGAATACCCCTCTCTCTTTAATGCGGAAATCGTCAGTGAAATGCAGATGGAGCAGATGAGCGGACTAGACACACCACCTGGAATACTTGCAGTAGTCAAGATCCCACAGCAAGGTGAAATCAAGACTCGGTCACGCCTTATCCTTGCTTTGGACGGTATCGCCAACCCAGGCAACATGGGTACGCTCCTCCGCACGGCGGAATGGTTTGGCATCCGCGATGTGGTATGCAGTTCCGATTGCGTAGAGTTATGGAATCCCAAGGTGGTGCAGGCCACGATGGGCTCATTGTTTCGGGTCAAAGTGTGGACCACTGACTTGGTTGCCTTTCTTAGCAAAGCCAAAAATGAGGGCAAAGCCGTTTATGGTGCCCTTCTCGAAGGAGAAAATCTGTTTCAACTAAAGGAAAAGCCTGAAGGCATCATCGTCATCGGGAGCGAGTCGCATGGCATCAGAGCTGAAGTTTTGCCTTGTATCACGCATCCGATTACCATTCCACGTGTAGGCGGCAGCGAAACGGAATCATTGAATGCTGCCGTAGCTGGTGCCATTATCATGGCAGAGATGACAAGGTAAGAGTCTACCGGCCAATCAATTCACACTTGATATTCCGTTCATCGTCTGTTTCGCCATGCTGAATCTCCACACGGATGTACTTTTCAGGCAGTAAAGGTTCAATCATTTCGGGCCATTCGATAAGGCAGAGGTTGCCACTGTAGAAATAATTCTCATAGCCGATGTCGTAAGCCTCCTCTAACTTCTTAATGCGATAGAAATCAAAATGATATACCGACTCGCCTTCCTCAGTAACATACTCATTGACGATGGCAAACGTCGGGCTGTTCACCTCGTCGGTGACACCCATGCGGTGGCATAAGTCTTTGATGAGCGTAGTCTTGCCCGCACCCATTGAACCGTAAAAGGCTATAACATCGGCCTCTTCACGCAGGGAAATCAAATAATCGGAGACCTCGGATAAGGCTTCCACACTGTCTATTTTGAATTGCTTATCATCCATTTCAAACAAATTTCGACGCAAAGATAGCCTTTATTTCATCACAAAACTCGCAAAACTCGCAAAACCTTGCTTTTGTTGGACATGGCGGCTTGCAACCGCTTGCCGCCGGAAAGCCAGCCGGTTGGCATGGCTTTCCAACTTCTATCTCTGAGTTTTGAAAGTTTTGTATGTTTTGTGACAAAAAATCACCGTTTCGCTGTGAGATGCGTCACAGGAATCAGCATTTCGCTCATCGAGATACCGCCGTGCTGGAAAGTGTTGCGGTAATAACTGACGTAATAGTTGTAGTTATTCGGGTAGGCGAAGAAGTCGCTCTCACCAGCGAAGACGTAGGTCGTGCTCAGGTTGACTTTCGGCAGGAAAATCTTCTCAGGGTCTTTTACCTCGAAGACCTCTTTTGGGTTGTATTTCAGGTTCTTGCCATACTTATAGCGTAAGTTGGTATTCACTTCGCGGTCGCCCAAGATCCTCACAGGCTTTTCCACGTAAGTGGAGCCGTGATCGGTGGTGATAATCATGTCGCAGCCCTTCTCGGCGATAAAGCGCATCATGTCGAAGAGGCTGGAATGCTCAAACCACGAGTACATCAGGGAGCGGTAGGCTTCCTCGTCGTCGGCCAGCTCTCGGATGATTTCCATCTCGGTACGTGCGTGCGAGAGCATATCCACGAAGTTGTAAACGATGACATTCAACTTGTTAGGCATCAGGTTGGCCATCTGCTCGTAGAGTTTCTTGCCCGCCTGCAAGTTCAACACCTTATTATACGAGTACTTGATGTTCTTGCCGAAGCGCTTCAGTTGCTCGCCGAGAAGTTCGCCCTCAAACTGGTTCTTGGTGCCTTCGTCCTCCTCATCGACCCACCATTTGGGGTAGCGGCGACGGATTTCCAATGGCATCAACCCTGCAAAGAGCGAGTTTCGGGCATATTGTGTAGTAGTAGGCAGGATGCTGTAATACACATCATCAGCCTCCACGCGGAAGTAGGTTTCTATCAACGGTTGGATGGCCTTCCACTGGTCGTAGCGCAAGTTGTCGATGACGATGAGGAAGAGTGGTTTGTCGCTGCCATCAAGTCGAGGAATCACCTTGTCGCGCACCACGGTATGCGACATGACAGGCTTCTCGGATTTGCCTTGAATCCAATCGACATAGTTCCGCTCGATATAGCGCGTAAATTGCGCGTTGGCCTCCTGCTTTTGGTCAGCAAGGATGCCTTTGATACCCTCATCGGTGGATTTTTGTAGTTCCAACTCCCAGCGTACCAGCTTCTTATATAGCTCAACCCATTCATCGTAATTCAGATTGTTATTGAGATCCATGCTGATTTGACGGAACTCTTGTTGATAACTCATCGAGGATTTTTCATCGCGGAGTTTTTTGTTTTCCAGGTTGCGTTTCAGCGAAAGCAGAATCTGGTTCGGGTTGACAGGTTTGATAAGGTAATCCGCTATGTTAGAGCCTATTGCGTCCTCCATGATACGCTCCTCCTCACTCTTGGTGATCATTACCACTGGCAGGTTGGGGTATTCGCGCTTGATAACCTCCAAAGCCTCAATGCCAGAGATGCCTGGCATCTGCTCGTCTAAAAAAACAATGTCAAAATGGCGTTGGCGCACAAGGTCGATGGCGTCGGAGCCATTATTAGCCGTAACTACTTCATAGCCTTTCTGTTCCAAAAACATGATATGGGGCTTCAGGAGATCTATCTCGTCGTCGGCCCAAAGGATTGTCGTTTTGTCCATAGATTGTGTGTTTATGGATATGGAACGTGAAAATAAGGTTTTTGTTTTATAGGCTTGAAAAAATTGCATTACCTTTGCAGCAAATTTAGTGATACATGGCCAGTGCATCCAATAAAAAGAAAATCTTCAACGACCCAATTTATGGCTTTGTCAGCATTCCTGATGAGCTGCATTTTGATATTATAGAACATCCTTATTTCCAGCGACTTAGACGCATCAAGCAAGTCAGCATGACCAATTTGGTGTATCCCAGCGCCAACCATACGCGCTTTGCCCACAGCCTTGGTACCATGCACCTCATGCGACGAGCCATACAATTGTTGCGCGGCAAGGGCTATGAGATTACAGATGAGGAACTTGAAGCCGCTTCGTTGGCCATTTTGCTCCACGACAGCGGTCACGGGCCCTTCTCTCATACTTTGGAAAACAGCATTGTACAGGGTGTTTCGCATGAGGAACTCTCACTGATGGTCATGCAAAAGTTCAACGAAATCCACAATAGACGTTTGGATATGGCCATCCAGATGTTCAAGGGAGAATACGAAAAAGGGTTCCTTACCAAACTCATTTCCAGCCAGTTAGATGTCGACCGCATCGATTACCTGAAACGTGACAGTTTCTTCACTGGCGTGGCCGAAGGCAGTGTGAACGCAGAGCGTTTGCTGGAGATGATGGAAGTCGTTGGAAATGAACTCGCCATCGAAGCGAAAGGCATCTATTCAGTAGAGAGTTTCTTGGTGGCGCGCCGCATCATGTATTGGCAGGTATATATGCACAAGGCCGTATTGAGTGCGGAATACACGCTGATGAAGGTGCTGAAACGCGCCAAGATGCTCAGCCAAGAGCGCGATTTGTTCGCCACCCCCGCCCTATCGTTCTTCCTGAAAAACCAAAACGCCTTTGAGGGCAGCCACGACCGTGATTTCGTCTTGGACCAGTTCTGCCAACTTGATGATTACGACGTGATGACCGCCGTAAAGGCTTGGCGTAACGACTCAGACCGCGTGCTTTTGGAACTATGCAGAAGGCTGACAGACAGACATCTTTTCAAAATCGAGATGCGCGATGGTGAGTTCGACCCGAACTATATTGAGGACATTCGGAAGAAGATTGCGAAATATTACGGCTGGTCGTTAGAGGAGGCGGATTTTGCACTGTTGCAGGGTGTTTCGTCGAACCATGCCTACCATCCCAAGAAGCCAGCTATTAACATCTTATACAAGGACGGCACACTGAAGGACATTAGCGAGGCCTCTGACCAACTGAATATTTCGGTGCTCAAGCAGCCTGTAGTGAAGCATTTTATTTGCTATCCAAAGGAATTAGAGGTTTAAAGCCTCTGATTCATCGCCTTAGCCCGCTTCTTAGAATCTTCCATCACCTCCAAAGCCTGCTGTTGCAGGAACTTTTCCTCTTCCGTTTCCGGTTCAATCACGATGCCATGTGGTCTGGAATGGTGGTTCTCGTCCAAATAGGAGAAAGTGGCGAAGCCATCAGCAGCGACTTTTTCGGGCTCGCGGCTGCGGTACATTTTTGTGTAAACGGTCAAGGTACTGCGACCCACGGAGATGACTTTGCTCTCGAAAGTGACGATATCACCTGCGAAGATCGGGAACTTAAAATCAATGCCATGAAGCACTAAAAGCACGGTATCTTTCGTGTCAACATACTGCGCCACAGCGAAATAAGAACTCTCCAAAAACCACTCCGAGCAACGACCTGCAAAAAAGGTCTGGTGGTGGTTGAGGTCGGCGAGTTTGATTAATCTTTGGGAATAAGTAGCTTTCATATTTTAAATTTTTATTTTCAATCCATCGTAAGCAAGCATCATGCCTTCGGGGAGTTCACGGTTGACTTCGGCGGCGAGCCCCATGCTGTGGCTGCAATGCGTAAACCAAGTCTTCTTTGCCCCTACCCTTCGTGAAATCTCTATCGCCTCATCCAAAGTCAGATGTGAATAATGCTTTTTCTTTTGCAAAGCCTCAATAATCAGATATTCAACGCCTTGCAGTTTTTCAATTGCCTCTTCAGAGATTTCGCTCAGGTCGGTGACATAGGCGAAGTTGTCAATGCGGAAGGCATAGCAAGTCAAGGTGAAATGCTTCAGTTTGATAGGGATAATATGCAAATCACCAAGCTCGAAAGGCGTTTCGTCGAGGCGGTGGATGTCGTATGTTGGCGCACCTGGATAGGGATGCGATTCGAATGCGTACGAATACTCGCGTTTAATTTCGGGCAGTGCCGAATCAGCAACATAAAGCGTCATGGGCTTTTGCTGCTTGAAAATATAAGGTCGTAAATCGTCAAGGCCGCCGATATGGTCTTTATGCTCATGTGAGATAACCACCGCATCCAGTTTGGTGACGTTTTCACGTAGCATCTGTTGGCGGAAGTCGGGACCGGCATCCACGGCCACCGTCACCGCATCGGTCTGAATCAAAATGGAGGTGCGAAGCCGTTTGTCGCGCGGGTCGTTTGACTGGCACACGGGGCAGGTGCAGCCGATGACAGGAACACCTTGCGATGTTCCACTTCCTAAAACAGTGACAATCATATTCTTAGCATTCACTTGCATTCCAAAAGCAATTGCAATAATAAAAGCGCAAAATTAGCGTTTTTTGGGCAAAAAAACCTGCTATCTCATAGAATTTCCCTACATTTGCGGCATGAAAATTTCTTCTTATCTCAGAAACAGAGCCTTAAATCGTGCTTTTGAGCAATTTCTCGCTGAAAAGAATGCAGCGAAAATGCCCAATCTTCAACGGATTAACTCGGTTTTGATCATCCTGGACGAGCACGACAAGAGCATACATAAAAACATCGAAAGCAGTGTGAAAGGCTTATTTGGCACGGGTCGCTGCGGATTCATCATTCTTTGCAGCCAGATGTCGGATACCATCCTGCAAAGTGACCTCTACTGCGAAATCACCCCAAAGGACTTCGGCTTCATGAGCGTTTTGAAACCCGACAAGCACGAATTCATCAAAAAACTGCCTTTCAGTTCAATGATCATCAACATGGCTGGGAAAAACCCCGAAATCAGCGACTATCTCTGCACCTTGCCGAAATCGGATTTCAGAATCAGCTTCCAACAAAGCAAGAATGTGGCGATGTATGATTTGGTCATCGAGAACCCCAGAGGCACCGACCCTGTCTCCAACATCCATGTCCTGCACAACTATTTGAAGGCTTTGTCGGGACCGCAACAATAATACAATACAATGAAACACAATCCATTCAAAGGTACTGGCATTGCCCTTGTCACTCCTTTCAAGAAAGACCAATCCGTTGACACCGAATCCCTAACCAGAATCGTCAACCATGTCATTGACAACGGAGCCGATTTCTTGGTCGTCTTAGGCACCACTTCTGAAGCCCCCACTCTAACAGCACAAGAGAAACAACTGGTAATCAACACGATATTGAAGACCAACAATGGTCGCTTGCCCGTCATGCTCGGCATTGGCGGCAACAATACGCAAGCCGTAATAGCATCCATCAATGCGCAAGACTTCACTGGCATTCAAGGCATTTTGAGCGTTGTCCCTTATTACAACAAACCCAACCAGCGCGGCATGAGAGCCCATTTTGAGGCCATCGCTGATGCCAGTCCCGTGCCTGTCGTGGTCTACAATGTGCCAGGTCGCGTGGGTGTTAACCTTCAAGCCGCGACTTGCGTGGAATTGGCCAAGCATCCCAACATCATTGCCGTGAAGGAAGCCTCGGGCAACCTTCAGCAAATCATGGAGATCTTGCGCGACAAACCCGCTGACTTCGATGTTCTTTCGGGCGACGATGGCATCACCCAACCCCTGATGGCCCTTGGCGCACAAGGTGTTATCTCGGTGGCTGCCAATGCCTACACAAATCCTTTCAGCCGAATGATGAAGGCCATGAGGGACGGTCGCACAGACGAAGCGTTGCGTTTGCATTATGGCATGCTACGCATGAACCAGCTCATTTTCGCTGACGGCAATCCTGCCGGTATCAAGTGCCTGATGAGCCACATGGGCTTGTGTGAAAACGTCTTGCGTCTGCCCTTGGTGACTGTGAACGACAAGGTGGAGGCGGACATTATTGAAGAATGGAAACAATTAATAGACAAATAATTATAAAAATGAAGGTTTTACGCTATTTTACCATCCTGCTTGCCATTATGATTTGTGGCAACCTCTTTGCCCAGAAAAACCAGCAGGAGCTAAACCAACTCATGCAAGAACGCAACGAGTACTATTTTACCTTTAACCTGACAGGCAATGACGACCGTAACGCCATCGCCCGCGCCATTTCGGTTGACCGCGTTGACGGCAATGTGGTCACGGCATACGCTAACAGCAATGATTTTGCCAAATTCCAAAAACTCGGATACGAGGTAACGCTACAAACCCCGCCTTCGATGCTTGAGAAGGTCGCCATGTGGGATGGCAGCAACCGTGCCGAATACGACTGGGACAGCTATCCGACCTATAGCGCCTACGAAGACATGATGTTTGAATTCCAGGCCAACCATCCCGACAAATGCGAAATCATCACCCTCGGTACATTGCCTAGTGGACGCAAAATCATGATCGCCCACCTCAACAATGGCAGCGGCGAAGGCAAGCCGAAATTCCTATACACCAGTACCATACACGGCGACGAAACCACTGGCTGGATCATGATGCTCCGTCTTATCGACTACCTGCTTGAGAATCCAGACGAACCCGAGGTACAGACTGTCATGGACAACATCGATCTTTACATCGGACCCAACACCAATCCCGACGGAACCTACCATGGTGGCAACAATACTGTTAACGGTGCAACAAGAGAAAATGCCAACGGTGTCGACATGAACCGCAACTATGCCGACCCACACGGCAGCCCACACCCTGACGGTCACGAATACCAAACCGAAACCCAATGGTTTATGCAGCTTGCAGAAGATATCCCGTTTGTGATGGGAGCCAACTTCCATGGCGGTGCCGAGGTGATGAACTACCCTTGGGACAACACCTATACACTCCACGCCGATGATGCCTGGTTGCAGTTGGTTTGCCATGAATATGCCGACCTCACCCATCAGGTGAATCCCAACTACATGAACCAATACAACAACGGCATCACCAACGGTGCTCAGTGGTATATGATTGGCGGCGGCCGTCAGGACTACATGAACGGCTATGCCCAATGCCGTGAAGTGACCATCGAATGCTCAAATTCAAAGCTTCCTGCCGGCAATCAACTCCCCAATTTTTGGAATTACAACAAAAACTCTCTCTTTGCCTATTTGAACCAATGTCTCTACGGCATTCATGGCATCGTGACCGACAAAGCCAATGGTCAGCCACTCAATGCCACCGTCACCATCACCAACCATGATGACACGTTCTCCGTCGTGGAGAGCCATCTGCCTGCGGGCGACTACCACCGTCCCATCAAAGGCGGTACTTACGATGTGACCTACGCTTGCAACGGCTATTACCCTCAGACTTTCACCATTACTGTATCTGATTACGAGACGGTCATCCAAGATGTCCAACTTGAAGCCGGCGAAGGCCTCATCCCTGAGTTCAATGCCAGCACGACCGACGTCGCCCTCGGCAGCAGCGTCAACTTCACTGACAACACATGGGGCGCCAACCTCGTCAGTTGGGCATGGACTTTCGAAGGCGGCGAACCCGCCACTTCCAACATGCAGAATCCCACTGGAATCACCTATAACACCATCGGCCACTATGATGTCACCCTGACCGTGACCAATGGCGACAACCAGACCGAGACCATCGTCAAGCACAACTACATCCATGTCAGTGAATCCTACAACATGCAAAACGACACCATCGAGACCTGCAATGCCATGTTCTATGACGATGGTGGTCCACTCGGCAACTACAACGACCGGAAAAACTACACCTTAACCTTCCTGCCTGCCACATCCGACGGAATGCTAGAAGCTATCTTCGAGGAGTTTTCGCTCGAGAGCGGCTATGACTACCTCTATATCTATGATGGTACTTCCACCAATGCCCCTCAAATTGGCGAATACACAGGCTTTGACTCACCTGAAACAGTGACTGCCACCAACGAGGAAGGTGCTTTGACATTTCAATTCATCTCCGACTACGGCGTCAATGCTCCCGGTTGGAAGGCCTTGGTGCGTTGCATTGGAAACGACAATCTTGAAATCGAGGTTTTCGCTGACCCACAGACCATCTACGAAGGCGAAAGCACACAACTCAGCGCGTATGCCTTTGGCGGTGCCGGCAACTACACCTACCGTTGGGAACCTGCCGACATGGTCGATAATCCTGATGCTCAAATCACCAATACCGTCACATTATTGGGCAACCAGCTCTACACCGTGACCGTCACCGATGGCGATGGCAACAGCGAAAGTGCTTCTATCGAGGTTATAGTTACCCCAGGAGCCAATGTAGCCGAAAACCAGATGGACATTATTCATGTCTATCCCAACCCGGCAAAAGACAGCTTCACCATTGAAGGCGAAGGCAGCTACCAACTCTTCAACAGCCTTGGACAAATCGTGCTTTATGGTGTATGCGAAGGCAAGACCCAAATCAACGCCACCAGCCTGCCGCAAGGCATCTATTTCCTGCGCTTGAGCAGTGAAAACGGATGCAGAACCGAAAAGCTTATCATTGAATAATACTCAAGATGAGATACTTGCGGCATTTCCTGCTCTTCCTTGCTGTGACGATTTGCGGCAACCTTTTGGCACAAAACGGCCAAAAGGATCTTGAACAACTCATGCGGAGCCGTGGAGAGTATTTCTTCACGCTTACCGTTCAGCAACCCACTGAAATCCAAGCTATCAGCGACCTCTGTTCAGTAGCCAGCACCGATGGGAGGACTGTAGAATGTTTCGCCAACCAAAATGAGTATGACCTTCTGATCGCTCACGGCTATCAACCCAAGTTGCAAACCCCGCCCTCGATGCTCGAAACGCCTATCATGTGGGACGGCAGCCACCGCGAGACTTACGACTGGGATGCTTATCCGACCTATCAAGCTTACGAAAACATGATGCAGGCGTTTGCGGCCGAGCATCCTGAACGCTGTACCTATTTTGAACTTGGTACTTTGGACAGCGGGCGCAAGCTCATGTTCTGCCGCATCAACAACGGGCATCCAGAAGGCAAGCCTCGTTTCCTCTACACGTCCACCATTCACGGCAACGAAACGACTGGATTCATGCTGATGCTCCGCCTCATCGACGAACTCTGCACCAGCAATGAGGGCCGCATCTTGAACTTGGTCAACAATTTGGACATCTTCATCTGCCCAAACACCAACCCTGACGGAACGTATTATGGTGGCAACAACACCGTTTACGGCGCTCGCCGAAACAACGCCAATGACGTGGATCTCAACCGTCACTATCCCGACTTCGACGACGGCCCGCATCCCGATGGCAACTGGTGCTATCAAGACGAGACCCGGTGGCTTATGAATCTTGCCCAAGACTATCTCTTCACCATGGCCGCTAACTTTCACACGGGTTCGGAGATAGTGAACTACCCTTGGGACACCCATCCTTCGCTCCATGCCGACGACGAGTGGTGGAAGCTGGTCTGCCACGAATATGCCGACCAATGCCACGAATGGGACACCAACTACATGAACATGGCACATCAAAATGCCGACAACGGCATCATCAATGGTTACCAGTGGTACACCATCTCCGGAGGCCGTCAGGATTATATGAACTACTTTGCCCAATGCCGCGAAGTGACCATCGAGACTTCGTTTACCTACATGCCCAATGCCACGTTGATGCCCATGTATTGGAACTACAACCACAACAGCATGTTGAGTTACATGGAGCAGTGCCTCAACGGCATTCACGGCACCGTCACCGATGCCGAGACGGGCGAACCCATTGTGGCCACAGTGAGCATCGAAGGTCATGACCATCATGGCTCGGAGGTCAGTTCGCATTTACCTGCGGGCGACTACCACCGTCCCATCAAAGGCAGCACCTACGAGGTTACCTATTCCGCCTACGGTTATGAATCCCAGACCTTTGCTGTTAGCGTTGACGACAACGAAGCCGTCACGCAAGACGTTCAGCTGATGCCCATACACAACACGCCTTTGCTTGCCGACTTCAGCACCGAGAGAGAATTGGTCACGGTCGGGGCGCCCATCAGGTTCAGGGACCACAGCCAAGGGCTGCGAATCGTCAGTTGGGCATGGCAGTTTGAAGGAGGAACACCAGCCACCTCCACCGAGCGTAATCCCGTTGTGGTTTACGACGCACCAGGCTCGTTCGATGTAGCGCTGACGGTCACTGATGCCGACGGTCAAACCAACACCCTTACCAAAAGCGAGCTCATGGATGTCTACCATTCCTTCCCCATCCACAACGGCGACATGACGCTTACCGACTGTCGAGGTCTGTTCCTTCCCTCGGGAGGCGATTGTGGACATTACGGAGGCAACGAAAGCTACAAGATGACCGTCCGTCCCGAAAGCAGCAACCAAAGAATCAGCGTCAATTTCCTGCACTTCAAGACCCAACCCAATGCAGATGTGCTTTCCATTTATGACGGTGCCACTATCAACTGCCCGCTCATCGGCAGCTATTCTGGTATGGAACTGCCTGACAGCATCACAGCGACCAATCCCTTAGGAGCCTTGACTTTCACCTTCAATTCCGACACCTACATCAACTTCTACGGCTGGGTGGCCACGATGACCTGCATTGGCGGCGAGTCGGTTGAAGAAGACCTCTCAGGATATACTCAAGTCTATCCTAACCCTTGCAACGACAGCTTCACAGTTGAAGCCGAAAGCCCGTTCAGCTTCAAACTATACAACAGTCTCGGACAAGCTGTTCTCACGGGCTTTGGCGAAGGCAAAACCGAAGTCGACATCCAATGCTTGCCGCAAGGCATTTATTTCCTGATACTCAACAGTGAAATCGGGAACCAAGTCGAAAAGCTCGTCATCGAAAAATAATAGAGAAAAACCCTCGTTAATAACACAAAAATGAGTAATTTTGCAGCCCGATGAAAAACAGACTTTTGATATTGGCGTTATTGGCTCTCGCGGTCCTGACTTCGTGCAACGACTTCAACCGCTTGGTGAAAAGCACCGACAACGAGATGAAATATGAGGTCGCAGTGGACTACTATGAACGCGGCGACTACAACCACGCCCTTCAACTGTTTGACCTGCTGCAAGCCTCGTTCCGCAATACGCCCAAAGGCGAGTCCATCACCTACAAGACTGCGTTGTGCTACTATTACCAAGGCGACTATGACATCGCGGGCTATTACTTCAACCGTTTTGTGCAGACCTATCCCTTCTCGAGAGACGCCGAGAAAGCCGCATTCATGCAGGCCTATTGCAGCTATATGCTCTCGCCTGAGTCGGGTTTGGACCAAACCAACACCCACAACGCCATCAAGCAGCTGAACAACTTCATCGAACGCTATCCCAACAGCGACAGCCTGGATCGGGCCAACAAGCTGCTGACCGACCTCAACGACAAGCTGGAGGAAAAAGACTACAACGTCTGCAGGCTGTTTTACCGCATGGAAAACTACAGCGCGGCCATCACCTCGTTTGAGAACATGCTGAAGAAATATCCCAACACCACGCACCGCGAGGAGATCATCTTCGACATGGCCAAGACCTATTACGACTATGCCGAGAACAGCGTGGCCGAGAAACAGCGCGAGCGTTATGAGTCGTGCGTCGAGCAATGCAACGCCCTCACCTACCTCTATCCCGAGAGCAAGTATCTGAACGACGTGCAAAGCATCGCCGCCAAAGCAAGAAAGAAATTAGAAAACATCAAATAACCATGGATTTCAAGAAAGTCAAAACCGAAACGACGGTCGTCACCCGTCAGAAAGACCAGTTTTACAAAGGCACGGGAAACATTTACGAGACCGTGGCCATCCTCTCCATCAGGGCCAACCAGATCGCCTCTGAGATGAAGGCTGAACTCAACGAAAAAATCGAGTCGTTCGCCTCGGCCACCAACGACAGCCTGGAAGAAGTGTTCGAGAACAAGGAACAGATCGAAATCGCCAAGTTCTACGAGCGTCTGCCCAAGCCCACGCTGATCGCCATCCACGAATTCCTCCACGACCAGATCTACTTCCGCAATCCCGCCAAGGAGAGCCAGGAAGCTTTCTGATCCGTGACCATAAAAAGGGAGAAGCCATGAAAAGACACTTTGCGACACTACTCACCGTTCTCGGCTGTCTGCTGGGCATCCACGCCCTGCAAGCCCAGGAGCTGCAATGCGACGTGCGCGTCAGCTCCGCCAAAGTGCAAGGCAGCGACAAGACCATCTACCAGAACCTGCAGACCTCCCTGTATGAATTCATCAACAACACGAAATTCACGGAAATCAACTTCAGGCAGGCAGAGAAGATAGAGTGTTCGATCCTCGTGGATGTGACGAGCAGAGATAATAGCGACTTCTCCGCTGAAATCAGTGTGGCCTTGCGCCGTCCTGTCTACAAGTCGAACTACACCACGCCTTTGTTCAACTACATCGACCGCAAGTTCTACTTCGAATACACCGACGGACAAGCCCTCGACTTCAACCCCAACACCTACCTCTCCAACATCACGAGCACGGTCGGGTTTTATGTATATCTCATGCTTGGCCTCGATTTCGACAGTTTCTCGCCCAACGGCGGCGACCCTTTCTTTGCCATCGCCGAGACCATCGCCAACGCCGCGCCGCAGGAAGTGGGTGGAGAAAACGGATGGAGCTCGACTGGCCGTCAGAACCGTCACGCCATCATCAGCGACGTCAACAACGCGACATATCAGCCTTTACGTCAGTTTATCTATGACTACCACAGGAACGGCTTGGACGTGATGGCCGAGAAGCCCGAGCAAGGCCGCGAAGCCATCCTCGGCGCCCTTGCCAACCTTCAGGCGATATACGACCGCAACCCCATGTGCTACTTCTTGCAGCTCATCATCGAGAGCAAGCGCGACGAAATCATCCAGGTTTTCTCGCAAGGCGAAATGAAAATCAGGACCGAAGCCGCCAACATCATGAAAGCCGTCGACCCCTCGCAATCGTCGAGATATGACGAGATGCTGCAAAACAAAGGCTTTTAACCCGTCTTTCTTTTATGCTCAAGCAACTGCACATCAGTAACTACGCCTTGATTGACGAGCTGAGTGTCAGTTTTGAGACAGGTTTCAACGTCATCACGGGTGAGACCGGTGCTGGCAAGTCCATCTTGCTCGGCGCCTTGGGCTTTGCCTTGGGCGACCGCGCCGACACCAATGTGCTCTACGACAAGGACAAAAAATGCGTGGTGGAAGCCCAGTTTGCATTGGATGACGAGACGCTGAAGCCGCTTTTCGAGGCCAACGACCTCGATTTCGAGAACGAATGTATCTTCCGCCGCGAGCTCAACCCGCAGAAGAAAAGCCGCGCCTTCATCAACGACACACCCGTGGCCCTGCAGACCATGAAAGAGATAGGCGACCAACTGGTCGACATCCATTCGCAACACGACTCCCTCCTGCTCACCGATGCCAATTTCCAGCTCAGGCTCTTGGACGAAATCGCGCAAAACGGCAGCGTATTGGCTGATTATCAAGCCGAATACGGCCACTACAACACCCTCAAGCGAAAGCTGAACGAGCTGAGAGACATCGCCACGAAAAACACCGCCGAGAACGACTACCTGAAATTCCAGCTGGACGAACTCGACAAGGCCGACTTGAAGGAAGGTGAATATGCCGACATCGAGCAGACCCTCAGCGTGATGGAAAACGCGGAGGAAATCAAGACCTTATTGGTCACTGCCAACGGGTTGCTGGACGACTCGGAGACGGCCATTCTGGGACAAATCAATGCGCTGGCATCCACCCTCTCGCGGCTGAAGCAACTCATGCCCGACACCGAAGGCTTGGACGAGCGCATCGGTAGCCTGAAGGTGGAGCTGAAAGACATCGCCTACGACCTGCGCCGCAAGGAAAACGACACCCAATTCGATGAAGGCCAGCTGCAAAGCCTTCAGGAACGCTACGACCTGCTCAGCCGCCTGATGATGAAACACCGCGTCGGCAACTTCGATGAGCTCATCTCGTTGAGAGACAGCCTCAAGGAAAAAGTGAACGCCTTCGAAAACATCGACGAAGCCATCGCACAAGCCGAGAAGCAGCTGAAAGCGAGCGAAAAACAGCTTTCCTGTTTGGCCAAAGCCTTGCACGACAAGCGTTGTCAAGCAGCAGTGGCCTTCGGCGAGAAAGTGGGGGCACTGGTGCGGCAGTTGGCCATGCCCTTTGCCCAGTTCACCGTCGACGTGGAGAGCCAAGAGAGCTTTGGGAGCAAAGGCACTGACGAAATCCGATTCCTCTTCTCGGCCAACAAAGGCATGGCGCCCGACGACCTGAGGCGTGTGGCCTCGGGTGGCGAGCTCTCGCGCCTGATGCTCTCCATCAAGAGTGCCGTGTCGGACTACAACTACATCCCCACCCTCATCTTCGACGAAATCGACACGGGTGTCTCGGGTGAGGTGGCGGCCAAGATTGGCGGCATCATGCGGCAGATGGGCAGCGCGTTGCAGCTCATCTCCATCACCCACCTGCCCCAGGTGGCGAGCCAAGCCGAGCACCATTACTTTATCTACAAAGACAACGAGGGCGAACGTACGCAATCGCACATTCGCCTGTTGGATTCCAATGAACGCATTGGAGAAATCGCCAAGATGCTCAGCAACGACCAGGTGACACCGGAGGCCTTGCGGGCCGCCGAGGTGTTGCTGAAAAAGTGATTAATTCTGTTTCAACAGCTTCACCGTCGAAACAGCGTCATTCCCATCCACAATACGGACGAAATACACACCCTCAGGCCAGGCTTTTACATCAACGACATTGTCAGAACCCTGATACACCAACTGTCCCAAAGCGTCAAACACCTTGATTTCCTTTACCTTGCCTTCCACCGTGAAGCTATCGGAGGCAGGATTGGGATATAGCGAAGAACGCAGCCCATTTTCGGGAACCGAGGTCACCTCAACCGTCGCCGTAACGATCTCCGACTCACAAAACTCGTTGAGGCGTTCATAGATTGCCCTGACCGCATATTCAGCCACACCCACCTCATTGGATGCATCAAAATAGGTTCTGGTTTGCGTATCCTCAATGGTAGCCACTTCGAAACCGTTGCGATAGATCTCATACCGTAAAAAGTCTTTGGTATTACCGTCCCAGTCCCAGCTCAGCTCCACGCCAAACTCGTCGGCATTATGCCAAACATAGGAGGCTTCCAAATTGGAGACAGGCTCACAGCCCATACTGCAGTCTATATCGTAATCAGTAATCACACCTACCTCGGGATAGCCGTCGGAGGCCACGATCAGGTTGTCGTCCCAGTCATAGATCTCGTAGGAGACCTCAGAGAGGCTGCCGTGGGAATAGCAGGTGTTATCGTACGTCCAGAAGAACGTGGCTTTCTGGTATTTTGGCACTGGCACAATCAGTGAGGCCGATCCGCCGTCCCATAAGCCCACACGCTGCGACACCTTACTATCCTCATCGAGCACGGCGATGAATGACATGTCCCAGCCGTTACCACCCGTGTCGAACAATTCAAAGCGTAAGTCACAATTGGTGCCGACCATCACGGTATCGCGCGCCACCTTGCTCATGCCCGCCTCGTTAACCGAATACACCGCATAATAATAGGTGGCATACTTCTCCAACTCGTCATAGAAGACAACCTCGTCCTGGGTCACATCTGTCATGACCTCAATCACCGCGCCGTCACGCATGATAACGACAGAGTCGAGCACCGAAAGGGCGGCTCCGTTTCGGGTTTCATACACAGGATTGAAATGCAATTCCACCTCGGCGTGGTCGAACACGGCCATAGCCTCCAGATTCTCGACCGCCTTGGGCGCATCATAATACTCATCATCGGGATGCAGGTTAAAGATAGCATTATGATTCCAAGGGAAGGAATAGAAAGTGAGATAGAAGCCATCGATGGCATAATAGCCGTTGTCGAAGCCCGCCCAGCCCCAATTGAGGTGGAAAAGATAGCTGTCGTCGTAGCCGTCAACCACGTAGGCATGGCCGCCATCGGGTCCGGAAGAGGCGTAATACAAAGGCATCCCAGCATCAAGATTCTCCACCAGATCCTCTTCCCATTGGGAGTAACTATTCATATAACGATGCTGCAGATCAGGGCTATACCTGAAATAGGTCTGCATCGCCGGGCCTACATCCTCCGAATAGGCGCCGCTGGCATTGGCACCATAGCTCATATCCACACTCACGCCGGCATGATACTCCAGCAAGGCTGTGGCAGTCACCTCGCTTTGCGGGCTGGCATAGTCGAGGAAGTCGGGCATCAACTCGAAGTGGTAAGTCGCCTCACCGAAATTGGCTTCCTGCCAGCCATAATTGCCGTAATAGCTGTTGGCATAATAACCATGCGAGCCCACTCCCGTGCGCGGCCACTCCCAATAACGCATGATCTGACTCATGGTGTTGGCCACACAGCCCGACTTGCAATGGCCGTTGTAAAGCGAATTGGGTGCTTCAGGCGCCATATCGTTATACAGGTCGGTCTGGTTCCAGATGGAAGCCAGCAATGGGCCCACGCTACGGTCGATTCGTCGGCTGCTCAGCTTACCTGTTTCGGCGAGGCTGGTCCAATCGGCAACAGCCTCTGCGGTACGTTCGTCGTTGTTGGCATACATCTGGCTGAAGCCAGCCTTGTAGTTGTCAAAGAAAGTCATCAGGCCATCAGGAAGCTGAGGCGTGAAGTTGCTCTCCGTGGAATAACCCAAGATGGGTTTGGCGCGGTCGTCGGCACTGACGATAACAAAGCCCTTAGGCTGAACCGCGAAGACATAGAACGCCGCCTGTCCATTGTCGGCAAAGGCTGTGTAGGTCAACTCAGCCGAGGCCGACTTCATCTCGGTATTAACCTTCATAAACTTGACGCCCAACGACTTGGCCATCTGGACATCCACTGGTTTGGCTTGCAGTCCGCTCATCAACAGAGCGGCACACAAAAGAGTAAAAAGAGTTTTTTTCATAGTTACAATTACTTTTTAATGATTTTTTGCGTTATAGTATTCCCTGTTTCCGTTGTTATTCTCATAAAGTAAATCCCAATTTCCCAATGGCTTACATCAACAGATGTAGTTAAGCCTTGATACACTTTCTGTCCCAAGGCATCGTACACTTCGACTTGCGCCTCAGCATTCAGATATAGCCTATCGCTGACAGGATTGGGATAAGCAGTGGCTGCATCAGGATGTTCCTCAACGGAAGTAACATATATCTCGGCGTAATCCAACTCAGGATTATAGAGATTCGGAGCAAATGCAGACTGCTGGTAAACGCCTCCGCCAACCGCATACTCCGCCAACACACGATAATAATAGTTGCCAGGCTCAACTTGATCGAAATAAGAAAGCTCAGTAGTTCTTATCATCACATGATCACTGCTATTCGGGTCGGTAAACCGCATGAGGACAAAATCGCGGAACCACTGGTTCTGATCCAGATCCCAAGAAACTTGCGCCCCGTATGTGCCGTCATCGTTATAAACATACTCAGCCGTAATATAATATGGCGCTATGATGGGATTCCATTCAACATTGAAAATACACAATTCGCCCACCTCGGGTCTCGCTGTTTGGGCATACTTCAAATTCCCTTGAAAGTCATATACTTCAAACGAGCACTCAGCATCATCGTCCTCATAGCCGACATTGCAATAGTTCCAGAAAAGTGTCCATTCGCCATCGATGGGTAAATCCACGCTTATCGTATCATCGTAACCTTCGTCCAAACCAATGCGATATTGAACAACGCCTCGCTCATCCAAGATTGACAAAGCGGGCGAGAGCCAGCCGTCGCCAGCCGCATCGTGGAGACAGAAAGTCACGGGGAAGTTCATCACGCCATAGGAAGTCCAGGCAGGTACGCTATCCGTCACTGCATGGCCTCGTCCTTCTGAAGTCACAGGATAAAGAGTGAAATAATTCATTCGGCCACAAGCAAGATTATCGGTGAAGTAATAGCCGAATTCAATGTTTTGACCAGGCTGCGGCGACATAAAGGTATGTAACGGTTCTCCATTCAGCAGCAAGACAATTGAATCAATAGTTGTTAGCGACTCGCCTCCGATGGTCTCTGTAGGTGCAGTATAGTTCATCAAAACAGCCTGGCCATAAAACTCTGGCACAATCTCCAGATTCCGCACAGGTTTGGGTTGGTTGTAATACTCCTCATCAGGCTCAATGTTGACCAGCGCATAGTGGTTGTAGTTGTAGCCATGATGCGTGAGGTTCATCGCGTTGATGCTGTAGAAGCCGTTGTCGAAACCCTGCCAGCCCCAGTTGAAATGCATGAAGTCGTTCGCATCATAGCCATCGCAGATGAAGGCATGACCGCCACGGGTGCCGCCCTTGGTCGGGCTATAGGCCGAATAATACACTGGACGGCCGTTGTCGAACTCGTTCTTCAACATGGCAATCCATTGGGAATCGGAATAGTTGTCACGGTTGTTGTATGACAACGTGTTGGCATAGCGGAAATAGTCCACCAAGGCATACTGAACGTCAGCGGAATAGGCACCCGAGGCATTGGGGCCATAGCTCATATCCACGCTCACGCCCGTGTGGTACTCCAGCAACGCCACCGCGTCGATTTCGTCGGGACGGCTGTTGTAGTCCAGGAAGTCAGGCATCAACTCATAACGGTAGTCCGCCTCTCCGAAATTGGCCGACAAGGTGCCGTAGGAGGTGCTGCCATAGCCGGAGCAATAATAGCTATGCGAGCCTGTACCCGTCTTGGGCCACTCCCAATAACGCATCAGCTGGCTCATGGTGCTAGCCACACAACCCACCTTCACATGGCCGTCATAGCCTTCGGGGTCTTCGGGACAATGGTAGTTATAAAGCTGCGTCTGATGCCAAGTGGAAGTCAGCAAAGGGCCGACAGAGCGGTCGCCGCGGTGAGACAAATGGCCTGTTTCGGACAACATTTGCCATTGTTCAGCAACCTCAGGTGACTGCTTCAAATCCATCGCAACGGCTTGGCTCAAATCACTGTTGTAGGCGTCAAAAAGAACCTGCAAACCATTCTCCTCGTCAGGGATGCCAAAGCTGCCATCCGACGAATACCCCAAGATGGGGCGCATCCTATCGTCGGCTGCAACGATGACAAAGCCTTTAGGCTGCAGCGCGAAGACATAGAAGCAAGCCTGTCCATTGTCGGCATAAGACGTGTATGTCAATTCCGCCGAAGCTGATTTGACTTCGGTATTGGCATTCATAAACTTCGCACCAAGTCCTTTGGCTGTCTCGACACCAACAGGCTTAGCCTGAAGGCCACCCGCCAGCAAAAAGGCAAACAAGAGCAAAAAGAGTGTCTTTTTCATGGTCTATGATTTTAATGTTATCAATCCATGTTCTTTACCAAAACGAAAGCGTCTTTATCGGTTTCCTTTGGCACATAGCCTTGGTCGTAGACGAAATGGTAGACGGCTCCTGCCTTAGTGGTATATGTACTCGTAAAATACTTGAAATCAAAGCCTTTCTCCGTCAGCTGCTGGCGGCTGGCAAAGCCTTTCCCCGTGGGATTCAGCTCCAACAGGATATTGTGATTGCGGGCCAAGATGCCGTTGATTTTCCTGACCACATTGATTTGCTTGTGGGTCTTTTCGTAGTTATAGCTGTTGCGGCACGAGTCGCAGCAAAACTTCTTGTCGACACGCCCGATGATGGGTTCACCGCAGTAGAGGCATTTTCTTTTTTCGTCTTCCATATAGTAAATTCTTTGTTATCCGTTATTTAGTAAACACATAGCGTAATATATTCGCGCCCATTTTCAGGGCTTTTTCTCTTGTTTCTTGCGAGTCATGATGCACGCGTTGGTCTTCCCAGCCATCGCCGAGGTCGCATTCGTAGGTAAAGATACACACCACCCTACCCTCGTAAATCAAGGCGAAGAGTTGCGGTGGCTTGTTGTCGTGTTCATGAATCTTCGGCAAACCGTTCGGAAACGCGTAGGGCGCCTTGAAAATCTCATGCGTATAAGGCAACTCCACAAAATCCAGTTCAGGGAACACCTTTTTCATCTGTGGCTCGATGTATTGCCGGATGCCGTAGTTGTCGTCGATGTGCAGGAAACCGCCAGCCAGCATGTAATTGCGCAGGTTTTGCGCCTCGGCCGCATCGAAGACCACATTACCGTGTCCCGTCATATAGACGTAGGGATAGTTGAACAAATCTGGGCTCGACGGCTCCACGGTGGGCACATTCGGATTGATGTCCGTACCAATCTCCTGATTGCAGAACCGCACCAAGTTGGGCAAGGATGTCGGGTTGCCGTACCAGTCTCCTCCCCCACGGTATTTCAGCAAGGCGATATTGAGTTGCTGGGCAGAGGCAACGAAAGAGAACGACAACAATATGACTACCAACAGCTTTTTCATTTCATCTGGTTGATAAGTTGAATCGTATGACATGCCACGATGGCCGCCGTCTCAGTACGCAGTCTCGCCTCACCCAAACTGCACGGCACGAAACCGTTCTCCTTGGCCAAGGCCACTTCCTCGGGGCTGAAATCGCCCTCGGGGCCGATAAGTACCATGACATTTTCGCCTTTATGATACAAGTCGCATAAGCAGTCTTTCACGTCGTCGTCAATCCAGGCGATGAACTTCTGTCCCTCGAAGGGTTGCTTCACCAGTTTGTCGAAGGACATCAAGTCCTCCACCTTCGGCAGACGCGACTTGATGCTCTGCTTCATCGCCGCCACCATCACCTTTTGGAAACGCTCCACATTGGCGGCGCGGCGTTCGGAATGATAGGAGGTGAACAACCTTACCTTGTCAATGCCGATTTCCGTGGCTTTCTCAAGAAACCACTCCATACGCTCGTTGAGTTTGGTCGGGGCGATGGCGATTTCGAGGTTGAAGTCCCAATGGTCATACCCTTTGCGCTGGTTCGTCAAGTTGACGGTAGCCCGCTTGGGCAAGGCCTCCACCAACTCGGCATCGAAGAGAAAGCCCTCTCCATTGGTGACGCAGAAACGCTCACCCTCGGTCATACGCAGCACCTTGACGCAGTGCTTTGACTCGTCCTCGGGCAAGGTCGTCAGGCCTTCTTTCGCTCCGGGTATGTAAAAGACGTTCAAGGATTTAAGATTTAAAGATTCAAAGATTTAAAGATTTAAGATTCGCGGACTTTGCTCAATTTTGAATTTTGAATTCTGAATTTTGAATCACATTCGATTCGGCATACCAATACCCAGCAGTTCAGATGCATTGCGCAACAAGGCTGCCACCATGTCGCAGACCTGCAAGCGGAACATACGACGGTCGGCATCGGGTTCCTTCAAGATGCTACATTCTTGGTAGAACTGGTTGAATTCCTTGGCAAGGTCGAAGATGAAGTTGGCAATCATTGCGGGGCTGCGGTTCTCAGCGGCTTGATTCAAGACCATCGGCCAGCCGTACATCATCACGATGATTTCCTTCTCCTTGGGTTGCAGGTCATTGACCTTCACCTCGCTTTCGAGCTTGATACCTTGTTCCTCGGCCTTACGCAGCACTGAGCAGATACGGGCGTGGGTGTATTGTACAAAGGGGCCCGTGTTGCCGTTGAAGTCGATGGACTCCTCGGGGTTGAAGAGCATAGTCTTCTTCGGGTCGACCTTGAGGATGAAATACTTCAAGGCGCCCAAACCGATGGTGTGGTACAGCCTGTCGGCCTCCTCGGGCGACAAGTCCTTGGCCTTGCCGAGTTCATCGGAGACAGCCTTGGCGGTGGCCACCATCTCGTCCATGAGGTCGTCGGCGTCGACCACCGTGCCCTCACGCGACTTCATCTTGCCATTGGGTAGTTCGACCATGCCATAGGACAGGTGTTCAATATCATTTCCCCACTCGCGGCCCAAGCGCACCAACACGCGCTTCAGCACATCGAAGTGGTAGATTTGCTCATTGCCCACGACATAGATCAGTTTCTCAGGGTCGTATTCATTGACACGCAGTTGGGCGGTGCCGAGGTCTTGGGTCATATACACCGAGGTGCCATCGCGGCGGAGCAGAAGTTTCTCATCCAAACCCTCGTCGCGGAGGTCGCACCACACGGAGTTGTCATCGCGGCGGTAAAGGACGCCTTTTTCAAGGCCTTCCTGTACCAATGCCTTACCCAGCAGATAGGTCTGCGATTCGTAGTAGATCTTCTCGAAGGCCACACCCATACGCTTGTAGGTCACGTCGAAGCCGTCATACACCCATTGGTTCATCGTTTCCCACAGATGGCGCACCTCGGGGTCGTTAGCCTCCCATTTCACCAGCATCTCACGGGCTTCCTGCATCAGCGTGGACTCGGCTTCGGCCTTGGCCTTGGCTTCTTCCTTGGCTTTCTCGTTGAGGGTGTCGAAATCGGCAGGAAGCAAGGATTTCACTTCTTCCTTGAACTTCTTGTCGAAAAGCACATAGAAGTCACCAATAAGGTGGTCGCCCTTCTTGCCTGTCGACTCGGGTGTGCAGCCGTTGCCCCACTTCAACCATGCCAACATGCTCTTGCAGATGTGGATGCCACGGTCGTTGACCAGGTTGACACGCACCACCTTCTTGCCGTTAGCCTTCATGATTTCGGAGACGCTCCAGCCAAGCAGGTTGTTACGGATATGGCCCAGGTGCAAAGGTTTGTTCGTGTTGGGTGAGGAATACTCGATGACCACGTTCTTTCCCGAGACAGGTTTACGGCCAAACTCACGGTTCTCGTGGTTCGACTTGAAGAAATCCATCCAAAACTTGTCGGAAATCAAGAGGTTCAGGAAGCCTTTCACCACATTGAACTTGGCAATCATATCCGACTCCTTGATCATCTCGGCGCCCATCTCGTTAGCCAACTGCTCGGGATTGCGACCAGCCAGCTTCACGAAGGGAAACACCACGATGGTCATGTCGCCCTCAAACTCAGGGCGCGTCTTCTGGAAATTCACCTGCTGCACAGGCGGTTCCTGTCCGTATAAAGTTTTGAATGACTTTATGAATAAATCTCTTAGTACTTGTTCTAACATAGCCAAATATTTACATTGGTGCAAAAGTAGTAAATAAGCCCCAAATGTGTGACAAAAAACTAAGGAAAAATTACGACTTAAAACGCATTCTCTTTCCATAAGCAAATATTTTGTAATTTTGTCACCTCAATAGAAACATTATGGAAAATCCGAAATTCGTTATCGCCATCAACCGTGAGTTCGGCTCGGGTGGCAGAGAGATCGCCTACAAGCTCGGCGAGCTGCTTGGTGTCAATGTTTACGACAAGGCCATTCTAGACACCTTAACCTCCAAATTCAACCTGACCGTTGAGGAAATGCAGCGCATCAAAGCCACCAAACCCAACTGGTGGAATGACTTCTGCCGGTTCTATCAACAGTTCGGTGCTGCCGGACAGGGTGGATATACACCGCAAGAAGACCGTGAGGTGACCTCGCAACAGATCTATCTTGCCGAGGCGCAAATTCTCCGCGACCTGGCCTCGCAGGAGTCGTGCGTCATCATCGGGCGTTCCGGCTTCCATGTCTTCAGAGACCATCCTTATGCCATGAGAATCTTCTTCATCGCCGACAGGAAAGCCCGTGTGAAACGCGTCATGGAAAAGTTTGCCTTGGACGAGGACGCTGCCAGCATGCGCATCGATAAAATCGACGAAGCTCGCGATACCTACACACAGGCTGTCGCTGGCGTGTCGCGTTATGATGCCCGCAACTACGACTTCGTGTTCAACGTCACACAATTCCCCACCGACCTCGTGGCACAGTTTCTCGCCGACAACATCAGAAAGAAGTATCCGTTCATAGTGAAATAATCATATTCATTTTTTTTTCATAAACTCACCATCAAACCGAAATCTTTCCTATCTTTGCAGTCCGATGAGATACCAAAACAAGCCATCGGAAAAGATTATCACCACGGAATCAATTGGTTCCATCAAAACGAATTTCCTACTTTTTCATAATGACGGTCACTTTGTCGACCGTCTTTTTTTTGCCAAGTTCAACAAATCAAATCGATAAGCCTATGTCAATTTCACTGAAAAACCGCAGCCTGATTTCCATCAGCGACTATACTCCTGAAGAAATCTGCCATGTTCTCGACATTGCCGAAGACTTCGAGAAAAACCCGCACCAGAACCTGCTGAACGGGCGCATCATCGCCTCGCTGTTCTTCGAGCCCTCCACCCGCACGCGCCTAAGCTTCGAGACCGCCATCCAACTCCTGGGCGGCAACGTCATCGGCTTCAGCAGCACCGCCGGAACGAGCATCCAGAAAGGCGAATCCCTCGCCGACACCATCACCATGGTGGCCAGCTATGCCGACCTCATCGTCATGCGCAACCCTATCGAAGGCTCGGCCCGCTTTGCCTCCGAGGTGTCGAAAGTGCCCGTCATCAACGCGGGCGACGGTGCCAACCAGCACCCCACCCAATGCATGCTCGACCTCTACAGCATCCGCAAGACACAGGGTACGCTTGAGAACCTTGAAATCACTCTCGTCGGCGACCTGAAATACGGCCGCACCGTCCACAGCCTCGTGGAGGCCATGTGCCACTTCAACGCCAAGTTCAACCTCGTCTCGCCCGTAGAGTTGAAACTGCCGAGTGTGGTGAAGCAACACATCAAGGATCGTAACCTTGAATACCATCAGTACACCGAGTTGGAGGATGCCATCCCCCACTCCGATATCATTTACATGACCCGTATCCAACGCGAGCGCTTCCCCGACCCCGAGGAATACGAGAAGGTAAAGAACTCCTACGTGCTGCGCAATTACATGTTGGACGCCTCCAAGCCCAACTGCCGCGTGTTGCACCCGCTGCCGCGCGTCAACGAGATCCACGTCGACGTCGACGCCAACCCGAAGGCGTATTACTTCCAGCAGGCACAAAACGGCGTTTACGCTCGTCAAGCCTTAATCGCATCAATCTTAGGACTTAAATAATCAGAACCATGGAAAAAAAGAAAGAACTGACCGTTTCCGCCATTGAGAATGGCACTGTCATCGACCATATCCCCGCCGACAAAGTGTTCCAAGTCGTCAAGATTCTGGGCTTGGAGAAAGTCAGCAACCCCGTGTATTTCGGCACCAACGTGGAGAGCAAGAAATACGGCACCAAGGGCTTCATCAAAGTCTCCGACAAGTACTTTGAGCCCGAAGACGTGAACAAGATTGCCCTCGTCGCCCCCACTGCCTCCATCATCGAAATCAAGGACTTCGAGGTCATCAAGAAGCAGACCGTGACCATCCCAGAGCGCATCGAGCATATCGTGAAGTGCTTCAACCCCAACTGTGTCACCAACAAGGAACACGACGTGCCGACCAAGTTCACTGTCGTCAAAGACGCGCAAGGCAACATCAAGCTGCACTGCCACTATTGCGAAAAGAACACCACACAAGACAAACTTGAATTCATCTGATCATGAAGAAGACAGGAATTATCATCGCCATTATTGTGGGTATCATCCTCATTTGGGGCATTGGCACCTACAACAAGTTGGTCAAATCGCAAGAGGCCATGACCAAAGCCTGGGGCCAGGTGGAGAATGTCTACCAACGCCGTGCTGACTTGGTGCCCAACCTCGTCGCCTTAGTGAAAAACTACGCGGAATACGAGCAAGGCACAATCCTCGCCGTGACGGAAGCCCGCACCAAGGCAGCCAACGCCACCGTCAACACGGAAAACTTCGATGAAAACGAGCTAGCCGAGTACGAAACCGCGCAGGACGAATTGGGCAACTCGTTGAACCGTCTCATTGTGGAGGTGGAGAACTACCCCGACCTGAAAGCCAATGAGGAGTACCTCACCTTACAGGCACAATTAGCCGGTTGCGAGAACCGCATCCTGACCGAGCGCGAACGCTTCAACGAGGCCGCCAAGGTCTATAACCAAAGTGTCCGCAAGTTTCCGAGCAGCCTGATTGCCAAGATGTTTGGATTCGAGAAACGAGCTTATTTTGAGGCTGATGAAGGGGCTGACAGGGTGCCGGAGACGTTTTAAATGATACTCATATAAAACAGAATCGGGCGAGATCCTCATGGATTTCGCCCGATTTTATTATTTCCTCTTCCCAAACAACCATCTAAACAACCCCGGCGTGGCAAAAGCCTCATCCCAACACCCATGGTACAATTCGGGATAGGTGACAAGAATAGCCTCTTCGTTGCCAACATCCTTCAACGCATTGTACATCTGTATGCTCCGCGAGGGCATGATTATCCCATCAAGAAGGCCGTGAAAGATATAAACAGGAATGCCCTTCATGACATCAGCGTAAGCCGGGTCTCCCCCACCACAAATGGGAATGGCCGCCGCAAACTTCTCAGGCCAACGCTGCAGCGCATCCCAAGTGCCAAAGCCGCCCATTGATATGCCGCAAATGTAAACCCGAGTTGAATCAACGGCACCAACACCAACAAGGCTATCAAGCACTGCCATCACGCCAAGCAGCTCTGCCGTAGGCATACTATCCATCGTGTGCTCAGGTAGACTCCAATCGGTATTCACCCAACGCTTTTCTGGTGGACATTGCGGTACCATCAAAAGGAAAGGATAACGAGTTGTCACGGTGTCGTCAAGGAAATATTTGATGCAATGCTTCAATTGTGTACAATTGTCGTTGCCGCGTTCTCCAGCACCATGCAGGAAAATGACCAAAGGCAAGGGCTCTGGCATTGTATCAGCTGCCATAGAGCGATAGAGCCGATAATGAAGCGTATCATTCCCTATAATATGACGATGCGCCTCGAACAGGCTTGTATCTGAGAATTGTTCCTGGGCCTGTAGATAAGTGCCAGCCATCAATGCCAGAAATAATAAGAGGAAGTGTTTCATCGCATTTCAAATGCTTATATTCAAGAATGGGCGGATTCGGAAAACCGCTCAAACTGAGGTTTTGATTTCACTTGTATATTCATTTTCTTCGGCTACATCCAAAACCTCCTGATTTCGGTTGAGCCGTTGTTGTTGTTTGCACCTTTTTGAAAACCCGACCTCCAGTGTCATCACCTATCAGTACCTTGCTTATCACACTATCCTTTTCTCCAACCAAAAGATATGAATCGCAATCCAAAGAAGAGTCATGAAGGGTCAAAACATTTCCTTTTCTCTCCCAAGTGCCTTTTGATATTTGGCACTCTCTAAACTCGTACACATACGTATGATTCTCATTTATTGCCAGATCACAATCCCAATCTATCCCCTTGTACTTCCCAAATGCCAATTCATGCAATTCTTTATGTTGAACTTCATATAGTTCCCGTTCTTGTCGTAGGTTATCTTTATTGAGAGCTTTTATATATACATCATCCTGAGATGTCTTTCCCCAGCAATGCAACTTTTTGTCCCTCATAAAACCAAAACCTTTTTGCACATACAAGGTATCTCCTTCAATAAGAAGCTGCATCTGGAAATCATGCAAAACGTCTGTCATGATAATCAAACCATCATCCAACCGAAATTGGCCAAATGACACCACCATAATATATACTATATCATCAGTTTCTTGACTGGAAAACTCAGCACAATACTCGCCATTCTCGAGGAAATGAATATCGAAACTCAAATCCTTTTGTTCCATATCCATAGTGAACAAATTACCAATTATCGATTGTTGAGTACGCCCAACTAGTGGCATTAAAAGCATTAAAAGAAATACCACCTTTGTAAAGCTTTTCATATCTATCTTATTGATTATCATTTACACGCTTCAAAAATAATAAAAATGCACCAAGTTGGTGCATTTTTATCAAAATCCTGCACCTTTTTGGTGCTTTTTCTATCAAAACAGGATTATCCTGTAAATCAAGCCTGTGCTGTAGGTGCACCCAGCGAGAACGGAGCAATGCCGCCGCCGTCCTTAATGGTGCCGAACTGCTGCTCATATTTGGCGATGTTGTCGGCCAAAGCCTTGTATAGGCGCTTGGCGTTCAAAGGGTTCATGATCACTCTTGAACGGACTTTTGCCTTAGGTGTGCCTGGCATCATCTGGGCGAAGTCGACTATAAATTCATTGGGTGAGTGTGTGATGATAGCCAGATTGGAGTACTTGCCCTCGGCCACTTCGTCGCTGATTTCGATATTCAGTTGGTTTTTCTGATTGTTTTCCATAATACCATTTTATTAAAAAGCGGGGACAACCATTGGCCGTCCCCGCTCAGTTCAACACTTGTTAGAGCGCGGCCTTTTCTTGCAGCTCCTCGTACTCTTCACGAGAACCCACAATCAAGTCCTCATACTCACGCAGACCCGTACCGGCAGGGATCTTGTGACCGACGATCACATTCTCCTTCATGCCGAGCAGGTAGTCACTCTTGGCAGCGATGGCGGCGTTGGTCAGCACCTTGGTGGTCTCCTGGAAGGAGGCAGCCGAGATGAAGCTGTCGGTAGCCAAAGCTGCGCGGGTGATACCTTGCAGCACCTGGGTAGCCGTTGCCGGACGAGCCGGACGCACCGTCGGCAGGGTCAAGTCCTTACGTTTCAGAGCGGACTCTTCCTCGCGCAACTTCATGGCCGAAACGATTTCGCCCTTCTGCAGCTTGTCGGAAGCGCCGTTGTCCTCTACGAAGAACTTACCATAGATGTCGTCGTTTTCCTCTTGGAAAGTCAGCTTGTTGACCAGCTCACCTTGCAAGAAGCGGGTGTCGCCCGGGTCGATGATTTCGACCTTACGCATCATCTGACGCACAATGACCTCAAAGTGCTTGTCGTTGATGACCACACCTTGTTGACGGTACACGCTCTGTGCCTCGTTGACGATGTATTCCTGCACCTTCATCGGGCCCATGATGGCCAAGATGCTGGCAGGCGTGATGACACCTTCGGAAAGCGGCTGACCCGCCTTCACGAAGTCGTTCTCCTGAGCCAAAATCTGCTTGGAGGTAGGAATGAGGTAACGCTTCTCCTCACCCGTCTTGGCCGTCACGACAACCTCACGGTTACCACGCTTCAGCTTCTTCTCGAGATGGACGATACCATCAATTTCGGAAACGATAGCGGGGTCAATGGAGTTACGGGCCTCAAACAGCTCTTGCACACGCGGAAGACCGCCCGTGATATCGCCGCCGCCAGAGACGTTACGCGGGATACGCACCAACTGGTCACCAGCATTGATGGCTTCACCTTCGTCAACGATGACGTGGGCATCCACCGGCAAGTCATAGGAGACCAAGGTCTCGCCATTCTCATCAACGATGTCGATGAGCGGGTTCTTGGCACCTCTCCTACCCTCGATGATGACGCGCTCGTTAAAGCCAGTCTCAGCGATGGTCTCATTACGGTAGGTCACGCCTTCAATCACATTCTGGAAGCGCACCTTACCCGTGAATTCGGAAATGATTGTCGCGTTGTAAGGATCCCATTCGCAAATCTTGTCGCCCTTCTTCACCTGATCGCCAGACTTGAAGAACAACTTGGCACCGTATGGGATGTTGGTCGTCATCAGAACGACGTCGGTATGGTTGTCGTGCAGCTTCAGTTCAGCGGAACGGCCAATGACAATCTGGTAGTTGTCGTTGTCCTTGTTGACTTCCACAGAACGGAGTTCGTCGATTTCGAGGTAACCGTCATACTTGGCTTCGGTGCTGTTAGCCACCAGACCCTTCGATGCCTTACCACCTTGGTGGAAGGTACGCAGAGTCAGCTGGGTACCAGGTTCACCGATGGACTGTGCGGCGATGACGCCCACAGCCTCACCTTTCTGCACCAGCTTGCTCGACGACAGGTTGCGTCCGTAGCAGTTGGCGCACACGCCACGCTTCGACTCGCAAGTCAGCACGGAACGGATCTCGACGCTCTCCAAAGGCGATTCGTCGATGGCTTCAGCCAAGGTCTCATTGATTTCCTCGCCGCTGGCCACGATGAGTTCACCCGTCTGCGGATGGAACACGTCATGCAAAGCCACACGACCGAGAATACGATCATACAATAAGGAGTGCTTGCCAGGTTCTTTCTGCTCCTCACCACGCGAGATGGTCATACCACGGAGTGTGCCGCAGTCCTTCTCGGTGATGATAACGTCGTGAGCGACGTCGACCAGACGACGGGTCAGATAACCAGCGTCAGCGGTCTTCAGAGCAGTATCGGCCAAACCCTTACGGGCACCGTGGGTAGAGATAAAGTACTCCAACACCGACAGACCCTCTTGGAAGTTCGACAGAATCGGGTTCTCAATGATTTCAGAGCCGCCTGAACCAGCCTTCATAGGCTTGGCCATCAGACCTCTCATACCACAAAGCTGTGACACCTGAGCCTCGGAACCACGAGCACCAGAGTGCAGCATCATATACACCGGGTTGAAGCCTTGGTCGTCGCTCGACAACACCTTCATCACCTCTTGGGTGAGCTTGGCGTTGACATCGGTCCAAAGGTCAACGATCTGGTTATAACGCTCATTGGGGCCCATGAAGCCCATCTTTTCGAACTCACGGATCTCAGCGGCTTTCGAGTTAGCGTCAGCGATGAGGTTGCTCTTCATCTGAGGAACGAGGACGTTACCCAAGTTGAACGACAAGCCACCTTTGTAAGCCTGATAATAACCCATGTTCTTGATGTCGTCAAGGAACTTGGTGGTGACGGCAGTGCCTTCCATACGCACCATCTCACCGACGATGCTACGGAGTGACTTCTTGGTCAACAGTTCGTTGATGAAGCCGTAGTCATCAGGAACCACTTGGTTGAAGATGACACGACCCACGGTGGTCTCGACCAACTTCGTGACGAGTTTGTCCTCCTCACGCACCTTGACGCGCACCTTGATGACGGCGTGCATGTCGGCACGACCCTCATTGTGGGCGATGATCACCTCTTCAGGTGAATAGAACGACATGCCTTCGCCCTTGATAGGATGCTCAGGCGTGCTCTTACGCGGCTTGGTGATATAGTACAGACCCAAAACCATGTCCTGCGAAGGCAGCGTGATAGGTGCGCCATTCGAGGGGTTCAGGATGTTGTGCGAAGCCAGCATCAAGATCTGGGCTTCAAGCACAGCAGCGTTGCCCAACGGTACGTGGACAGCCATCTGGTCACCGTCGAAGTCAGCGTTGAAAGCCGTACATACCAAGGGGTGCAGACGAATTGCCTTACCTTCGATGAGCTTCGGCTGGAAGGCCTGGATACCCAGACGGTGCAGCGTAGGAGCACGGTTCAACAGAATCGGGTGACCCTTCAGTATGTTCTCGAGGATGTCCCACACGACAGGGTCCTTGCGGTCGACAATCTTCTTGGCCGACTTCACGGTCTTGACGATGCCGCGCTCGATGAGCTTGCGGATCACAAACGGCTTGAACAGCTCGGCGGCCATGTCCTTAGGCAGACCGCATTCGTTCATGTTCAAGTCGGGACCGACCACGATAACGGAACGACCGGAGTAGTCGACACGTTTACCGAGCAGGTTCTGACGGAAACGGCCTTGCTTACCTTTCAGGCTGTCGCTCAACGACTTCAGCGGGCGGTTCGAGTCAGTCTTCACTGCACTCGACTTGCGTGAGTTGTCGAACAACGAGTCGACGGCTTCCTGCAACATACGCTTCTCATTACGCATGATGACATCGGGAGCGTTGATTTCGATCAAACGCTTCAGACGGTTGTTGCGGATGATGACACGACGATAGAGGTCGTTCAAGTCGGAAGTGGCGAAACGGCCACCATCCAACGGGACGAGAGGACGCAGCTCCGGAGGAATCACCGGCACCACCTTCACAATCATCCACTCAGGACGGTTCTCGATATGCGTGTTGGCCTCGCGGAATGCCTCAAACACCTGCAAACGCTTTAGCAGGTCTTGCTTACGCTGTTGGGCCTTCACCTCGTTGGCTTCGGCACGCAGACGGTTAGCCTCTTCATCGATATTCAAGCGGGAAAGGAGGTCATAAATGGCCTCGGCACCCATCTTGGCAATGAACTTGTTCGGGTCATCCTCAGGAAGATACTGGTTGTCAATCGAAACCATCTCCATCAGGTCGAGGTATTCTTCTTCGGTGAGGAACTCCAGCTTCGTCACCTTACGGCCTTCGTTGTCATTCGGAATGGGCTGGCCTTCCAGGACACCGCCTTGAATCACCACATAACGTTCGTAATAGATGATGGAATCGAGTTTCTTGGTAGGAATACCGAGCAAGGCACCGATCTTGTTGGGCAAAGAACGGAAATACCAGATGTGGGCGACGGGCACCACCAAGGAGATGTGGCCCATGCGCTCGCGTCTGACTTTCTTTTCCGTCACTTCCACACCGCAATGGTCGCAGATGATGTTCTTGTAACGGATGCGCTTGTATTTACCGCAATGGCATTCCCAGTCCTTCACGGGACCGAAGATGCGCTCGCAGAACAAGCCGTCGCGTTCGGGTTTATAAGTACGGTAGTTGATGGTCTCAGGTTTCAACACCTCTCCGTGTGAACGGGCAAGAATCGATTCCGGCGAAGCCAAACTCACCGTTATGCTAGCGAAGTTGCTATTGACTATATTGTTAGTTGCCATATTTCTGTTTGTTTTATCCTAGCATTATTTAAACTCAATTCAAGACTTTACCATCTTTGTCCTTGAAGGTAATCTCCAAGCCCAAGCCACGAAGCTCGTGGATCAACACGTTGAAGGACTCGGGAATACCCGGAATAGGCATGTTGTCGCCCTTGACGATGGATTCGTAGGCCTTGGCGCGGCCGTTCACATCATCTGACTTCACAGTCAGAATCTCTTGCAGCACATTGCTGGCTCCGAAAGCTTCGAGAGCCCAGACCTCCATTTCACCGAAACGCTGGCCACCGAACTGAGCCTTACCGCCCAGAGGCTGCTGCGTAATCAATGAGTATGGTCCAATGGAACGGGCATGCATCTTGTCGTCGACCATGTGGTGCAACTTCAGCATGTAGATGTAACCCACAGTAGCGGGTTGGTCGAAAGGCTCACCGGTCTCACCGTCATAAAGCTGCATACGTCCGTTGTCGGGCAAACCAGCCTTACGCATGTAACCGTTGATCTCTTCCAAGGTAGCACCGTCGAAGATAGGCGTGGCGAACTTCAGTCCAAGTTCGTGACCGGCCCAACCGAGCACGGTCTCGTATATCTGACCGAGGTTCATACGTGAAGGCACGCCCAACGGGTTCAACACGATATCGACAGGCGTACCATCGGCCAAGAACGGCATGTCCTCAGCACGAACGATCTTCGAGACGATACCCTTGTTGCCGTGACGACCGGCCATCTTGTCACCAATCATCAGCTTGCGCTTCTTGGCCACATAGACCTTAGCCATCTGGACGATGCCATTGGGCAACTCGTCGCCTACGCTGGCCACATACTTCTCGCGGTTGTAACGACCTTCGATTTCCTTGTGCTTCACCGTGTAGTTGTCGATGATGGCACCGATCATCTTGTTGATCTTCTCGTCAGACGTCCACTTGTTCGGGTTGACCGACAAGTAGTCGATGTCGTAGAGTGCCTTGGCCGTGAACTTGGCCTTCTTGGGAATTAGGTTCTCCTTAAAGTTGTTCTGCACGCCAGAAGAGACACGACCGTTCAGCAAGGTCATGAGTTTCTCCACTAGCACGTCCTTCAGGGCGGCCAGCTCCTTGTTGCAGGCGGCATCGATCTTAGCGATGTCTTCCTTATCCTTGGCGCGGGCCTTGCGATCCTTCTGCAGACGTGAGAAGAGACGCTTGCCGATGACCACACCCTTCATGGAAGGACCAGCCTTCAATGAAGCATTCTTCACATCGCCTGCCTTGTCGCCGAAGATGGCGCGGAGCAGTTTCTCCTCAGGAGTCGGGTCAGATTCGCCCTTGGGCGTGATCTTACCCACCAGGATGTCGCCTTCCTTGACTTCGGCACCCACGCGGATGATACCGTGCTCGTCCAAGTCCTTGGTGGCGTCGGTGCTCACGTTCGGGATGTCGTTGGTCAGCTCTTCCAAGCCACGCTTCGTGTCGCGCACCTCAAGGGTGAACTCCTCGATATGGATGGAGGTGAACAAGTCTTCCTTCACGATGCGTTCCGAAATCACGATGGCGTCCTCGTAGTTGTAACCCTTCCAAGGCATGAAGGCCACTTTCAGGTTACGACCCAAAGCCAAGTCACCGTTTTGCGTGGCGTAGCCTTCCGTTAGGATCTGACCAAAGGTCACGTGGTCGCCGCGGCGCACGATAGGCTTGATGTTGATGCTCGTGTTCTGGTTGGTACGGGCATACTTCGTGAGGTAATAGGTCTTCACGTCGCCATCGAAGCTGACCAAACGTTGTTCATCCGTGCGGTCATACTTAATCGTGATCTTCTTGGAGTCAACGAAGATGACCTCACCCTCGCCTTCGGCAGTGATAAGAACGCGTGAATCCTTGGCAACAGAGCGTTCAATACCAGTGCCCACGATGGGACTTTCGGGATTCATCAAAGGTACAGCCTGACGCATCATGTTCGAACCCATCAAGGCACGGTTGGCGTCATCGTGCTCCAGGAACGGAATCAAAGAAGCGGCGATGGAGGCAATCTGGTTAGGACCGACATCCATCAGGTTGATCTCTTCAGGCGAAACGATAGGATAGTCGGCGATATAACGCGCCTTGATATCCTTATCGGTAAATCTGCCTTCATCGTCAACAGGCGTGGTAGCCTGGGCGATGATCTTGTCTTCCTCAAGCTCGGCGGTAAGATAAACCGGCTCCTTCTTGAAGTCGACCTTGCCGTCGACCACTTCGCGGTATGGCGTCTCGATGAAGCCCAAGTTGTTGATCTTAGCGAACACGCAGAGCGAGGAAATCAAACCGATGTTAGGACCTTCAGGGGTCTCAATCGTACACAGACGACCGTAGTGCGTGTAGTGTACGTCACGGACTTCGAAACCGGCACGGTCGCGCGACAGACCGCCAGGACCCAAAGCGGAGATACGACGCTTATGCGTGATTTCCGACAGCGGGTTGGTCTGGTCCATAAACTGCGACAGTTGGTTGGTGCCGAAGAACGAGTTGATGACCGACGAAAGGGTCTTGGCATTGATCAGGTCGATAGGCGTAAACACCTCGTTGTCGCGCACGTTCATACGCTCACGGATGGTGCGGGCCATACGGGCCAAGCCGACACCGAACTGGGCTTGCAGCTGCTCGCCCACGGTGCGGATACGACGGTTGCTCAAGTGGTCGATATCGTCGATCTCGGCCTTGCTGCTCAGCAGCTCGACCAAGTATTTGATGATGGCGATGATGTCTTCCTTGGTCAGGACTTTGACGTCATCGGGAATATCGAGGTTCAATTTACGGTTGATACGGTAACGACCTACCAAACCCAAATCATATCTCTTGTCGGAGAAGAACAGCTTGTCGATGATGCCACGTGCCGTTTCCTCATCGGGCGGCTCGGCGTTACGCAGTTGGCGGTAGATATACTCGACAGCTTCTTTTTCCGAGTTACAGGTATCTTTTTCCAAGGTCTTGAAAATAACAGAATAGTCAGAGACTCTGTCGTTTTCGTCACGCTCGGCCTCGCAGTGCAGCAGGATGGTCTTCACACCGCTGTCCAAGATGGGCTGGATATGTTCCTCTTCAAGGACCACGTCACGGTCGATGATCACCACGTTACGCTCGATGGAGACGCACTCGCCGGTATCCTCGTTGACGAAGTCTTCGGTGTAAGAATGCAACACACGGGCGGCAAGTTTACGACCCAAAACGCGCTTCAGGCCTGCCTTGGAGACCTTCACTTCCTCGGCCAGGTTGAAGATGTCGAGGATGTCCTTGTCGCTTTCGTAGCCGATGGCACGCAACAGCGTGGTGATGGGCAATTTCTTCTTACGGTCGATGTAGGCATACATGACGTTGTTGATGTCGGTCGAGAACTCCATCCAAGAACCCTTGAACGGAATGATACGGGCCGAATACAACATGGTGCCGTTAGCATGTTGGCTCTGACCGAAGAACACACCGGGTGAACGGTGCAATTGTGAGACCACGACGCGCTCGGCTCCGTTGATAACAAAAGTACCACGAGGTGTCATGTAGGGGATCATGCCGAGATACACGTCTTGGACGACGGTCTCAAAGTCTTCATGTTCCTCGTCGTTGCAGGAAAGCTTCAGCTTAGCCTTGAGAGGAACGCTATAGGTTAGTCCACGCTCGATGCACTCCGCAATGCTGTAGCGCGGGGCATCGATGAAATAATCAAGAAATTCGAGAGTAAAATTGCCTCTTGCGTCGGTGATGGGGAAATTCTCGGCGAAGACCTTGTAGAGGCCTTCATTTTTCCTGTTGTCGGGATTGGTCTCCAGTTGGAAGAATTCCTGGAAAGACTGCAGTTGGATGTCAAGGAAATCAGGGTAATCGAAAGGATTCCTGATGGACGCGATGCTAATTCTTTCAG